>NZ_JCASIK010000018.1:0-3005 GCF_059685835.1 Telluria sp. RB2R28 | reverse complement strand
CACCCCTTCCCATCCCGAACAGGACCGTGAAACGACTTTGCGCCGATGATAGTGCTGCAACCAGTGTGAAAGTAGGTTATCGTCAGGCTAGTTATATAGAAAAGCCCCACTCAGTGACCTGAGTGGGGCTTTTTGCTTTGGGCGGTCGATTTACCCAAGGTGCCTCATCCTGATCCGCGCGGTGATCCGCCGCCTGATACAGCCCATTACAACGATCGACCTCACACACGTCCCGCGCTTTCGCTTGATTTACCAAGCCGCATCTCGCTTCCGTGTCAAAAAACATCAGAGTAAATAGCCTAGCGGATAAAAAACTTTGCTTTCCGAATAGAATCAATCGTGCGCTATTAAATCTTCTCTATAATTATTCCTTCTCGTGCAACATCCACTAGTTGATGGGCTGCACCCCAACCGGCAAACCGCATATTCCGCTCGAAGTTGTTATCATATGAACATATTTTCTTCACTTAGTACCCGTGCAAAACTCGGCGTCGGATTCGGCCTGGTCGGCATCCTCATCATCGTGCTCGCGTTTTTTGCCTGGCGTGAGTTAGGAAATGTTGGTCAGGAACTGGCGACTCAGAACGCCGTCCGCACGACCAAGCTCGAGCGCTTGTATGCGCTGCGTGAATCTCTCGCGCAAACCGGACTCGCTGCACGCAATGCCTACATCATTCCCGACACGACGAAAGCGCAGGGTGAGCTGGCCCTGCTGGACGAACAAAAGGAAAATTTCCTCAAGGAGCTGCAGGCTCTGGCGCCCCTGTTTGAAGGAAATGCTGACTTTGCGACGATGCGCGCCGGCCTGCTGCGTATGGCAGAGGAGCTCAATCGTCCGAGACGCTACCGCGATGCCGGGCAGATGACGGAATATGGTGCATTCCTGGTCAATGAGTGCAGCCCGCTGCGCCGGCAAAACGTGCTCGACATCGATCGCGTGATCAAGGCAGTGCAAAAGCAGGTTGAAGCCGGCACGCTGAGCGCCGAACAATCCATCACGTCCGCGCAAACGACAATCATCGCCGTCGCGCTCGCCGCAGTGATAATCAGTATTCTGGTTGGTGGCGCCATCACCGCGCACCTGCTGCGCCAGTTGGGCGGCGAACCATTGGAGGTCAATCGCATCGCATCGGCGATCGCTTCAGGTGATCTCACGGTCAAGGTGACTGTGCGCCTTAAAGATCGGGCAAGCGTCATGTATGCGATTGGAGAAATGCAAGCCAGTCTGCAGCGCATCGTATCGCAAGTGCGCGGTGGAACCGACATGATCGCAAATGCTTCCAGCGAAATCACCGCCGGCAACAGCGACCTCTCAACGCGCACTGCTCAACAAGCCACCTCGCTCGGTCGAACGGCAACGTCGATGAAAAAGTTCACGGCCGTGGTGGAACAAAATACCGCACATGCCCGTCATGCCAATACGCTTGCGGCGTCAGCGAGCCAGGTTGCCAGCAAGGGAGGCAGTGTTGTCAATGCGGTGGTCAGAACCATGCAGGAAATTAATGCATCTGCGCATAAGATCTCGGACATCATCAGCGTGATTGATGGCATCGCATTTCAAACCAATATCCTCGCACTCAACGCTGCAGTAGAGGCAGCGCGCGCAGGCGAACAGGGCCGTGGCTTTGCTGTGGTCGCCAGTGAAGTGCGAAGCCTGGCCCAGCGTTCAGCCAGCGCTGCAAAGGAAATTTCCGCATTAATTGGCGAATCGGTCGCGAACGTGGATGCGGGCTCGAAGCTGGTCGAGCAGGCCGGCACGACGATGGCCGACATCGTGACAAGCGTGCGACATGTCAGCGGCATCATCGAAGAGATCACTGCCGCCAGCGAAGCGCAGCACGCGGGTATTCAGGAGGTCAACCTTGCTGTTGATCAGATGGATGAAGCAACCCAGCAAAATGCTGTCCTGGTCGAGCAGTCCGCTGCGTCGGCGGCGGCGCTCAACGAGCAAGCGGGGAGTTTGTTGCGAACAGTTAGAGTGTTCCGTATCGATGTCGAGACCCAGCCGGTGCGAATCGCAGCCTGAGTCAGATAAATCACCGCGTCGGCTTAGGCGTCGTTATCGTTCAAGCTATTGCGCAGTTCGACCAGCTGACCACGTAATGTCTCTGCTTCGTCGGCCGAACACTTCGTTGCACGAAATACTGCCGCCATTACATTGGCGGCTTTCTGTTTCAGTGCCTTGCCATCGTCAGTCAGGCTGATGATCACTTGCCGCTCATCACTACGCGCACGGTTGCGCTGCACCAGGCCCTGAGCCTCCATGCGCTTGAGCAATGGGGTCAACGTCGCGGAGTCCAGGAACAAATGCACGCCGATATCTGACACCGTCAATTGGTCCTGTTCCCACAACACCATCATGACGAGATATTGAGGGTAGGTCAGGCCCAGTTGCGGGAGCACGCCACGATAAACCCGCATCATTGCCAACGAGGTCGAATACAGCGCGAAGCACAGCTGTTCGTCGAGGCGAGGCGTGGTTGCAGAGGGAAGAGAAGGGGTCGTCATGGATCCAATATAGGTCGCACGCTAGATAATTGCAAGCAACGCTACCCAAGAGGGTTAGCGCCCCCATGCCGTGGCAGTCCCTCGCCATTCGTGGCGCAAGCCAATGTCATCTGTCGCGTCTTGCTATTTTTGACTCATCAGTACTCGCTTTAAAGAATATTCTTGAAGGGGTCTTGTGCAATCCACCCGCAGTTTGTTATAGTTCGCCTCCGCTTCGGCACTGACCGAAAAAGTTAACGTAGTCAAGTGGTTACGAGAGCAAGGTCTACAGAGAAATCTGAGACGAAGCGAAAAGAAAGAGTTGACGAGATTTCGGAAACACAGCATAATCTCTCTTCTCTGCTGCAGCGAACAAAACGATTCGCTAACGACAGCAAGATGCACCGAATAAAGTTCTTTAAAAATTAACAGTCGATAAGTGTGGGCGTTTGATGAAGGTGCCAAGAACTTCGGTTCTTGATTACTTAAATTATCAAATGTTCACAAAAAAGAAATAC
>NZ_JCASIK010000017.1:0-5803 GCF_059685835.1 Telluria sp. RB2R28 | reverse complement strand
ACGACTTTGCGCCGATGATAGTGCTGCAACCAGTGTGAAAGTAGGTTATCGTCAGGCTAGTTATATAGAAAAGCCCCACTCAGTGATCTGAGTGGGGCTTTTCGCTTTGGGCGATCGCTTTGTCTTGCTCACTCCTCGATGTGACGAGCACGGTGCGCCACCCCACCGCCAACGCCCGTGAATCTGGTGCACAATGCATTCATCAGCATTGTCATTTCAATCACGGGAACAGCATGAATGAACAGGTTGCACGCAATGTCGTGCTGGCGCGCGCGATCGAGCACGCCGACGTTGGCCATACCGTACTGAGCGACGACGATCGCAAGTACGCCACCCGCAGCGCACGCGAGCTCGCCGCATGGCAGGCGGCTGATAGTCACACGGCCGTCAACCAGCAGCATTTCCTGCAGCAGCGCGCCGAGCAAATCCTCAAGCGCCTGGGCGAACGCACGCCGGCTTTCGGTGCTTTCCAGCGCCGTGCCCCCGGCATGCGCGGGATCTGGTTCGCGCTTCCTTTCATCGCCTTCGTGCTTGGCGCCGCGCTCGATCGCATCGCCGATCCGCACCGCGTCGACTTGCTGTCCGCGCCGCTCCTGATCATCATTGCCTGGAACCTGCTGGTGTACCTGGGTCTTCTGGTATGGGCGGTCGTGCCTGCCGCGCGCCGGAAGAAGAGCGGTGCGCCGCTGCTGCGCCGGCTGAGCGTGGGCAAGGCCGTCGCGCCGCGCAAGCTGCCTACCGCACTGGCCGAAGGCGTTGCCCACTTTCTGGCCGATTGGGCCGTGCTCAGTGAGCCGCTCACCCGTGCGCGCCTGAGCCGCACGGTGCATCTCGCGGCCGCCGGCTTCGCGCTCGGCGCCGTCGCGTCGCTGTATGCACGTGGCCTGCTGACCCAATACGTGACTGGTTGGGAAAGCACCTTCCTCGACGCCCAGCAAGTCCACACGCTGCTGTCGTGGCTCTTCACGCCGGCGCTGACCGTGTTTCCGTTCCTGCAAGGCTTCACGCTGGCCGAGATCGAGCAACTGCGCTTCGGCGGCAGCGCCGGCCTGCCGGTTGGCGAACGCTGGGTGCACCTCTATGGCGCGACGTTGCTGCTGCTGGTGATCATTCCACGCGTGCTGCTTGCGATTGTTGCCGGCCTGCGCGCGCGCCATTTGTCGCGTCACTTCCCGCTCGACCTCGATCAGCCGTACTACCGCAAACTGGCCGACAGCATCGGCACCAGCGCACCGGCCGTACTGCGCGTGATCCCGTACACCTACACGCTTGACGAGCCACGTGACAGGGGTCTGTGGGCGATCGCTGCTGCGGCGCTGGGCGGGCAGGCGAGGGTGCAACTGCTGCCGGCGGTCGCATATGGCATCGAACCGAAGGACGCGCTGCGCGAGACGATGCTGAACGAAGCCGGCATCACCGTCACCACCGTCCTGTTCAGCTTAGCTGCGACGCCAGAAAAGGAAAATCACGGCGCGCTGCTTGACTACCTGGTCAAGCATGTGCCGCGCGGTGTTGCCGTGCTGCTGGATGAATCGGCGCTGCTCGAGCGTATCGGCGACCAGGTCGGCGCCGAACGCGCCGCCGAGCGTCACTCGCTGTGGCGGCAGTTCTGCAGCTTCCATGGCACGTCGGCCCATGTCGTCAATTTGCTCGAACCGGACAAGTATCCGCTTGAACTGGGTGCGGGCCTGACCCTGCCGGAGCTGCGATGATCCAGCCTGCCAAGATCCAGTTCGCCCTCGTCTCGCATACGAACAACGGCAAGACCACGCTGGCGCGTACGCTCGTTGGGATGGATGTCGGCGAAATCCGCGATGCTGCACACGTAACCCAGATTTCGCAAGGCTACCCGCTGCTGTCCACACCCGCTGGCGACTCGCTCGTGTTGTGGGACACGCCCGGTTTCGGCGATTCGGTGCGTCTGCACAAACGCCTGGCCATGGCCGGCAATCCAATCGGCTGGTTCCTGCGCGAAGTCTTCGACCGCTATCGCGACCGTCCGTTCTTCCTGAGCCAGCAGGCACTGCGCGCCGCGCGTGAAGAAGCCGACGTGGTGCTGTATCTGGTCAACTCGTCCGAGTCGCCACAGGATGCGGGCTACCTGCCGTCCGAGATGAATATCCTCGAATGGCTTGGCAAACCCGTCGTCGTGCTGCTGAACCAGATCGGGCCACCGCGTCCGGCCAGCGAAGAACAGGCCGAGCCACAGCGCTGGAAACAGCATCTGGCCCAGTACTCGGTGGTCAAGGAAGTGCTGCCGCTTGACGCCTTCGCGCGCTGCTGGGTGCATGAACACGTGTTCTACGAATCGGTCACGCACCTGATCGCAGCCGAGAAGCAGCCCGCCTATGCGCGCCTGCTGTCTGCCTGGGCGGCGCGCAATCGCGAGCGCTATGCAAGTGCCCTGCAGATGAACGCCGAACAGATTGCCGCTGCCGCGCGCGACACCGAGGCGTTGGAGAACCAACGACCGGGCATGCTGCGCAGCGCGTTGAAAGCGGTCGGCATCGGCAAGGACGAAGCGCGCCGTCAGGAGCTGGCGATGGCAGCGCTCGTGCAGCGCCTGAACGACGGCATCAATCACGCGACGGCGCGCATGCTGTCCCTGTATCGCATCGATCCGGGGCAGGCTGTCGCTGTCAATGCGCGCGTGCGCGACAACTTCGCGGTCAACGCGCCAGTGGACAAGGCGCAGGCTGGATTATTGGGTGCGGTGGTGGCGGGTGCAACCACCGGTCTGTCCGCTGATTTGATGGCGGGCGGTCTGACAATGGGCGCCGGCGCTTTATTGGGCGCGATCGCTGGCGGCATCACGGCTGCCGGCGCCGCATGGGGCTTCAATCAGGGGACCGATCGCAACCAGGCAAACGTGAAGTTCGCCGACCCGTTCCTGCAGCAGATGCTGGTGGGCGCGATTCTGCGCTATCTGGCAGTGGCGCACTTCGGCCGTGGACGCGGCAATTATGTCGAAAGCGAAGCGCCGCCCTTCTGGCAGGCAGAAGCTGAAAGCGCATTGGCCGCGCGCGGCGTCGATAGCGCGCGCCTGTGGCAATCCGTGCGCGCCGCGCCGGACCTGGGCGCCGCCACCAAACTGGTACAGGCTGTTCTGGTGCCGGCGGTGACGGCGACGCTGGCGCGCCTGTATCCGGGTGTCGCGCTGCCGGGGCAGGAGCCGCCAGCAGCGGCAGCGGCACCGGCGCCGGCCCCGGTGGACCTGTCTAAAACTGATACTGCGCGCTGACGCCCAGTAGCCAGTTACTGCCAGGCGCCGCTTCATAATAGCGGCGGTTGGCATCGCCCACGATCACCGAGCCGACATAGTCGCGGTCGAACAGGTTGTTCAGGCGCGCGAACTGGCGCAGGCGCCAGCCGCCAAACTGCTGGCTCGCCTGCACGCGGGCATTGACGACCGCGTAGCCCGGCGCCGTCTGCGCGGTGTTGGTGTCTTCCGCATAGACCCGGCTGTTGGCGACCGTCTCGAGCGCGACGCCGTAACGGCCTGCCGCTTCCGTCCAACCCAATTCTCCGTAGAAGCTCGACTTGGGCACGCCCGGCAGGCGGCTGCCCTTTGGTACGGCGCCGAAGCCTTCGTCGTAGATCGCATGCAGCATGCTCATGGCGATGCGTGCATTCCAGCCGGCGCCCAGTTCGGCGTCGACCGACAGCTCGCCACCCTGGCGCAGCGTGGCGCTCGCGTTGCGATAGCTGGTGCGGCCGCCCGACGACGCATCGACCACCAGTTCATCCTTGGTCTTCACCTGGAACACGGCGGCGTTGACGCGCACGCCGCGGGCCACCATCGCCTTGGCGCCGATTTCGAGATGCGTGCCGATCGCCGGCTCGAGTGCGAAGTTGAAGCCGCCGCCCGTGCCTGAATAGAACGACTCGTTCATCGTTGGCGTCTCGAAGCCGCGCGCGGCGCTGGCATACACGTTCAGCGTTGGCGAAATCTTGTACAGCACACCGACCAGCGGCGTCGTATGACGGAAGTCGGTGCCGCCGCTGTCGTTGCCATTGGAGAGATACCGGTCATCGACGTCGAAGTCCACGCGGCTGTGACGCAGGCCGCCGGTGAGCACCCACTGGTCGCGTTCCCATTCGACTTGCACGTACGGGTCGACGCTCGTCACGTCGTTCTGTTCATCGCGCCGCAGATTGCCTTTCACGCCAAAGGTCGTGCCGATGAAGTTCTCGAAACCCTGGCGCGCATCCTTGGATTGCGCCATTTCGAGGCCGGCCGTAGTACGCAGCGTGCCACCGGCGACGGTGCGTACCGCACGCCAGTTGGCGTCGATGCCATAGAAGTCGCGGTCGAAATCGATGACGCCGCCCGAGTGCGTCGCCGGTGCCTGAAAGCCGCGCGAGAACGACTGGTACTGGATCACGCGGCGGTTGCCGCCGTAAGCCGTGACATGCAGGCGGTCCTGGCCGAAGCGCTGCTCGAACGTCGCGCCAAACTGCTTGTGGTTGATGCTCTTGCGCGTGTCGTAGCGATCGGCCAGCGTGCGCTGCGGCGATTGCGTATCGGTGGTGTCGATCTCGCCCGCACGTGGATCGCGGCGGAAGGTATCCCATGTCACGCCGAGCGGATCCTGCGTATCGTCCTGGCGCAGCCCGCTGGCCGTGATCACCAGGCGGCTGGTCGACGTTGGCTCGACCACCAGCTTGGCATACGCCTGGTCGCGTGTGGCTGCACTGTGATCGCGGTAGCCATCGGTTTCGAAGCGCGACGCATCGATCAGGTAGCCGATACCGCCGCTGCGGCCCGACGCATTCGTGTCGAGCTTGCGCTGGCCGTAGCTGCCGCCGGTGAAGCTGGCTTCAACGGTTGGCCTGTCGGTCGGTTCGCGCGTGAACAGCTGGACCACGCCGCCCGAGTGATTGCCATACAACGCAGAGAAGGGGCCGCGCAGCACTTCGATGCGCTCGGCGACATCGAGGTTGAAGGTCGCGGCCTGACCCTGGCCGTCGGGCATGGTGGCCGGGATGCCATCGGCAACGAGACGCACGCCGCGCACACCGAATGCCGAACGCGTGCCGAAGCCACGTGACGAGATTTGCAGGTCTTGTGCGTAGTTCTCGCGATTGCGCACGACGACGCCAGGCACCGCGGCCAGCGCTTCGGAGGCATTCACACGCAACTGCGCGGCGCCGATCTGCGCCGCATCGACGACATCGATCGCGGCCGGCAGGTCGAAACTGGTATGTTCAGCGCGGGTGCCACTGATGACCACCACGTTCATCGGATTGCGGATGTCATCGGCAATGGCGGCAAGTGGCCAGCAGGCGCAAAGGGCGGCAATCGTGGTACGGCGCAGGACAGGATGCTTCATTATTTCCCCAAAGTATTGCGAGCAGAGTGTGAAAGTTGGTCTTATATTATTTAACCGGGGAATATACCTTGGGCGCCAGAATTCTGCTGGGGACGTAGCCGCGTGACGAAAACGTACGGTGTGAAGAATCTTTTGTAGGAGGGCTTGCGGAACCCTGGCGAGGTTTGTTATAGTTCGCCTCCGCTTCGGCGCTGACCGAAAAAGTTAACGTAATCAAGTGGTTACGGGAGCAAGGTCTACAGAGAAATCTGAGACGAAGCGAAAAGAAAGAGTTGACGAGATTTCTGAAACACAGCATAATCTCTCTTCTCTGCTGCAGCGAACAAAACGATTCGCTACCAACAGCAAGATGCACCGAATAAAGTTCTTTAAAAATTAACAGTCGATAAGTGTGGGCGTTTGATGAAGGTGCCAAAGACTTCGGTCTTTGATTACTTAAATTATCAAATGTTCACAAAAAAGAAATACGT
>NZ_JCASIK010000016.1:0-6367 GCF_059685835.1 Telluria sp. RB2R28 | reverse complement strand
ATCCCGAACAGGACCGTGAAACGACTTTGCGCCGATGATAGTGCTGCAACCAGTGTGAAAGTAGGTTATCGTCAGGCTAGTTATATAGAAAAGCCCCGCTCAGTGATCTGAGTGGGGTTTTTCGCTTTGGGAGATCGATTTTATGCGATTGGTCGACTGACCATCCAACCCATCCCGCAAGCTGTCACTCTCTGTTTAGAGTACTGCTCATCCTCAGGCTCGCTAGAATTTGCCGCATCTGTAATACGCCCTTGGCCATACTGTGGCAGCAAAACCCCACCTACCAACCCCATGATTTGATCAGGCGCAACGGTTAAACGGGTTCATTTCTGCGCATGCTTCTGGCTCTTACTATTTCTTTGACGCCAAGGGGACTGTCGCATGATGCGTTGGTCCGGACTGGCGGAACCAAGTACTTCACATGAAGGGCCGCCATGCGTGAGATCACCACATGGGTGTTGATAATAGCGGCTTATCCCTTCATTGCAGCCTGGCTTGTGGGGCTGCGACGCGGCTATCAAATCAACGAATTGGAAGAGCAGCTGGTTTTGCTCCGTGAGAAGGTCCAACAGCTCTCTGCGGCACCTCTGGAAACACCGGCTGACATGGCCGTTTCCACAGTACCAAAGGATGATGTTGAACAGGTGTCACCTGCCGTTTTGGCAGATAGCGCCCATGCACAAGTCCAGGGGATGGACGGTACCAGTACCAGTGCCAGCGTCGATGACGCCCAGACAATCCATCGGTCGCCCCAAGCAAAACGAGGTACCCCCCGTCGTGGCCGAAGCCGTGGCAGCCCGATTCAACACGAAGCGATCACGCCACCGCTGGATCCTGATGCTTCAACCAAAGCGGTATCTCCGCCACCTCGCTGGCTGGTTGCAGTCAAAACCTGGTTGATGACCGGGAATCTGGTCGCCAAGCTCGGCCTGGTTATCCTGTTTATCGGCATTGCATTCCTGCTCAAGTATGTCGCGGCGACCATCACGATCCCGATTGAACTGCGGCTGGCTTCGCTGGTGTTGGCCGACATGGGTCTTCTTGGATGGGGCTGGCGCCTGCGTAGCAAACGCAGGGAGATTGGCTTGCCAGTGCAGGGAACCGCCATCGCCATCCTGATGCTGGTGATCTTCAGCGCATTCCAGCGCTACGCCTTGATACCTGCGGGATTCGCATTTGCCTTGCTGGTGTCGCTCACGGTATTCACGTGCCTTCTTGCCATTTTGCAGGAGGCACCGTGGCTCGCGGCATTTGGCATTACCGGCGGCTTCGCCTGCCCGCTGCTGTTGTCGACCGGACAGGGGAATCACATCGCCTTGTTCTCTTACTACGCGATGCTCAACGTTGGCGTGTTTGCGCTGGCGTTCAAGCGGTCGTGGCATCAGCTCAATCTGCTGGGCTTTGTCTTCACGTTCGGTGTCGCTGGGGCATGGGGCGGGTTGCAGTACACCCCGGACCATTACACGTCGGCGCAGGCATTTCTGATTCTTTTTTTCCTGTGCTACTCAGCTATCCCTTTCGCATTCGCGGGTCGCACGAGAACACGGTTGCAGGATTATGTCGATGTCACGCTGATCATGGGAACACCGCTGTTGACCTTCGGGTTTCAGGTCGGGCTGGTCAGGGACATGCCGTTCGGACTGGCATTTTCAGCACTGGGGCTGGGCGGATTTTATCTCGTGGCCGGAACGATTCTCTGGCGTGTCGGCAAGGAGCGCTGGCGGACGCTGGTCCGGACCTTTGCCATCCTTGGCACCATTTTCGGCACGCTGACGATCCCGTTTGCCCTGGATGCGCGCTGGACCTCGGCCGCGTGGGCGCTGCAAGGATTCGGCTTCGTGTGGTTCGGATTGCGCCACCAGCGGCGTCCCATCTGGGTCTGTGGACTGTTGCTGCAGGCCGGCGCCTGGATCAGCTTCATGACCGCGCTGTCTCACATCGACATGGCTGCAGCCTTGACGGCGAACTTGTGGCTGAGTTTCTTGCTGCTCGCCGCCGGCGCATTTGCGGTGGCTCTGGCATTCCGCCAGAGCGACAACAACAGCGACAAGCAGGATCTGTCTTCACTGGCCACCAATACGCTGGCCAACACGGCGTTGATGTTCGCGGCGCTGTGGCTGCTGGCCGGATGGTTGACGGAAGCGACCCTGCGCTTCTCGGGCGCCATTCTGGCAGACTGGATCGTGGTCGGGTCGGTCCTCACGGCGCTGCTGCTGTATGCCCTCAGCCTGCGGATGGTCTGGACAACCGCGCGCCAGCTGGTTCTGGCTACCCAGATCGCAGGCGCTATCGGCCTGGCCATCGCTGCGAGGCCTGGGTTGTCATGGCTGAGCATGGTCGAGCCGAATGACGAGATGCCCTTGCTTGGCCTGGTGATCCTGGCCGTGGCGGCGTTTGCCACCAGTCGCTCGCTGAAGCTAGCTGCCTCCAAGCGAAACGGCAGCTACCTGTCAGCGTCACTGCTGCTGTGGAGTGGCATCTGGTGGGTCTGCACTCTGAATGTCGCAGCCGGTCGGTTCGTCGACTATCTGCCTGCCACTCTGGGCAGCGTAAATTCCCGTTGGGTCGCACTGTATGTGCTTGGCATCGCGACCACGTCGATCGCGTGCGTGCACTGCGCATCGCGCTTTTCCTGGCCGCAGTTACGCTGGTTCGCCCCCGCTTGCTGGGCCGCGCTGGCATCATCACGCTGCGTTCGCTTGCGCAGCTGTACGGCGCGCACGCGCTCCCGGACGCCGCGCTCTGGATCGCATGGGCAGTTGCATGGCTGGGCAGCGAACAGGCGATGCTACGCTGGCATACCAGCGGGTTGCTCCTGAACCGCACCGTTTTGCAGCTGCTGCACGCCGTGCGCATGGGTGGGCCGTGGCTCGCATTGTGGCCAACCGGCGCGATCCTGATCGACAGATGGTTAGCCACGCCAACCGACAGCGCATTGATCTTGCAAGGCGGCTGGGTTACGGACGCGGCATGGAGCAATTACCTGCCGACATGGATAATGATGCTGTTCCTTATCAGCTTACTGCTTCGAAGCATGAAAGGACGCTGGCCCACCGCGCCGATCGCGGACTGGTATCGGTCGATTGCCATTCCAGTGGGTAGCCTTCTGCTGATGTTGCCGACCGCTCTGTGGAACCTGCGGCACGATGGTGCGATGGCCCCGTTGCCCTATATTCCACTGCTCAACCCGCTCGATCTGACCACAGGGTTTGTGCTGATGCTATGGGTAAGCACGTTGCGGCAACTCGCTGCCAGGGCTGCACTGGATCAGCCCGTTCTATCCACGCTGCTGCGTAGCACCATGGTGGCAGCGTGGCTTTGGTTCAATTTCATTCTGCTACGAAGTGCAGCGCATTACCTTGGCATTGATTACCGGCTTGCCGATCTCATGGCTTCGCAAACGGTGCAGGCATTGCTCTCTCTGGCTTGGGGTGCAAGTGCTTTCACGCTCATGCGCATTGCGGCACGCACTGCTCGACGACGGGTCTGGTGGATTGGCGCGCTGTTGTACGGCATTGTGGTGGCCAAGCTGTTCCTGGTTGACCTGGCCAATGGCGGAAGTATCGCGCGCGTTGTGTCGTTCGTTGGTGTTGGCCTGTTGCTGCTACTGGTGGGCTATCTCGCACCGAATCCGAAAGCACCGCAGGGCGCGTCAATGGCTGCGTCAGCTTGACCTACAGGAGAACGACCCATGCCGATTTCTCTCTGCAGGTACTGCTGCGTCATCATGGCATTCGCGCTGACGGGCGCCGCCGTCACTGAAAGTCCAGCGGCCCCAACCGACAGGTTGACCGATTATTCTCATCGTCTCCCTTTGCGTACCATGAGCAGCCAAGCCATCGTGCGACTGCCGCTGCCGCGTGCGGTCTATCTGAACGCGCGCTCGTCCGCCTTGCACGATCTGCGCGTGTTCGATGCCGTTGGTGCGTCGATGCCTTTTGCGCTGATCGATCAGGCGCCACCAGCCGTAGAAAAAAAGGCGACTGCACCGGTCGCTATTTTCCCACTGTATGGTACCGCCCGTGACACAGGGCCGATGCCTGAAAGCTTGCAGATCCGTACCGGGAGTGACGGTGCCGTCATCTCGGTGACGACGCCATCGCGCGCAGCGAGCGACGAGCTCCAAAGCCTGATCCTCGACCTTCAGCCGGCAGCACTGGCTGCGAAGGTCAGCGCTGCCGCACCAGTGGGCGCGCTGGCGTTATCGCTGCCCCCGGGAATCGACAACTACAACGCGTACGTTGCGGTCGATGTAAGTAACGACCTGCAAGACTGGGACGTGCTGGCAGAGGCGGCGGTCAGTTGGCTGGTCAACGATCGAGGCGCAAGCGTCGGCAAGCACCGCATCGAATTTTCGCCACGGCCATTTCGCTACGCCCGTATTCGTTGGCTCGAGGGCAAGCCGCTCGCCTTTGCTGACATCAACGCCGACTATGTCGTGCAGCAGTACGCCGCCATGCAAATGGAGACCATTGTTTTGCCGGGCCTGCCAGCTGCCGAAGGGCGCGATGTCATGTATGCAGCGCCTGTCGCCATTCCCGCGATCGCTGTTGGCTTCGTGTTTGAAGGGCAGAACGTCGTCATGCCGGTGATTGTGGGCCAGTACCAAACCACGCCTAACCGCAAACCGGGTGACCGGGTTGTGACGCGCTTGCAGCCAATCGTGAATACAACCTTTTATCAATTGTCACAGAAGGGACAGCAGCGTGTTTCAGGCGACGTAGAGATCGTACCCACCAATGCGTCCATTTGGGTGGCACGGCCGCTGACGGCCATCCTGGAGCGTCCAGCCTTGCGCTTGCGTTGGGCGCCTGCAACCATCGTGTTTGTGGCTGCCGGCAAGGCGCCATACCAACTGGCATTTGGCCGCGCCAGTGCTACGGCTGCCAGCGTGCCGCTCTCCCAGGTTGCGCCGGGCTTTACGTCGCGTGAACTGGCTGAGCTGGAATCTGCGACACCCGGGGCACTCGTACAACAGCAATCGCCAGCTACGATTGTGGAGGCTGACCGGACCGCTGGAACCCGCCGGTACTGGTTGTGGGGCCTGTTGGTGTGCGGCCTTGCGGCACTTGCCGCTATGGCCTGGCATCTGTTCCGTCAGATGAAGGTAGATACTTCCAGCCCACCTTCATCTGACATTGCTCCCGACAGCGGGCTGCATGCCTCTGAGTAAATGAAGAAAAGAAGTGACCAAACGACTTAACGCACCGACGGGTGGTAAGACACTGCTGTGGAGGATCGATCTGTTCCGACCGAGCTGACGCAGGCACTCGCGCACGGACAGACTGGTCATGGTGTTAAGCGTTGCTGTGGCCCTCATGCTGCATGGGATGGTCAAGCTGCTCCATCTGTTATTGCCGAGCCTGTGCAGCCTTGCCACGAGTGACTCAGGCAGCGCCGTGCTGGCCCGCGACGCGCAATTCGAGCCGGTCCCAGAAGCGGTCGTGAATTGGCAGCAGAAGTACATTGCATACCGGTTCAAGGATGGCCGCGATACCGCCGGAAGCGAGCGAGCCCGTCGCGCAGTAAATAATGGTGAACCCCACGACCATATGCATGGCGGTCTGGCTGACTTTTTCGGCAGCGCGTCGGGCATAGCGTCCGCGCTCGGAGCGTGCCCGGGCACGGATGGCCTCCCAGGCTTTCTCGTGGAAAGGGAGGAGCAGCACATTGATCACGGGCTCAATGATGATTGCGAGGCCGCTGAACATGACCGACCCAGTCAGCGCGTACGCAATGGCGAAAGCAATGGCCATGTGGGTAATGACTTGACTGGTTTTCTTGGCAGCGACGACCATCTTGACTCCTGAGATTGCACGCGTTGATACGGTAGAGGAAAATGATAGTCATTCTCGATTGACACACAAAGGCATATATATCTACCATTGCGATAGCGTATTCCTATTGGGGGCCTAATTGCGATAGGCTGCAGTATTTTATAAGCCCCTTGCCGAACATGTCACAAGTTTGTTATAGTCTCGTTCTGCCCGACGCAGACACTGCTTAAAAGCAGCGACAGCGAAGGAAAGAAGGGGTTGACGAAAAATGAGAAGCACTTCATAATATCGCCTCTCTGCTGCTAACGAACACAACGCTTCGTAGCAAACGGCAGAAGCAGTACCGAATAAAGTTCTTTAAAAATTAACAGTCGATAAGTGTGGGCGTTTGATGAAGGTGCCAAAGACTTCGGTCTTTGATTACTTAAATTATCAAATGTTCACAAAAAAGAAATACGTTGCTCAGCAATGAGTAACGGTCAGTATTTTGAGTGAGCGACCCCTGCCGTAAGGTAGGGTGGCAGAAATGCCAACAAACAGAGATTGAACTGAAGAGTTTGATCCTGGCTCAGATTGAACGCTGGCGGCAT
>NZ_JCASIK010000015.1:0-7858 GCF_059685835.1 Telluria sp. RB2R28 | reverse complement strand
GTGAAACGACTTTGCGCCGATGATAGTGCTGCAACCAGTGTGAAAGTAGGTTATCGTCAGGCTAGTTATATAGAAAAGCCCCACTCAGTGATCTGAGTGGGGCTTTTCGCTTTGGGCGATCGATACCATATCGAACGTCAAGAGACACCGATATCATTGTCAAACCACACCGACCCAGCAAGGACATCACGATGAACGTCTATCTCGCGGTAATCGACACGATGGCGGATTGGGAAATTGGCTACCTCACGGCCGAGCTGCACAGTCGGCGTTTCTTCCGCGATCCCGGGATGGCGTGCAGTCTCGTCAAACTCGGGGTGACCCTGGACGCGGTGCACAGTATGGGCGGCATCCGGTATGTGCCTGACGTGACGGTCGATACCGTTCAACTGCAAGAGGACGATCTGCTCCTGCTACCTGGCGGCGATGTCTGGACAACACCATTTGTAAAGCCACTGCTGGAATTGGCGCACGGCGCCCTCGACCAGGGGCACAATGTTGCCGCCATCTGCGGCGCGACGGTCGGTCTAGCCAGCACCGGCGCCCTAGACCGGCGTCGCCACACCTCCAATGATCTCGGATCGTTGCAAGCCGCCTGCCCTGCATACACCGGGCAGTCCCACTACCGCCATAAGCCAGCAGTTCGCGGCGACAACCTGATTACGGCGAGCGGCCTGGCGTCGCTGGAATTCTCGTATGAAGTGCTGAAGATGCTGAAGGTGTGGCGGCCGGCGACGGCAACCGCCTGGTACCGTCTGCACAAGACCCGGCAGGCATGCTGGTATCACGAGCTGGTCGCGTCGATGTCGCCCGAGGCCGAGGGGCCCGTGCCTGGATAGGCGAAGCATCCTTCCCGCTGGCTTCACGGCACAACCCGCAGTACAGTCACGGTATCCGTGACCACTCAGACAACGATGGACTATCAGCAGTTACACGCGCAACGCCGCTCGCACCCGGCCTGGCGGCTTCTCGCCGCAGACCATGCGCCCATGATCGCCAGCTTCCTGCACCACGTGTTTGTCGTGCCGAACGTGCGCACCATCGCGCGCCAGCAGCTGGTGTCACAACTGGACGACCACCTGTATCAGCTGCACCAGGTCAGCGGCGAGACCCTGTTCCCCAAAAGCGCTGCTGCTTATCTTGATGATTGGGCGTCCGACGAGCGTGGCTGGCTGCGTAAATACTACCTGCCCGGCGAAGACGACCCCCACTACGACCTGACGTCATCGAGCGAGCAGGCGCTCGAGTGGCTGCAGGGTCTGGGCCAGCGCGCGTTTATCGGCACCGAATCACGCCTGATGACGGTCTTTGATCTCCTCAAGCAGATCACCGATGGCACCGAACTCAATCCACGCGCGCGCATCGCCGAGCTGCAGTCACGGCGGGCCGACATCGATGCGCAGATCGCCCGGATCAGGGAAGGCCACTTGCCCCTGATGGACCCGACCCAGGTGCGCGAGCGTTTCCTGCAAATGGCATCGACCGCGCGTGAGCTGCTCGCCGATTTTCGCGCGCTCGACCAGAACTTCCGCACGCTCGACCGCAGCGTGCGCGAACAGATCGCCACCTGGGACGGCGGCAAGGGCGAACTGCTCCAGCAGATCTTCGCCTGGCGCGACCAGATCGCCGATTCCGACGAAGGCCGCAGCTTCCGCGCGTTCTGGGATCTCTTGATGTCGCCGGCGCGCCAGGACGAATTGAGCAAACTGCTCGAGCAGGTGATGGCCCTGGCGCCGATCCGCGAACTTGGACCGGATCTGCGCCTGCGCCGGATCCACTACGACTGGCTGGAAGCCGGCGAAGTCACACAGCGCACCGTGGCGCGTTTGTCCGAACAACTACGCCGCTACCTCGATGACCAGGCCTGGCTCGAGAATCGCCGTATCATGGAGCTGATTCGTCAGGTCGAACAAAAGGCGTTGGCGATGCGCGGGCAGGTGCCCGATGCGGATTTCGCCAGCGTCGATGCGGCCGGCCCGGACACCGGCCTGCCAATGGAGCGGCTGCTCTACACACCACCGTTCAAGGCCGATCTGCGCGCAGCAGTGCTCGAACAAGCCGACGCCACAATCGTCACCGATGCCTTGTTCGAGCAGGTCTATGTCGACCAGGCGCGCCTGACGGGCAATCTGCGGCGCGCGTTGCAGACGCGCAGTCAGGTATCGCTCGCTGCGGTGATCGCCGCGCATCCGATCGAGCAGGGATTGGCCGAACTGGCCACGTATCTGAAACTGGCAACGCAGGATGTTGCGGCCATGATCGATGATGAGCGCACCGAGTCCATCACCTGGACCGGAAGCGACGGTCGCCAGCGACAGGCCATACTGCCGATGGTGATCTTCACGCTGCGCGATACGAACCACGAAGAATAAAGCATCAATGAACGACGACAACCGACTCGGCCCTGTGCTGGTCAGCCTGTTCCAGGGCGTGCTGTATCGCGAGAGCGCCGAGACCCTTTGGCAAAGTCTGCTCGACCTGCAGGCGCGCGTGCGCGACTATTGCAGCGTGATCGGACTGGAACTGATCCTCGACGAAGCCGAGGGCTATGCCTATCTGCGCCAGCGCGCGCCCATGCCGGACGCGCCGGACATGCCGCGCCTGGTGCAGCGCCGCCCGCTCAGTTTCCCGGTCAGCCTGATCCTCGTTTTGCTGCGCAAGAAGCTGGCCGAATTCGATGCCACCAGTGGCGACACACGGCTCGTGATCGGGCGTGACGACATCGCCGATCAGATGCGCCTGTTCCTGCCCGATACCGCCAACGAAGCGCGCCTGCTCGACCGCATGGACACGCACCTGAACAAGGTCGTCGAACTGGGCTTTTTGCGCCGGCTGCGCGCGCAGGACGGCCAGTTCGAAGTGCGGCGTGTGCTCAAGGCGTTCGTCGATGCGCAGTGGCTCGACGACTTCGCGCAGCGTCTGGACAGCTATGCGACGCACGCCGGGTCGCTCGATGCGCGGGAGGGCGAATGAACGCGCCGCACGAAGCAGCGCACGAAGTGCAGCCGGACGTACCGGAGAGCGTTCTGCGCGCAGGGTTCCGGCTGCGCCGGTTCGAGGTCTACAACTGGGGCACATTCGATGCCCGTGTGTGGCGATTGCAGCCCGATGGCGACAATATGCTGCTGACGGGGGATATCGGCTCCGGCAAGTCGACCATCGTCGATGCGTTGACGACGCTGCTGGTCCCGGCCAACAAGGTCTCGTACAACAAGGCGGCCGGCGCCGACGCGCGCGAGCGCACGCTGCGTACCTATGTGCTCGGACACTTCAAGTCCGAGCGCGGCGATACCGGCATGAGCGCGCGCGCCGTCGCGCTGCGCGATCACCGCAGCTATTCGGTACTGCTCGGCGAATTCTGCAACGAGGGTTATGAGCAGACGGTCACGCTCGCGCAGGTATTCTGGTTCAAGGATCCGCGCGGCCAGCCCGAACGTTTCTATGTGGTGGCTGAAAGCGCGCTGGCCATCGCCGAGCATTTCTCGGGCTTCGGCAGCGACGTCACGCAGCTGCGCAAGCGCCTGCGCGCCATGGCTGGTGTGACGCTGCACGACAGCTTCCCCGCGTACGGCGCCGATTTCCGGCGCCGCTTCGGTATCGGGTCGGAGCAGGCGATGGATCTGTTCCACCAGACGGTCTCGATGAAATCGGTGGGCAACCTGACTGAATTCGTGCGCGAGCACATGCTCGAACCGTTCCCGGTACAGCCGCGCATCGATGCGCTGATCACGCACTTTGATAACCTCAATCGGGCGCATGAAGCAGTGCTGAAGGCCCGCGCCCAGATCGAACGGCTGCAACCGCTGACGGCCGATTGCAACCGGCACGCCGCGCTGGTGCAGCAGGTTGACGAGTTGCGTGGCTGCCGTGACGCACTGCGGCCCTGGTTCGCCCACCTCAAGGGCGAGCTGCTCGACAAGCGGATTGCCAACTGGGGCCTCGACGAAGAGCGCGCGGGCGCCAGGCTCGCGCAGCTTGCGCACGACCGGCGCACGCAGGCTCGCACGCGCGACGAACTCACGGCCGCCATCTCGGCCAATGGTGGCAACCGCATCGAGCAGATCCGCGCCGAGATCGCGCGCATCGAAGAGAGCAAGAAAGAACGCAGCGAACGCGCGCAAAAATATGACCTGATCGCAGGGGCACTTGGCCTGCCGGCGGCGGTCGATGCGGATACCTTCGACGCCAATGGCCGCGCCATCGCCGCGGGCCAGTCCGAGTGCGTCAGGCAGCGCGACGAGCGCAGCAACCGGCTGACCGAGGCGGGTGTGACGGTGCGCGAGCTGCGGCTGCTGCACGGCGAACTGACGGGGGAGCTCGAGTCGCTGCGCCAGCGCCGCTCGAACATCCCCCGCCAGATGCTGGCCGTACGCGCAGCATTGTGCGAAGCACTGTCGATCGCGCCGGATACGCTGCCGTTCATCGGCGAATTGATTCAGGTGCGTGACGACGAGCGTGCGTGGGAAGGCGCTGCCGAGCGCCTGTTGCACGCTTTCGGCCTGTCACTGCTGGTGCCCGAGGCGTACTACGCCCAGGTGGCCGCATGGGCCGAGCGCACGCATCTTGGCGCGCGGCTCGTGTATTACCGGGTGCGGCCGCAAGCAGCGATTCAGCCACCGACGCTGCACCCGCAGTCGCTCGTGCACAGGCTCGCCATCGAACCGGCCTCGCCGTTCTACAGCTGGATCGCGTATGAACTGGCGCGCCGCTTCGACTACGCCTGCTGCGAGAACATGGACCAGTTCCGGCGCGAACAGCGCGCGATCACCCGCAATGGCCAGCTCAAGGCCGGCGGCGAACGTCACGAAAAGGATGACCGGCGCACGATCGACGATCGCACCAGCTACGTGCTGGGCTGGTCGAACGATGCAAAGATCGCCGCCCTGGCCCGGCAGGAGCGTGACCTGGCCACGCGCATATCGGCACACGCCGCGCAGATCGTCACCCTCAAGCGCGAGGTGGAAGACGACAACAAGGTGTATGGCCTGTGGCAGCAACTGGCGGTGTACGTGCATTTCGCGGAGCTGGACTGGAAGTCGCTGGTAGCGTCGATCGACCGGCTGGAACGCGAGCAGGAAGAACTGGCCGCGGCGTCCGACCTGCTGCGCACCTTGCAGGAGCAGTTGCGCGCACTGGGCGACGCCCAGGTTGCGCTCGACGCGGACCATGCGGCGGCGGCGGCCCTGCTGGCGACCCTGGTCGAAAAGCTGCGCACCGCCCGCGAGCAGCTGGCGCAGTGCGATGTGCTGGCGGCGGCGGCCGACGAAACGATCCGCGCACGCTTCGTGGCATTGGCTGCGCTGCGTGAGCAGGCGCTGGGCGAACATACCCTCACGGTGGAGTCGTGCGACAACCGTGAGCGTGACATGCGCGACTTCATACAAGCCAGGCTCGATGCCGAGACCCGGAAGATCGAGCGCCTGCGCGACACGATCATCTCGGCCATGCAGGACTACGTGCGCACCTGGCCACTGGACGCGCGCGAAGTCGATGTCAGCATCGATGCCGCCGCCGAATTCCAGCGCATGCTGCACGTGCTCGAAGCGGACGACCTGCCGCGCTTTGCCGATAAATTCAAGGGTCTGCTCAATGAGAACACGATCCGCGAGATTGCCGGCTTCCAGTCGCAGCTCAAGCGCGAGCGCGAAACGATCCGCGAGCGGGTCGACACCATTAACGCGTCCCTGCATGCGATCGACTACAACCCGAACCGGTATATCGCCCTGGAAGCGGCGCCAAGCCTGGACGCCGACCTGCGCGACTTCCAGCAGGACCTGCGCAGTTGCACCGAGGGCTCGCTCACCGGGTCGGCCGACGAGGAATATACCGAGGCGAAGTTCTTGCAGGTGCGGCGCATCATCGAACGTTTTCGCGGGCGCGAAGGCAGCGCCGAGATGGATCGGCGCTGGACCCGCAAGGTAACCGATGTGCGCAACTGGTTCGTGTTCTCGGCGTCCGAGCGCTGGCGCGAAGACGATCGCGAGCACGAGCACTACACGGATGCGGGCGGCAAGTCCGGCGGCCAGAAAGAGAAGCTGGCCTATACCGTACTGGCGGCGAGCCTGGCGTACCAGTTCGGCCTGGAGTGGGGGGCGGTGCGCTCACGGTCGTTCCGCTTCGTGGTCATCGACGAAGCGTTCGGCCGTGGCTCGGATGAATCGGCGCGCTATGGACTGGAACTGTTTCGCCGCATGAACCTGCAACTGCTGATCGTCACGCCGCTGCAGAAGATCCACATCATCGAGCCTTATGTCGCCGGGCTGGGGTTCGTGCATAGCGAAGAAGGGCGTCAGTCGATGCTGCGGTACCTGAGCATCGAGGAGTACCGCGCCGAACGTGGGACGCGCGCGTGATGAGCGGACCGCGCACCGCCTGGTCGACGCCTGCCGATATCGTCGCCGGCGTGCAGCGGCTATGGGACAGCGGCGCCTTGCTCGCTGCGCGCCTTGATAACGCCCCGTTGTTCCCGTACGAGCTTCGCCTGCGCCAGCCCGGTGTTGCCGTCATGGGCGAGCAGTTCGAGCAGGTGCGCAGCTGGGTCGCCATGCTCAAGGCAGGCAGCCGCGCGGAGCAGGGGCACGGCTATGACCTGACGTGGCGCGACATCAATCATCGCCAGCTTGGGCGCAACAGCATCCCGTTTGCGGCAGTGATTGACACCGAGGCCGAGGCGCTTCGCATGATTGGCCGTGGCCGTGACGCGCGCCAGTTTGATACGTTAGCGGCCGCCACGCTGTCCTCCTTTCCTCAGCTGCACGCGTGGGTGCGCAGTCATCCGCGCAAGCTGCTCGAACATGCCAGCGGGTGGGAGCGCATCCTCGCGGTCCTGCACTGGTTCGTCGCGCATCCCCGACCGTCGATTTATCTGCGCCAGCTCGATATCCACGGCGTCGACACCAAGTTCATCGAGGCGCGCAAGGGGCTATTCGCCGAGCTGCTGGATCAAATCTTGCCGCCGGCGGTGATTCTCGATGCGACCGGGCCGCGCCAGTTCGAGGGGCGCTACGGTTTGCTGGGCAAACCACCCCTGATCCGTTTTCGCATGCTCGACGAGGCGCATTACATCGGCGGCTTGTCGGATCTGACAGTGCCCGTAACGCAGTTTGCGCAGCTGCACACGTGCGTCGAGCGGGTGTTCGTCACCGAGAACGAAATCAATGCACTTGCGTTTCCGCAGGTGGCATCAAGCATGGTGATCTTCGGTGGTGGATACGGCATTGATCGTCTGGCGCAGATCGATTGGTTGCGTGACCGCGACATCGCGTATTGGGGCGATATTGACACCCATGGGTTCGCAATTCTTGACCGCCTGCGTGCGGTCTTGCCAATGGTGCGTTCCCTGTTGATGGATACGGCGACCTTTCAGGCGCATCGCCACCTGTGGGGCAGCGAAGATGCCGACAAGCGTTTCACAGGCGAGCTGACCCGGCTCACGGATGACGAGCATGCGCTGTATGACGCGCTGCGCGATAACGTTCTGGGTGAGCGGCTTCGCCTGGAGCAGGAGCGAATTGCTTATGGATGGGTTACCACCGCAATTCAACATGGATGACATGATTGCCTTGCGGGCTGGTCCTGCGTTTGTTATAGTCTCGCTCCCTTGACGCAGAAGCATTCAAATGGATGCAGCAGCGAAAAGGGAAGAAAAAAAGAAGTTGACGAACATCGCAAAACACCGCATACTCTCTCTTCTCTGCTGCTGACGAACACAACGCTTCGTAGCAAACGGCAGAAGCAGCACCGAATAAAGTTCTTTAAAAATTAACAGTCGATAAGTGTGGGCGTTTGATGAAGGTGCCAAGAACTTCGGTTCTTGATTACTTAAATTATCAAATGTTCACAAAAAAGAAATACGTTG
>NZ_JCASIK010000014.1:0-8832 GCF_059685835.1 Telluria sp. RB2R28 | reverse complement strand
CAGGTTGCCCCGCGCTGCCGTTCGACTTGCATGTGTAAAGCATGCCGCCAGCGTTCAATCTGAGCCAGGATCAAACTCTTCAGTTCAATCTCTGTTTGTTGGCATTTCTGCCACCCTGCATTGCTGCAGGGGTCGCCCACTCAAAATACTGACCGTTACTTCATTGCTGAAGTAACGTATTTCTTTTTTGTGAACATTTGATAATTTAAGTAATCAAGAACCGAAGTTCTTGGCACCCTCATCAAACGCCCACACTTATCGACTGTTAATTTTTAAAGAACTTTATCTGGTGCTACTTCATCTGCCGCTTGCTTCGAATCGTTTTGTTCGTCAGCAGCAGAGGAAAGAGATTATGCAGTGTTTTTCGATGTTCGTCAAGTTCTTTTTTGACATCCCGCAAAATCAAGCGGCCTTAGTGTTACCGCAACTATTTGATTTCGTTGTCGTTTTCATGAGGGGGCGAATCACGGCAAGCCAAATACGCCTCTGGCAAGGGCCACGTTAACAACGCCCGTCCAAATCAACGAGCAGCGCTCCGGCAAGCGCTTCTTCATCGAACGCGCGGCCCCGCACCTGCATCGCTGCAGTCAGAGCGCCATCCCACCGCGCCTGCACCGGGTTTCCCGCCAGCGGCCGACTGGCGCCGATGCTGCGTTCAAGTGCGGCGCAGTAATCGGCTGCGTCAAAGCGCCAGGGCGCCGCACCGACCATGTCAACGACCGTATTGGCAATCGCTATTCCGGGCCAGTCGAAGTCGCCGTGATACCGCAGCCGTGCACCAGCTGCAGCCAGTTGCAACAACAAGGTTCGTTGCGCTGCGGCAGGCATGCCGTCGGTGCAGACCAACGGCGCGCAGTGCCGCCCCAGCGTGTCGGCAGCGATCGCCACCAGGTTCGGGTTTTCACAAACGTAGACGTCGCGCTTGGCAACGTCCCAGGCCGGCGCAGAGCGCAGCAGCGCGCGCAGCGACAGGTAGTCCGGCTCACCAGTGGCACAGTCACGGCCTGCGTGGCGCGGCAAGTTCAGGAACAACGCCGGCCGCGCCAGCTCATTGACCATTACACCAGCAGCCGCCCACAGCTCGCGCACTGTTTCCTCGCCCTGGTAGTCGTCATCGTCGGCGCGCGCACGCCGCAGGACCGCCAGCACAATGGTGGCAACCGGGCTGCCTGGGTCGAGTGCATGCGCATCGCCCAGCAACTGCGCCGCCAGATGCGATCGTGTGACAGCCGCCGCCGGTAGTTGGGCCAGCACGGTCTGTACCTGATCGATCAGCTGCGCCGCGACGGGCAGGTCATTGGCCAGCCGCTTGAGCAGGCCCAGGCCGCGGCCATCGGCGAGAAAGGCGGCCAACCGCACATTGACCGCCGTCAGGCGAATGGCATCCCACTGGCGCGCCGTTTCCGCACGCGCGGAAACCAGGTCGATCAGCGGCCCGTCGAGCAGCTCGAGCGCATGGCGCAAGGACGTGGCCAGTCCGGCGTCACGCAGGCGCGCGTCGAGTTCGTCGATATCGAAGCGTAGCGATCCGCCTTCGCTCGGACGCCGGCCGAGCAGCCCGGCCAGGGCATCGCGCTCTCCCCGATCCAGCTTACCAAGCGTGACCACACCGCCACTGCGGCCGCGTTGATACCGGCTGCGCAGCCGCGCCCGCAGTGGCGCCAGGGCTACGCCGCCGAGCAAGCGCGTCAGTCGTGCGTTCACTTCGCTCATGCGGCGGTGGTGGCGTCGGCCACGTCAGGGAAGCGCCGCACGCCATCTTCTTCGAGTCGTTTCGCGCGGCCATCCCAACTCCAGCGCGATACATACACAGCATCGATGCCTTCGTGCCGCTGCAGCTGGCAAATCGACACGCCCGGCAGTTCGGCGTAACAGGCCCATTCACGCTCACTGGTCATGACGAAGTCCAGGTCGAACTCGCGCACCAGAGCCATGCAGTGTGCCCGCGCGGCGTCATCGATGCCGGCAAAGGCTTCATCAAGCAGTACCAGACGTGGCGCGTGGCGCGATCCGGCATGCGTATAAAAACTCGACACTGCGGCGAACAGGGGCACGGTCAGGCCCAGTGCACGTTCGCCACTGGACGCAGGCCCCGACAGCGGCCGCCATTGCCCGTCTTGCCAACGCTGCACGCGGAAGCGGTGCCAGCGCCGGTAATCCAGCGCGCGCGCCAGCAGTTCGAGCAGGCTGCCGCTGCGACCGGCATCGTCGCGCGCGCGTTCGGTCGCGATCCGGTTCTGCAGCATCCTTCCCACCACTTGCCGGTCCTCTGGCGACCAGGCATCGTAGCTCGTGTTGAGCAGGCGCTTGCGCGCCGCGTCGAGTCCCACCGGCGCGCCCTCGCTGCCCTCCTCCAGTGCTTGCCACAACAGGCGAAAGCGCACACCGGTCGATGTCGGACGCTTTGCCAGTTCGGCGTTGATGGCTGCCACGCGCCGGTCGGCCTCCTGCAGGCGGCGCTGGATTGCCGCTGCCACTTCGGCCTGCAGGTGGTTTTCCAGGACCTCGGTTTCGCGCGCAGTCAGCAGCTCGCGGCGCTGGACGATTTCACCACGCACGGCAGCTTCGATGACATCCGGCCGCTGCAGCCGGTTCTGGTAGACGATTGTCACGATCATGCCGTAGTCGCTTGGCTCGGCCTGCCCCTGATGGCCCAGCGCCGTAAGCGCGGTAAGCAAATCGGAATAGTCGCGCGAGAACGCGCTTTGCACGCGCGACCAGTCGGCGTCCTCGGCGTCGACTTCCTGCAACAGTTGCTCGGCGCGGCGCGCCACGCCCAGCGCGGCGTCAAAGCCCCAGCCAGCGGCCGGTAACTCGAGTTCGGGCAGCGCGATGGCCAACAGGCCGGTGGCATTGAATTGCTCGAGACCCCTCACGGCGCCATGGCGCAGTAAGGTCCGTTCTTCCAGGACGGCCGCCGCACTCTCGGCGCGCTGCTCGCTGCGCGCTCGCGCCTCGCTGGCCGCGCCAAGCCGGTTGCGGGCAAGCTTGAGCGCCGCTTCACCGTTGACCACTGCCTGCCGCGTCGCAGCCAGACGGGCCGTAAGCTCACTCACCTGCGCACCGACGCGTTCGCGCAACGTGTCCAGGCGCGTTCTGGCCTCATCAACTGCTTCGGCGCAACGCGCGTGGTGCTCTTCCCGCTCTGCGAGTTCCGGGCGCCTCTCGTCGGCCCGTTGTTGCTGGCGCCGCCGCTCCGGCAATGCCTGCCGGACGCTCTGGGCCTGCAGCAGCAGATCCTGAAGCGCCTGCCCGGCTGCGTCGAGCGCTACTGACACCGCCGCCAGTGCGTCTTCTTCGGGTGGTAGTTGCAGGTCGGCGGCGTCGCTCAGCAGTGCCGTACGCGCCGCGCGCCAGGCATCGAGAGCGACAACGAGTCGCGACTCGGCGCCAGCCACGCGCTCGGCCGCCTGGCGCCGCTCACGCTCCAGCGCGCCGACCTGCACGTGCGCGCTGCGCAACGCCGTGTCCGACGGCGCTGCGTCCCAGTCCAAGCCAGCGTGGCTGCGCCGCAGCGCCAGGCGCGCAAGTGCATCGTCGAGCAGGGCCTGCTCGCGCCCCAGCGCGACCAGCAGCGCGCCAATTTCCGCAATGCGCCGTCGGCGCGCTTCGGCACGGCTGGCCGCACCGATGTACGCGGCGGCCGGCTTGTTCCAGGCGCCGCTCAACGGTCCTATACGAAAGCGCCCGTCGGGCGCCACCCAGGCTTCGGCAACCAGGTCATCGTCACCATCACTGCAGGCGATCGATGCGAGCAAGGATTCGACCTGGCGCGGGTCGACCGGGCACGATTGCGACGGCGCCAACCAGGCAACAAGCGAGGCTGGCTGCACGGTCCGCGCGCTTAGCAGCGTGTCGAATCGCGGCGCATCGGCGCCGGCGTCGATGGCGCCGTCGGGACTAACCCAGGCGTCAAGCAGGCCTGCTGCTTCCAGCGCGGCTTCCAGGCCGGCGCGCGCGGCGACATCGGTGACGCCCTCGCGAAACTCGACGAGCTGCCAGAATGGCGCGCCCGGACGGCCGGCCGGGCGCACTGCGGGGCCGCGTGGATACGGCACCGGCGGCGCGCTGTCTTCACCTTGCGTCAGGCGCTCGCGCTCCTGTTCCAGCGCCAGGGCATCGGCAGTGAAGGCCGCGCGGCGGGCCTGTACGTCCGCCTCGTCGTGGGCCAATTGCATACTGCTGTCGTGCTGGGCGCGCATCAGTGCGCTGCGCGCCGGATTCTCGCCCTCCAGACTGCGGGTCCAGTCGCCCAGGGCCGGCAGCACCGCTGTCGCGTCCAGCGCCAGTTCACGCAGACCCGCCACGTGCACATCCCAGGCGTCGATCAGCGCGTCGCCCTGTGCGACGAGCTCGTCCTCGGCATGCATGACCCGTGCTGTGGCATCGGCCAGGCTGTCGGCGATCTCGTCGCGCCGCTCCTGCGCCGCATCGCACGCTTGCGCGGCTGTGCCGAGCTGACGCAGGCCGGCATCGACAACAGCCACATCCGCCCTCCTCTGCAGATCCATGCTGCGCAATGCGCGCTGCATTTGTTCGTACTGCGCAGCCTCCAGGCCTGCCAGCAGCTCGGGCTATGCAAAGCAGGCTGCCGCCGCGGCAAACTCCTCGCGCGCTGCCAGGCCAGCCACCTGGCCCGCCGCGCCGAACTGCGCCGCCGACTGCGCGAGCGCGGCGCATGCGGCATCGGCACGCTCGGCATACCCAATCAACTCATGGGCATCGCGCGCTTGCCGCTGCGCTGCTTCGCGCAGCGCCGCTTCAGCCGTGACAACATCGCGCTGGCGCTGCGCCAGATTGCGCGCAAGTTCATCGATAGGGTTGGCGTCGCGCATCAGCGGGTCGGCCTGCATTTCGTCGAGCGCTGCGCGTTCGCGCAGCTGGCGGGACTCGGCCGCCTCGAGCGCCTGTTGCAGGACGCCCTGGTTGCTGGCTTCGGCCTCGAGCGCCGTGCGCGCCTCGTTCAGGTCGCGGCTGGCGTTGTCGAATGCAGTCGTCGCGGCGCGCAGCACCCGCGCCTGGCGGCGCGCATTGACGCGCGCGTACTGGCGGTAGCGCCGGTTGAACTGGCCGATCGCCTTGGCCAGTTCATTCAGCTCGGTGAGCTGCTGGCCATATTCTTCCAGCTGGTTCATGGCCTCTGCCACGTCGGCCAACAATTCATCCGGCAGCGGCGCCAGTGCTTCGGTCAGCGCGTTCGACAGATTGTCTTCGTTGGGCTTTTTCGACAGTTGCGGTTGGCGTAGCTGGATCAGGGTGTCCATCAGTGCGGCGTAACGCGCTTCGCCAAGATGGAACAAGCGCTCGTCCACCGCACGGCGATAGGCTTGCGCGGTCTCGAACAACTGGCCGCTGCCGTCGATGGCTTGCGCCAGGGGCTCCTTGCCCAACACCGCGCGCTGCTCGTTGATCAGCCACAGGTCACGTCCGACCCGCTGGCCCTCGGTGATGAAGTACCACGTATCGACCTGTGTGCGGGCCGCGACCGCCGACAGGCCGCAGCCGAGCGTCAGGTAGCGTGGCTGGCCATCGTCCCCAATGCGGCCGAACTCGATCCAGGCATAACCGACGCGCCGCTCGTGTTTCCCCAACAGCAGATTCCACGCCATCTTCTTGGTGGGATCGCCATCGGGTTCGATGCGCGACGACTTGATGCTGGCATCGAACAGGAACGGCAGCGTGAGAGACAGCACCTTCGATTTGCCGGTGCCGTTATTCCCGCGTAAAAGCAGATGGCCGTCGCGGAACCAGAACTCTTCGCTATCGTAGTGAAACAGCTCGACCAGGCCAATGCGCAGCGGCTGCCAACGCGCCTGCATTGGCTCGGGAAGTGCCGGCGGCGCAGCTGCGATTACCGATGAAAACAGGGAGTCTGGCATCAGAATAGGGCATTCTGGGCGCGCTCGGCGCCCTTGGTTGCAGTGCGCTTGCGCGTCACCAGTTCGGCATCACCGAGCGCGAATCGCGCCAGCGCCGGCAGCGGGTACACGCCATCGCCGTCGCGCCGGATCAGGCGCAGCATCTCGAGGCGGTCCAGCGCATTGCGTGCAAGGTCGGCCTCGGCACCAGGCTCGCGCGCAGACTTGGCCCAGAACTTCCCATAGTCGGGAATCAGGCCTCGCACGGCCTCGGCCACCGCCGCTTCACACACGGGCCCGGCGGGATGCGCACGCCCGGCTCCGGCCAGGAACTCGGCGACCAGCAAGGTGACATGCGAGACAGTACCGGCGGCCGGCATGGCGACATCGGTCAGTTCGCCGGTCTTATCGACCAGGGCCAGTCCTTCGGCGCGCTGCTCGGCGTTCAACCCGGTGGCCTCGCCCAGGCGCGCCGCCAGCGCGCCGCGCTGATTCTGGAAATACGCGCGCAGGGCCGGGCGATTGTCAAGCTCGTCGAGGTAGACGACGGGATCGTCGAGCAGGCGGCGCGCCAGGTAATGGCGCATCGCCGTACGGCGCCCCTCGTCACTATCGATCGTGAACTCGTCGGTGAGGGCAGCCAGGCGCTCGTCGATCTGCGACGGCGCGTTTTCGGGTGGCCAGGTCGAGGGGCCGCGCGCAGCCGCCAGCAATCCGGCCAAAGCGCGTCGCTGCACATCGTAGAGCGCGTCGCCAACCTTGCTGACGAACGCATCTTCATCACCGGCCACGCGCAGCAGCACCCCGAGCGACAGCAGGTAGCGGCAAATTGCCACGAGCTCGCGGCGCTCGTGATGGCTCTCCATGGTGAAGGTGAAGCCGCGGGTCCCAAGTTCGGGGTCGGCGGCCAAGGCGAGCAATTTCTCGCCCAGCGTGCGCAAGGTAATTTGCGGTTCGGCGCGCTCCAGTGCGGCGCAGGCCAGGCAAAATAGTACATAGCGGCGCCGATCGAAGCCGGCCGCGCCGCGCGTGGCGTCGCCCACGTCGGCGGGCCGCTTGTACAGGCGCGCGCAATCGCGCTCGACATGCAGTATCCAGCCAGCCGCCTGCGAAAACCAGTCACGCAGTTCGCGCTCGTGGCGCCGCACCGCATTGAAGGCCGGATGCAGCGCCGTCATCAAGGGGCACATCAACAGCGCGCGCAGGGCGTCGCGGCGCTCGTCTTCGCGGTGGCGCGCAAGGACATCCTTGACCTGGGCTGCGCCAGACGCCCGTGTATTGGCCTCACCCACCATGATCGTCTTCGGTGGTGGTGATCGTCAGCAGATGATCGCGTCCGGTGAAGGTGCCGGAACTGGTGTGGATGCTGGCGATGCTGTCAGCTGCCAGCGGGACCAGATGAATCTGCAGCAAGCCGTCAGAACTCTGGCACATCACCTCGGCGCCGGGCCCCGACTGGATGACCAGCGCTTCGCCGAGCAAATTCAGAAACAGCCGGAACGCGTGCGCATCGAGCACGCCGAGTTCTGACAGGCGGGTCGCCTGGCCAGTGGTGAGGATTGCGCGTGCGGCGTCGATCTCCGCGCGTTCTTGTGCGACCCGCGCTGCCAGCATGGCACGTTCGGTATCACGCGCACGCACATGGGGCGCGGCGCCACGTGGCGTCAGTTCGCCCTGCTCGCGCAGACGCGGATGGATGCGCACCGGCGGCGCATCGGCCCAGGCAGTACTTGCAGGGACCGGATCGGCATTGGCGCCATCTGCCTGCAGGCTGAAATGGCGTGCCGGATTGAGTGCGAAGCTGGCGCGCCACAGCTGGTGCGCTTCTGGATCGTCTGCCGTGTCGGCGAACCAGCGCGCCAGGATACGGAAATCGGCCGAGCGGTCGCTGCGGCCGCTACGCCGCTCGTTCAGGCTGGCCACGGCCGCCAGCAGTTGCGGAATCGCGGCGCGCACCCTGGCCCGCAACAGTTCGGACTGCGCCTGAATATGGCCATCGCTGATGAACCAGCGCGACAGACCACGCCAGCGCTCGCGCCAGATCGCGGCCCGCTCGGCAAGCGCCGCAGCCTGTTCGGGCTCATCGCACGGCGCGGCATCGCGTCGTTCGCGCTGCGCGGCCAGCAAGATCAACGGCGCGATGTGTCCGTCCAACTCGAGCAGGCGCTTGGCGATCGCGCCGGATCGGCCAACCAGGTCGCTGACAAAGCGCTGCAGGTAGTCGATCAGGCGCTGCTTGAACGCGATCGCGGCTTGCACGTCCGCCTGCTGTAATTCAATGGTGCGGGCAACGCTGGCCATGAAGGCCTGGGCGTTATCGGCCAGGCCGTCGAACACGCGCACCAAATCACGCAGGGCGGTGTGCACCTTGGCCGGGTCGGGCGCTGTTTCACCGGCCAGTGCCAGCAGAGCGTTGAGCTGGGTGAGGATATCTTCGAGAGCGACGGTTTGCAGCTCACTCTGGCGTGCGAGAGTACGTGCAAATACGGCCAGTCCGGCTTCAACGGCCTCGCCACCGAGCGAAAGACGATAGAGAAAACGCGCCCGGTAAAAGTCTTCCACGCTCGACACGCGCGCCGTATCGGGATGCGCCTCCAGGTTGCCCCAATCGGCCAGCTGCGACAGCGCAAGCTGGATTTCGTCGAGTGCGGGCGTGTTGCCTGGCCAATCGGCTTCGATCTGCACTTCGTCCGGACGCAGTTGCAACCGAAATTGCCGCTTTGCGGCGGCAAATGTGTCCATAACAGATCTCCTGCAGACCGGGCAAGTGCGGTCATCTCATTGAAGGCAGTCGGTCGATTGACGACTATAGTGCGGGGTTGCGCCCAGGTCAATGCGGGGGAGCTTCTGAAGGCCCAAAGCGAAAAGCCCCACTCAGATCACTGAGTGGGGCTTTTCTATATAACTAGCCTGACGATAACCTACTTTCACACTGGTTGCAGCACTATCATCGGCGCAAAGTCGTTTCACGGTC
>NZ_JCASIK010000013.1:0-8873 GCF_059685835.1 Telluria sp. RB2R28 | reverse complement strand
AGGCTCAACTTAACGAAGTAGCTCGCAAATTGAACGAACGGCCAAGGAAGACTTTAGAATACCAAACGCCCGCTGAACGATTCAGCAAACTTGTTGCATCGACCGGTTGAATCCAAGGCTAATTCCTGCCTGTCGCGACCGGCTGATTTCGACCCAAACCAGACCTTGTTCGAGAAGCGAAGCTCTTGGTCTAGAATTTATGTCGCCAGGGCCGAAAATTGCAGACTGTCACGAACGGAAGGAGCGGAACATATTCAGACACTCATCAACGTTTTTTATTTCCACATCGATAAACAAGTGACTGTTGCAAAACCGCAGATTATTCCTATGCCTATGCCTCTTATCCAAAAATTTCCAGATATCGGGCCAAAATTATATTCATAAGCGACGGCGAGCACCGCAATAACTAGTCCAATAAGCATGCTCTGAGCGATAAATTTCTTGGTTATATTCATGGTGTCTTCTTACTTTAATTTAACTTAAGTTGTATGTAGATGCTATACGGGCTGCTTTGAGCCGCATCCGAACGTTAAGCCAGCATAGCAGGTTGCCAGATTGGAAAATTCACGGACTATCACAACCGGCCATCTACTACTCAAAGCGAATACGGCCGGTGTTTGGGAGCTAGTGCTTGTCCCCAATGAGCCTGGCTATAGACTGAGACATGCATCGACCGACTTTGTAACCCACTGCCTGCTGTTCGTGGAGAGCAGCGCTTCGATCAGTTCGAGCATTCCTTGAGCAGCATCCGATAAGGCTTGGCACCTGCGCTGCAAGATCAGGACTGGCCGCATCACGGCTGAACTGTCGAGTGGATTAGAGACCAGATCCGAGCTGTAAAGTTAGAGGAGTCAGCTCCGGCACATGGCTCACACCCAGCCCATGCCCGATCACGTCGGCCACGGTAGCCAGGTGTTCGACCTCAAGGCCAGAGTAGGGGACGGCAAGCCCGCGAGTCAGCTGGCCGACGTGCTGACGCATGCTCGTCGAGGGCGTCAAGTGGATTAATTCGCAGGCTGCGAGGTCTTTCATCCTGATCCTACCTTGGCGTGCGTAGGATCATGGCGGCAGTCTAAAAAGAACGGATCGTTGCACGAGGGGCCGGTATAGAAATCGGCCAGATTAGCTCCAGATGCCGCCAACCGAACATTTACCCGTCCTCGGCGCAAGTCCAAGCATTGGTCCGATCAAGCATGGAGCAACTGTGCTGTGATTCCCGGGTAGCTTGTCTTGTATTTAGCGATCACCTTAGGGGCACCATTTACTGCCAACTCAGGTAGCACGGCCAGGGCCAACCGGCCTGCACCAATGCCGCAAGAACCCGCATTCACTGCTGTCATCGAGGCCAAGGCAATGGTTGTAGTAGGGAGGAGTAGGCAACCTTCCGGAGGCAGAAGTTCATTTGAGGTAGAACGCGAACAGGACTAGTCAACAGAAGTATGGAGGTCATCATGGCTGGAAGCAATCGCAAGCTCTACTTCCGTAAGAAACGCCGTAGTCGATGCCCCCATAGCCGCACACCAAGCAAGAAGCTCGATGATGTCTAATCGGCGTTGTCCGCCTTCGCACTTGCTGACAAAGACCTGCGTCACGTTTAGCTTTAAAGCAATATCTACCTGAGTGAGGCCTGCGCGCTCCCGTGTCTCGCGAAGAACTCGGAGCATGACGCGGTATTGTGTTGTATAAATTGTCTTTTTCATAGCAGGCATATCTAGCTGAAGTTAGCAGCTTGCACGGTGCGATGAAATAGTCCAAAATAGAATATTCTAAATTAGAATAATTTTTCACTATTTCACTATTTCACTATTTCACTATTTCACTATTTCACTATTTCACTATTTCACTATTTCACTTTGCGCACATGCCTCACTCGACGAAGCTACTTGACCAAGATGGAGGTGCCTGCAGACGTGGGCTACATGGCCCTGCAAGATGGTGCCCGAATATTGAGCAGTAAGAAAGCGCTGCAACCTCTTCAGAAGTAGACGCCCGTTCAAAGCTTTTATAGAAAAATCGTTCCTTGCAATTTCTCTTTCCTATTTCAACGGCAAACAAGATGAAGATTGTTACGAAGTACCTGTATATGTCTGGAATGTCGTATAACACGGAGAATACGGTCGACGCCGTGGTGGCCTACGCTCAACAGAATAAAAAAACGCCCGTTCATAATTTGTCGTTGTCAGAGTTCCTAAATTTAACAAATCTACACAAGGAGACCACCCGAGCACAAGTCACCTCAATTTTTTGGCTGAACCCGGGATGCCACAATGGCCATACGAGTTACTGAAGATTCAGCTGCTGGGAAGAAGGAACTATTAAATGGTAGCTGGCCAATGTTTGTTTTTTTCTCATCACGGACTCGCATGTGTCATTTGAGGTCTGCCCATATGCCTAGGAAGATTTCGACTAAACAGTGAGAAAATCGATTTAAAGAATTTCATTTCAGTTGCGCGCGGCGTTTTAGCAAAGATACTTCGTGGAATTTAGTCATGTAAATTAACCTGACGATGTAAAAACATGCCAGCTGAATAACTTTGCCCTAAAAAATTCAATTGCAACCCTTCAATTGTGTTCTCGATATTGTGTTAATCAGAAGTTCGGTGGATGTAGAAGCTTTTTTATTCAACTTAGCACCTCCGCTCGTAAACTGTATTTCACAAAGATTCCTGAACAAGTATAGGGTGCCCGCGATGATAAGGTTGCTTAATTAATTGCACCCTAAAAAAAGGAACAAGCAGCGATGTGCGCGGAAGTCCCAAATAAGAAAAATGGTGATGCTGGTCTTAATCACGTAGGGGTTGTGTTGTACCTCGATTTTGACGGAGTCCTTCATCATGATGAAGTCTATTGGTCTCGTAAGCAGGGTATCCACCTACGAGCGCCAGGGCATAGGCTCTTCGAATGGGCCGAAATTTTGGAAGAAATACTTGCACAGTACTCGGAGGTGAGCATTGTGTTGGCAACCAGTTGGGTTCGGGTTAAGAGCTATGAATTCGCTAAAAAGCAACTGAGCCCAACCTTGCGGAGCAAGGTTATAGGCGCTACATTTCACCGTCGGGAAATGAATAAATTCGTATTCGAGAAGACTGCGCGGGGGGAGCAAATCTATGCCGATGTTAAACGCCGTCAGCCAACAGCTTGGCTAGCGATTGATAACGACGACGTCGGATGGCCAAGCCATTGTCGCAGTAACCTAATCAAGACCGATGATGCACTGGGATTGAGTGACCCTAACGTTCAAGCGGAAATCCGGACACGTCTAAGAAAACTCACTGCAGTAAAAGTTTAGGTGAAGCTCGTAACATCGCACCCAGGGCTTATCGTACTGTCGATCGTGTCGCCTGCATCAATCCTATATTGATGCAGGCGAGGCTTACATGATCTGTTCCCGGCCTTCAGTTCATGGCCCCCACGGCGCAGGTGCTGCGTGGCATCGTCGCTAGGCGGCCCGAGAAGCTTGTAACCGCTCGTCGCTGCATAGGCAGTCTGGCGACTTGGTGGAGTGCCATAATACAGCGCGACGTGCTTATCCGCGCAACAGATGAAAGTGCAGGGCTACACTCGGCCCCGCCGCTGGCTTGCCTCATCAGGTGCGGCTTAATTGGGCATGCGGAACGACCGCTTTGGCGGAACCCGGCCGTTCAGACCAGCATATTAGGTTGCCAGGTTGAAAATCCAGCGGTGGGCGCGAAAGGCCGGAACCAATGGGATGGACGCCCCCACCCGTAACGGCATCAGATGTGCCAAAGTGGAAGTGTCAACCAACCACTTGAGTCGAGGGGGGCGTCACCATGAAAATTACGACAATCGGCATCGATCTGGCAAAAAACGTGTTTCAGATTCACGGGGTCGATGCACACGGGAAAGCGGTGCTCATGAAACAGATCAAACGAGAAGAGATGGCGGTCTTCTTCGCCAACCTGGCACCGTGTCTTATAGGCATGGAAGCATGCGGCAGCGCTCATTATTGGGCGCGCAAACTGCAGATCCAGGGGCACACAGTCAAGCTGATGGCACCGCAATTCGTTAAGCCATATGTCAAGACCAACAACCATGATGCGGCTGATGCCGAAGCTATTTGCGAAGCGGTTACCCGTCCGACGATGCGCTTTGTACCAGTCAAGCATGTCGAGCAGCAATCAGTCCTGGCGTTGCACCGAGCTCGACAGGGTATCGTCAAGGCCCGTACTGCGCAGGCGAACCAGACCCCCGCGCTCTAAGGACTCTAGTTAACTTTTTGTGGGTATGCGGACTTTGCTGTTTTCGAAGTCATTAGATACGCACGAGCTGCTGTTGTGGAACTCGGTGCCTGTTCTGCATGACGAACGGCGAAGAGTTGCTCATAGGCTACATTTTCCTATTCCTCTTCACTTCCTTCTGATAAGCTAGATATGACCTGCGACGGCCTTCCCGGTCGTCATTTATGCCGATGGCATTACCTGCTGTTTCCTACCAGCATGACGCATGTCAATATCTGATCATTATCATAATTACAAGAAAGTGAGTGGCCATGAGGTCTAATTTGCCTATTACCGGCCATGAAATCCTTCTTGAAGAGGGCAAGACCATCGTTTCTACGACGGATTTGCAAGGCAACATCACCTATGCGAACCCCTATTTCATCAGTATTTCTGGTTTTACCGAAGATGAGCTGATCGGTGCTCCGCAGAATATCCTGCGCCACCCTGATATGCCGGCAGAAGCATTCGATGACCTTTGGAGCGTCATTCGCCAGGGCTATCCGTGGACTGGCATGGTTAAGAATCGCTGCAAGAACGGTGACTATTACTGGGTGCTGGCCAACATTACGCCAGTGATTGAAAACGCGAAGCCGGTCGGCTACATGTCGGTGCGCACGCGGCCGAGCCGCGATATGGTCAAGAAAGCCGCTCTAGCCTACGCCGCGTTCAAGAAGGACGAAGCCCAGGGACTGAAAATCATTCGCGGCAAGGTGGTAGGGGATCGCCTGCTAGATCGTCTGCGTGCGCGTCTGCGTCTCTCGTTGTCGGCCCGCTTGCTGCTGGCTGGTGTGTTGCCGGCCGTGGTACTAGTGATCTGCGCGGCCAGCCTCTTCGGTGGCGGTAGCAATGCCCTAGCCATAATAGCCATGCTGATGGCACTTGTCACTTTGTACCAGTGTTGGGCCTTGCATGGCACGATTGCAGTGCCGTTGCGCATAGCTACTAGCTTGGCGCGGCAAATGGCCGGTGGTGATCTTACCGCGACATTCGATGCGGCGCGCGACGATGAAATCGGGGAGCTGCTGGCCACGCTGCGGCAGATGAGCATCAATCTGCACAGCATCATCGGCGACGTGCGCAGCAACTTCAAACTTATCGAGCACGCCACCGACGGAATCGCTAGCGGAAACATGGATTTGTCCAGTCGTACTGAATCGCAGGCATCGAGCTTACAGCAGACTGCAGCCAGCATGGAGCAGCTCAACTCCACTGTGCGGCAGAGCGCTACCAACGTCAAAGACGCCGACCGTCTAGCTGGTCGCGCTTCGGACGTCGCCAGTCAGGGTGGCAATGTGGTATCGCAGGTGGTGGTCAAGATGGATGGCATTAGCGCTTCGGCGAACCGTATCCTGGACATCATCAGCATCATTGACGGCATTGCCTTCCAGACCAATATCCTGGCTCTAAATGCGGCTGTGGAGGCAGCGCGTGCCGGCGAGCAGGGTCGGGGTTTTGCGGTCGTCGCCGGCGAGGTCCGGACACTGGCTCATCGTTCGGCTGCGGCCGCGAAGGAAATTAAGGGCTTGATCGACCAGTCGATCAGTGAGGTCAACACAGGCACTGAGCTCGCCAGTCGCGCCGGCGCGATCATGACCGAAGTAATCGCCTCGGTTACCCAAGTCAAGCATGTGATGAAGGAGATTTCGCACACGGCCACCGAACAAAGCCTCGGCATTGGCGAAGTGAACAAGGCCGTGGCGTCGCTTGACGACATCACGCAGCGAAACGCTGCGTTGGTGGAAGAGGCCGCAGCAGCCGCTGGCGAATTGGCCCAGCAAACGCGCTGCGTGGCGCAGGCAATTGCGGTGTTCAAGGTGCAAGACAAGCGCACCGACCGTCGCGCTTCGCTGTAGTTGAATTTATAAAGTAATGGAGCTGAAAATTATCGTTTTGCGACTATTTTTTCTGTTTACGTATGATGAAAGCGCTTTTCATTTATAACTTGGTAGCGGTTGATGCCTGACTGGTGCCTGTCAATGGTGCTCTGCGCAGCAGTACGCTACCAATCTTCGTAAGCCTTAGGTGTGTAACCCGTTCCCTTGTCGAACCTTATCTCGTTCAGCTAGCGAAGCTCCGCGCTGGTGTTGAGTTACCCTAACCTGGAAACGACTGGATGCCGCCTGCTGCAGCGCAGCGCAGCGCCGCGCCTGTGCCGACCCCTTTGCTGGCTATATTGAGCAGCGCATCGACCGATGCAAGCGGTGCTGCCACGTAGCCGCCAGGTTGCAGCAACAAGGCGAGTGTTTCAGCGAGGCCGGTCTCGCTCGCTCTGGCCGGGATCTTTTATAGACTGTTCGTTGCTCAATGTCCTGGGTTGGGGTGAAAACTTGAGTTTAGGTGGCTGTGTCCAGCATGTTTGCAATGTCGGCTGGTGCTGCAACCACGCTGCGGAGATGCCAGGACAATGGCGGCACCGGTATTTGATCCGAGCCATTTTACTGAAGGGATCCCCCATGCCAGATCACCCAACCTACGACAACTCTGACTAGGTCCTGCGCCTCCATTGTTGCCCAGCTCGCGGTCGCCGGATTGACGCCGCTGGAGCGGACCACCGCGATCTCCATCAAAACCTATCCGACAGCCGTCAGGCTCAAGGATGCGCATGCATACCTCGAGGACTTCGGGCTCGGCGAGACGAATTACGTGCTGCATGCGAGTACTACAGCGACAGGGCAAATGTCCTGAGCGACCGGAGAATGCTTATGCCCAAGGATGCTGATCCCGCCAGCGCGAAGGGACTGGCCTAACACTTCACCTCCAGCGCCGAGAAGGCCGTCCTTGATTCCTATGCGGCGCCCCTGTTCCTGCGTTGGGGTAATTCGGCTGCTGCAGCGGTCGATGACGACGAAGGCGAGGCCGAATCGACCTCAATGTAAGATGCAGGTTAGCACGCTGCTGGAAAGATTCACATGCCGAGGGCGTCCGAGGTTACGTCGTCGCTTACAAGCACGTGATCGAACTTATCGGTCATCGTTTTCTTCGAGCAGTTTGTTAGTAGCGCCGCACGTCGGACTTCACCCCGCCCAACTCCTTTGACTAGCTCTAAATGCAATGGCATAAGTTGGAAGTCGTCATGCAATTTGTATTAAGGTAAGCAGCGAATCTGAACTTCCTGAAATTAGCAACCGCTCGTGAAACCCTCACCTCGCCAGAGCGCTTTGGGAATGTCGTCGAAACGGATCGTCTGCACACTAGTCATGCAGATAAGTCAGCAAAGGCGCTTTTGCAGATCATAGACTTCGTTCAGATCGCCAGGTTCGTAACTGCCGTCCGTATTCGCTGTGAGGCTTGCAATAGTCTCAATGGTTTCAGCGGTGACGGCCAGTTGGCCCAACGATCACGGCGTGACAGGCTATCGTCGTTCTCATCTGCTTTCCAAAAGGTCAGGCACTTAAGTCTGTTCATTTCTCTATTCTGTAATGATTGCTTTTATCCGAACTCGGCCGTTCGCATCAGCTTAGCAGGTTGCCGGTCTGGAAAATTCACTCACTGTCTCGACAGACAGCTCTCGAAATCGGACGGACAACGACCGGCCGATTTAAGCGGAAAGTGAACTTCTATACACTGAAATTCCCCGGCCTTCACCATGTCTAAAGACGTGGCGAGCGGTGCGTAAGTTGTGCTGACGTTTACGTCATCGCTCTTTCCGCTCAGCAGGATCCGGTTGCACTGGTTCAGGCCCTTACGACGAAATTGCACCAAGTACCCTGCGATATATATTCAGGCACGTCGTTTGACGAGATCTGGTAGTCGGTAGATTTTTGCGGTCACTTCAAAATCATCTAGCGCTCCGCCCAATTTTTCACGAAGCGTCCCGCGCATGTAGCCTGATGGGAGAATAGCTTTAAGGTTGGGTGATAGCCCTCTTGCTACTTTCTCCATAGCAACACCATCTATCCTAGGCCTGATAATATCAATAAAGAGCACTTTGATGTCTCGATTCTGCTTTAGCAGGTTCAAGGCCACGGTTCCGCGGTTGGCAGCGAGTAAGTTCTTACAACGCTTGGTGAACAGGGCATCTGTAAGTAGTGAAGGGCCGATTGATGCTGAGATGGATGCGCGTACGTCAGCATCCACGAAGTGTGCTGTTATGGTATATGCCGATATTGCTGACTGGACAGGCCGAACTGCAGAGTAGATTGGCGCGTGGATATGCTGGATGTTCACTTACGCCTGAGCATTTCGTACGGAATTTGGAAACCTCTCTCTGCATCAGGGAAGGGAGCTGGTCCTGCGACAGGTTCGCGTGATATGGTTAGCAATGCGTAAAAAAGTCATCTATGTTATCGTCACATTATTAGCTTGCACTGCTGTAACGTACTTGCCGTGGCTTGCGTTTCAGGAAGCACAGAGGCAAGCGCTCGACTCAGAAAGCAAGCTCGCGCTGGCATATGCGCGGGACGTACGTCACCGCGCAGATGAACTTTGGAAGCAAGCGGAGTCAGCAATTAACCGCGTAGCCCGAAGTGGTTACGTACCTTGCTCAAATAAAGCACGCGCTTTACTGTATGAGATGGCTTTGTTGCACAAATAGGCCCCGTTCAGCGGTCTAGCGTGGGTGCGGGGTAAACTGACGGCATGACTGCCCCAGCAAAACCAAAGTACCGAACGACCAACTGGAAAGACTACAAC
>NZ_JCASIK010000012.1:0-18266 GCF_059685835.1 Telluria sp. RB2R28 | reverse complement strand
AGACAACGTATTTCTTTTTTGTGAACATTTGATAATTTAAGTAATCAAGAACCGAAGTTCTTGGCACCTTCATCAAACGCCCACACTTATCGACTGTTAATTTTTAAAGAACTTTATTCGTTGCTGCTTCTGCCGTTTGCTACGAAGCGTTGTGTTCGTTAGCAGCAGAGAGGCGAGATTATGAAGTGTTTCTCATTTTTCGTCAACCCCTTCTTTACTTCTTTTTCTTCGCTGTCGCTGCGTTTGAGGCGGCGTCTGCGTCGAGGAGCGAGACTATAACAAAGCCAGGATGGTCTTGCAATGCTTTCTCTTGTGATATCGTGGCCGCCGCCCATAGCGACCTTTTCATTACTCATGCATATTCCTGTTATTGCCCCGATCGCCCATGCGGCGCTGTCCCAATCCCTGGCCGCCGCGATCAATAACAAGACCAAGCCGCTTGGTAGCCTGGGACGTCTCGAGGATCTCGCCTGCCAGTTGGGCCTGATCCAGCAGACAACCCGGGTGACGATCGACCAGCCTGCCATCCTCGTTTTCGCAGCCGACCATGGCGTGGTCGCCGAAGACATTTCCGCCTATCCCCAGGACGTCACCTGGCAGATGGTCGAAAACTTCCTCGCCAACGGCGCGGCCATCAATGTGTTCGCGCGCCAGAATGGCTGCGCGCTGCGCGTGATCGACGCCGGCGTGAATCACGACTTCGGCGTGCGCGCTGGTCTGCTCGACCGTAAAGTCGCCAACGGCACGAACAACTTCGCCATCGCACCGGCGATGTCGGCGCAGGACTGCGCCACCGCCCTCGAACATGGCATGGCCCTGGCGCGCGACCTGCCCGGCAATGTCGTGGGCTTCGGCGAAATGGGCATCGGGAACACGACCGCCGCGGCAGCCCTGATGCACAAGCTGACCGGCCAGCCGGCGGCTGCCTGCGTCGGCGCCGGCACCGGCCTGACGCCTGATGGCATCAGCCATAAAGAACGCGTGGTTGCTGCTGCCGTCGCGCATCACGCCAGCGTGCGCGAACCGCTCGACGTCCTCGCCACCTTCGGCGGCTTCGAAATCGCGATGATGGCCGGCGCCATGCTGCAGGCAGCCAGCCTGCGCAAGGTGCTGCTGATCGACGGCTTCATTGTCACCAGCGCGCTGCTGGTCGCCGCGCGCCTGCAACCGGCGATCCTCGACTACTGCGTGTTCGCGCACTGCTCGGGCGAGCATGGCCACGCCCTGCTGCTCGATCAGCTCGGGGCCAGCCCGCTGCTCGACCTGGGCCTGCGCCTGGGTGAAGGCACCGGCAGCGCACTCGCTCTGCCCTTGCTGCACGCGGCGGCCAACTTCCTGAGCGAGATGGCGACCTTCGCATCGGCCCAGGTCTCGGGACAACTCGGCGAGCACGCGGGATGATCCATCAACTGCGCCTGTTCTTCATTGCGCTGCAGTTTTTCACGCGGATCCCGATCCCGCACTGGGTCGGCTTCGAGCCGGCCTGGCTCAATCACGCGTCGCGCTACTTCCCGCTGGTCGGCGTCGTGGTGGGCGCGATCGGCGCGGCCGTCTACGTCATCGCCGCGCACTGGCTGCCAGCGCCAGTGGCCGCCGTCCTTTCCACGGCCGCGACGATCTACCTCACCGGCGCTTTCCACGAAGACGGCTTTGCCGATACCTGCGATGGTCTGGGCGGCGGCATGACGAAGGAGCGCGCTCTCGAGATCATGAAGGATTCGCGCGTCGGTGCGTATGGCGCGATCGGTATCGTCTGCATGCTGGGCGCGAAGCTGGCCGCACTCGCCACGCTGCCGCCCTTGACTGCTGTCGGCGCCCTGCTGCTGGCCCACCCGCTTTCGCGCCTGGCCGCCACGTCCCTGATCTGGCAGATGGAATATGCTCGCGCGGAAGGCAAGGCCAAGCCGCTGGCCGTGCGCATGAGCAGCAACGAATTCGGGATCGCAACGCTCACGGTGCTGATGCCAGCGATCGTGCTGCTCGCCGTCGGCCTGCTCGACCTGGCGGCGATTGGCGCGGCGCTGTTCGCGGCCTTGCTGGCCACGCGCTGGCTAGCCCGCACATTCACGCGCCGGCTGCAGGGCTATACGGGCGACTGCCTGGGCGCCGTGCAGCAGTTGGCCGAAGTCGCCATCTATATCGCGGTACTGGCCACGCTCGGGCGCGGCGCGCTGGCCTGATGCGCCTGTACCTCGTACGCCACCCGAAACCGGGCGTGCCGGCCGGGCACTGCTACGGCCGCACCGACCTGCCAGCGCAAGCAACAGACACCGCACGCGTGCTGGCGGCGCTGACCAATCAAGGCCTGCCCGGCACCATGCCGGTCTACGCCAGCCCTTTGCAACGCAGCGCCGTATTGGCGCAGCAGCTGTCAACCGCGCCCACGTTCGACGCACGCCTGGCCGAGATGGACTTTGGCGCCTGGGAGCTGCGCCACTGGGACACTATCGCCCGGGACGAGATCGATGCCTGGAACGCCGACCTGCTCCACTACCGCCCCGGCGGCGGCGAAAACGTCCTGCAGGTGGCCGTGCGCGTGGCCGCGTTTCGGGCCGACATCCAGCGCGCAGGGTGCGCCGCAGCACTCGTGATCTGCCACGCCGGCACCATGCGCCTGCTGCACGCCATGTCCGGCGGCGGTACATTGGAGGATGCTGCGCTGCGTGCGGCATCGACACCACACCAGATCGGCTATGGCGAAGTCATGGTGCTGGAAATATGACAATGCCCGGTTCAACCACCTTATAATGAGCGCGTTTTGGTGCTCGCACCTGCGTTCGCAGGCGCAGTTAAACGGGAAACACGAAGCCCTTCACAGGGCCAACGCGTGCTGCCCCCGCAACGGTAAGCAAGTGCTGCAGCCTTTCATCGGGCCCTGCGGCAAACCGCCCCCTCATACCACTGTGCTTTTCTGAGCATGGGAAGGTCGGACGGCCATACTTGTCAGCCCGGATACCGGCCAAAAGGTGGATACGCGCACAGCGCGATCCTTTGAATCCAGCCCACGGGGACGTCGGCGGGATGCCTTTGATAAGAACCACTCATGAATTTTCCAGTAAGCCGGCAAGCGGCCGCCGTGTCGCTCGCACTCGCCCTCATCTCGTCCACCGCCATCGCCGAAGTCGCTGACACCGTCGTCGTCACCGCCACCCGCACGCCGCAACCCGCTGCAGACCTGATCGCCGACACCACCGTCATCAACGCCGAAGAAATCGCGCGCTCGGGCGCCGGCTCGGTGGCCGACATCCTGCAGCGCCAGCGCGGCATCGAGATCGCCCGCAACGGCCCGGCCGGCACGGCCACCAGCGTCTACGTGCGCGGCGCGAACGCCAACCAGATCGTCGTGCTGCTCGACGGCGTGCGCATCGCCTCCGGCACTACCGGCACTGCCAGCTGGAATGCCATCCCGCTGGGCGCCATCGACCGCATCGAAATCGTCTACGGGCCACTGAGCACGTTGTACGGCGCCGACGCCATCGGCGGCGTGATCCAGATATTCACCCGCAAGGGCGAAGGCGCACCTGTCGTCACCGCTTCGCTCGGCGCCGGCAGCAACGCGACGCTGCAGGGCGATGCAGGCATCTTCGGCAGCAGCGGTGGCCCGAATGCCATCAGCTATGCCTTCGGCGCCGGCTACGAAGAGTCGGATGGCTTCTCGTCCACGCGGCCGGGTGCGTCGGGCTACAACGCCGACGAAGACGGCTATCGTCGCCGCAACGCCAATGGTCGTGTGTCGATGGCGCTCGCGCCGGGTCACGAGATCGGCGCCCAGTTCCTGGCCAGCCGCACGTACAGCCAGTACGATGCCAGTGGTTCCGGCAGCTACGATGTGCACAGCGACACGGACCTCAATACCGCCGCCGTCTTCATGACCAACCAGATCCTGCCGAACTGGCGTAGCACCGTGCAGTACGCGCGTTCGGAAGACAAGTCGGGCAGCTTCAGCAACGCCACGGCCAGCGGCGCCAGCCAGGCCGACACCGAGCAGAACGAATTCTCTTGGCAGAACAACGTCGCCATTGGCCAGGACACGCTGCAGCTGCTGTTCAACCACCGCAAAGAAGAGGTCGCGTCGATGCGCAAGACGCGCATCACCAATTCATATGCAGCGGCGTATTCGGCCAAGCGCGCCAATCATCTGTTCGATGTCAGCGCGCGCCAGGACCGCTCGGTCTACGGCAGCCAGAATACCGGCGCCGCCGGCTACGGCTACGAGTTCGGCAACGGTCTGCGCGCCACCGCCAGCATCGGCACGAGCTTCCGCGCCCCGACTTTCAATGAGTTGTACTTCCCGAACTACGGCCTGGAGACGAACAAGCCGGAAAAAGGCCGCAACCGTGAAGTGGGCCTGCGCTACGACGGCAACGGCTACAACCTCGACGCCACGTACTTCCACAATCGCCTGACCGACATGATCGTATCCAGCACGCCATGCCCGGACGGTATCAACCGCAGCTGCGCCTACAACGTCAACGAAGCCACGCTCGAAGGCTTCTCGCTGGCCGGCAGCACGCGCCTGATGGACGTGAACCTGCGCGCCAGCCTCGATTGGCAGGATCCGCGTGACGACACCACCGGCCGCCAGCTGGCGCGCCGCGCGAAGAAGCACGCCAACTTCGCGGCCGACTACGTGATGGGCCAGTTAAAGAGCGGCGCCGAGCTGACCGTGTCGGGTGACCGTTTCGACAACGCGCCCAATACCAGCCGCCTGGGTGGCTACGGCTTGCTGAACCTGTACACCACGTATCAGTTCACGCCCGACTGGTCCTTGCTGCTGCGCGTGAACAACGTCACGGACAAGAACTACGAAGTGGCGCGCAACTACGGCACCAGCGGCCGCACCTGGTTCGCGTCGCTGCGCTACGGCATCCGTTAAGCTGGCATTTTCCGCCCGCGGCGCACGCGCCGCGGGCATCGATCAACTATCAGGGCCCGCATGCAAGCACCCGTCCCGTCATTACGCCAACGCGCCACGCTCATCGTCGGCGCCATGCTGGCCCTGGCCATCGCCACCCTGCTGTTCTCGGGCATGACCGGTTCCATCCGCGTGCCGCTCAGCGACATCCCCGACGCCCTGCGCCAATTGGCCAGCGGCCAACCCGAATCCCTGTCCGCATCTCTGCTCGACCTGCGCGCCAGCCGCGCGCTAGTGGCCTTTGCCACCGGCGGCGCCCTCGCCCTGGCCGGCCTGATGATGCAGGCGCTGCTACGCAATCCCCTCGCCGACCCGTATGTGCTGGGCGTCTCGTCCGGCGCGTCGGTCGGCGCCCTCCTCGCCTTGCTGCTCATGGCGTCCACGCTGATGGTCGATGCGGCCGCACTGGTGGGCGCCGTCACCGTCTCCCTGCTGCTGTACGTGCTGGCGCGGCGCGACCTGCGCAGCGGACAGGCCGCCGAAGGCGGCGCCTCGATGCTGCTGCTGACCGGGGTGATTGTCTCGGCCCTGTGCGGCTCCCTCGTCACCCTCATGCTGTCGATCGCGCCCGAGGGGCGCCTGCGCAGCATGATCTTCTGGCTGATCGGCGACCTGGCCGGCGCGCCGCTGCGCCTGGCACCCTGGCTCGTCCTGATTGGCGCGCTGCTGTTTGCCATGCGCAGCGCACGCGCCATGAACATGGTCGCCCTGCACGCCGAAAACGCCGTCACGCTGGGCGTGCGCGTGAGCGCGCTGCGCAAGGGCCTGTTCTTCGTGTCGGCGCTGCTCACCGCAAGCGCCGTCACCAGTGCTGGCGCCGTCGGCTTCGTCGGCCTGATCGTGCCGCACGCCTGCCGCTTCGCCTTTGGCCCCGACCACCGCGTGCTGATTCCCGCCGTGGTCCTGAGCGGCGGCGCGTTCCTCGTGCTGTGCGATACGCTGGCGCGCACGATCGTCGCACCGCAGCAGCTGCCGGTCGGCGCCATCACGGCCATGATCGGCGCACCGGTCTTCCTGTATCAACTGCACCGCATGCGCAAATGACCGTTATCGCCACCCACGACCTGCGTCTCTCCATCGCCGGGCGCACCCTGGTGCAGGGCCTCGACTGGGCTGCGCAACCGGGCGAATGCTGGAGCATCATTGGCCGCAACGGCGCCGGCAAGAGCACCTTGCTGCGCACGCTGGCGGGCTTGCACCAGCCCGACAGCGGCGCGGTCCACATCGGCGGACGCGCCCTTGCGGCCTGGCCGCTGACCGACCTGGCGCGCGAACGCGCCTTTCTCGCCCAGTCGCGCCACGACGCCTTTGCCTACACGGTGCTCGAGAGCGTACTCTCGGCGCGCCACCCGTACCACGCCAACCGCTACTGGGAAGGCAGCGACGACCATCAGGTTGCGCTGGATGCCCTGGCGTCGATGGACGTGAGTGATCTGGCCGAGCGCGACGTGCGCACGCTGTCCGGCGGCGAGCGCCAGCGCGTGGCGATTGCCGCCCTGCTGGCCCAACAAACCCCGTTGCTGCTGCTCGACGAGCCAGCCAATGCGCTCGACCTGGCGCACCAGGTGAGCGTGACAGGCCTGCTTGCGCGCCTGTGCCGCGAGCAGAACAAGACCGTGGTCATGATCGGCCACGACCTGAACCTGGCTTCGCGCATCTCGACCCACGTGCTGCTGCTGATGGGTGATGGCCGCTGGCAGGCCGGCACCAATGAACAGACCATGCAGAGCGCGCTGCTGGGCGACTACCTCGGCCACCCGATCGAGATGATCGAACATCACGGCCGCCGCATCTTCATCCCTCAAGAGGATTCCGCATGAACGACATGACTCCCGAACAAACCGCTGCGCTGAACGAACGCCATCGCGTGCGTATGGAGCGCAAGAAAGCCATCATCGACGCAAAGATCGCGTCGGCCGACAAGGAAATCGGCATCATCATCGTCAATACCGGCAATGGCAAGGGCAAGAGCTCGAGCGCGTTCGGCATGGTGGCGCGGGCGCTGGGCCACGGCATGCAGGTCGGCGTGGTCCAGTTCATCAAGGGCGCGCTGTCGACCGGCGAAGAAACCTTCCTGCGGCGCTTCCCGGACGAAGTGCGCTTTCATGCGATGGGCGAAGGCTATACCTGGGAAACCCAGAACCGCGAGCGCGACATCGAGAAAGCGACCGAGGCATGGGCACTGGCGAAGCAGTTTTTGTCTGATCCTGCCATCGGCATGGTGGTGCTGGACGAACTGAATATCGCGCTCAAATACGGGTACGTCGACGTGCACACCGTGATCGCCGACCTGCTCGACCGCCCTACCATGCAGCACGTGGTAATCACGGGCCGTGGCGCGCCGCCCGAACTGGTGGCGGTCGCCGACACCGTCACTGAAATGAACGTCGTCAAGCACGCGTTCAAGGCCGGGATCGGCGCCCAGGCCGGGACGGAGTGGTAATGAGTGCGCATCCCGGCGCGCGTGTGGTGCTGGTGGCGGCAATGGCCTCCGGCCAGGGCAAGACCACCGTCACGGCTGCGCTGGCGCGGCGTTTGATCCGCATGGGCAAGCGCGTGCGCGTGTTCAAGTGCGGTCCCGATTTCGTCGATCCGGTGATGCTGGAAAGCGCATGCGGCACGCCGGTCCACAATCTGGATCTGTGGATGGTCGGCCTTGAAGCCTGCCGCCAGCGCCTGCAGGCCGCTGCTGCGGATGCCGACGCAATCCTCGTTGAAGGCGTGATGGGCCTGTACGACGGCACGCCATCGAGCGCCGACCTGGCGTGCGCGTTTGGCATCCCTGTACTCGCTGTGCTGGATGCATCGGCGATGGCGCAAACGGCCGGCGCCGTCGCGCAAGGCTTGCGCGACTATGGTCCGGTACAGATGGCGGGCGTGATCGCCAACCGCGTTGCCAGCAGCGGCCACGCGGCGATGGTCAAGGAGTCGCTACGCGACATTCCCCTGATCGGCACCCTGGCGCGCCAGGAACATCACCTGCCTGAACGGCACCTGGGCCTGGTGCTGCCGGGTGAAGTCGAAGAGCTGCAGCGTATCCTTGACGCGCTGGCCGACAGCATCGAGTTCGATGAGGCGGCGTGGGATGCGCTGCCTGTGATGGAAGCAGCACACGCCGTCCCGGCGCAGATCGAAACGCCGCTTGCCGGCCACACGATCGCGATCGCGCATGATCCGTCATTCATGTTCGTGTATCCGGCGAACGTCGAACTGCTCAAGGCGCTGGGCGCGCAGATCACCTACTTTGCACCGCTGTCGAACGACGCGGTGCCGGACCATGCCGACGCCGTATACCTGCCTGGTGGTTATCCCGAACTGCACGGCGCAGCGCTGCAGGGTGCAACACGCTGGCGCGATTCGATCCGGGCGGCCCATGCGCGGGGCGTGCCGATCGTGGCCGAATGCGGCGGCATGATGGCCCTGGCCGATGGCTTGACCGACAGCGATGGCCGGCGCTGGGAGATGGCTGGTTTGCTGCCGGGCGAAGTGGCGATGCAACAGCGCCTGGCTGGCCTCGGGATGCATGCGCTGGCCACGCCGGAGGGCGAACTGCGGGGACACACTTTCCACTATTCGCTGCTGGCCACCGACGTGCCGCCGCAGGCACATACCGTCAAGCAGCGCACGCAGACACCGGGCGAAGCGGTGTACCGGGTCGGCTCGCTGTTCGCGTCCTACTTCCACGGCTACTTCCCGTCCAACCCGCGCGCGGTTGCCACGCTGTTTGGCGGTGCGCCATGAGCGCGACGCTGGTCTTTGGCGGCGCACGCTCGGGCAAGAGCGCGTTTGCCGAACGGCTGGCGCGCGAGTCGGGCCGGGAAGTCGTGTATATCGCCACTTCGCGCGCGGGTGATGGCGAGATGGCGGCGCGCATTGCGCTGCACCGGGAGCAGCGGCCGCCTGAATGGCGCACGGTCGAGGAAGAACTGGCGCTGGCCCACACGCTGCGCACCGAATGCCTGCCGGGCCGCCTGGTGCTGGTCGATTGCCTGACGCTGTGGCTCAGCAACCTGATGTTCTGCGATGGCCGGGAATATCCCGAGGTCGGCGCCTTGACGCTGCCGGACCGGTTCCATGAAGAGCGCGCGGCCCTGCTGGACCTGCTCGATGCGGGCTTGCCGGGCGACGTGGTCTTTGTGTCGAACGAAGTCGGCATGGGCATCGTGCCGTGGGGCGCCATCTCGCGCAGCTTCGCCGACGAAGCTGGCCGCCTGAACCAGGCGGTGGCTGCGCATGTCGACCGCGCCGTGCTGGTGGCGGCCGGCCTGCCACTTGTTCTGAAGGGTTCCCTGTGCTGACTGGCTTGTCATTGTCGACGGTGGCGCTGCTGCTGGTGGCCGGTGTCGCGCTCGATCTGCTGCTGGGCGAGACACGGCGCTGGCATCCGCTGGTCGGCTTCGGCAATCTGGCGAACTTCATCGAGCGGAGCCTGAACCGCGGCAAGCTGCGCCTGCTGCGTGGCAGTCTCGCGTGGGCATTGGCAGTGCTCCCATTGACTGCCTTGTTCGTGCTGGTGACCGATGTCGCCGGCCTGTGGCTGCATGCGGTGCTACTGTATCTGTGCATCGGCCTGCGCAGCCTGCGCGACCATACGATCCCGATCTACGAGGCGCTGCGCGGCGGCGACCTGGCCCAGGCGCGCGCGCTGACCGCCCGCATCGTCAGCCGCGACACTGCCAGCGCCAGCGAGTCCGACCTGGCCAAGGCAAGCGCCGAGTCGCTCCTTGAAAACGGCAACGACGCCGTGTTCGGCACGCTGTTCTGGTTCATCCTGCTGGGCGGGCCGGGCGCGGTGCTGTTCCGGCTCGCCAATACGCTCGACGCGATGTGGGGGTATCGCAGCGCGCGTTTCAATCTGTTCGGCCGTCCTGCAGCGCGCATCGACGACGTGATGAACTATCTGCCGGCGCGCCTGACCGCGCTGTCGTATGTGCTGCTGGCCGGCGCGAAGCGCGCGCGTGCCTGGCACTGCTGGCGCACGCAGGCGTCCGCGTGGAGCAGCCCGAACGCCGGGCCAGTGATGGCCAGCGGCGCCGGTGCACTGGGCGTGTCCCTCGGTGGCGCGGCGGTCTACGATGGCGAGGTCGAACAACGCCCGCCACTGGGCGCCGGGCCGGCCGCCTGCGCCGGCGACATCCAGCGCGCCTGGCGGCTGGTGCTGCGCACGACGCTGCTGTGGCTCGGCGTCGTCTGCCTGCTGGCCGTGTTGTCCGTGATCGGGACGCCGCATGCTTGAACATGGCGGCAACCTGCGCGACGCCGCGCGGTATGACGGGCGCGATGACTGGATCGACCTGTCGACCGGAATCAACCCGCATGGCTATCCGGCGCCGGCCCCATCGCCAGGTGCCTGGCTGCGCCTGCCCGAGCCGGATCCGGCGCTGCTGACGGCGGCCTGTGCGTACTACCTCGCGCCGCAGTTACTGCCGGTGGCCGGCACCCAGGCCGCGATCCAGGCCCTGCCCCGCCTGCGCACACCGTCGCGTGTCACCGTGTCGGCACCATCGTATGCCGAGCACGCGCACCATTGGGGCCAGCATGGCCACCGGTTGCGGCAGGTGACCTATGCCGAACTGGATGCGGCGGTCGACGTCAGCGATGTCGTCGTCGTCGTCAATCCGAACAACCCGACCGGCGAGACGATCGCGCCGGAACGCCTGCTCGACTGGGCCGCACGCCTGCAGGCGCGCGGCGGCTGGCTGATCGTCGACGAAGCGTTCGGCGACACCACGACGGCGCTCAGCGTGGCGATGCACGCCTCGCAGCCTGGCCTCATCGTGCTGCGCTCGATCGGCAAATTCTTTGGCCTCGCGGGCCTGCGCCTGGGCTTCGTCGCCGCGCACGAGAGCCTGCTGCGCGATCTGGCGGACCTGCTGGGGCCATGGACCATCAGCGGTCCGGCGCAGGAGATCGCCCTGGCAGCCCTGACCGATAGCGCCTGGCAGCACGCGACGCGTGCCAGTCTGCGCCAGTCCGGCGATCGGATGACGCGTCTGTTGCTTGACCACGGCATCGCCAGCAGTGGCACGGCGCTGTTTCGCTGGTGGCCGCAGACGCAACCCGACGCCTTCCACGCTCACATGGCGGCGCGCGGTATCTGGTGCCGGTTGTTCCGGGACGCTGGGCGCGGCATCCGTGTCGGCCTGCCGGCAGGCGAACCTGAATGGCACCGCTTTGAACACGCACTTCATGAATGGAACCAACGATGAAAACAACGATGCTGACGGCTGCCCTGACGACTTTCCTGATTGCAGGCCTGTCGATCACCTGTGCGCAGGCCGCGATCACGGTCAAGGACGACGGCGGCCAGACCGTCACGGTCGCCAAGCCGGCGCTACGCATCATCTCGCTCGCGCCGAGCGTGACCGAGCTGCTGTTCGCGGCCGGTGGCGGCACCCGCGTCGTGGGCGCCGTCAACTACAGCGATTATCCGGAAGCGGCCAAGCGTATCCCGCGTATCGGCTCGAACCGTGAGATCGACATGGAACTCCTGATCTCGCTGAAGCCCGACTTGATCGTGGCCTGGCGCCACAACAGCTCGGACAGGCAGATCGAGATGGTGCGCCAGCTCGGCATCCCGGTGTTCCAGAGCGATGCGCAGACACTGGACGCCATTCCGGACAGCGTCGAACGGCTTGGCCAGTTGATGGGAACCGATGCAGCCGCCAAGGCAGCGGCGGCAGGGCTGCGTACGCAGCTGGCCAGCCTGCGCAAGCAGTACGCAGGCCGCGCGCCGGTGCGCGTCTTTTACCAGGTGTGGGACAAGCCGCTGTACACGCTCAGCGGAAAGCACATCTTGACCGATGCGATGCACCTGTGCGGCGGCGTGAACGTCTTCGACAAGCTGGCCGTGACGGCGCCCGTGGTCACGCTCGAGAGCGTGCTGCAGGAGAATCCCGAAGTGATCATCGCCACGGCCGAAAAGAACTACGGCGGCGTGCAGTTGTGGAAAACCTACGGCACCATGACGGCAGTGAGCCGCAATAACCTGTTCACGCTCGACGGCCATTTGCTCAATCGCGCGGGGCCACGCATGATCCAGGGCACCGCCACCATGTGCGAGGCGCTGGAGCAGGCACGCCAGCGACGCCCGAAATGATCACATTCCCCTTTCGAACCCTGATGGTGCAAGGGACGACGTCGGACGCCGGCAAGACCACGGTGGTCGCGGCGCTGTGCCGGCTGTTGAAGCAGCGCGGCGTGAAGGTCGCGCCGTTCAAGCCGCAGAACATGGCGCTCAATAGCGCGGTCACGCGCGACGGCGGCGAAATCGGCCGCGCCCAGGCGCTGCAGGCGATCGCCGCCGGCATCGAGCCGCACACCGACATGAACCCGGTGCTGCTCAAGCCATCGAGCGACACCGGCGCCCAGGTCATCATCCATGGCCGCGTGCGCGCCGACATGAATGCGCGCGACTACCACCAGTACAAGCCGATCGCTATGGGCGCGGTGCTCGAATCGCATGCGCGCCTGCTGGCCCAGTACGAGGCGGTGATCGTGGAAGGCGCCGGCAGTCCGGCAGAAATCAATCTGCGCGACCGCGACATCGCCAATATGGGGTTTGCCGAGGCGGTCGATTGTCCGGTGATCCTGGTCGCCGACATCGATCGTGGCGGCGTGTTCGCACACCTGGTCGGCACGTTATCGTGCCTGTCGCAGTCGGAGCGCGACCGCGTGATCGGTTTTGTCATCAACCGCTTCCGCGGCGACATCAAGCTGCTCGAACCGGGGCTCGACTGGCTCGAGGCGCAAACCGGCAAGCCGGTACTCGCGGTGCTGCCTTATCTGCACGGGCTGTTCCTCGACGCCGAGGATGCCGTGCAGGCAGCGCAAACGAGCAAGGGCGCGTTTCGCGTGGTCGTGCCAAGCCTGCCGCGCATGAGCAATCACACCGATTTCGATGCGCTGCGCGCCCATCCCGACGTCGACCTGCGTTTCGTGCGTGAGGGCGAAGCGATTCCCGGCGCCGACCTGATCATCCTTCCAGGCAGCAAGAACACGCGCGGCGACCTGGCCTGGCTCCAGGCGCAGGGCTGGCCCGCGCAACTGGCGCGGCATATGCGCTATGGCGGCAAGGTGATCGGCATCTGCGGCGGCTTTCAGATGCTGGGTAGCAGGGTCGATGATCCGCACGGCGTCGAAGGTGCCGCCGGATGCTCCGAGGGACTTGGCCTGCTCGAGATGGAGACGACGCTGACGCGCGAGAAGCGCCTGGCGCAAGTTCAGGGTCATTGCCGCTTCAGCCCTGACGCACATGAGGCTACCGTGACCGGCTATGAAATCCACATGGGCGAGTCGAGCGGCGCCGCGCTGGCGCGGCCGGCGTTCGAGATCGACGGCGCCGCCGAAGGCGCCTGTTCGGAGGACGGTCAGATCCTGGGCAGCTACCTGCACGGCATGTTCGACAGCGCGCCGGCCTGCGCGGCGCTGCTGCACTGGGCCGGTTTGCGCAGTGCGAACGTGGTGGACACGGCGGCGCTGCGCGAAGCGAGTCTGGACCGCCTCGCCGGCGCAACCGAGCCCCTGCTCGCGCGTCTGTGCGACCTCGCGGATCCGCGCGGCGTTTACTCGGCAGCGACTGTTGGTTAGAATCGGACGGTTGATTCATTTGCAAGGGCGATGCGGTGAAGCTGATCAAAGCAGTAAAGCTGGTCCGGACGCAAAAAGACAGCGTCATCCATTGCGATATCGAACTGTGCCTCGTCACTGGCGCCGCCGATGGTTACCTCGTCAATCTGCGCCAGGGCCGCATCGGCGAAGAGTGGCGCGACAGCACGCGCACGCCACAACCCGTTGCCCTGCCTGAGGCCAACCGGTTATTCGATCGCGCAGTCGCAGCCAAGCTGGCGCAAGGCTTTGCTGATCCCGCTGCGCCGCCAGTGCCAATTGTCCAAGCCAGCACGCCAGCCACGGACGTGCACACGGCGCCCATCCTGCTCACCGAGGCCGACCGCGCCGTTCTGCAACGCCTCGAACGCGGCAGCTGGCACGCCTTGTCGCAGTTGCAGCGCAAGCGCACCATCTGGCGCATTGGCGAACGTCGCCTGCGCGCCGCCGTGCCGGTCCTGATCGAGCAGATCGAACGCGGCGACCCGATGCAGGATTACTGCATCGCCTGGGCCATCGGCCGCTGCAGCGACCGGGGCGCCCTGCAGGCCATGCACGAACTGCAGAGCCGCAGCACGCATGAAGCAGTGCGCCGCGTGGCCCTGCAGGCCTGGTTGATGCTGGCGAACGACGCCGAGCGTCATGCTCATGCACAGGCACTGATCGACAGCTGGCCCCAGGCCGTGCAGCGCGCCTGGGCCGATGCCGACAGCGCCGCACTGCTGACCGTTTCGCTTCAGGACGGCGCATGGCTCGAGCAACTCGACCAGGTCGCGCAGGCGGACAGCCTCGCGCCGCTGGCGCGCCCGCTTCTGCTTGACGCCCTGCGCGCGATTGAACTGCGCGGGCAGGCGTTCGCCGCCGTGCGCCACATCTACAAGATGGCCGAAATGCGCGCTGATGGCGAGGTGTTCGGCCTGCTGCAGCGCCGCTTTGAAATCACGCCGCACAGCAGCGAACGTTATGTGCGGGTCGGTAAGCGTTATCAGCTTGCGGCGTATGGCGGCGTGACACGCGCCTATCTGCTGCGGCGCGGCTGGCGTACGCTGCGCCGTCTTGGCGCAGCTGGCGACCCTGACTTCGTGCCCATGGCGCTGGCCATTCTCGTCCAGTACGATGACCGCGATGCCAGTAAACCGTACTGGCGCGCCGGTGGCGCCGTCGGCCGGTATGGCCATTGGCCCTTGTTCAACCACCTGCTGCGCGCCCATGCCGGCCTGCGGCACAGCAGCACGGGACTGACCTGGTACGAGCCGGAGCAAGCGCTGTCCCAGGGCGGGCGGTACGAAGCATTCCCCGAGCTCTGGGACGACCATCCCGACGCCTTGTTATCGCTATTGCTGCGCAGCGCCGCCGAGGGTGTGCATGCGTTCGCGGTGCGCGCACTGCGCGACAACGGGGCCTGGTGCGACGCCCTGCCCGCGGTAACCCTGCGCCACCTGCTGCGCAGTGCCTACGCCGTCACCACACAATTTGCCTTCGACACGGCGCGGCGCCGCTTCGAACCGGATGCGCCCGATGCATCCTGGCTTCTGCTGTTCATCGAATCTAGCCTGCCGGAAGCGCTGCAGTATGCTCTCGACTGGATTGCGCGCGCGCCCCATGTCTATGCGGCCGATACCGACCTGGTGATCGGCATGCTGGTCTCGCCGCAGCCGGCGGCGCGCGAAGCGGCATGGCGCTTGTGCGAGGCCGCCGTGGCGCTGCCTGACGGGGGACGCAGCATCGTGGAGGCGCTGCTGGACTGGCTCGACGACTGCGCCGACAGCAGGATCGACCTGGTCGGCGCTCACCTGCAGCATGCGCTGACGTCGCCATTGCATGCCGCCGCCGCGCAGGCGCCGTACGCGCGGCTCCTGTATTTGCTGCGTCACCGGCTGGCCGCCGTGCGGGTGCTGGCCTGTCACTGGTTGCTGCTGCACGCCGAGCCTGCGTCAGCACTGCCGCCGTCAAGCCTGGCGGCGTTGTTGCGCGATCCTGAGGCAGAGGTACGCGCGATGGGCGTGCGGCTGTTCAGCGCGCTACCGGACCATGTGCTGGTGGCGCAGACCGATCTCATCGCGCGCTTTGCCATCGCGCCCGATGCGGGCGTGCGCCAGGCAGTCGATGGGGTGATCCGCCGCTTGGCCGGCTGCGCCAGGGACCGTGCCCGCACATGCTGGCCGTGCGGCTGGCGTCGGCGCCAGCGCCCATGCAGGCGGCGAGCGCATGATGCGGGCGCCAACCCGGCCCCGGCGGCGGTCGCTGTTATCGCTTGAGTCGAGCGCAACAGCGCTGCTATACTCGTTTCGACAGGCACGGCAGGATGGCTCTTGCAACCCGGACGGTGGATCGCCGTCCTCGTATTCAGCCCTCCCCATGCGTCACTGGCGCGCTCTTCACTGTGCCAAACTGACGCCGGTAGCACCAGACGATGTGGATTCCCTGAATCTCATGAGTGCTACCGGCGTCGTTTGGCGTCGAGTTGAGCGCCCCAGTCCCCACGGCCCTTCGATGACAATCCGGCCGTGCCTGTCCTCTTTCTTGCGCCCCGCACCACGGGCTCGCCAATGACCATGCTCCCTCCCGCTTCTTCCGGACCCACGTCACGCGAAGACGCCCTCGCGCGCATTCGCGCCACTTCGCGCGACGAAGTCACCCTGGCAGAAATGCAGCGCCTTGGTTTCTGGCCGGCGCAGCATGACGATTCGCCGGCTGCGCAGCTGGTTCAGCGCGAGGCTGAGCTCACTCGCGCCCTGTCGGCCCTGGGCGCGGAGCTGCGTGAGGTTGACGATCCTGTCCTTGCCTTGCGGCGGATGCGCAAGGAGCGCATGGCGCAGGCGAAGATTCGGCGCGAAGAGACACGCCAGCGGCGTGCGGCCGAGCGTCACGCTCGCGCCCAGGCGTGGCATGCCCGCCGCGCCAGCGAATTGCTGTATTTAGGTGAGGATGTGTCGGCCGGCCTGGGAGATATCCGCAGCGATGCTGACCGGCTCGCGCGCCTCGCATTACCGGCGCTGCATGATGCGCGCGACCTGGCGCAGGCGATGGGCGTGTCGCTGCACGAGCTGCGATTCCTGGCGTTCGACCGGCGCGTCTCGCGCATCAGTCACTACCGCCGCTTTACCATGCCGAAGAAGACCGGCGGCGAACGCATGATCTCGGCGCCGATGCCACGCCTGAAGCGCGTTCAGTACTGGGTGCTCGATAACCTGTTGACGCGGGTGCCGGCCCATCCGGCAGCGCATGGCTTCCTGGCTGGTCGTTCGATCGTCAGCAACGCGGCGCCGCATGCCGGTCGGGCTGTCGTTATTAATGTCGACCTCAAGGATTTTTTCCCGACGATCGATCTGCCCCGCGTGCGTGGCGTGTTCACCCAGCTCGGCTTCGGCAAGCAGGTCGCGACCACGCTGGCCCTGGTATGTACCGAGGCGCCGACTGAACAGATCAGCATCGATGGCGAGACCTTTCATGTGGCGCTCGGGGCACGCGTGCTTCCACAGGGAGCGCCAAGTAGCCCGGCGCTGACCAATATCCTGTGAAGGCGACTGGATGCCCGGCTACAGGGTGCAGCGGCGAAACTTGGCTTTACCTATACCAGGTATGCCGATGACTTGACATTTTCGGCCGACGAAGATGGGCACAAACTCGCTGGCAAACTGTTGTGGCGGGTGCGTCAGATCGTGATCGATGAAGGCTTCACGCCGCATCCGCAGAAACAGCATGTGATGCGCGATTCGGCCCGCCAGAGCGTGACCGGGATTGTCGTCAACACGAAGCCGGCGGTCAGCCGGGAAATGCTGCGGCGGTTTCGTGCGACGCTGTTTCAGGTCGAGAAAGACGGACCGGCCGGCAAGCAATGGAACGGGAACGAAAACGTGCTTGCTGCGCTTGAGGGGTATGCGCATTTCATCAACATGGTCGATGCCGGGAAAGGCGCACCGCTGTTAGCCCGGGTGCGTCAGGCGCGCGTGACATGGGGTGGGTCGGAGGCGCTAGTGCTACCGCCTGCCAACGCCGGACGGCAGCGCACCAGTGCATTTCGGGTCTTGTCGGCACAAGGCAAGGCGCCGTGGGACGGGTTCTGGCAGGCAGTGACTCCACCGGCACCGGTGCTGGAGAAAACAGCAGAACAGCTCAAGATAGAGAAGAAAACGGCGCGCACCGCAAGCGATGCGCCGACATCGGCGACGGCATCGCGGGCGGGACGAAAATACCCTGTCCAAGACGCGCCAACGCCGGACCCGGCTCATCATGCAAAAGCGAGCAGGCGTCGCGCAGTACCGTGGCTGTCATTGTTTATACAGTTACTGCTCGCATCGACGCTGATGAATATTCTGGACGACGGCACGCCTCTGGTATGCGCCGTCATCGCAGCCTGCCTGTCGTGCTTCGAGCGTCAAGCGAATTGGCCTCGCTTTGCGCTCATGATGGGAATGGCTGCGCTGATCGTGCGCTTTCTATACGGATAGGCGTTACTTCACCAAAAATCACGGTGGTTCACATCCGTGCAATGAGAGCATGATCCGCAGGTTTGGCAGCATCGCTGCCGACCCGTTCAACTATGTTGGGGCCATTCGGCGCAGTTTGAGCAGGGCGCCATAAACCGACCGCCCAAAAGCGAAAAGCCCCACTCAGATCACTGAGTGGGGCTTTTCTATATAACTAGCCTGACGATAACCTACTTTCACACTGGTTGCAGCACTATCATCGGCGCAAAGTCGTTTCACGGTCCTGTTCGGGATGGGAAGGGGTGGGACCGACT
>NZ_JCASIK010000011.1:0-25734 GCF_059685835.1 Telluria sp. RB2R28 | reverse complement strand
GAACAGGACCGTGAAACGACTTTGCGCCGATGATAGTGCTGCAACCAGTGTGAAAGTAGGTTATCGTCAGGCTAGTTATATAGAAAAGCCCCACTCAGTGACCTGAGTGGGGCTTTTCGCTTTGGGGTGCTGATAAGCAGCTGATCCAAGATCACTGCCGCTGAAGCACCTTGAGCCCAAAAAAAGCCCGCTGATTCACATCAGCGGGCTTTTTACATGCAGACAAGGATAAACCAAAGCCTGCTTACACACCCCAAAGAATGTCGGTCTTGTTATCACGTGCCGAACGCAGCATTTCCAGCAGCGGATACATGCGGGTCGAGAAGCTGACGACCTCGATTGCCTGATGGTCATGGTCGTCTTCATCGCGGTGATGCGCATGAACATCGTGCGCCACCTGATCCGACACCTGATGCTTGCGGGACTCTTCGATCTCTTCCTCTACCAGCGAAATCACCTGGCTGGCTTCGGCCGAGGTAATCACGCCGCGCTCCGGCTCCTTGTGCAGCAGGTCAAGGATACGTTTGGCATGTTCCTGATACATCAGAACTTCTGGATACGTTTTGCATTTAAATGTAATCAACATAGCTATCTCTTGGTTTTGTTAGTAATTAAACGATAGCACGCCTCGCGCCCCTTCACAGTGCGGTCGCGCTCACACCGGCCGACGCCACAACATCCAGGCAATGCCAGGTACGGCAATCGCGAAGAACGCAGCCCCCGCTGCGGCGAGGATGCCCATGTGGTCCAATGGCCCGAGCGTGGCAGCCGACAGCAGCCATCCCAACGCGCCCCACGCCAGGCTGTTGAACAATTCAAGCACGTTCATCACGAAGCCACCTTTGCCACGCCCCTTGAAATTACTGCGCACGCCTGGCCGCCCGCACCAGAACACCACCAGACCGGCGCCCACGACGGCGCCGCACACGACCAGGAATCCGACCAGCCCGGCTGCTGGCATCCGGACCGTCAGCCATAGCAGAGGAACAGCCACCAACGCAAGGACAGGCATCATCGCCGCTGCCAGCTTGGCGCGCCGGACGGTGCGCTGCGACGCGGGCGATACCAGCAGCAGATCCGGCGCATCCTCAGCCGACAAGGCAATCCATGCCAACGCACCTGTCAGCGAACTGCACAGCAACGCCAGGCCAGCGCCGATGGCTTGCACCTGCACATCGGCACGCTTGAAAATCAGGAAAAACAACGGCAGCAAAAACAGTATTTGCAGCATCACCTGCGACAGCAACTGCGGGTCGCGCACGATCAGGCGCCATTCCTTGATGACCACCGTACGAAACAGGCTGCGCCCGAAACGGGGCCGCGCCGTCGTCGATGCCGCCTTGCCCGCTGCGATCGATGGCGTCGACGCAGCCAGTTGCAGCCCGCGCGCAAAGAAGCGATGCGTGCGCCAGGTGGTCAGCATGAACATGCCGCACGCGAGCGCGCCGAGCAGCAGCACCGGCAACGGCTCGCCCAGCATCGCCCGCGCCGGCAGCCAGAGCAGGTTATCCGCTGCACCCTCCGCCTGCACCATCCCCAGGACGGTATCGCGAATGCCGTCCTGCGTTTGTCTCGACGTGAGCGCATGAAGCTGCGACGCGATGACGAGCAGCGCGCCGGCCAGCGCCCCGACAATCTGCGCCACGACGCGTGTACGGCGCGCACCGAGCAGGCGCACGAGGCCAAGCGTGAGCAGCATGGCGCCACAGCTGCACAGCACCGCAAGGGCGATCACGCCGGGATAGATCCCGAGCCAGCGAAATTGGCCCTGCAGCAGCCCCGCATGCGCGAACGGCGCCAGCAAAAACAGGTACAGCGCCGCTGTGCCCGCGCATACACCCAGTAGCCGCACCGTGAAAATACTGCGCGAGGGCAGGGGTGACGACAGCAGCAGATCGAGGTCGCTGCGCTCGAACATCACCACGACGCACGCCTTGATCGCCGATGACAGCATGAAGGTCGTGGCCACGATCAGCAGCGCGGAAACCGCCAGCAGGATGCGCGGATCGTTCTCCGGCATGCCGGCCAGCTGGCGCACGACAAACCAGCTCGCGACATGCATGACGATGCAGCCAGCGGCCGCCAGACCGAGCGCCAGATTGCCTGGCCGGCGCCGCCCGTCCGCCGCTTTGCCGCCCGCCGCATTAAACCAGGCAAGCCGCAGCTCGTGCCGCAGCAGCCAGCCGACGCTGCCCGGCGCCAGCATCATGGCGCAGCCATCAAGTGCAGGAACATGTCTTCGAGGCTGCCGCCCTGCGTACGCTCGCGCAGCGCGTCCAGCGTACCTTCGGCGATCAGCCGACCCTGGCGGATGATGCCGATGCGGTGCGCCAGGCGCTCGGCCACTTCCAGAATGTGCGTTGTCAGGATGACGGTGCCGCCCTTGGCCACGTGCGCCAGCAGCAGGTCTTTCACCTGGCGCGCCGCTGCTGCATCAAGACCAGTGAGCGGCTCGTCGAGGATCAGGAGTTCCGGGGCGTGGATCAGGGCGCCGGCCAGCGCCAGCTTCTGCTTCATCCCGCGCGAAAAACCTTCGGTCAGCTCGTGCGCATGCTGGCTCAGGTCGAGCCAGTCGAGCAGTTCGCGTGCACGCGGTTCTGCAGCCTGCGCCGGCACGCCCCACAGGCCGGCGACGAATTCGAGGTACTCGAACGGCTTGAGCTTCCCGTACAACATCGGCTCGTCCGGCAGGTAGGCCAGCTTGGCTTTGGCCGCCGCCGGCGCCGCAGTCATGTCCACGCCCATGACCTCGATCGTGCCGGCGTCGGGCGCCAGCAGGCCCGTGACCAGGCGCAGCGTCGTCGTCTTGCCAGCGCCGTTCGGCCCGAGCAGCGCGTAGAACTCGCCGCGCCGGACCAGCAAATCAAGGCCATCGACGGCAGGGCGGCCGAACTGCTTGCGCAGGCCGACCAGGCGCAGGGCGGGGAGCTGGTCATCCATGGGCGACCTTACAAGCTGGTGAAGGAGGTGAGGAACTGCTCGACCTGTTCCGGCGGCGTCTTGCCTGCGGGGCCAAGCACGATGACCTGGTAGAAGCGGTTGCCTTTTGCGGTAAAGCGCCCGCTCAGGTGCATCGGCGCGCCCTGGCCGGCGCCCGTGGCAGCCACGCTCAGGTCAGCGGTGGCAGGGGCGTCGGGTGCGCCGATATTGCGCAGCAGCGCCAGGCGCATGGCCGGCAGCGCTGCCTGCGCGCGCGCGGGATCGGGCGCCACAGCGGTGCCAACGGCGAAGGTGGTGTTGTCCACCCTGGCCGCCGTCATCGTCATCTCGACCTGCAGGCCGTTCAGGTCCACCGTGCGGGTCAGGGTCGCGGGCTTGGCCGGAAACAGCGCCTTGAAGCGACCGTCCTCGCTTGTGTAGTCACGCCAGTTATAGGCCGGATTGCAACCGGCCAGCAGCGCGCCGGCCAGGAGGATCGGGACAATCTGCAGGGCACGCACGATAGAGGGTCGCATGCGTCGATGGTAACAGCAGCGCTGCAGAACGCAACACTTGCTACTGATGCTGCTACTCGCGCTGCAACGCGCGCCGGTACCCGATCGCCTCGGCCACGTGCGCGGCCGCCACGTGTTCGCTGCCGGCCAGGTCGGCCACCGTGCGCGCTACCTTGAGCACGCGGTGGTACGCGCGCGCCGACCAGTGCAGATGCTGCGCGGTCGCATGCAGCAGGCGCCCCCCGGCGTCGTCAGGCGCGCAGTAACGGTCGATGTCGCGCGGGCCGAGGTGGCTGTTGGGCCAGCCCTGGCGCGCCATCTGCACCGCACGCGCCTGTGCTACCCGCACTGCGATCACGCTGCTCGGTTCTCCATCGGTGCGTGCGCCCATGCTCTCCGGTCCCAGCGCCGCGACCGGCAACTGGATATCGATCCGATCGAGCAGGGGACCGGAAATGCGGCTCTGGTAGCGCAGCACTGCGGCCTCAAGGCAATGGCACTTGCCGCTGGCGTGACCGAGCCAGCCGCACGGACACGGGTTCATCGCCGCGATGAGCTGAAAGCGCGCTGGAAAATCGGCCTGGTGCGCCGCGCGCGAAATCGTGATCTGCCCCGACTCGAGCGGCTCGCGCAGCACCTCGAGTACGCGCCGGTCGAACTCGGGCAGCTCGTCCAGAAACAGGATGCCATGATGCGCGAGCGAGACTTCACCGGGCCGCGGCACGCTGCCGCCGCCCACCAGCGCCACACCGGACGTCGTGTGATGCGGGCTGCGAAACGGCCGCTGACGCCAGCGTTGCGGCGAAAAGCCGCCCGCGAGCGATTGCACGGCGGCCGATTCGAGGGCCTCCACGTCACTCATCAACGGCAGCAGGCCAGGCAGGCGCGCCGCCAGCATGCTCTTGCCCGCGCCGGGCGGGCCAACCAGCAAGCACGAATGCGCGCCGGCCGCGGCCACCTCAAGCGCGCGCTTGGCATGCTGCTGGCCCTTGACCTCGGCGAAATCGGGGTAGCACACCGAGTGCGCAAGGGCCGGCCCCGCATGCCGCACCAGCTTGGGCGCATCGGGCGCATTGGCGAAGTGCGCGCAGACCTCGAGCAGCGTGCGCGCCGGCAGGATCTCGGCTGCTTCGACCAGCGCCGCTTCATCGGCATTGGCCAGCGGCAGGATGAAGGCCCGGTCCTGTGCATCAGATTGTGCAGAACCCGCGCGCACCATCGCAAACGCCATCGCCAATGCACCACGGATCGGCCGCAGCTCGCCCGATAGCGACAATTCGCCGGCGAACTCGTAGCGCTCCAGTGCATCGCCCCGGATCTGGTGCGATGCGGCCAGGATACCCAATGCAATCGGCAGATCGAAGCGGCCGGATTCCTTGGGCAAATCGGCCGGCGCGAGATTGATCGTGATGCGGCGCGGCGGGATATCGAAGCCCGAATTCTGCAGCGCGGCGCGCACGCGGTCCTTCGCTTCGCGCACTTCGGTGTCGGGCAAGCCAACGATCGTCCAGCCGGGCAGGCCGTTGGCCAGATGAACCTCGACATTGACGGGCGGCGCTGCCATGCCGGCCAGCGCGCGGGTTTTCAGAACGGCGAGACTCATCGGATTCCTTCTGCAGAAAGCCAGGGTGCCCCATCCTAAAGCGCGGATCGCACCACCGTTTGAGAGCGGACAGGCGTGCGCGCGGGTCCGTTCATGACAGGTGCATATACCAGTCATTTCGTCGTTCATGCCGGCATTCATACCGTCTGTCACAAAATGCTGACATTGCTTTTTATTAACGTTACATTGATCGTGAACAACAACAACAACGACAACCGCAACCGTTCCCGGAGAATCAGTCCATGCTATCGATCAAGCAGCTCAACAAGACCTATGCCAACGGCGTCAAGGCGATCAACAACGTCAGTCTCGAGATCCCGAACGGCATGTTCGGCCTGCTCGGCCCGAACGGCGCCGGCAAGTCGTCGCTGATGCGCACCATCGCCACGCTGCAGGACCCTGACAGCGGCAGCATCGATTTCAACGGCCTGGATGTGTTGAAGGACAAGGAAGGCCTGCGCCGCCAGCTCGGCTACCTGCCGCAGGACTTTGGCGTCTACCCGAAGGTGAGCGCCGAAAAACTGCTGAACCACTTCGCGGTCCTCAAGGGCCTGACGGCCAAGGGCGAGCGCAAGGAGATGGTCGAAGCGCTGCTGCACCAGACCAATCTGTGGGAAGCGCGCTCGCGCGGCCTGGGCACTTTCTCGGGCGGCATGCGCCAGCGCTTCGGCATCGCGCAGGCGCTGCTTGGCGCGCCGCGCCTGGTGATCGTCGATGAACCGACCGCAGGTCTGGACCCCGATGAACGCAACCGCTTCCTGAACCTGCTGGCCAAAATCGGCGAACAGGTGGTCGTGATCCTGTCGACCCACATCGTCGAAGACGTCACCGACCTGTGCCCGCGCATGGCGATGATCGCGAAGGGCACCGTGCTGCTGCAGGGCGAGCCGCAGGCCGCGATCGATACGCTCAGGAGCCGCGTGTGGCGGCGCACTGTCAGCCAGGAAGCGCTGGCCGATTACCAGCGCGATTTCAACGTGCTCTCCACGCGCCTGGTAGCGGGGCGCCCGCAGATCAACGTGTTCGCCGAATCGCAGCCGGACGACGGCTTCGTCAGCGTCGAGCCGGACCTGGAAGACGTCTACTTCCTCCAGATCCGCAACGCCAACCGCGCGGCCGCCTCGGCCACCAGCGCGGCGTCCGCATCCACTGCACCAGTCGTGGCGTAAGGAGCCGGCATGCTACGGGAATTCTTCAAGTTCGAGCTGGGCATCCAGCTGCGCCAGCCGCTGTTGTGGGTGTGCGCGCTGATCTTCGGCGCGCTGGCCTTTGGCGCGACCACCACCGATGCGATCCAGATCGGCGGCAGCATCGGCAATGTCAATCGCAATGCGCCGGTCGTCGTCGCGCAGTTGCTCGGCGTCTTCAGCCTGATGTCGATGTTCGTCGTCACCATCTTCATCGCCGGCTCGGTGCTGCGCGACGGCGACGTCGGCATTTCCGACATGCTGTTTGCCACGCCGATGAAAAAGCACGACTACCTCGTCGGCCGCTTCCTGGCGGGTCTGCTGGCCTGCATGGTGATCTTCGCGGTGATCGTGGCGGGCATGATGCTCGGTCCCCTGATGCCATGGATCGACGCCGAGCGCGTGGGGCCATTTCCTGGCGCGGCCTACCTGTGGGCGCTGTGCGTGCTGGTGGTACCGAACCTGCTGTTCATCGGCGCCTTGCTGATGCTGCTCGCCGCGACCACGCGCTCGATCATGATGGTGTATGTCGGTGTGATGGCGTTCTTCGTGCTGTGGATCCTGGCCGGCAAATTCACCAGCAATATCGACAACGAGTGGTTCGCCGTGCTGGCCGACCCGTTCGGCCTGCGCGCCCTTGGCCGCGCCACGCGCTACTTCTCGACGGCCGAATCGAATGCCGGCCTGCCGGCCATCGGCGGCTATATGCTGGCCAACCGGCTGTTGTGGAGCGTGGTCGGCCTGGCGCTGCTTGGCCTGACGCTGGCGCTGTTCAAGCCGCAGCGCACCGGCACCGGCAAGCGTCTCTTCGGCAGGGCCAAAGCGGCAGCGCCGGCAGCGGGCATGCCGGCGCACGTCGCGCTGCCACGCATCGCGCCGCGCTTCACGCGCGCTACGCGCTGGAGCCAGTGCTGGCATATCTTCGTCTTCGATGCGGTCGCCGTCTTCAAGAGCGTGCCGTTCCTGGTCATGCTGCTGTTTGGCGTGCTCAATATGGTGGGTAGCTCGAGTCAGCTCGGGCAGATGTTCGGCACCGACGTCTACCCGCGCACCTACCTGATGATCGAGCTGCTCAAGGGCAGCTACAACTTCCTGCTGCTCATCATCGTGATCTTCTACGCCGGTGAACTGATCTTCAAGGAACGCCAGGCCGGTATCGCCGACGTGAGCGACGCGATGCCGATGCCGAACTGGGCGCCGCTGGTGGCGAAAAGCCTGGCCCTCGTTGGCGTGGTGCTGGCCTTCCTGTTTGCCGGGATCGTGACCGCGATCGCCATCCAGCTGTACAAGGGCGGGGCGCCGATCGAACCGATGGTGTATCTGCAGGGCGTGTTCATGGCCGGCATGCCGTACATCCTGATGGCGCTGATCGCCATCGCGCTGCAGGTCGTCACGAACAACAAGTTTCTGGGCTACCTGTTCATGATCGTGCTGATCGTGGCGCAGATCGTCCTGTCGGTCCTGCACTTCGATCACAACCTGTACAACATCGCTCTGCTGCCAGAGACGCCGTACTCCGACATGAACGGCTTCGGCCACTTCGTCGCGGGCTGGTCGTGGTTCGCGCTGTACTGGACCCTGTTTGCCGTGGCGGGCCTGATCGTGGCCCAGGCGTTCTGGGTGCGCGGCCTCTCGGTCGAGTGGCGCACGCGCACGCACGAAGCGACGCGGCGCCTCAAGAGTGCATCGGGCGTTGCGCTGGCTGCCTGCACGATCGCGTTCGCGCTGGTGGGTGGCTGGATCTTCCACAATACCGTCACGCTGGGCCGCTACGAAGCGCAGAACGTGGCGATGGACAAGCAGGCCAGGTACGAAAAGACCTACCGCAAGTACAAGGACCTGCCGCACGTGAAGATCGTCGACGTGCGCGCGGCGGTGGACATCTACCCGGCCGAGCGACGCGTGATGGTCAAGGGCCGCTACGTCTTCGAGAACAAGACCAGCCAGCCGCTCGACACGCTGCGCCTGCAGGTCAATCCGGATGTCGTGACCACCTTCGCCGGCCTGCCCGCGCACACCGTGGTCCTGGACGACCAGGTAGCGGGCTTCCGGATACTCAAGCTCGCGCAGCCGACGGCGCCGGGCGCCCGCCTGGCGCTGGACTTCACCGTCGACGTGCGCCGGCCCGGTTTTTCCAACGCAGGCAGGGGCGACACGCTCAACCTGAACGGCACGTTCTTCAACAACCGCGAGTTCTTCCCGCTGGTCGGCTACCAGAGCGAGTTCGAACTACTGGACCGCAACGAGCGCCGCAAGCGCGGCTTGGGTGAACCGGAGCGCATGGCCAAGCTCGAAAACCAGGCGGCCCGCGCCAACACGATGTTCGGGGACGACGCCGACTGGATCAGCTTCGACACCACCGTCTCCACCAGTGGCGACCAGATCGCGCTGGCGCCGGGCTACCTGCAAAAGGCGTGGAAGGAAAACGGCCGCAATTACTATCGCTACAAGATGGACCAGAAGATGATGCCGTTCTTCGCCTATTTATCAGCCAACTGGCAGGTGAAGAAGGGCGACTGGCACGGCATCCCGATCGAGATCTATCACGATCCGAAGCACGCCTACAACGTGGACCGGATGATCGCGGGCACGCAAAAGTCGCTCGATTACTTTACGACCCAGTTCACGCCCTACCAGCACAAGCAGGTGCGCATCCTGGAATTTCCGAACTACCAGCGCTTCGCGCAATCGTTCGCCAACACGATCCCGTTCTCGGAATCGATCGGCTTCATCGCCGACCTGCGCGACAAGGATGACATCGACTACGTCTTCTACGTGACCGCGCACGAGATGGCGCACCAGTGGTGGGGCCACCAGGTCACGGCGGCGAATGTGCAGGGCGCGAGCATGCTGATCGAGTCACTGGCGCAGTATTCGGCGCTGATGGTAATGGAGAAGGAATACGGTCCGCACCAGATGCGCCGTTTCCTGCGCTATGAACTGGACCGCTACCTCAGTTCGCGCGGCGCTGAAAAGATCGAGGAACTGCCGCTGGTGCGCGTGGAAAACCAGGACTACATCCACTACCGCAAGGGTAGCCTGGTCTTCTACCGCCTGCGCGACGAGATCGGCGAAGCTGCGCTCAACCGCGCCCTCAAGCGCTTCCTGCAGGACAAGGGCTATCAGGAGGCGCCGTTTGCGACCTCCGCCGAACTGGTGGACTACATCCGTGCCGAAGCCCCGGTCGGCAAGCACGCGCTGATCGCCGACCTGTTCGAACGCATCGTCTTCTACGATAACCGCGTGACCGAGGCGAAGGCCGTCAAGCGCCCGGACGGGCAGTGGGACCTGACGATGAAACTGCATCTGGCGAAGATGCAGGCCGACGGCAAGGGACAGGAAACCCCGCGCACCTATGACGAGGCAGTGGAGATCGGCGTGTTCGCACGGGCGAAGGATGCCAAGGAATCGGACGAGCGAGTGCTGTTATTGGAAAAGCGTGTACTGCGGGGCGAGAATCCGACCGTGACGGTGACCGTCAAGGAGCAGCCGTTCGACGTGGGGATTGACCCGTATAACAAGCTGATCGACCGCGTGGCGCGTGACAACCGCAAGGAGGTCAGTATCGATTGAAGTCCGGGTAGTAGCGTGGGCGGGTTCTCCGCCCACGCGTTCAACCAGACGCTGGTAACTGCTTAATGCTTGTCGAGCGTTGGCGGCACGACGATCGTGGGGTCTTCTGGCGCAGCCGGGAATGGAGCGGTGGCCGATGGCGCAGCACCAGGCATCGGAATTGCCGAGCTGCCCGAGGTCGGAAACGCGGCAGATGCCGATGCCGCTGTCGCCGAGGTTGCCGATGAGGTTGCCGACGGCGTCGTGGTGCTGCCTGCACCCAGTTTGGCTTCCAGCTCGCTCACGCGCAGCTCAAGCGCCTCGAGCTTGCTGCGGGTCTTGGCCAGCACCTGGGCCTGGATATCGAATTCCTCGCGCGTGACCAGATCGAGCTTGGAAAAGCCCGACGTCATGGCCGCCTTCACATTGCGTTCAATGTCCTTGGCCGGGCCGCTCTCGAGCGCCTGGTTGATCTTGCCCTGCAAGTCGCTGAAGAAGTTGCTGTTACTCATATCCATTTCCCTTTCTGCCGAGGCCTCACGCTCCATGATGGTGCAATGTGACCTGATGTAGTGCGCCGAACGGCCGTCTGGGTGCCGTATGCGGTCCGTTGTGTTGTAGCAAAACCGATGTGGGGCGTGTTTACCAAAAAAACAAGGACCTTTTTCCTGTTTATGGCTGGCTATGAGCTGGGTTATGAGCTGGCACGCATCCTGCTAAATAAAGCGTAGACAAAGAACATCAGAAGGATCCACAAGCAGTCATTTTTTATGTTGTTCATCAAGGGGGTTTGTCATGAAGTGCAAAGCAAAATTCAGCGCAATTGTCCTGGCAGTGTTGGCTCTCACCAGCGCGCCGGGCATGGCACAGGAACAACCCGCCGAACACCAGGTGAGCTACAACGCGAGCATCACCAGCGACTACCGTTACCGCGGCCTGTCGCAAACAGCCCTCGACCCGGCCCTTCAGGGCGGCGTCGACTACGTACACGGCCCATCCGGCTTCTACGTGGGCACCTGGCTTTCCACCATTAAATGGACGAAAGACCTGGGCGGCGACGGCAATATCGAATGGGACGTCTATGGCGGCAAGCGCGGTCAGTTGAGCGACGCGATCAGCTATGACATCGGCGGCCTGTATTACTACTACCCGGACAATGGCCTGAACCCGAGCGCGAACACGTTCGAGCTGTACGGCAAACTCGGCTACGGCCCGGCCTACATCAAGTACTCGCACTCGACGACCAATCTGTTCGGCACTGCAGACAGCAAGCGCAGCGGCTACCTGGACGTGGGCGCCGACATCGACGTCAGCAACGGCTTCATCCTCAACCTGCACGTCGGGCGCCAGAAACTGAAGAACAACAGCGCATTTTCGTACACCGACTACAAGGTTGGCGTCACCAAGGACTTCGGCGTCGCCACCGTGGCGCTGGCGTGGCACAAGGCGAATACCGACGCCTACCTGAGCCCGGAAGGCAAGAACCTCGGCAAGTCCGCCGCCGTGCTGTCCGTCTCAAAAACTTTTTGATTGCAAAAGAGGCAATACCATGAAAATGATCACCGCCATCATCAAGCCCTTCAAGCTCGACGAGGTGCGAGAGGCACTGTCGGAAATCAACGTGCAAGGCATGACCGTGACCGAAGTGAAGGGTTTCGGTCGCCAGAAAGGCCACACCGAGCTGTACCGTGGCGCCGAGTACGTCGTCGACTTCCTGCCCAAGATCAAGATCGAAGCCGCCGTCGACGATGCCATCGTCGACCAGGTCATCGATGCGATCCAGGGCGCTGCGCGCACCGGCAAGATCGGTGACGGCAAGATCTTCGTGGCCGACCTGAACCAGGTCATCCGTATCCGTACCGGCGAGACCGGCAACGACGCACTGTAAGAGGGAATGTTTTCATGAAGCGTATAACTACAACGATACTGACCGCCTTGCTGGGCCTGGGCGTCGCCCTGCCGGCCATGGCGGCGCCGTCCATCAACAAGGGGGATACGGCCTGGATGTTCGTCGCCACGCTGCTGGTGATCCTGATGACCATTCCCGGCCTGGCGCTGTTCTACGGCGGCCTCGTGCGCGCCAAGAACATGCTGTCGGTGCTGATGCAGGTGATGATGGTATTTGCCCTCGTCATCGTGCTGTGGTGCCTGTACGGCTACTCGCTGGCCTTCACGCAGGGCAATGCGTTCATCGGCGGCTTCGACCGCGCCTTCCTGCAAGGCATCTGGGATCCGGTCGCCGGCAAGTTTGCGATGGCCGCGACCTTCAGCAAAGAGACGATGATCCCCGAATTCATCTTCGTCGCTTTCCAGGGCACCTTCGCAGCGATTACCTGCGCGCTGATCGTCGGCGCCTTCGCCGAACGCGCCAAGTTCGCGGCCGTGCTGGTGTTCGTCGTGCTGTGGTTCACCTTCGGCTACCTGCCGGTCGCGCACATGGTCTGGTTCTGGGCCGGTCCTGACGCCATCACCGATGCTGCCTCGCTGCAAACCGTGACCGCAGCTGCCGGCTACCTGTGGCAGCAGGGCGCGCTCGACTTCGCGGGCGGCACCGTGGTCCACATCAACTCGGCCGTGGCCGGCCTGGTGGGCGCCTATGTGATCGGCAAGCGGATCGGCTACGGCCGTGAATCGATGGCGCCACACTCGCTGCCGATGACGATGGTCGGCGCATCGCTGCTGTGGGTCGGCTGGTTCGGCTTCAATGCCGGCTCGGCGCTCGAAGCAGGCGACGTGGCGGCACTGGCGTTCCTGAACACGCTGCTGGCCACCGCCGGTGCGACCCTCACCTGGGTGCTGGGCGAGTGGATCTTCAAGCACAAGCCATCGATGCTGGGCGCTGCATCGGGCGCCGTGTCGGGCCTGGTGGCAATCACCCCGGGTGCCGGCTTCGTCGGTCCGATGGGCGCGCTGGTCATCGGCCTGCTGGCCGGTATCGTCTGCCTGTGGGGCGTGACGGGCTTGAAACGCCTGCTGCGCGCCGACGATTCGCTCGACGTGTTCGGCGTGCACGGCGTGGGCGGTATCCTGGGCGCGATGCTGACCGGCGTGTTTGCGTCACCGGCACTGGGCGGGCAGGGCGTGTGGGATTACACGACCAATGCGATGAACACGAGCTACTCGATCGTCGGCCAGCTGTGGATCCAGGCCCATGCGATCGGCGTGACTGTCATCTGGTCGGCCGTCGTCGCCTTCATCGCCTTCAAGCTGGTCGACATCGTGATCGGTCTGCGTGTACCTGAAGAAGAGGAACGCGAAGGCCTGGACATCACGAGCCACGGCGAGTCGGCTTACCGTTACTGATCCGCTCAGTCGTCGGTTGTCCCTGAAAACGTCGTCTCCGCACAAGCGGGGACGACGTTTTTTGCATTCTTCGCATTGCCCTTTAAAATACCCGGACCAACCCCATATGCGATTCCCAACTTAATTAACAACAAGAAGCGCACAACAAGGACGTCCAATCAATGGTTCCGCACCTCGCCACCGCCCAGACCGGTCCTTTGCTGGACCTGGAAAAGAAAATCCTCGAAGCCACGCCTGCCATCGAGCGCTGGTTCCGCCTCGAGTGGCAGGAGCACACGCCGCCATTTTATTGCTCGGTCGATCTGCGCAATGCCGGCTACAAGCTCGCACCCGTGGACACCAACCTGTTCCCGGGCGGCTTCAACAACCTGGCCAGCGAAATGCTGCCGCTGACGGTGCAGGCGGCCATGGCCGCCGTCGACAAGTATTGCCCGGATGCGCGCAACCTGCTGCTGGTGCCGGACGCCGATCGCCGCAGCCCGATCTACCTGCAGAACGTCGCGCGCCTGATGCAGATCTTCCGCCAGACCGGCCTGCATGTCCGCCTTGGGACGTTCTCGCCCGAGATCACCGAGCCGACCCCGCTGGCGCTGCCTGACGGCAATATGCTGGTGCTCGAGCCGCTCGTACGCTCGGCCAATGGCCGCCGCGTCGGCCTGCCCGACTTCGACCCGTGCACCATCCTGCTCAACAATGACCTGTCGGGCGGCATTCCGTCGATCCTGGAGAACGTCCACGAACAAGCTTTGCTGCCGCCGCTGCACGCCGGCTGGGCGCTGCGCCGCAAGAGCAATCACCTCAAGGCGCTGGACGAAGTAGCCAAGAAGTTCGGCAAGCTGATCGACATCGACCCGTGGCTGGTCAACCCGCTGCACAGCACCTGCGCCGAAGTCGACCTACGCGAGAACGTCGGCACCGAAGCACTGGCCGACGACGTCTCGGCGCTGTTCTCGAAGATCAAGAAGAAGTACAAGGAATACGGCATGAAGGAGCGCAAGCCCTTCGTGATCCTCAAGCCCGACGCCGGCACCTATGGCATGGGCATCATGACAATCAAGGACGCGAGCGAAGTGCGCGACCTGACCCCGGCGCAGCGCGCGCGCATGTCGGTGGTCAAGGATGGCGTGGCCGTGACCGATCTGATCATCCAGGAAGGCGTGCCCACCTTCGAATCGATCGACGACGCGGTCGCCGAACCGGTCGTCTACATGATCGACCGCTATGTCGTGGGTGGCTTCTACCGCGTGCACGCCGAGCGCGGCATCGACCAGAACCTGAATGCCCCCGGTTCGCAATTCGTGCCGCTGGCATTCGCGCAGCAGCACGCGATGCCCGATCCGAAGGCCAAGCCGGGCACCGCCGCACCCAACCGCTTTTACGTGTACGGCGTGGTCGCGCGCCTGGGCATGCTGGCCGCATCGCTGGAACTCGAACGCACCGATCCGAATCCGGAAGTGTACTGACGCACTGCGTCCGGCAAACCTCGGGGCCTCGCCCGCGAGGTTTGCCGATTCGGGCTAAAATCAAGGTATTACATCGATTGGACGCCTCATGAAAATCGCTTTTCTCGCCGACCCGCTGTCCGGATTCAAGATTTACAAGGATTCGACCTTCGCCATGATGCGCGAGGCGGCCCGGCGCGGTCATGCCCTGTACTTCTTCGAACAGCGCGACATGGTGCTCGAAGAGGGCATTGTCAGCGCGCGCGTGATGCAGATCCACCTGACGGGCGAGCCGGATATCTGGTACACGGCCGATGCCCCAGTCGACGTGAAGCTGTCCGAATTCGACGCGATCATCGAGCGCAAGGACCCGCCATTCGACATGGAATACGTCTACGGCACCTACCTGCTCGAACTGGCCGTGCGCCAGGGCGCCTGCGTGATCAACAGCCCGTCGGCGATCCGCGACCACAACGAAAAACTGGCGATCGGCCAGTTCAGCCAATACACGTCGCCGACGATGGTCACTTCGGATGAAGCGCGTCTGCGCGCCTTCCACGCCAAGCACGGCGACGTGATCTTCAAGCCGCTCGACGGCATGGGCGGCGCCGGCATCTTCCGCGTGAAGAGCGATGCGCTCAATCTGGGTTCGATCATCGAGACGCTGACGGCCAATGGCCGTTACACGATCATGGCCCAGAAGTTCATCCCGGCGATCGACAAGGGCGACAAGCGCGTGCTGGTCATCGGCGGCAAGCCGGTGCCGTTCGTGCTGGCGCGGATTCCGCAAAACGGCGAAGTGCGCGGCAACCTGGCCGCCGGCGGTATCGGCGTGGCGCAGCCGATCGGCGAGCGCGATCGCGAGATCGCCGAAGCCCTCGGCCCGTTGCTCGCCGAGCGTGGCCTGTTACTGGTAGGATTGGACGTGATCGGCGAGAACCTGACCGAAGTGAACGTGACCAGCCCGACCTGCTTCCAGGAGATCTTCGACCAGACCGGTTTTGACGTGGCCGCGATGTTCATCGACGCGGTCGAACAGAAAGTACTTGGATAACGACATGGTAGGCATCCTGCTCCTGACCCACGCACCGCTGGGCCAGGCATTCATCGCCGCAGCAACGCATGTATTTCGCGGCCCCACCGAGCGCGTCGAGGCAATCGACGTGACGGCTGACCAGGATATCGGCCAGATCAACTGCCTGGCCAAGGAAGCCATCGCGCGCCTGGACGACGGCGACGGCGTCCTGGTGATCACCGACGTCAAGGGCGGCACGCCGTCGAACTGCTGCAATTCGCTGGCCGACGCAGGCCACGTGGAAGTCATCGCCGGCATCAGCCTGCCGATGCTGCTGCGCGCGATCACCTACCGGCGCGACTCGCTCGATGTGGTCGTCGAGATGGCGCTGGCCGGCGCGCAGAACGGGGCAGTGCGGGTGGATAACCGGATCCGGGTGGGCTAGGGCAGGCGGCGATGGCGATGCGTGCGAGGAGATACCGGGCGCAGTCCGACACATTACAAAAAAGATAAAGCGACTATGATTCAACAAGAACTCGAGATCATCAACAAGCTGGGCCTGCACGCACGGGCCTCCGCCAAGTTCACGCAGCTGGCCGCCAGGTACAAGAGCGATGTATGGCTCACCCGCAACGGCCGGCGCATCAATGCCAAGTCGATCATGGGTGTCATGATGCTCGCCGCCGGCAAGGGCGCCAAGGTCACGCTCGAAGCCGATGGCGCCGACGAAGAGGCCGCGCTGGCCGCCCTGACGGCGCTCGTCAACGACAAGTTCGGTGAAGGTGAATAATGCCGCGTGAAGCGGTCCCCTCGCGTTCAACGGATTCTTCCATGGCTTCCTTTATCCTTCACGGCATTCCGGTTTCGCGCGGCATCGCGATCGGCCGCGCGCACCTGCTCACGCCGGCCGCGCTCGACGTCAAGCATTACCTGGTCCCTGAAGAACAGGTCGAGGCCGAGGTGCGGCGCCTGCAGGATGCGATCGCCGCCGTCCACCACAATCTGCAGGAACTCTGGACCGGCTTGCCGAAGGACGCCCCGACCGAACTGGGCGCCTTCATCGACGTGCACGCGCTGATCCTGTCCGACCCGATGATCTCGGAGGCGCCGCTGGACATCATCCGCGCGCGCCACTACAACGCCGAATGGGCGCTGGTGACGCAGATCGATGAGCTCTCGGCGCAGTTCGACGAGATCGAAGACCCCTACCTGCGCGAGCGCAAGTACGACATCCAGCAGGTCGCCGAGCGCGTGCTGAAGGTCTTGACCGGTACCGCCCTGAGCGTTGCGCCGGTGTTCGCCGACGAAGACCAGCCCCCGCCGCAGATGATCGTCGTGGCCCACGACATCTCGCCGGCCGACATGCTGGCGTTTCGCGATCGCGATGGCGCATCACGCTCGTTCATCGGCTTCGTCACCGACGTCGGCGGCCAGAACTCGCACACGGCCATCGTCGCGCGCAGCCTGGATATTCCGGCGGTCGTCGGCATGGACCAGGCCTCGCGCCTGGTGGAGCAGGACGACTGGCTGATCGTCGACGGCGACGCCGGCGTCGTCATCTGCAATCCGAGCCAGCTGGTGCTCGAGCAGTACCGCGCGCGCCAGATCACGATGGCCAAGGCACGCAAGCGCCTGCTCAAGCTCAAGAAAACGCCGGCCATCACGCGCGACGGCACCACGATCACGCTGCTGGCCAATATCGAACTGCCGGACGATTGTCCGGCCGCCCTCGAAGCGGGCGCCAATGGCGTGGGCCTGTTCCGCTCCGAATTCCTGTTCATGGGCCGCGGCGCGCAGGCGCTGCGCATCCCGGACGAAGAAGAACAGTTCGAGCAGTACCGCAAGGCGGTGCTGGCGATGAAGGGCCGTCCGGTCACGATCCGCACGCTCGACGTGGGCGCCGACAAGCCGCTCGACCAGACCGACCACACGGCGCTCAATCCGGCGCTCGGCCTGCGCGCGATCCGCTATTGCCTGGCCGAGCCGCAGATGTTTCTGGTGCAGCTGCGCGCGATCCTGCGCGCGTCGGCCTTCGGCAAGGTGCGCATCCTGATCCCGATGCTCGCGCACGCGTTCGAGATCGACCAGACGCTGGGCATGATCGAGCAGGCCAAGACCCAGCTGCGCGACGAGAAGATCCGCTTCGACGAAGGCATCGAGGTCGGCGCCATGATCGAGATCCCGGCTGCCGCGCTGGCGCTGCCGCTGTTCGTGCGCCGCATGGATTTTTTGTCGATCGGCACCAATGACCTGATCCAGTATCTGCTGGCGATCGACCGCGTCGATTACGAAGTGGCGCACCTGTATAATCCGCTGCACCCGGCGGTGCTGCAGCTGATCGCCTCGACCATCGCCACGGGCCACAAGGCCGGGCTGGATGTGGCGGTATGCGGCGAGATGGCCGGCGACGTCAAGCTCACGCGCCTGCTGCTGGGCATGGGCCTGCGCGAGTTTTCGATGCACCCGGCGCAGCTGCTGGCGGTGAAACAGGAAATTTTAAATACCGACCTTGGCGTGGTCACGACCCGTACCCGGCGCATCCTGCGCGCGATGGAGCCGGGTGAAATCGCCAGCGCCGTCGAGCAGTTGCAGACCCTGTGAGTCGCGCGCCGTTGCCATGCCCGGCAACGGCGCCACCACCGCATCATCAATCAAAGCACACAGTCCCATGGGATCTCTAGGAATAGTCACACCGCAGGCGATGCACTTCGCCGAGCCGCTGCGCCTGCAAAGCGGCGCGCAGCTCAGCAACTACACGCTGATGTATGAAACCTATGGCACGCTCAACGCCGACAAGTCCAATGCGGTGCTGGTCTGCCACGCCCTGAACGCCTCGCACCACGTCGCCGGCCAGTACGACTCGCCCAAGAGCGCTGGCTGGTGGGACAATATGGTCGGCCCGGGCAAACCCGTGGACACCGACCGCTTCTTCGTCATTGGCGTGAACAACCTGGGCTCGTGCTTCGGCTCGACCGGCCCGATGCATGTCAATGCCGCCACCGGCAAGCCATATGGCGCCAGCTTTCCGCTGGTGACCGTGGAAGACTGGGTGACCGCGCAGGCGCTGCTGGCCGACCGTCTTGGCATCGACCGCTTTGCCGCCGTGATGGGCGGCTCACTGGGCGGCATGCAGGCCCTGTCGTGGAGCATCAAGTTCCCCGAGCGCCTGCGCCACTGCATCGTGATCGCGTCCACGCCGAAGCTGTCGGCCCAGAACATCGCCTTCAACGACGTCGCGCGCCAGGCGATCCTGACCGACCCCGATTACCACGGCGGCGACTTCTACGAGCATGGCGTGGTGCCGAAGAACGGCCTGAAAGTGGCGCGCATGATTGGCCACATCACGTATCTGTCAAACGACGACATGGCCGAGAAGTTCGGGCGCAAGCTGCGTAACGCCGCCGAGACGAATGACTATAACTTCGACTTCGGCGTGGACTTCGAGATCGAATCGTATCTGCGCTACCAGGGCGACAAGTTCTCGGAATACTTCGATGCCAATACCTACCTGTTGATCACGAAGGCGCTCGATTACTTCGATCCGGCGCGCGAATACGATGGCGATCTCGAAAAGGCGCTGGCCGGCACCAAAGCGCAGTTTTTGATTGCGTCGTTTACGACCGACTGGCGCTTCTCGCCCGAGCGCAGCCGCGAGATCGTCGAAGCCCTGATCAGCAACCGGCGCCGCGTGACCTACGCCGAAATCGACGCGCCGCACGGCCACGATGCCTTCCTGCTCGACGATGCGCGCTACATGAACGTGGTGCGCGCGTACTACAACCGCATCGCCCTTGAACTGGCGCCAGGCGCCGTCACCACCGCCACGGAGGCCGCATGAATTTTGCCGACCTCAATACGCTGCGGCCCGACCTGGCCTTCATCGCGCACTGGGTGGGCGAGCGCGCCCACGTGCTCGACGTCGGCTGCGGCGACGGCGCCATGCTGCGCTATCTCGAATCCGGCAAGCGCTGCTCGGGCTACGGCATCGAGATCGCCGACGACAAGGTCCTGGAAAGCACCGCGCGCGGGATCAACGTGATCCAGCACGATATGGAAAAGGGCCTGGGCCTTTTTGGCGACAACACGTTCGACACCGTGCTGTGTCTGAACTCGCTGCAGATGATGCAGCATGTCGAAGGCCTGCTGCGCGACATCGTGCGCGTCGGCCACGAAGCGATCGTCTCGTTTCCGAACTTCGCGCACTGGCCGCACCGCCTGGCGCTGCTGCGCGGGCGCATGCCGGTCTCGCGCGCGCTGCCGTACCAGTGGTACGACACACCGAACGTGCGCTGCGCCACGATCTACGATTTCCAGGAACTGGCGGTCGAATGCGGCCTGGAAGTGCTGGAATGCGTGGCGCTGGCCGACGGCAAGGTGGTCAAGTTCCTGCCGAACCTGCGCGGCAGCATGGCGGTTTTCCGCCTGCGCAAAAAAGCGCCGCCGGCAGTGTAGGGCGGGGCAGGTTGCGACTTATGTGCGTTGGCGGCTTGAGCTGCGCCGGTACATACGGCATGATCACGTCGATTCTGCGCGGGCACTGCCCATTTATAACCAATTTTACGAGGCCGGCTGCCAACAACAGCCTGCCGGAGCCATGATGATGAAACTGAAACAACTCGCCGTTTGTCTGACCCTGTTCGCCGCGACCGGCCTGGCCACGGCGCAGGAGGCCGGCGTCGTCGTCCAGGATGGCATCGAGGTCAAGCCACTGTCGCGCATGCGCGTGCTGGCGCCCGAAGAGCAGGTCAACGAGGCCGCGCGCCTGCAGTACACCGAGATGATGAGCCAGGCCAAGGAGAAGGGCTTGCTGGCGCCGACCAGCGACCCGCAGCTCAAGCGCCTGCGCACGATCGCCCAGCGCATCATCCCGTTCACGCCGCGCTGGAATCCGGTGGCCAGCAAGTGGGACTGGCAGGTCAACCTGATCCAGGCCGACGAGGTCAACGCGTTCTGCATGCCGGGTGGCCGCATCGGCTTCTATACCGGCATCCTCACCAAGCTGCAGCTGACCGACGACGAAGCCGCGGCCATCATGGGCCACGAGATCGCCCACGCACTGCGTGAACACGGGCGCGAGCGCCTGGCCAAGTCCAACGTCACCGCGCTGGGCGCGCGTGTCGGTGGCGCGCTGTTGTCGGGCATTTTCGGCGTCGATCCCAACCTGACCGCCACGGCGGCCAATGGCCTGGGCAGCATGCTGGTGCTCAAATTCTCGCGCGACGAAGAGCGCGAGGCCGACCTGGTGGGCCTGGATATCTCGTCGCGCGCCGGTTACGATCCGCGCGCCGGCATTGCGCTGTGGCGCAAGATGGCCACGCTGAACCAGAGTGCGCCGATGGAAATCCTGTCGACCCACCCGGGCGGCGACACCCGCATCAAGGACATGGAAGCGCACATGAACGTGCTGCTGCCGCTGTATGCGCGCGCCAAGAAGACGACGGTCGCCAAGCTGCCGGCCTACAAGAGCACTGCGCTGAACTGAGGCGCTGATGGGCAGTAGCGCCAGGGGCCGTCAGGCCGAAGCCAATGCACTCGTCCCGCTGCCCCTGCGCGACGGCGTCGCGCCCAGCTATCTGTGGCTGACCGAGACGCGCGCCGGCGGCATGCTGCGCTTTTTATGCGAGCGCTTTCCCGACGTGCCGATGCAATCCTGGGCAGCGCGGCTGGAACGGGGTGAAGTCGTCGACGCGAAGGGCGCGCGGGTGGCGTTCGATACGCCGGTGCGCCAGGGCATGCGCATCTGGTACTACCGCGAGCTCGACGTGCCTGAGGTGCCGATCCCGTTCCAGGAGGCGGTGCTGTTCCAGGATGATCACATCCTGGTCGCCGACAAGCCGCATTTTTTACCAACGATTCCGAGCGGGCGCTTCCTGAGGGAGACGCTGCTGGTGCGCCTGAAGCGCACGTACGATTTGCCGCACCTGGTGCCGATCCACCGGCTCGATCGCGAGACGGCGGGCGTGGTGATCTTTTCGCACAATCCCGCGTCGCGTGGCGCCTACCAGTCGATGTTCCAGAAGCGCGTGGTCACCAAAACCTATGAAGCGATCGCGCCGCTGCTGCAGGGGCGCACGCTGCCGTTCACGTACCGCAGCCGCATGCAGGATGCGGCGCAGTTTTTCCTCAGCGAAGAAGTGGCGGGCGAACCCAATTCGGAAACCCTGATCGAATTGATCGAGCAGCGCGGGCCACTCGCGCGCTACCGGCTGCATCCGCACACGGGGCGCAAGCACCAGCTGCGCTTGCATCTGGCCTCGCTTGGCGCGCCGATTGTCGGCGACAGCTTCTATCCAGTAGCGCGGCCCTGCGGCAGCGATGATTTCAGCGCACCGCTGCAGTTGCTGGCGCGCGCCATCGCGTTCGACGATCCGCTCACGCGCCAGCCGCGCAGCTTCGCCAGCCGCTTCGACCTGCGCTGGCCGGCTTGATTACAGGTCGTAGTCGATGATGAGCGGGGCGTGGTCCGAAAACTTCACGTCCTTGTAGACCGAGACGGTTTTGGCGCGCGCCGCGATGCCGGGCGTGGCGACGTGATAGTCGATGCGCCAGCCGACGTTCTTCGCATAGGCCTGGCCGCGGTTGCTCCACCAGGTGTACTGGTCAGGGCGCGCATCCAGGCCGCGGTGCACGTCGACCATTCCCAGCTCGTCGAAGATGCGCGTCATCCACGCCCGTTCTTCGGGCAGGAAGCCTGAATTCTTCAGGTTGCCCTTCCAGTTCTTCAGGTCGATCTCCTTGTGCGCGATGTTCCAGTCGCCGCAGATGACGACTTCGCGGCCCTCGGCCTGCAGCTCTTGCAGATGCGGCAGGAAGACTTCCATGAAGCGGAACTTGGCCAGCTGGCGCTCGGGCGACGAGGAGCCGGACGGGCAGTAGACCGAGATGACGGTCAGGTTGCCGAAGTCGCAGCGCGTGTAGCGGCCTTCGGCATCGAACTCGAGGCAGCCGAAACCGATGCGGTGCTGGTCGGGTTCGGTGCGGCTGTAGACGCCGGTGCCCGAGTAGCCCTTTTTCTCGGCGTAGTGGAAGCGCCCGTGGTAGCCGTGCGGGCGCAGGAAATCCTCGGTCATGTCGGCTTCCTGGGCCTTGAGTTCCTGGACGCAGATGTAGTCGGCGTCCTGCGTCGCCAGCCAATCAAAGAAGCCCTTCTTGTGGGCGGAGCGGATACCGTTGAGGTTTGCGGAGATGATTCGTGGCATGAAGATGGTCAGGCAGATGAAAGAGGGCAGGGCGCACCCGGAGGCACGCCGATAGCCGGCAAGTGTAGCGTGTTTTGATGCTTCCCGTCATGCCTTGAGCCTGTTGCTTTATGGGGACTGGCGGTGATGAATGGCAACGATCTGCTACACTGTCAGTCCCCTGCGCGTCGATGGCACGCCGCATTTTCCCTTCCCGATCCCATGAACACTGACAAACCGCTCCCTGCGGACGTCGTCGCTATTCCCGTGCGCGCGCACGATGACGCCACGGCCGCCGAACTCTACGATTTCGTGGAGAACGCCGTCGAAGGGCTGCACCGCGTCGGCCCCGACGGCACCATCCTGTGGGCGAATCGCGCCGAATTGCAGATGCTCGGCTACGGCTGGGAAGACTACGTCGGTCGGCATATCGCCGACTTCCACGAAGACCCGGCCACGATCGACTTCATCCTGCGCACGCTGCTCGCGGGCGAGGCGCTGTACGACCAGCCGGCGCGCCTGCGCTGCAAGGATGGCTCGATCAGGCACGTGCTGATCCACTCGAACGGGCATTTCGTCGACGGCCAGCTGCGCTACACGCGCTGCTTCACGCGCGATGCGTCCGAACGCCATGAGCGCGACCAGGCGCTGGCGCAGCGCGATGCCATGCTGATGGCCGCGCCGGTCGCGGCGGCACTGTTGATGGGGCCCGAGCTGCGCTTCCGGCTGGTGAACAACCGCTACCGCGATCTGATCGACACCAGCAGCATGCTGGGCCAGACCTTCGACGAAGCGTTCCCGCATCTGGGCGGTGCCGGCGTGGCCGACGCGGTCGCGCGCGTCTACGCCAGCGGCATGTCGTACCAGGCGGAGGAGCTGTCAGTCACGCGCCTGGATGCAGAGGGTCAACCGGTCGAGCGCTTCTTCAAGTTCAGCCTGGAGCCGCTGCTGGATCTGGACGGCCGGCCGGAAGGCGTGATCGTGGTGGCGGTCGACGTGACCGAGCACGTACGCAATCGCCTGGCGATCGAGCACGCTGCCCGCGAGCGCGAGCAGCTGCTGGTCGACCTGGGCGCGGCCAGCCAGGCCAAGGATGAATTCCTGGCGATGCTGGGCCACGAGCTGCGCAATCCGCTCTCGCCGATCGTCACCGCGCTGCAACTGATGCGCATGCGGGGTGATGGCGCGTACGGCCGCGAGGGCGAGATCATCCAGCGCCAGGTCGACCATCTGGTGCGGCTGGTGGACGACCTGCTCGACGTCTCGCGCGTCACGCGCGGCAAGATCGAACTGAAGGTCGAGCAGGTCGAGATGGCGCAGGTGACGGGCCGCGCGCTCGAGATGGCGAGCCTGCTGGTCGAGCAGCGCGGTCACCATCTCGAGGTCGATGTCGAAGCGGGCCTGGCGTGGGAAGGCGATCCGGCGCGGCTGGTGCAGGTGGTGTCGAACCTCTTGACCAATGCCGCACGCTATACCGAACCGGGCGGCCGGATCTGGCTGCGCGCACGGCGCGACGACGCGGACATGGTCGAGATCAGCGTACGCGACACGGGCATCGGCCTGGCACCGGACATGCGCGAGCAGGTGTTCGAGCTGTTCTTCCAGGGCAAACGCAGCATCGACCGCGCGGAGGGCGGGCTCGGAATCGGGCTGGCGCTGGTCAGGAACATCGTCGAACTGCATGGCGGCACTGTCGAAGCGCGCAGCGCAGGGCGTGGCCTGGGCAGCCAGTTCGTGGTGCGCTTGCCGCTGCGCGGCGTGACGGGGCTGGCCGTGCCGGTGGCGGTTGTGGCCGTTTCGGCCGGGCCGGCCATCGACAGCGCGCCGCAGCGGGTGCTGGTGGTGGACGACAATGCCGACGGCGCCAATACGCTGGCGCGCCTGCTGACGGCGCACGGGCACATGGTCGAGGTGTATCACGATCCGGTGGCGGCGCTGGCGGCGATCGAGCGCTTCCGGCCCGACGTCGCGCTGCTCGACATCGGCCTGCCGGTGCTCGACGGCTACCAGCTCGCCGCGCGCATCCGCGCGCTGCCGGCAGGGCGCCTGTGCCGGCTGGTCGCACTGACCGGATACGGCCAGGCCACGGACCGCGCGCGCAGCCAGGCCAGCGGCTTCGCGGCGCACATGGTCAAGCCGATCAGCGGTGCCGAAGCACTACGGGTCGTCGCCGGCAGGGCCGTGAGCGATTAAAATAGCCGCTTTCGACATTCAGGGAGAAGTACATGACTGATCTGCGCCAGCAATTCATCGGGTTTTCGGTCGAGGCCGAAGTATTGAAGTTCGGCCAATTCACGACCAAGGCCGGGCGCCTGTCGCCATACTTCTTCAACGCCGGCCTGTTCCACGACGGCGCCACACTGGGCAAGCTCGCCCAGTTCTACGCGCAGACGCTGCTCGACTCGGGCGTCGAATTCGACATGCTGTTCGGCCCGGCCTACAAAGGCATCACGCTGGCCTCCGCAACGGCAGTGGCCCTGGCCGCAAAAGGGCGCGACACATCGTACGCGTACAACCGCAAGGAAGCGAAAGACCACGGCGAAGGCGGCACCATCGTCGGCGCCAAGCTGCAGGGCAAGGTCGTGATCATCGACGACGTGATCAGCGCCGGCACCTCGGTGCGCGAATCGGTCGCCATGATCCGCGCCGCCGGCGCCGAGCCAGCCGCTGTGTTGATCGCACTGGACCGCATGGAGCGCTCGGGCGCCGACGACGCACTCTCCGAGCAGTCAGCAGTCCAGGAAGTCTCGCGCGAATTCAACATCCCGGTGATCTCGATCGCCAACCTCGCCGACCTCTTCACCTACCTCGACACCCACACCGCCGACCCCCGCCTGGCGCAACACAAAGACGCCGTCTCCGCCTACCGCACTCGCTACGGCATCCAAAAGCAATAGCCCAACAATTAGGGTCAGAGTGAGATGCACCGGGATGGTGGACAGATTGAATCAGGTACACCTGAGAATTTTTTCCACCTGGTCGGGGGTTCGATAGCCGAGGGTTTGGTGGAGGCGCTGTTG
>NZ_JCASIK010000010.1:0-90697 GCF_059685835.1 Telluria sp. RB2R28 | reverse complement strand
TTATCCATGGTGACTATTGTCTCCTATTACGGATGTCCACGAAACCCGGGATACCTCAGAGTAGAATTGTTGGGCAATTACCCAAAGTTGCCAAACAATTCGACTCTGACCCTAATTATTTTTAGGGCTTTTCCGACGGTGCGCGGCGTTTCTGATGCCGTCAGTAATTGAATTTTTTCGGAGCATCAAATTACACGCCAAACTGGCAAAAATTAATGAGGGTCAGAGTCGATTTATTGGGCAATTCCTCAAAGTTGTCAAACAATTCGACTCTGACCCTAATTGTTTTTCAAGGGTTTTTGGGCATGGATTTGTGTTGGTGACTGCGGACTCAGGCGGGGATTGGGGATGCGATCAGCGTTGCCGATCGCGGGATGATGCGTCGTCTCAGACTTTCGTCTGAGACAAACCTGCTTCCGTTTGCTCAAGCGTTGCAGTGCTTGAGCCGGTGGCGCGGCGGGCGATCAGGTCGTGGTAGAGGGCGGTGTAGTTGGCGGCCATTTGCTCGGAGGTGAACAGCTCCTCGAAGCGTGCGGCGGCGCGGCGGCCCATCGTGCGTGCCAGTTCGGGGTTGTCCCATAGCGTGCGCATGGCGGCGCGCAAGGCCAGCGCGTCCGATGGCGGCACCACCAGGCCCGTGTCGCCATCGATGTTGATGTACGTGGTGCCGGTGCCGATCTCGCTCGAGATCATGGGCTTGCCGTACATCGCACCTTCGAGCAGCGAGATGCCGAATGCTTCCGAGCGCAGGTGCGACGGGAACGAGACCGCGTAGCACAGCGTCAGCAGCGCGGCTTTATCGGGTTCGTCGATTGCGCCGACGAACAGTACGTTTTTTAAGCCCAGGCGTGCGGCTTGTTCCTTGAGCTCGTGCTCGATCGGTCCCGCGCCGACGATGACGACCGGGTAATCGGTGCCGGCCGCCGCTTCGAGCAGGATGTGCAGGCCCTTGTAGTAGCGCAGCACGCCCACGAACAGGAAGAACTTGGGACCCACGCGCTCGCGCCAGTGCGCCAGGCGATCGGGATCGGGCTGCGGGTAGGTGGTGCGGTCCAGGCCGAACGGGATCACGCTGGTCTTGCCCGGATACCGCGCCAGCACGGTGGATGAGCCCAGGTAATTGGGCGAGGTCGCGACGATGGCGTCGACGCTGCGCAGGAAGCGGTGCTTCAGCGGCTGGTACAGGCGCAGCAAGTGGCGCTGGCGCACGATGTCGGAGTGGTACGTGACCACGGTCGGCTTGTTCACGCGTGCCATGAAATGCGCCAGGTCCATGAACGGCCACGGGAAGTGGTAGTGCACGACGTCGGCTTCACGCGCCAGGCGCGCCAGCGCGCCGATCGACTGGACCGAGATGGCGTTGGACGCGATCTCGGCATTGAGCGGGACCCGGTGCACCATATGGCCTTCGAACTCGAACGGTGCGAGGTTCTGGTGGCGCGACAGCGACAGCACGGTATTGGTCACGCCAAGGCGCCCGGTGCCCACGGCCATCTGGCGGATCACCTGTTCGACGCCGCCGACCGAATCCGGGTGGTAGGTCTTGTAAAAATGAAGGACGCGCATAATCAACTCAGCTTACTGCGAAAGTACGGCTCGGTACACATTTGCCGTCAGGCGTGCGGTGTTTTGCCATGTCAGTTGTTCGGCACGTGCACGCCCGGCGGCGACACAGCGCGTGCGCGCCACGCTGTCCTGTGCCAGCGTGCGCATGGCCTCGGCCAGTTCGCCCGCCGACAGCGGATCCACCAGCAAGGCCGCATCGCCCGCCACTTCGGGCAGCGAGGTCGTGTTGGACGCCACCACCGGCACGTTCGACGCAAACGCTTCAAGCACCGGGATGCCATAGCCCTCGTACAGCGAAGGAAAGACGAATACGCCGGCGCCGGCATACAGGTGGCGCAATTGTTCCTGGTCGGTCAGGCGATCGAGCCAGACGAGGTTTTCGCCCGCCGCGCGCGCCGCTCCCATGCTGGCCACCAGGGCGTCGCTGCGACTGCCCGGCGCGCCGACGATCACGAGCGCGCGCTCGGCGCGCACGGCCGCCGGCAGCATCAGCCAGGCGGCCAGCAAGCGCTCGACGTTCTTGCGCGGCTGCAGCGTACCTACAAACAAAAAATACCCCGGCTGCAGTTTGTGGGCCGCCAGCGTGGCCAACGTCGCCTCCGGCGCGGGCGGCGTCAGCCAGCTTTCGTCGACGCCGCACGGCACCACCGTTACGCGCCGTTCGTCGACGCCAAAGCACTCGACCAGTTCGGGAATGGCAAAGTGAGACAGCGCGATCACGTGGTCGGCCTTGCGCGCAGCCCTGGCCTGCAGCTGGTTTTTCAGCCCGCGCAAGCGCGGATTGCACCACTCCGGGTGCTTGATCGGCAGCGCGTCGTGCAGACTCGCCACCACCGGACAATCCATGCGCACCACGCGATAGTCGGTCACATGGAACACGTCGAGCGGCATATGCACGCGGTGCGCCGCCGGCGTCACCAGGTCGAGCAGCGTAGCGGCTTCGAATGAATAGGGGAATGCCCGGCCAACACTGATGCCGCCAGCACCACCGCGTGCACGCGGCCAGGACCACGGCGTCACGGTGCAGCCGGTGGCCGGCAGGTGGCGCAGCAGTGCATTGGTGTAGACACCGATGCCATCGAGGCGTCCGCCCGTCAGCCCCGGTTCGATCATGGTCGTCCCGAGGCCGACGTTGATCGCTGCGGCGTTCACGCCAGGTACATCCAGCGCAAGGTCTCGTACAGCGGCGTCGGGGCCAGGTCGCCCACCACGGCAGTCAGCTTGCGGTTGCTGCCAGTCAGTTGCAGCACGTCGTTGGCGCGCACGAAGGCCGGATTGACCTGCACGTCGATGCGGTAGCCAGCGATCTCCTCCATCATTTCGATGACGTTCGACAGCGAATGCGGCGTCCCCGAGCAGACGTTGAACGCTTCGCCGGCCGGCGCTGCTGCCAGGATGCGGCGGTAGGCACGCGCCACCATGCGCACATCCGAGAAATCGCGCGCGATCGCGAGATTGCCCAGTTCGATGCGCGCCTCGTTGCGGCGGAAATGCGAAACGATTTTCGGCAGCAGGAAATTGTCCGCCTGCCCCACGCCGGTGTAGTTGAACGGCCGCACGATCGTGATCGGCAATTTGTCCATCCACAGGCGCGCCATGTATTCCATGGCCAGCTTGCTCACCGCGTAATCGTTGGCCGGTGAAGGCGTCACGTCTTCATCGATGACAGGCACGCTGGCATTGCCATAGATGTTGGCCGACGACGCCAGCAGCACGCTGGTTGGCCGATGACTGCCGACAGCAAGCGCCTCGAGCAGATTGCGCGTGCCCACCACGTTGACGCGGTAAATCGCTTCGACGTTGGCGTGGCCGACAAACGCGATACCAGCCAGATGCGCCACGACATCGGGCTGCACCTCGGCCACCATGGCAGCGACCGCATCGCGGTCGCACAGATCCACCGCGACCATGTCGGGGCCGACCTCTTCGCCCGGCATCACGGTGCCGAACACGCGGTAGCCGGCGGCCGTCAGTTCCTGCGCCAGGTAGAACCCGGTAAAGCCGCGCAGGCCCGTGATCAGGGCGCGCCGCCCTTCCCCTTCACGCAGCAGGGTGTCGTCCGTGGCCAGGCGCGTCATATCAGAACGAGAAGCCCAGTTCGTTGCGACGCAGGTCGGCATCGACCATCATCTGGCACAGCTCTTCGAGCGTGGTCTTCGGTTCCCAACCCAGCTCGCGTCTGGCCTTGGCCGGATCGCCAATGAGCAGCTCGACTTCGGCCGGACGATAGAACTTCGGCGAGACGCGCACCAGTTGCTTGCCGCTGGCGGTGCAATGGGCCACTTCGTTGTCGCCGCTGCCGCTCCAGTCGAGCGTCACGTCGACCGCCTTGAAGGCCATGTTGACGAAATCGCGCACGGTCTCGGTGCGGTTGGTTGCCAGCACATAGGTGTCAGGCTTGTCGGCCTGCAGCATGCGCCACATGCCTTCGACGTATTCCTTGGCAAAACCCCAGTCGCGCTTGGCGTCCATATTGCCCAGCTCGAGCACGTCTTGCTTGCCCAGCTTGATCTTGGCGACGGTATCGGTGATCTTGCGCGTGACGAACTCACGGCCGCGCAGTGGCGACTCGTGGTTGAACAGGATGCCCGACGAACCGAAGATGTCATACGACTCGCGGTAGTTGATCGTCATCCAGTGCGCGTACAGCTTGGCCACACCGTACGGGCTGCGCGGGTAGAACGGGGTTTCTTCGATTTGCGGGATCGCCTGCACCTTGCCGAACATTTCCGACGTCGACGCCTGGTAGAAGCGGATCTTCGGGTTGACGATGCGGATCGCCTCGAGCAGGTGGACTGCGCCCAGGCCGGTAATCGATGCGGTGGCCAGCGGCTGGTCGAACGACACGCCGACGAAGCTCTGCGCGGCCAGGTTATAGACCTCGCCCGGCTGCGCGGTTTCGAGCAAGCGGATGCTCGAGGCCAGGTCGGTCAGGTCGTATTCGACCAGCGACAGGTTCGGATGCGTGGTAACGCCGAGCTCATCCATGCGCCAGAAATTGACCGAGCTCGAACGGCGATAGGTGCCGGTGACGTGGTAGCCTTTTTCGAGAAGCAGTTGCGCCAGATAGGCGCCGTCCTGGCCGGTGATGCCGGTGATGAGGGCTCGTTTGTTATGCATAAGATGGATGATTTGAAATTGGTCTTGCAGGCGCAGTGTGATGAAAAAGGCGCCCGGCCAAACGAAGATTGTAACAGAGGAGGTCGCCAGACTGGCTCGCGATCCGGAGTTTCGTGCAATTCAGACAACGCTTATCCGGATAATTATGACGCGAAAATGACGCGGCAAACTGGGCGCTTACGGTTTGTTACGTGTGTCCCGGTGGGGCGACAAACACGCGACAAAGCGGTGACAGCCCGCGACAAAGTGTGTCAACCGCGACGCGTGGACGGCACTGCCATCCACGCGTTCCCATCATCCTCAGCGCGGCGACACGGCCTCGACGACAGCCAGCGCCGTCATGTTGACGATGCGGCGCACGGTCGCTGACGGGGTCAGGATGTGCACCGGCCGCGCGCAGCCCAGCAGGACCGGGCCGATGGCGATGCCGTTGCCGGCCGCCGTCTTGACCAGGTTGTAGGCGATGTTCGCGGCGTCGATATTCGGCATCACGAGCAGGTTCGCATCGCCCTTGAGCGGCGAATTCGGCATGATCTTGGCGCGCATCCTGGCGTCGAGCGCCGTGTCGCCATGCATCTCGCCATCGATTTCGAGGTCGGGCTTCTTTTGCTGCACGAGGGCCAGCGCAGCACGCATCTTTTGCGCCGATTCCGAATTGGCGCTGCCGAAGTTCGAGTGCGACAGCAAGGCTGCGCGCGGGACGATGCCGAAGCGTTCCATCTCTTCGGCCGCCATCACCGTGATCTCGGCCAGTTGCTCGGCGTTCGGGTTTTCGTTGACGTGGGTATCGACCATCGCCAGTTGGCGCTCCGGCGTGATGACGAAGTTCATCGCCGCATACACCTTGGCGCCGGCGCGCTTGCCCAGCACCTGGTCGACGAATTCCAGGTGCATCTGGGTGGTGCCGTAGGTGCCGCAGATCATGCCGTCGGCTTCGCCCTTGTGGATCATCATCGCGCCGATCAGCGTGTGGCGGCGGCGCATGGCCAGCTTGGCCAGGTCCTGCGTGACGCCCTTGCGCATCACCATCTGGTGATAGCTCTGCCAGTAATCGCGGTAACGCTCGTCGAAATCGGGATTGATGACATCGAAGTGCACGCCGAGTTTCAGGCGCAGGCCGAATTTCTCGATGCGCTGCTCCAGCACGGCCGGGCGGCCGACCAGGATCGGGCGCGCCAGTTTTTCGTCGACCACCACCTGCACGGCGCGCAGCACGCGCTCTTCTTCGCCTTCGGCGTAGACGATGCGCTTGAGCTCATCCGGCGCGCTCTTGGCAATCGTAAACAGCGGCTTCATGAAGGTGCCGCTGCGGTACACGAACTGCTGCAGGTTCTCGGCGTAAGCCGCCAGGTCCTCGATCGGGCGGGCCGCAACGCCGCCGTCCATCGCGGCCTTGGCCACGGCCGGCGCGATGTGGGTCAACAGGCGCGGGTCGAACGGCATCGGGATCAAGTATTCCGGACCGAACGACAGGTTCGAAATGCCATAGGCCGACGCCACGATGTCCGACTGCTCGGCGTGCGCCAGATCGGCAATCGCGTGGACCACGGCAATTTCCATTTCGCGCGTGATCGTCGTCGCGCCGCAATCGAGCGCGCCGCGGAACATGTACGGGAAGCACAGCACGTTGTTGACCTGGTTCGGATAATCCGAACGGCCGGTGGCGATGATCGCATCGCTGCGCACGGCCTTCACGTCTTCGGGCAGGATCTCGGGGTTCGGGTTGGCCAGCGCCAGGATCAGCGGGCTCGGGCCCATCGACGCGACCATTTCTTTCTTGAGCACGCCACCAGCGGACAGGCCCAGGAAGATGTCGGCGCCCGGGATGACTTCGGCCAGACTGCGGTGCGGCGTGTCCTGGGCAAAGCGTTCCTTGTCCGGGTCCATCAGTTCGACGCGGCCCTTGTAGACCACGCCGGCCAGATCGGTGACATAGATGTTTTCGATCGGGAAGCCCAGGTCGACGATCAGGTCGAGGCAGGCCAGCGCGGCCGCACCGGCGCCGGACACCACCAGTTTGCACGACGTGATGTCCTTGCCCACGACTTTCAGGCCATTCATGATCGCGGCGCCAACGATGATCGCCGTGCCGTGCTGGTCATCGTGGAAGACCGGGATCTTCATGCGCTCGCGCAGCTTGCGCTCGATGTAGAAGCACTCGGGCGCCTTGATGTCTTCGAGGTTCACGCCGCCAAAGGTCGGCTCGAGCGAGGCGATGATGTCGACCAGCTTGTCGGGATCGGTTTCGTTGATCTCGATGTCGAACACATCGATCGCGGCGAACTTCTTGAACAGCACGCCCTTGCCTTCCATCACCGGCTTGGAAGCCAATGGGCCGATATTGCCCAGGCCCAGCACGGCGGTGCCGTTGGTGATGACTGCCACCAGGTTGCCGCGCGCCGTGTACTTGTAGGCGTTGGCGGGATCCTTGACGATTTCTTCGCATGGCGCCGCGACGCCCGGCGAGTACGCCAGCGCCAGGTCGCGCTGGTTCAGCAGGCCCTTGGTGGGCGTGACGCTGATCTTGCCGGGACGTGGGAACTGGTGATATTCGAGCGCTGCTTGGCGCAATTGCTGACGCAATTCTTCTTTTTTGTCAGATGACGAATCCATGCTGAAAGGCCTTCCTGGTGCGAAACGGGGCTTTCGATTCTATCAGAGAGGGTCTTGGCAACGACTACGTATTTTCAACATGATTATGTGCGGTTGCAGCAAATCGCCCGGGCTGGCTGGCCATTGGCGCCACGGTACAATCGCCGCCATGCTCTCCGAATTCGACCTCATCAAGCGCTACTTCAAGCGCGACCAGCCTGGCCGCGCACCCCTCGGTATCGGCGACGACTGCGCCCTGCTCGCCATCACGCCGGGCCGCCAGCTTGCCATCTCGTCCGACATGCTGGTCGAGGACCGCCACTTCTTTGCCGGCGCCGACCCGCGCATGCTGGGCCACAAGGCGCTGGCCGTGAACCTGTCCGACCTGGCCGCCATGGGCGCGCGTCCCGTCGCGTTCACGCTGGCGCTGGCACTGCCCGAAGCCAACCCGGACTGGCTCGCCGGTTTCTCGCAAGGCCTGTTCGCACTGGCCGACGTGCACGGGTGCGAGCTGATTGGCGGCGACACGACCAAGGGTCCGCTGAACATCTGCATCACCGTGTTCGGCGAACTTGCGCCCGGCCACGCGCTGCGGCGCGATGCGGCGCAGGTGGGCGACGATATCTGGATCTCGGGCACGCTGGGCGACGCCCGGCTGGCGCTGGCGGGGTACTGGAACGAGCTCGAACTCGACCCGGCATTGCACGCACAGGCGGCCACGCGCATGCACCTGCCGACGCCGCGCGTGGCCCTCGGCCTGGCGCTGGCCAGCCTGCCGGTCGCCCATGCAGCGCTGGATATTTCGGACGGGCTGGTGGGCGACCTTGGCCACATCCTGCAAGCTTCGCGGGTGGGCGCGACACTCGACGTCGATGCGCTGCCGGCCGGTCCCGTGCTGGCGCAGCAGGCGCCGGCATTGCGGCGGCGCTTCACGGCAGCCGGTGGCGACGATTACGAGTTGTGCTTTACCGCGCCGCGCGCCGCGCGCGAGGCCGTGCTGGCGGCTGGGGCGCAGGCCGAAACACCGGTGACCCGGGTCGGCAGCATCGACGCCGCGCCAGGCTTGCGCCTCGTCGATGGCAACGGCGCGCCACTGGAACTTGGCGTGGGCGGCTGGGACCATTTCAAGGTTGGCTGAGCCAGAATACGCATGAATGAAGTTGCAAAAAAGCTATAATTAACGGTTTTTGCAATGTTGAAACCGTCTCCTTCATGAGCATCCAACCGGTTAACCGCCTTACCTGGAAAAGCGCCAAATGAGTTTTGTGCAGAATGTTCTTGCTGGTTTGAAAACGCGCTCCCGGCGCTACAGCGCCATGCTGGCGCATCCCCGCGCGCCCGGCATTGCCGTCTGGCTGGTGCCTGTGCTGTATGGCTTGTTGTCAATCGCTCTCGGCCAGGACGACAATTGGGACCTGAGGAACTACCATTGGTATAATGCCTACGCCCTGCTCAACAGCCGGCTCGACCTCGACATGGCGCCGGGCCAGTGGCAAAGCTACTTCAATCCGCTGATCGACGTTCCCTATTATTTGCTGACCATTTCGCTGCCCGGCCCGCTGGTCGGCTTCCTGATGGGCTTTGTTCATGGCTTGAACTTCGTGCTGCTGCTGGCCATCGCGCGCCAGTTGCTGGGCGAGCGCAGCCACGGCGCGCGCCTGCCCATCCTGCTGGCCGCTGCCGGCGTGTGCGGCGCCGGCTTCCTGTCGCAACTGGGCAATACCATGGGCGACAACCTGACCGCGCTGCTGGTGCTCGGTGCGCTGTACCTGGTGCTGCGCGGCTGGAACGCCCTGCACACCGCCTCCGGCCACGTGTTCGCGCTGATGCTGTTGTCCGGGCTGGCGATGGGCCTGGGCACCGGTCTGAAACTGACCAACGCGCCTTACGCGGTGGCCCTGTGTGTTGCTTTGCTGACGGTGCCGGCGTCGTGGGGCGTGCGCCTGGCCCTGGCCTTCACCCAGGGCTGCGCGGTGGCTGTCGGCATTTTGATGGCGGCAGGCTACTGGTGGATGACGATGTGGGAACGCTTCGGCAATCCGCTGTTCCCGCAATTTAATAATATTTTCCGCAGCCCGATGGCACAGCAACTCGGGGTGATCGACAACCACCACATGCCGCAGAATGTGCTCGAAGCACTGGCCTGGCCACTGGTATTCATGGTCCAGACCGTGCGGGTGTCGGAAATTCGGCTTACGCTGGCCGTCCTGCCGGTACTGTACGTGCTTGCGCTGCTGTTCGTGGTGCTGTGGATCGCGCAGAAAATGCGCAACCGTGCGGCGCCGTCTTCCCTGTCGCCACGTGCATGTTTTCTCATGGTGTTCGGCCTGGTCGCCTATCTGCTGTGGATGAAGCTGTTTGGAATCTACCGCTATCTGGTGCCGCTCGAATTGCTCGCACCACTGATGGTCTGGATTCTGGTCGAACGCATGGCTCCCCCCGTCCATGCTGCACGGATCGGCGGCTGGCTGCTGGCGGCCACCACGCTCGTAGCATTCCCGTTCAACTCGTGGGGTCACGCTCGCTGGGCATCGCCGAATATCAGCGCCCAGGTGCCGCCACTGGCGCGGCCGGCCGACACGATCGTCTTCACTGCCCATGGTGACCCACCGATGGGCTGGCTGGCCACGTTCTTCCCGCGTGATGTTCGCGTGATCGCGCTGGCCGGCGGCTTTCCCGAGTCACCGGCCTGGCTTGAACGGATCCAGTCCGCCATCGCGGGCAGGCCCGGACCGCATTACGTGATGCTGGTTGCCGCCCGGGTCGACGCGCGGCACAAACGCAAACCCGAGAACGGCTCTGCCCAATTGCGCGAGCGCCTGATCGCCGATGCGCTGGAAAAGGATCGCGTGACGATGGCGGCCGCGAAGACCAGTCTGGCGCCCTATGGACTGGCCATCAATGACAGCGCCTGCAAGACCTATGTCGCTTCGATTGGCACAACGCCGTTCCCATTCCGCTTCTGTCCCGTCGTCGTCGTCAAGCCGTAATGCTGCCGGGGCGGCCCTGCGGGGCCGCCTCTTGCCCCTCGCCCTCACGCGGCGCCTTGCGGTCGTCATACGGCCCGTGCGTCATCCAGTAATGGCGAAACGCCAGCCGGATATTGTCGCGCAGTTCCATGTCGTCCCAGGGCTTGGTGTAGAAGCGGTAGATCGCGCCCCGGTTGATGGAATCGAGCACCGCCTCCACGCCCGTGTCGCCCGACAGGATGATGCGGATCGTGTCCGGATACATTTCCTTGACCTTGCTGAGGAACTCGGTCCCGCTCATCACCGGCATGCGCTGGTCGCACAGGATCACGTGCACGTGGTACAGCGCCAGCAGTTCGAAGCCTTCGGCGGGCGAGCCTGCGGTCAGCACGCGGTAGCCATCGCGCCGGAACAACCGGTGCAGCGCGGCCAGCACGTTCGCATCGTCGTCGACGATGAGCAGCGTCTGCACATTGTCGACCACCTCCGGCAGCTGGTCGGGACTGGCACGGTTCGACACCACGAGCGTGGCCAGCTGGGCCGCCGGCAGCGCGCGTGAAAAATAGAAACCCTGGATTTCGTCGCAGCGGTTGCGCCGCAGGTAGGCCATCTGGGCGCGCGTCTCGACGCCTTCGGCGACCACCTGCATGTGCAGGCTGTGCGCCATGCTGATGATGGCCAGCGCGATCGCCGCGTCGTCCGGGTTGGTGACGATGTCGCGCACGAACGCGATATCGATTTTCAGTTTGTCGATCGGAAAACGCTTCAGGTAGGCCAGGCTCGAGTAGCCCGTGCCGAAGTCGTCGATCGCGATGCGGATTCCCAGCGCCTTCAGGCGCGTGAGCACCTCGGTGGTGCGCTCGGCACTTTGCATCAGCGCGCTTTCGGTCAGCTCCAGTTCGAGCAGGCCCGCCTCGATGCCGTGGCGTTCGAGGGCATTGCGCACCACCTCTTCGAGGTCGCCCTCAACGAACTGGCGGCTCGAGACGTTCACCGCCACCCGCACGTCGCGCACACCATCCGCGTTCCAGGCCGCGATCTGGCGGCAGGCTTCGTTGATGATCCAGTCGCCCACGCGCACGACCAGGCCCTTCTCTTCCATCACAGGCACGAATTCGGCCGGATACACGAGGCCATAGCCGGGCCGGTTCCAGCGCAGCAGCGCTTCGCTGCCGGCGATGCGGCCGGTATTGAGTTCCATCTTGGGCTGGTAATGCAGCACGAACTGGTTGTCCGCCAGTGCGCCGCGCAGCGCCAGTTCGAGATCCAGGCGCGCCAGCACCTGCACGTTCATGCCGGCGGTGAAGAAGCGGTAGCCGTCGCGCCCTGCTTCCTTGGCCCGCACCATCGCCGTGTCGGCGTACTTGACGAGCGTGCCCGGGTCGATCGTGTCGTCCGGGTACATCGCGATGCCGATGCTGGCCGTGAGCGCGGCCTGCTGGCCGTGCAGGTCGAACGGCAGCCGCAGCGATTCGCGCACTTCGTTGGCCATGTTCACGGCGTCCTGCTGCTCGCGCGGCATCGTCAGGATCAACGCGAATTCATCGCCGCCCAGGCGCCCGACCGAATCGCGTACCTTCACGCAGCGCACCAGGCGCGTGCTGAACTGGCGCAGCAATTCGTCGCCCGGCGCCGTGCCGAGCGAATCGTTGATCACCTTGAAGCGGTCGAGCGTGATGCACAGCACCGCCACGCGCCAGTTCTTGTCCTGGGCCAGCTCGATCGTGCCGCGCAGGTTTTCAAAGAACAGCGTGCGGTTCGGCAGGCCGGTCAGCGCGTCGTAGCTGGCCGCGTGGCGCAGCCGCTCCTGCGCCAGCAGGCGCTCGCTGATGTCACGCGCCACGGCAATCAGCATGCGCTGGGCGTTGCGTTGTCCTTGCGGATCCTGCAGCTTCCAGCTGATTTCCACCGGCACCGAGCCTTCGCCGCCCGCGCGCAGCAGGTCGGTCTCGACGATGTCGGGCTCGGGCGGCCCGCCCTGCGCGGCCGCGCCGATATGGCGTTCGAGCTGCGAGCGCGAGGCCAGGCCCAGCGCCACCGGGTCGATCCGCAGCAGCGCCTCGCGCGAAAAGCCCAGCATGCGGCAGGCGCCTTCGGACACATCGACCATCGCCATATTGGCCGTATCGATCAAAAACAGCGCATCGGGCGTGGCGTCCATCGCACCGCGAAAGCGCGCCAGTTCGGCGGTGCGCTCGCGCACCTGGCGTTCGAGTTCACTGCCGTAGTCGAGGGACTCGCGGTGCAGCAGGCGCACCTCGAGCAGGTTGCGGATGCGCGTCATGACCTCGACCGTGTCGAACGGCTTGCCAATGAAGTCGCGCGCACCGGCTTCGAGCGCCGCCAGTTTCTTGTCCGGTTCGGCCGTCACCACCAGCACCGGCAGCCACGAATCGCTCTCCAGGGGTTTCAATGCCTCCATCACGTCGAAGCCGTCCATGCCGGGCATGTGCAGGTCGAGAATGATCAGGTCGAAGCGGTGCTTCAGGTGCAAGGCCACGACCTGGCGCGGATCGAACGTCGAGGTGACGTTTTCGTAGCCGGTGGTCTTCAGCAGATACTCGAGCAGTTGCACGTTGACCGGTTCGTCATCGACGACCAGGATGCGGGCCCGTCTGATGTCGGACAGGGAAATCATGGGTGGTTCCTTTCGCCTGACGCGGCCAGGTCTGGCCCTTCGGCCAGGGTGCTGTTGATCGCTTCAGTGAATTTCTCGATGTCGATCGGCTTGGTCAGGTAGCGGTGGAAGCCCGCAGCCACGCCGCGCTCGATATCGCGCGGCATGGCGTTGGCGGTCAGCGCAATCACCGGGATGTCCGCGGTTTCCGGGTCCGCACCCAGCTGGCGCAGCACCTCGAAGCCGCTCATGCCGGGCAGGTTCAGGTCCATGAGGATGATGTCGGGACGGTGCGCCCGCGCCAGTTGCAGGCCCAGGTGGCCGTCGTGCGCCGACAGCAGGCGCAGGTCGCGCCGGAACGCCACGATCTCTTCGACCAGGCGCAGGTTGGCCGGATTGTCCTCGACGTACAGCAGCAGGCGCGGCGCGATGTCGGATTCGGAAGCGGATGCCGTGGACCCACTGCCGGCGGGTGCGGCGCGTTCGGCCAGGCTGGACGTGCGCGGCGCGGTGCTGGCCAGCTCGATCCAGAACACGCTGCCCACGCCCGGGCTGCTGGTCACGCCGATCTCGCCGCCCATCAGCTCCACCAGGCGTTTGGTCACCACCAGGCCGATACCGGTACCTTCCTGGGCACCCGACTCCTGGCCCAGCCGGTTGAACGGCTGGAACAGGCTCGCGACCTGCTCGGGATTGAGCCCGTTACCGGTGTCCTGGATCGACAGGCGCATGCGCGTGGGCGTGGTCTGGTCGCACGTGAGCACCACGGCGCCCTCATCGCGGTTGTACTTGACGGCGTTCGACAGCAGGTTGAGCATCACTTGCTTCAGGCGCGTGCGGTCGGCCATGACCACGGCGCCGTCGACATCCGGGAACAGCACCCGCACCTTGCGCGTGGCGGCGATCGGCTCGATCATTGTGCGGCACTCGAGCAGGATGTCGGCCAGCGCGACCGGCTCCATCGACAGCGTGATGGTGCCCGATTCGACCTTGGCCAGGTCGAGGATCTCGTTGATCAGCGTGAGCAGGTGACGGCCCGACTTGAGGATGTGGTTGGCAAATTCCTTCTTTTGCTCGAGCGTCGACGGCAGCGTGTTGGAAGTGAGGATCTGGGCAAAGCCCAGGATCGCATTGAGCGGCGTGCGCAGCTCGTGGCTCATCGATGACAGGAAGGCCGACTTGGCCTGGTTGGCGCTGCGCGCTTCTTCGTTGGCGTTGGCCAGTTCGGCGTTGGCCAGCGCCAGCTGCAGCGTGCGCTCATCGACGCGCTGCTCGAGCTGCTCGTTCAGGCGCATCACCTCTTGCTGGGCGTGCGAGCGTTCGGTGGCCGAGCGCAGTGTGGCGTTGTGCGAGTCTTCGAGCTCGCGCGTGCGGCCTTCGATTTCGGTGAGCATGGCATTGAACGAATCGGCCAGCTCGGCCGCCTCGTCGTCGCCGATGCGCGGTGCGCGGCGCGAATAGTCGCGCGTGGCCACCACGTCGCGCGCCACCTCGGTGATCGCGATGATCGGCGACGTGAGCACGCGTCCGAAGCGTCGCATCATCAGGTAGGCGATCGCCATCGCGATCAGGGTCACGCCAACGGCGATGGCAAGGTAATCGATGAAGCGCGCGAGTATGCGGTTCTCGGCGCGCATCACGACGGTGCCGACCGTCTCGCCATTTTCGACGATCGGCTGGCTGACGACCATGATGCCGTTGCCGCTTTCGTCGATCTGGTCGAGCCGCTCGGGCACGGGCTGCTTTTCACCGGCGGCCGAATACGACGCGAACAGCTGGCCACGCGCATCGTAGATGGCGGCGCCGCGCACCAGGGGACTAGCCCGCAGTAGCAGCAGGTCTTCGTTGGCAAGGCGCGGGTCGTCGAACGTGAGTGCGGCAGACGTCATGTGGCCGACCAGTTCGGCGTCGGTCGACAGGTCATTGACAAGCGTGTGGTGATAGCTGCGCAGGTCGTAGGCCACCACCAGGGCGATCGAGACCAGCAGTGCGACCAGTGTGGTCGTCATCACCATCGCTACCAGCTTCTTGCGAATCGAGCGCTGGCGGCTCATGCTTCCTCCACGAACCGTTTCACGAAACGGCTACGCGTGTGCGCGGGGCGCTGACCCGGTTGGGCTGGCGACTTCACGATCGGGCCAACCCTGGCTGGCCACATGCGATGCGTCCGTACGGCATTGTAAGATCTACGTAAAACAAAAAAGAGGCATCCAGCCACAGAGGCCAGCTGCTTTCCAGCATAGCAGTCCGGCCAAGCCGCATGTCGCACGGAACATCTGTCAGGGTTCGACGATGACTTTGCATACGATGCGTCCATGCCGAGAGCATAGCATCTTTACGCATGGCAACATCCAACCCGTCGCTGCTCTGCAGCCAGCATGCCGTACCGGCGCACTGCGCGCTAGAATGGAATCACCCGGACAGCCCGTCCGCCGACTGCACAAGGAGACGCACGTGACGCATGAACTTACCGATCTTGCAAATCAGGTCAGCCAGACGCTTGGCGCCAAAAAAATGATGCTGGCCACGGCCGAATCCTGTACCGGCGGCGGCATCGCGCAGGCACTCACCGATATTCCCGGCTCGGGCGACTGGTTCGATTGCGGTTTTGTCACCTATTCGAACACGGCCAAGAACGACATGCTCGACGTGTCCGACGCCGTCATCGCGCAATTCGGCGCTGTCAGCGAAGAAGTGGCCGCCGCCATGGCCACAGGCGCCGTCGCCAACAGCAGCGCCGATGTGGCCGTCTCGACCACCGGCATCGCCGGCCCGACCGGCGCCGTGCCCGGCAAGCCGATCGGCACCGTGTGCTTCGGCTGGGCGCAGGGCGACCGCGTGCAGACCGAGCGCCTGGTGTTCCAGGGCGACCGCCAGGCCGTGCGCGCGCAGGCCGTGGCGCATGCGCTGCGTGGGCTGCTGCGCTTCGTCGAATAGCCGGGCAATGGCGGCGCCGGCCCACGCCTTTGCTGCGTATCCGCGATAATAGCGTGTTGTGCGAGGCCAGTTCGACGGTGTCCTGCAGCCCCCCGCCCTGCCGGCTGGCCGGGGCGTCGCCTGGCCGACACCGGCGTCGTTGCCAATGAATTATCTGGAGAATGCTTGAATATTCCTACCCTGATGGTCCCGCTGATGCTGGCCGCTGCGCCGGCCTCCGGCCCGGCCCAGGCGCAGCCCCCCGCCCCTGCATCGTCATCGGCGTCGGCGCCCGTGCCGGCGATCGCCTTTGACAAGCTGGTGCTGCCCAACGGCCTGCAAGTCATCCTGGTCGAAGACAAGCGCCTGCCGATCGTGGCCGTGAACCTGTGGTACCACGTCGGCCCGGCCAACGAGGCGCCCGGCCTGACGGGCTTTGCCCACCTGTTCGAGCACATGATGTTCGCGGCCACCGCGCACATCCCGCGCGGCATGGCCGACCGCCTGCTCGAAGGCGCCGGCGCGACCGACAGCAATGGCGGCACGGGTTACGACAGCACCAGCTACTACGACACCGTGCCGTCGAACCAGCTCGAACTGGCGCTATGGGTGCACGCCGACCGCATGGGTTACCTGCTCGACGTGCTCGACCAGCAGGCGCTGACCAACCAGCAGGACGTGGTGCGCAACGAGCGGCGCCAGACCGTCGAGGGCGAGCCGTACGGCATCGTCGAGGAAGCGCTGGCGCGCACGCTGTTCCCGCAGGGACACCCGTACGCGGCCTCGATCATCGGTTCGCACGCCGACATCCAGAGCGCGCGCCTGGAAGACGTGCGCGCCTTCTTCACCCAATACTATGGCCCCAACAATGCCAGCCTGGTGATCGCCGGCGACATCGACAAGCAGAGCGTGCGTGACCTGGTCACGCGCTACTTCGGCGGCCTGCGCCGTGGGCCGGACGTGGTGCGCCCGCACGTGGTCACGCCCCCGATCACGGCGGAACGCCGCGCCGTCGTGCGCGACCGCGTCGAGCTGCCGCGCGTGTTCATGGGCTGGCTCACGCCGCCCGCGTATCAACCAGGCGACGCCGAACTGATGGTGGCGGCCACGATTCTGGGCGGCGGCAAATCGAGCCGCCTGTACAAGTCGCTCGTCTACGAACGCCAGATCGCGCAGGATGTCTCGGCCTCGCAAGGCTCGCTGGGCCTGGCCTCGACCTTCGTCATCGACGTGACGGCGCGCGCCGGCCACACGCCGCAAGAGATCGAAGCGGCGATCGATGCCGAACTGGCCCTGCTGCGCACCGAAGGCCCGACGGCGCGCGAGGTCGAACGCGCGCGCAACAGCCTGGAAACATCGCTGCTGGCGTCGCTGGAAAAGCTGGGCGGCGATGGCCTGGCCGAGCAGCTCAATCACTACAACCTGTACACGGGCGACCCGGGCTACCTGGACAAGGACCTGGCACGCCTGCGCCGCATCGACGCCGCCGCTGTTCAGCGCGCGGTGCAGACCTGGCTGCCGCAGCAGGCACGTGCGGTGGTCACGGGCGTGCCGGGCAAGCCGAAGGTGGACGATCCGCGCATTGGCAAGGCCGCCCGGACCGCCGCCGCGCCGACACCGGTAGCTCCGGTCAACGTGGCCGAAGCGTGGCGTGCGACGCCGCCCAAGGCCGGCCCGGCGCCGCGCTTCAGGCAGCCGCGCGGCGAGACCTTCACGCTGGCCAATGGCCTGACCGTCATCCACTACCGCAATCCGGCGCTGCCGCTCGTGTCGAGCCAGCTCGTGGTGCGCAGCGGCGGCGCCGCCAACCCACCCGACCTGCCCGGCCTGGCCGGCTTTACCGCCCAGATGCTGGAAGAAGGGACGGCCACGCGCAGCGCGCCGGCCATTGCCGACGACATCGCCCAGCTGGGCGCGTTCATGGACACGGGCAGCAGCGACGACGTCTCCACCGTCTCGCTGCTGGCCCTGACGTCCACCTTTGCGCGCGCGCTGGAAATCGTCGCCGACATCGTCCAGCGCCCGGCGTTCCCTGCCGCCGAGATCGAGCGCCAGCGCCAGGACCGCCTCGGCGCGCTCACGCAGCAGCGCGACGACCCGGAAACCGTTGCTGCGCTGGCGGCGGCAGGCGCGCTGTTTGGGGCCGGCCACCCGAAAGGCTATGGCCAGCTGGGCCTGGAGCCGGCCATCCGGCGCACGACGCGCGACGACATCGTCGGCTTCTGGCGTCGCCATTACGTGCCGTCGAACGCGGCGCTGGTGGTCACGGGCGACATCACGCGCGCCGAACTGGAAGCACTGGCGCAGGCGCAGTTCGGCGGCTGGACGGCGGCCGAGACACCAGCGGCTGCGGTTGGCCCGGCCAGACCGACCGCTGCACGCCTGGTCCTGATCGACCAGCCCGACGCCGGCCAGACGGCGCTGCAGGTGGCGACCATGGGCCCGGCGCGCGACACGCCTGATTTCCCGGCCCTGCAAATCATGAACGGGGTGCTGGGCGGAATGTTCTCGAGCCGGCTCAACAACAATCTGCGCGAGACGCGCGGCCTGACCTACGGCATCCATTCGCACTTCGACTACGACCGCCAGCCGGCGCCGTTTTCGGTGGAAGCCAGCGTGCAGCAGGATGCGACCGGCGAAGCGGTGCGCGAAATCCTGCGCGAAGTCGCGCTGCTGCGCGAGCAGCCGATCTCCAGCGACGAGCTGACAGCGGCGCGCAATGCGCAACTGCTGTCGCTGCCGGGGCAGTTCGAGACGAATGCCGACATCGGCGCGAGCCTGACGGAGTTGTTCGTCTATGGCCTGCCGCCCGATTACTACGACAGCCTGGCCGCGCACCTGGCCAATGTCGGCGTCGACGACGTGCAGGCAGTGGCTCGCCGCTGGCTCGATCCGGACCGAATGATCGTGGTCGCGGTGGGCGAACGGCGCAAGATCCTGCCGCAGTTGCAGAAGCTGGGGCTGGGGCAGCCGGAGATTCGGGATGACGATGGGCAGGTGAGCAACAAACCTCGTCACTGAACCGGTATTGCGCCACACCGTGCACCACACCGTGCTTGCCCGGCACACCTCTTTGCCCTAACATGTGAACACCTATTCACATGTTAGGGTCGCATGCACGAACATCTTCACACGCATCCGGCCGCCCAGCCGATCGCCCCGCCGCCCGAGGAAGCGATCGGCCAGCTGGCCGACCTGTTCCACCTGCTGGGTGACGCAACGCGCCTGCGCATCGTGCTGGCCTGCCTGACGCAACCGACCGCCGTGGGCGACATCGCCAGCACGCTGTCGCTGTCGAGTTCACTGGTCAGCCACCACCTGCGCCTGCTGCGTGCAGCCCGCATCGTCAAGGCCGAGCGCCAGGGCAAGCAAGTCTTTTACGCAGCTGCCGACGCCCACATCAGCAGCCTGCTTTCCACCATGTTCGAGCACATCGCCGAACCCGCCACCGGAATGGACGCATGAGCCAACATCACCAGCACGATCATGACCACGACCACGACCACGATCATGGTCACGACGACAAGCACGACGGCCATGACCATGGCCACGGCTTCGGTCATCACCATCACCACATGCCCTCTCCTGAAGGCAACGGCCGCGCTTTCGCGCTGGCGATCGGGCTCAACATGGCCTTCGTCATCATCGAATTCGCCTACGGCTTCATCGCGCACTCGACGGCGCTGATGGCCGACGCCGGTCACAACCTGTCCGACGTGCTGGGCCTGGTGCTGGCCTGGGGTGCGGCGGTGCTCGCCAAAAGCGTACCCACCGGCCGCTACACCTACGGCCTGCGCGGCTCGTCGATCCTGGCGGCAATGGGCAACGGCCTGCTGCTGATGGTGGCCTGCGGCGCCATCGCCTGGGAAGCGGTGCAGCGCTTCGCCGAACCAGCGCCCGTGGCCGGGGCCACGGTGTCGATCGTGGCCGCCATCGGCGTGCTGATCAACGGTTTCTCGGCCTGGCTGTTCCTGGCTGGCAGCAAGGGCGACCTGAACATCCGCGGCGCCTACCTGCACATGGCGGCCGATGCGGCGCTGTCGCTGGGCGTGGCGGTCTCGGGCCTGATCATCATGTTCTGGGGCTGGACCTGGATCGACCCGGCGGTGAGCCTGGCGATCGTGGTGGTCATCGTGCTGGGTACATGGTCGCTGCTGCGCGAATCGGTGCAGCTGTCGATGGCGGCCGTGCCGCCTGGCGTGGATGCCGACAAGGTGCGCGGCTTCCTGCTCGCGCAGCCCGGCGTGGCTGATCTGCACGACCTGCACATCTGGGCGCTGAGCACGACCGAAACGGCGCTGACGGCACACGTCGTGATGCCCGCCGGGTATCCTGGCGATGCGGCGATCGATGCGATGGTGGACCGGTTAAGCGCGCAATTCGCGATTCATCACTGCACGCTGCAGGTCGAGGAAGGCACGACCCATCATCACTGCACGCTGCACGGGCACCACTAGACTGTTTGCGTTCATTACGGCTGGGTGCATGAGGATTCACGTACTTATGTACATCGCATGCTACCAATCCACGGTGACGATGGGACATTTCACCGTATAGAATTTAAAATTTCAGAATATACGGTGAATTGCTATCGTGAACTACTTTCTACTTTCCGACAACGCAGCCCGACAGTACATGGACTCGGTCACGATTTTTTCCGAGCATGCTCGTACCGCTGAGCGAGCCCGGCAGTACAAAGGCGGGATGTATTGGAAGGTCGAAGGCAAATACGAATATCTCGTCAAAACGACACCAGACAATCGACAGCAGAGGATTGGCCGGCGGTCTGCTGAAACCGAAAAAATTCATGCTGACTTTACGACCTGCAAGCATCAGGTTGAAGAGCGACTAAGGTCACTCAATGAAGCACTACAAGAAGCGGAACGACTGAACAAAGCCTTGAAGGTTGGTCGTACCCCCGCTACTGTCGTATCGGTCCTTCAGGCTCTTCACGAATCGCGCGTGCATGACTACTTTACGGTCGTGGGTACCCACGCACTCTATGCCTATGAGGCTGCGGCGAGCGTACGCATTCAGCAAGGTGCGTTGGCAACGATGGACGTCGATTTGCTATGGGACGCGCGTAAGCGAATGCAGTTCTTGACAACAATGGCGCGTACCCAGACATCGATGCTTGCAGTACTTCAGCGCGCTGACAAAACCTTTCAACGCAAGGAGTCGCAGCTTGAAACTGCCATTAACGAAAAAGGTTTCGAAGTCGATTTTTTGCGCCGTCAGCCCATCCAGCAAGACCCACACCCGTTTCGGTTCACCGATGACGAGGAAGACTTGTGGCGGGTTCAAGCGGAAAGAGCCGGCGTGTTGACGGACTCTCCCCGCTTTGAACAAGTCGTTGTCTCAGTGACCGGGAAGATGGCGATGATGAGAACGATTGCGCCCGAAAGCTTCGTCCAGTTTAAGCTTTGGATGGCCGAGCAAGCCAAACACCGTGACCCTGTAAAGCGACGCCGCGATGTGCTTCAGGCGAGGATTGTGCAGGAATTACTGTCCGAGGCTCTGTTGCTGCCTTCTGCGCCGTGAAACGACCAGCATGCTACCGGCTTGGGGGCGGGCAGCAGCTAGTCCAGCACCATGTAGCTGACCAGCCGTGCCTTACTTCACGTTGAGCAGTTCGACGTCGAAGATCAGGTCCGAGTCCGGCGGAATCATTCCGCCGCCCGCGCCACGCTTGCCGTAGGCCAGCGCGCTCGGGATGATCAGGGTGCGCTTGCCGCCGACCTTCATGCCGGCTACGCCCTGCTCCCAGCCCTTGATCACACGGCCTGCGCCCAGCTGGAATTCCAGCGGATCGCGGCCGTTGTCGAGCGACGAATCGAACTTGCGGCCGCGCTGCTGCTTGGCCAGCGGCTTGTGGAACCAGCCCGTGTAGTTGACGACGACATTGCTGCCGAGCGACGCTTCCTTGCCGGTACCGACCACGCGATCGACGATCTCGACCTGCGGTGCCTGGGTTGCAGCGGCGACCGGCGGCGTGACCGGGGTAGCAGCAGGCGCATTAGCTGGCTGCTGCGCTTCCGGCGGCGGCTGGGTCGCGGGCTTGCTGGCGTCCTGTGCGCCTTCCTGGGCCTGGGCGCTGCCTGCCACCAGGAGCAGGGCGATGACTGCGGATCGACGAATCATGTGTGCTCTTCCATCAAAAGGTCGCAACCGGACGGTTGCATCTGGCACCTATGATAGCAAGGCAGCCTCAGCTTGCACAGTTTGCCCGGCAGCGGCATTGGCAGCCGCAGCAGCCTGGGCATTGGCCGCCTCGGCCAGCCGGCGCAGCACCTGCCCCGCCGTCACCATGCCGAAGGTGGCGGTCACCACCATGCACGAACCGAATCCAGCGCAGTTCAGGCCCGTGATGCCGTTGTCATCGATCTCGCAGGCGTCCCCTGTCTCCGGATACCGCAACGGTTCCATCGAAAACACGGCGTCGATATGGTACTTCTGCTTTTCGCCACGCGAAAAACCGTATTGGGCGCGCAGCAGCTTGCGCACTTTTTTCAGCAGCGGTTCCTGCTCGGTGCGCGCCAGGTCGCGGATCTCGACCTTGGTCGGATCGATCTGGCCGCCTGCGCCGCCCACCACCACGAGCGGCATCCGGTTGGCGCTGCACCAGGCGATCAAGGCGGCCTTCGGCTTGACGCTGTCAATCGCATCGACCACGTAGTCGAAGCCCTGATTGGCCACCAGCGTCTCGATGTTCTCCAGGTCGATGAAGTCCTCGACCAGCGTCACCTGGCAGAACGGATTGATTTCGGCAATGCGCTGGCGCAGCGCTTCGATCTTCGGCATGCCGATGGTCGACGACAGCGCCTGGATCTGGCGGTTGATGTTCGATTCGGCGACGTTGTCGAGATCGATCAGGGTCAGGTGGCCGATGGCGCTGCGCGCCAGCGCCTCGACCACCCACGAACCGACGCCGCCGACGCCGATCACGCAAACGTGCGCCGCGCGGAAACGTTCCAGCGCAGGCTCACCGTACAGGCGTCCGATGCCGCCGAAGCGGCGCGCAAAGTCGATATCATCCGTGGGCGTTGCCGCCGCCCCTTGCTCAAGTAATTGATTCATCCCGATATTGTAGCGGACAGGTGTTTCGCGACTACACTAGAATAATCGTTCGTCAACCAAATAACCTGCGTGTCTCCCACAGAACAATGACCTCTCCCCTGCCCGACACCGCCCCCGATTTCTCCCAGCCAATCGCCGTGCTCAAGCATTGCCATGGCCGCATCCGCAAACAACTGTCGACACTCGAAAAGCTGCTGCCGCACCTGGCCGAACATGGCGTCGACAAGCAGGCACGCGACGCCGCCGGCGCCGTGCTGCGCTACTTCGACAAGGCGGCGCACCTGCACCACGACGACGAAGAACAGGACCTGATCCCGATGCTGCGCGCCACCGCGCAGGGCGACGACGCCGCCACGCTGCAGGCGCTGGCGCCGACGATCGTGCAGGACCACAACGACATGGACGCCCTGTGGCAAGACCTGCACGAGCAACTGACCGCCATCGAAGCCGGCACCGGCACCATGCTCTCCAGCACGGCCGTCGAGCGCTTCGTCGCCCGCTACACGGCGCACATGGAGCGTGAGGAAAGCACGCTGGCGCCGATGGCGATGCGCCTGTTCTCACCCGAGCAGATGGCGCAACTGGGCCAGGCGATGCAGCGCCGCCGCGGCCTGCTGGCGCCCGAGGCGTTTGACCAGCCGGTGGCATCGGCCATCGTATCGGCCACAACATCGGCCACAACAGCGGCCAAGACAGCCGGTGTCGGCCAGGCAGTGGCCGATCTGCGCCAGGATTACGGCCAGGCCAGCCTGAACGAAGACGATGTGCTGGACGACCCGATCGCGCAGTTCACGGCGTGGTTCGAGCAGGCCCTGGCCGCGCAGGTGAACGAGCCGAATGCGATGACGCTGGCGACCGTCGGCCCGGGCAACCGGCCGAGCTCGCGCATCGTGCTGATCAAGCAATTCGATCCGCGCGGTTTTACCTGGTACACCAATTACGACAGCCAGAAGGCGCAGGAACTGCGCGGCAACAACCAGGCCGCCCTGCTGTTCTTCTGGAGCGAACTCGAGCGCCAGATCCGCATCGAAGGCCGCGTCGAGATGACGTCAAGCGAAGAAAGCGACCATTATTTCCGCAGCCGGCCGCTCAAGAGCCGGGTGTCGGCCATTGCTTCGCAGCAGAGCAGCCCGATTGCCAGCCGCGCCGCACTCGAAGCGAATTACGAGGCCGTGGCACAGGTGGCCGGCGACGATCCGGCGCGCCCCGACAACTGGGGCGGTTTCCGTCTGGTGCCGGAGCGCATCGAGTTCTGGCAAGGCCGCCGCTCACGCTTTCATGACCGGATCGTCTACCAGCGCCAGCCGGACGGCAGCTGGACGCGCAGCCGCCTTCAGCCGTAGGGTGGGCGGCTACGCCGCCCACGCGGTGATGGTTGGCAGACAGATCATCCGGCACGAATACGGCGCCGCCAACCATCAACGCGTGGATGGCGAAGCCGACTACGCGTCCGATCCACCCTACCTTAGCCGTTCAGCAAACGTAGTACGAAACTTGGCAACTTTCGGCGCCACCACGAACGCGCAATACCCCTGCAACGGGTGTTGCGCGAAGTAATTCTGATGGTAGTCCTCGGCCTTGTACCAGGTTTCCTGCGGCAATACCTGCGTCACCAGCGGCGCATCCCACACCATGGCCATCTCGGCCATCACGGTGCGCGCAACGGCGTCCTGCTCCGGGGACGTGGTAAAGATCACCGACCGGTATTGCGTGCCGACGTCATTTCCCTGGCGATTCAATGTCGTCGGATCGTGGATCGTGAAAAAAATCTCGAGAATGTCGTGGTAGCTGATGACCGACGGATCGAATTCCAGGCGCACGACTTCGGCGTGGCCGGTGGTGCCGTTGCAGACGGCCTCGTAAGTCGGATGGTCGACATGGCCGCCCATATAGCCTGACTCCACGCGCGTGACGCCGCGCGCTTCGAGAAACACCGCCTCGATGCACCAGAAGCAGCCGCCCCCGAGGATGGCGACGTCGCCCGCTGTTTGCTCACTCATGATGGCCCTTGTATTCGTAAAATTTCGATAAGCTTAATGTAGCGCAAAGCTCGGCTGCCCGCTGTATTGACCCGCTGCCGATGCAGCCAGAGAGCATGGCGCGGCAAGCTTGCACGGGACGGTGGCATAATGAGCGCCACAGTTCCAGGAACGCCATGAATACACTTTCTGCCCGCGCGACCACGCGCGGCTTCGATACGACCCATTTCCGCCAAGCGCTGTCGCAGTTTGCGACCGGCGTCACCGTCATTACGACCCGCCTGGCCGACGGCACCTTCCGCGGCCTGACGGCCAGCTCGTTCAACTCGGTTTCGCTCGACCCGCCGCTGGTGCTGTGGAGCCTGGGCGCCGGGGCGAACAGCATGCCGATCTTCAGCGGCAACTCGCACTACGTAATCAATGTGCTGTCCGCCGGTCAGGAAGACCTGGCGATGCGCTTTGCGCGCCGCGGCGAAAACCCGTTCGAGGGCGTCGACTACGAACTGTCGCGCACCGGCCTGCCGATCCTCAAGGGCGTGTCGGCCTGGTTCGAATGCCACAACCGCAGCCGCTACCCGGAGGGCGATCACGTCATCTTTGTCGGCGAGGTGGAAGAGTGCCAGTTGCAGCCGCAGCCAGCGCTGATCTTCCACGGCGGCAAGTTCGGCAGCACCGCCAGTCAAAAATGAAAATGCCTGTCGCAGTTTGAAAAGATCGGGCTGCGCCACGTTTCTATAATGGTCAGGTAACTTCTAACCAGAATTCAGAGACAGGATTTCCGATGACCCGTACCGACTCGCCCAAGAAAGCCGCTTTTCACTGGGATGACCCGCTGCTGCTGAACAGCCAGCTGACTGACGAAGAGCGCATGGTGCGCGACGCCAGCGCCGCCTATTGCCAGGACAAGCTGCGCCCGCGCGTGCTCGAAGCGTTCCGTCACGAGTCGATGGATGTCTCGATCTTCCGCGAAATGGGCGAACTGGGCCTGCTCGGCCCGACCATTCCTGAAGAATACGGCGGCCCCGCGATGGGGTATGTCGCCTATGGCCTGATCGCGCGTGAAGTCGAGCGTGTCGATTCCGGCTACCGCTCGATGATGAGCGTGCAGTCGTCGCTCGTCATGGTCCCGATCTTCGAATTCGGCAACGAAGCGACCAAACAGAAATACCTGCCGAAACTGGCCACCGGCGAATGGATCGGCTGCTTCGGCCTGACCGAGCCGAACCACGGCTCCGACCCTGGCTCGATGATTTCGCGCGCCCGCAAGGTCGAGGGCGGCTACAGCTTGAGTGGCGCCAAGATGTGGATCACCAATTCTCCAGTGGCCGACGTGTTCGTCGTGTGGGCCAAGGACGATGAAGGCGCGATCCGCGGCTTCGTACTCGAAAAAGGCTGGAAGGGTTTGTCGGCCCCGGCGATCCACGGCAAGTTCGGCCTGCGCGCGTCGGTCACGGGCGAAATCGTCATGGACAATGTGTTCTGCCCGGAAGAAAACGCGTTCCCGGACGTGCGCGGCCTGAAAGGTCCGTTCACCTGCCTGAATTCGGCCCGCTACGGCATCGCCTGGGGCGCGCTGGGCGCGGCCGAAGATTGCTGGCACACGGCGCGCCAGTACACGATGGACCGCCAGCAGTTCGGCAAGCCGCTCGCGGCGAACCAACTGGTGCAAAAGAAGCTGGCCGACATGCAGACCGAAATCACGCTTGGCCTGCAGGGCTGCCTGCGCCTGGGCCGCATGAAGGACGAAGGCACGGCAGCACCCGAAATCACGTCGATCATGAAGCGCAATTCGTGCGGCAAGTCGCTCGATATCGCCCGTATGGCGCGCGATATGCTGGGTGGTAACGGCATTTCGGACGAGTTCGGCATCATCCGCCACATGGTCAACCTCGAGGTCGTCAACACCTACGAAGGCACGCACGACATCCATGCGCTGATTCTCGGCCGCGCACAGACCGGCATCGCCGCGTTCTGATCAGGTAGCGCCCACGGCGCGGCCATCGCTGCGCCGTTCAAGAACCTTCCGCAATCTGCTCCTGCAACAGGTTCAGCATCGCCTGCGCGGCGGGCGTGGGCGCGCCTTCGCTGCGCCGGACCACGCCGATCGAGCGGCGGATGACGGGATCGACCAGCTCGCGCCGTACCAGCGCGGCGCTGGCAATCACATCGGCTGCCAGGCTCGGCAGGGCCGCCACACCCAGCTCCTCGACCACCATGGCGCCAATCGTGGCCAGGTGGTCGACTTCAAACGCCGGATAAAAATTGATCCCTGCCTGCAGCGCAGCCGCGTCCACGTACTGGCGCACGCTGGTGTGGCGCGACATCGAAATATGTGGATACGGCAGCGTCTCGGGCAGGCGGATCGGGCTGCTGTCGCGGCCCAGCGGATGCCCAGGCGCCGCCAGCAGCACGAATTCGTCGGTCGTCAGCGGGATGTATTCCAGATCCTGGTAGGCCGGATTGGCGGCAGTGATGGCGAAGTCGACGCGCCCCTGGCGCACCAGCTCGAACGCAGGTTCGGACAGCGTATCGGCCAGCGACAGCGCGATGTCGGGATGGCGCGCATGAAAGACGCGGAACAGGCGCGGCACGAGCCGCGCCGCCAGCGACGGCATCGCGGCCAATGCCACCCGGCCCCGGTGCAGCGCCGTCACGTCGCGTACCGCCGCGGCCGAGCGCTCGATATCGGCCAACAATTGCTGGGCGTGCACAACCAGCACCTCGCCGGCAGCACTCAGGGCCACCGAGCGCGTGGTGCGCGAGAACAGGCGACTGCCAAAGCCCTCCTCCAAACGACCGATGAGGGTCGACAGGGCTGACTGCGACAGGCAGACCTGCTGCGCCGCCTTGCTGAAGCTGAGCGTGTCAGCCAGGGCGAGGAAGGCACGCAACTCACGTGCGGATAGATTTATTTCCATAATCGATAAGTTTATAGAAAAAATGTGTTTCTCAGATAATTTGATGAAGCGCAAACTAAGTTCATTCTCTTTTCGAAAATGATCATGGAAAACTTGATACTTCCCAAGCCTTCGCAAGCGCTGGCCCTCGTTGCAGGCGGCGGCACGATGGGCGCCGACGTGGCGATCGTGCTGGCGCGCGCTGGCTGCCGCGCGATCGTGCTCGAACCTGGCGCCACGCGCCGCGACGCGCTCGACACCTATTTTGGCGATACCCTGCGCAAGCTGGGACTGGAACACAAGCGCGAGCGCATCACGACCTGCGCCAGCCTCGATGAACTCGACTGGCAGGCCATCGACCTGGTGATCGAGTGCATTCCAGAGAAGCTGGCGCTCAAGCAGGCACTGTTTGCCGAGCTGGTCCAGCGCGCGCGTCCCGATACTCTGCTGTGCAGCAACAGCTCGAGCTTTCCCATTTCGGCCATCGGCGAACACCTGGAAAGCACCGAGCGGATGCTGGGCCTGCACTTCTTCATGCCGGCGCATCTGGTGCCGCTGGTCGAGGTGGTGCTCGGCGCGAACTCATCAAGCAAGCTGGCCGAGTCGTTGATGGCCTTCATGCGTGCCTGCGGCATGGTGCCGGTGCTGGTCCGCAAGGACCTGCCGGGTTTCCTGGCGAACCGCCTGCAGCATGCCCTCGCGCGTGAAGCGTTTGCGCTGATCGATGCCGGCATTGCAACGGCCGAGGATGTCGACGCTGCGGTGCGCTTCGGCTTTGGCTTCCGCTTTCTTGCGGCCGGCCCCGTGCTGCAGCGCGACCATGCCGGCATCGACGTGCACTGCCCGGCCGCGACCACCATGTACCCGTCGCTGGCGGCCAACACCACGCCGGGCCGGGTACTGGCGCAGCGCTACGACGCCGGCCATTACGGGATGAAAACGGGCGAAGGCTTTTATCGCTGGACGCCGGACACCATTGCTGCCGAGCGCGCGCGTTACGATGGCCTGTTGATGGCCGGTTTGCGCCTGCTGGCACCCGAACTGCCACGGATCGAGGACCAATGATCATGTCTGCCCCCCCTTCAGCGGCGAAGCGCCCGGCGCCGCGCATCGCCCTGATCCATGCGCTGAGCCATTCGGTCGAGCCGATCAATGCCTTCATGGCCGAGCAATGGCCCGAAGCCACGCGCATGAATCTGCTCGACGATTCGCTGTCGGCCGACCTGGCGCGATCCGGCCGTGGCCTGGACGCTGCGATGCACAAGCGCTTTGCCGATCTGGCGGACTATGCGCTCGGCAGCGGGGCCGAGGCCATCCTGTTTACCTGTTCGGCCTTCGGCCCCTGCATCGAAGCGGTGGCGCAGCGCTATCCGCACATTCCCGTGCTCAAGCCGAACCAGGCCATGATTGCCGATGCCGAGGCGGGCCAGGCGGCCGGCCCGGTGGGCCTGATCGCGACGTTCGGCCCCACGCTGGCCTCGATGCCGCCCGAATTTCCGGCGCGCGTGGCACTGCGCTGCGCGCTGGCCGAAGGCGCGCTCGATGCGCTCAACCGGGGCGACGTCGAATTGCATGACGAGCTGATTGCCGACAGCGCACGGCGGCTGATCGACGATGGCTGCGCGACGATCGCACTGGCCCAATTCAGCATGGCGCGTGCACATGACGCCTGCGTCCGCGCCGCAGGTGCGCCGGTGCTGACCACGGTGCACAGCGCCGTGCATGAACTGAAACGGCGCCTGGCGCAGCAGGCACCCTGAACGACAACGTACCACCCCACCAAAACAAAACAAGACAACCCGGAGACAAAGCATGCTCAAGAAGGTACTTCTCGCAACGCTGTTCATGACCCAGGCGCTCGTCGCCGGCGCCGCCGACGTCTATCCGTCGAAGCCGATCCGCTTTGTCGTGCCCTACCCGCCAGGCGGGCCGACGGACGCGATGGCGCGCCTGATCCAGGGACCGCTGCAGGCAAAGTTCAAGGTACCCGTGATCATCGACAACCGGGGCGGCGCCGGCGGCAATATCGGCACGGGCATGGTGGCCAAGTCGGCACCGGACGGCTACACGATCCTGCTGGCGGCCAGCGGGCCAATGGCGGTCAACAAGACGCTGTACAAATCGATCCCGTTCGACCCGGACAAGGATTTCGCCCCGGTGATCCAGATCTCGGCGTTCCCGCTGGTGCTCGAAGTGCACCCCTCGGTCACGGTCAAGAACGTCAAGCAGTTCGTTGCCATGGCAAAGGAGCATCCCGAGACGTTGAGCTTTGCCTCGGCCGGCAACGGCACCCCGCAACACCTGGCGGGCGAACTGTTCAATACTGCGGTGGGCACCAGGCTGCAACACGTTCCCTACAAGGGCGCCGGCCCGGCGCTGAACGATGTGCTGGGCGGGCACGTCAAGGTCATGTTCGACATCCTGGGCAGCTCGGTCCAGTACATCAAGACGGGCAAGCTGCATCCGATCGCCGTGACGACGGCCACCCGCGTGCCGAGCTTGCCGGACGTGCCGACGCTGGCCGAATCGGGCTTGAGCGGCTACAACTTCACGGGCTGGCACGGCATCGTGGCGCCGGCCGCCACACCCAAGCCGGTGGTGATGCGCCTGAACGGGGCGCTCAACGAGATCTTCGCCGACCCGGCCTTCCGCAAGAAATGGGAAGAGCTGGGCACGCCGGTCGTCGGCGGCACGCCGGACGCGTTCGGCACCCTGATGCGCACCGAATCGGTCAAGCTGGGCAAAGTGGTCAAGGACGCCGGTGTGACGGTCGACTGACGCGGGGCAGCGCCCGATCACCGCTACCTACCGCCGGTGATCGGAAGCAACCGACCGCGCGTCATCATGACGTCACACGCACTTCTTATCATCCCTTCAATTTTTCGCCTCACCACCATTGAAGGGTCCACATGCATCACGTCGTTCTCCGCCGTCTTCCGCTTGCCGTCGCCATTGGCGCTGCACTTGCCCTGTCCGCCTGCGGTGGTTCCGACCACCATGACGACGCCGCCGCTGCCGATGTCGCCATCGTCATCCCGGCCGCGCCAGCGGACCAGGGCGCGGCCGACACGGCGCCGGCACCGTCCGTGCTCGCTTTTGTCGACACCGCCGCCACCAACCAGCGCGGCGATGCCCGCTACGCCACGCTGGCCACGAATGCCGGCGTGCGCGTGCTGGGCGGCATGCTCGCCATCTGGAAGCCGGTCACTGAACTCGTCGATGCAGGCCAGACGGCCCCGGCCGTCGACGGCTTCCCGGCCGTTGCCGCATCGACCTGGACCGGCGTGCCGAACGACGGCACCAATGGCGGCACGATCGTCAACGCCGCCGTGCACAATGCCAACATCGACTACGTGGTCAAGGCCACCGCGAGCCGCACCCCCGAACAGGCCCTGCTGGCCTACCTGGACGACCGGCGCAGCAAGGGCTACAGCGTCACCGGCGGCATGGGCCCGCTGACCGATGCGTGGCGCAGCGCCACCCGCCAGACCACCACCATCAATGACATGCCGGCGGATGCCATCAAGGTCAAGTATGAAGATGGCGGCAACAACAACGGCGTCGGCGGCGCCGCCAATGCCGAGTTCGGCAAAGTCGTCGACCTGGTCAATGCGATGGGCGGCAACGGTTCGACCGAGCCAGCCAAGCGCTTCTACAAATACGCGCGCCCTTACCGCTGGAGCAGCGCAGTGCAGGTCGTGCCGCAGCTGGAACCAGCCAAGAGCGCGACGCCGAACACCGACGGCGGCTTCACCAGCGGCCACTCGGCCGAAGCCGTACGCAACGCCGTCGCGATGGCCTACGTGCTGCCGGAACGCTACCAGGAACTGGTCGGCCGTGGCCTCGAACTGGGCGAGAGCCGCATCTATGCCGGCATGCACTCGCCACTGGACGTGATCAGCGGCCGCGTGCAGGCGCAAGCCGTCGCCACCGCCAACCTGATCGCTGCCGGCGCCACCACGCGCGCCGCCGCCCGTGAGCAGGCGCAGACCACGCTGATGAAGCTGACCGGCACGACCGCCAGCACCTTCCCGAGCTACGCCATCTCGGGCACACCGGCCAACGACCGCTTTGCCGACTACGCGACCAGCAAAGCCAACTACCTGCGCCGCATGACCTTCGGCCTGCCACTGATCGGCTCGACGACCGCCCCGGCTGTGGTGCCGAAAGGCGCCGAAGTGCTGCTGGAAACGCGCCTGCCGTACCTGACCGACGCGCAGCGCCGCGTCGTGCTGAAAACCACCGCGATTGGTTCCGGCTATCCGGTCCTGGACGATGCTGAAGGCTGGGGCCGCCTGAACCTGTTTGCTGCGGCCGAAGGTTATGCAGTCTTCACCGGCAACGTCGTGCTGAACATGGACGCGAGCAAAGGCGGCTTTCATGCAGCAGACCGCTGGCGCAACGACATCACCGGCAGCGGCAAGCTGGTCAAGCAAGGTTCGGGCGCGTTGAAGCTGGGCGGCAAGAATGCCTGGACTGGCGGCACGCAAGTCGACGCTGGTAGCCTCGAAGCGCTGTCGACAACCGCCTTCGGCAAGGGTGACGTGTATGTCGCTGGCGGCGGCACCGTGATCAGCAACGCACCGGCCACGCTGGTCGTGGGCGGCAAGTACACGCAGCTGACCGGCGCGACGCTGGAACTGCGCCTGGGCGCGGCCCAGGGCGGGCGCATGAGCGTGACTGGCGCGGCCACCATCGGCGGCGGCACCTTGCGCATCAAGTTCCAGGATGGCGTCAAGCCGGCCGTGGGCGACACGCTCACCGTCATCAGCGCGGCGAGCCTGAAGGGCAAGTTCAGCACCATCACGGTCGACGGCTTTACCGTGACGCCGACCTATACCGACACCGGCCTGCAACTGCGCCTGGGTTCGTAAGCGCAGCGCAGGTTCTACAAAGAATGGGGCCGGGTTCGCTGACGAACCTGGCCCCATTGTTTTGCCACGTTGCTGCTGCAGCTTATTCGTCGAACTCTTCGGCCAGATTCTTCCAGCCGCGGCTCTTGGCAAACGCGGAAAATTCTTCCGGCGCCTCGAGCACGATCAGGCGGCTCTCTTGCAGGCCCGGGTCGCTGTGGCCGAAGTCTGGCCCCTTGTACCCGAGCGTGCGCAGGCGCTCGACGAGTTGACGCACCAGGACGGTGTCCTTGTAGGCATCAGGATCGAGCTTGGCAGCAAACTCCACGTACACATCGATGATCCCGTAACCCTCGTCGAAAATGCGGATCTCCTTGACGTCGAGGGTACGGCCGTTGCTGTCCTTGGCCTGGAAGGCGCCGGACAGTTCAATATCGGTATCAGTAGTCATGGTGAAAGCATAGCACCGAGCCGCAGGTTGCGTAGCGCACGTCAAAATCCCAAAGCGGGGTCAGGTCTGACATTCGGACACGGCCTCTGCACTGGCATCTGTTTTTTGATTTCCTGAGCGCGACAATTCCGGGCGGATCATTTAATACCGCCCTCGAATTTCAAGGCGATTCGTCAGTCAAGCAATTAAGGTTGAGGTCGTGTCCGAATGTCAGACCTGACCCCGGCTTTTGACAGCGGCTACACTTCCCATTGCAGCTTGAAGGTCAGCGATCTGCTCCGTTCATCCACCAGCGGCAGCTTGTCATCGACAATGCCCAGCGACACTGTGCGCCCGTGCCGCCACTGGTAGCGGTACAGCAGCGAGCGGTGTACCTGGCGGTCGTTCCATGCTTCGAGTTGCGTTACCCCATCGTCGCGCCGTGCGGCCCACGTGTTTTGCGCCAGCAGCCGCACCGAGTCGCGCGGGCTGAAATGGACGATGGCCAGCGCGCGCCAGGCCGTGTCGGAAAATGCCGGCTGGCCCAGCGTGCCCTGCACCCAGGCGCGATTAACGTGGTTGTCGAGCTCCAGAGACCACCCGCGTGGCAAGGGAAAGCGCAGGCCGACGTCGAGGATCACGTTCCCGCCCGGTCCCACGCGGTCGGCATCGGCGTCCAGCTGGCGCCCGAGCGCCGCTTCCAGTGCGATCTTCGAGATCCATGGTGCGGGCGTTGTCTCGATGCCGACATTGACGACGCGCGTATCATGCAGGCGCCCCAGCGGCCGCGCGCGCTGGCGGTCGAAGCCCAGTTCGGCCCACACATTCGTGCGCCGGGTCGCGGCCAGCCAGACGCCCGGGCGCAACTTGCGCTCGACCGTTTCGCCGCCGGCCTGCCCAGTCACCCGGTCGGCCAGCGTGCGCATCTCGTGCAGGACCAGGTAAGTCTCGAACTCGTACAGCTCGAGCCCTCCCAGGGATTGCGGCCCCAGGATGCGGTTGATCGAGCCGGTGGCGCGGGCGATGCCTGCTTGTGGCACGAAGCCGTTGTCGTTGACGAAGCCGGGCGCGATCGCTTCGACTTCAGCCTCGTACCACCAGCGTTCGGTCTTGTGCAGCGACTTGCCCCACAGGTAGCCGCCCGAGCGCCCCGCCACCCGCGCCGGCACGTCGTCGTCGACAAAGCCCGCCGTCGTGCGCGACACCATCGCCACGCCGGACAGTTGCTGCTGCTCGCCATCCGCCCCTTCGCCGCGCCACTGGGCATCGACGCCGACGACGTCGTTGCCGCCGAAACGGTGGTAGTCGCGCTGCGAGGCAAATGCGCCCAGCAACAAGCCTTCCCCGTGCCAGCGCGCGCGCACGAGGCTCGCGACCGTCCGCTTGGTCTGCCCGTATTCCAGCGTTTCGTACGGCTTGCCGCGCAGGATCAGGCCACCCGGCTCGTCGCGCAGGCTCATCGCCGTGGCGTCGGCATGCGCCGCGCGCCAGGTTGCGCGCAGGCCGTATTCAGGATCGTTCACGGTGCGCGAATAAAAGGCCGGCAGCGGCAGGCCCAGCACGTCCGCACTCTCCAGAAAGAAACCGCGCTTCTCGGGCAGCGACAGCGCGATATTGCCGGCACCCTGCGACACCGGCTCGTCGATCTCGACCTGCGAGTAATCGGGATTGATGGTGGCATTGAACACCCAGTCGGCGCGCGGACGGGCGTTGATCTCCAGGCCCAGTTCGGCCTGGCTGCCGCGCGTGCGCGTCCCCGGCATGGCGGCGCGTTCGCTGCGCACCGTCAGTTCGGGCCGCAGCTCCAGAAAGCTGCGGTCGCGCACTGCCTGCACGGTGGCCTCCATGCCATCGATCTCCTGCAGAAAGCTCAGGTGGCTGAGCGCGTCGATCCTGAATGGCGCCGTCACCAGCAGCATGCCATCGGCATGGGGGATGCTGCGCTCGACCATCAGGCGCCAGTTGCGGCCATCGGCGTATGGGAAGCGCAGGCTCGACAACGGCCAGCGCACTTCCATGCTGTAGCCGTCGGGCAGGATGGTCACGGCTGTCTCGACCGGAAAATCCGGCCCGAGATCCGATTCGTCATCCTCGGCGCGGTGGATGCCGTCGCTGACCACGCCGGTGGTGTTGATGCGTACGAACTGGGCATTGCGGCCATGGCCGGCCGGGTCGATCCAGATGCCGATGAAGTCCTGGTCGACAGCGACCTTGTCGCGCCGCGCCAGGAGGCCCCGGCGCAGGTGCGGCGCGTCATCCCAGGCGCGGATGCCGAACACCAGCGCACCGTCGTCGACCAGCACTTGCACGCTGGTCTTCAATGCATTAGGGGCAGGTGCGCCGTCGCGCGGCTGGTGCTTGTGGAAGTCCTGGTAGACGGGCGCGCGGCGCCATGCGGGATCATCCAGGGCGCCGTTGATCGCCGGCGTGTCGCCCGCCGCGATGCGCAGCGCGCGCAAGCCACTGCCATGCGCATCGCACGCTTGCAGGACAGCACAAAGCAACAAGCCGAGACAGGCGAACGAGGCGGGGGACATGCGTAGCACCATGAAAATCAGCCGTCCAGTCTAGCATGCGACTTGCCAAAGAGAACACTTTTTGGGGCCTGGGATGCCGCGTCTGGATGACATGTGGCGCCAGTCAATTGTGACACCTTGCCAATGCCGCTTTACCTTGCGTGGCATACCGAATGCATCTGATGACGATTCGTCTGGTCACCCGTACTTGGGACTTGCGAGCGGCCCGATTTGCGCTACCATCGAATGCATGTTGCATGGCCTGCACAGGCTGGCGCATTTCACGGCAGAGGCATGATGAGCTTGACCCACCCCGTATCCGATCCATCCGCATCCAGCCGCAGCGATGCCTTGTCGCTCGACCTGCTGCTGAGTAATTTGCCGGGCGCTGCGTACCGCTGTCGCAATGACAGCGAATGGAGCATGGTGTTCATCAGCGACGGCGTCGAAAAAGTAACCGGCTACTCGGCCGCCGCGTTCACCGGCCGACCGGGCCTGTCGTTTGCGAGCATTATCCTGCCAGAAGACCGCGACCAGATGCATGCGGCGGTGGCGATCGCACTGGCCCAGAACCAGCCCTTCCAGGTCACGTACCGGATTCGTACTGCCAACGGGCAAATCCGGTGGATCTGGGAACAAGGCGCCCTGAACCGGCAGGCCGGCACGCTCGAAGGTTTCCTGGCCGATTTCACGCGGGTCAAGCATGCCGATCTGGTCATGCTCGAGCAGGCGTCGTTCCTGCAGCAGGCGCGTGATGCGATCATCGCCATGGACATGGCCTCGCGCATCAGCTACTGGAACCATGGCGCCGAGCGCCTGTACGGCTGGAGTGCGCACGAAGCGATCGGCAAGCGCTTTTGCGAGCTGCTGTGCGACGAGCAGGCCCACTACGAAACCGCGTTCGCCCACACGCTGGCCGATGGCGAATGGTGCGGCGAACTGGCGCACATGCGGCGTGACGGCTCGAAGGTCGACACCGACACGCGCTGGACCTTGCTGGCGCCCGACGCCGTGCCGGGCGCGAGCCAGAAGATTCTGGTGATCGGCACCGACATCAGCGAGCGCAAATCGAGCGAAGCGCGGATCTTCCGGCTGGCGTTCTTCGACCATCTCACCGACCTGCCCAACCGCGCCAACCTGCTTGATCAGCTACGCCGCGCCCTGCTCGGCAGCGCCCGCAGCGGCAAATGCGGCGCGCTGATGTTCTGCGACCTCGACAACTTCAAGTACCTCAACGACAGCCAGGGCCACGCCGCCGGCGACCTGCTGCTGCAGGCCGTGGCGCGCCGGCTCGAAGGCTGCGTACGCGAAGCGGACATGGTGGCGCGTCTGGGCGGCGACGAGTTCGTGGTACTGATCCGGCCCGTCGAGGATTCGCGCGATGTGGCTGCGGCGCAGGCCGAGACGGTCGCCAAAAAGGTGGTCGCAGCGCTGGCGGCGCCGTTCCAGCTGGGCGAACTGCATTACACGCTGTCGGTGAGCGTCGGCGTGGTCACGCTGTGCGGCCTGCACGACACGGTCGAATCGACCTTGCGCCAGGCCGACGCCGCGATGTACCAGGCCAAGGCGGCCGGGCGCAACACGTTTCGCTTCCACGACCCGGCAGTCCAGGCCGCGTGGCTCGCGCGCGCCGAACTCGAAAGCGGCTTGCGCCGCGCGCTGCAGCACCACGAATTCGTGCTGCACTACCAGCCGCAACTCGACCGCTCGGGTCGCGTGATCGGGGCCGAAGCACTGCTGCGCTGGCGCCAGCCCGATGGCAAGGTCGTGCTGCCGTTTGACTTCATCCGCATCGCCGAAGAAAGCGGGCTCATCATCGAAATCGGCGCCTGGGTCATGCGCACCGCCTGCCTCGAACTGGCGCGCTGGCAGCGCCAGCCGGCAACGGCCGGCCTGACGCTGTCGGTCAACGTCGGCGCGCGCCAGTTCACCGAACCGGATTTCGTGACGCTCCTGGCGACGATTTTTGCCGAGACCGGCGTGCAGCCGTCAGGGCTGCGCCTGGAGCTGACCGAAAGCCTGGTCGTCACCGATTTCACGCTCACTGCGCAGACGATGGCCACGCTGAAACGGCAGGGTGTCTCGTTTTCGCTGGACGATTTCGGCACCGGCTACTCGTCGCTGGCCTACCTGCGCAAGCTGCCGCTGGACCAGCTCAAGATCGACCGCTCGTTCATGCGCGAGGTCCTCACCGACCAGAACGACGCCTCGATCGTGCGCTCGATCATCGGGCTAGGCGACAGCCTGGGCTTGCAGGTGATTGCCGAAGGCGTGGAGACGGCGGGCCAGCGCCAGTTTCTGGCCGATGCCGGCTGCCATCTCTACCAGGGCTTCCTGTATCAGCCGGCAATGAGTGCCGAACTATTCGTGCAGTACGCAACCGGCGCGCATTAAAAAAGCCCGCACACGGCGGGCTTGTATCACGCACATCACGTCACGCCGTAGGGTGGACGGCTATGCCGTCCACGCGGTGATGGTTAACTGCAAGATCATCTGGCAAGAACGCAGCGCCGGTGATGGTTAGCTGCAAGATCATCTGGCAAGAACGCAGCGCCGCCAACGATCACCGCGTGGACGGGGAACCCGTCCACCCTACGGCATTGCTGCGCATTGTGCTTAAAACTTGTAACCCACCGCCAGCACGATCGCCACCGGATCCAGTTTCATGAACTGGGTCTGGCCGGTCGAGAAGTGCACGTCGGTGCGCAGGCGCGTCTTGATGACCGTTGCGTCGGCGAACCAGCGCTCGTCGAAGTTCATCGCGATACCCACTTGCGCGCTGTAGGTCAGCTTGTTGTCGATCTTGAAGGTGGTCGGCACGTCGCTGCCAGGATTGGTGATCGAGGTCAGCTTGCCGTTACCGCGTTCCTTCATGAAGTACGCATAGGTCGGGCCCACGCCGATGAACGGACGGAAAGCCGCGGTCGGCGCGAAGAAGCGGTACTGGAAGAACGCGGTCGGCGGCAGCGCCTCGACCGTGCCCACCGAACCCACGCCGGTGATCGCGCCCGCACCGTAGATCTGGTGCTTGTATGGCGTGCCGAGGGCGCCCTCGACCGACAGGTTGTCGGTGAAGCTGTACGACAGGATGACCACTGGCTGCATGTCGTTGCCGACGTCGGCCTTGGTGCCTGGCAGTGCCGGCGCGCTGATGTCACCGCTTTCGACCTTCGGCATCAGGCGGTTGAAACCGACCTTGGCGGTGATCTGGCCGGCCGATTGCGCCGATGCGCCGGTGGCGAACGCCAGTGCGGCAGCGACACCCGCAACCTTGGCGATACTGCTAAAACGAACTTTCATGACTTCTCCTGATAGATGTGTGAGGGCCCGCCGCCAGGGCAGGCCCGCCGCTCGTTGCTGAGAACCTGCTTACAGCCAGCCCTTGATAGCCATGTCCTTGAAGACGTAGCGGGCGATAAGGTCGTTCTCGAACGGGGTCGGATGGATCCCGTCGGCGAACATGTAGCGGCTCACATCACCTGCCACCGTGTTGTTGGCGGTGCAGATCAGCGAGGTCCCACCCAGCGCGTTGTTGGCGCACGCCGGGGTGCTGGTGTTGGTCAAGCCATACGGGCCAGGATTTTTCACCTGGTCGTTGCTGACCGAGTACAGATCGGAGTACAGCACGCGCGCATCGTCGGCGCCCAGGCCGGCCTTGAGCTGTGTGTTGAAGGCATTGACCATCGCGGCGACCAGCGACTGGATTGCAGCCGGACGCGATTTCGCGGTCGGCGTGCTGGCCACGTCAGGCAGGTTGGCAACGATCACGTACTTCGCGCCCTTGGCCAGCAGTTCGTTCTTGACCAGGCCAGCCATCTGCGCACCGGCGGTGCCCAGCGCCGTCACCATCGCCGTGGCGTTGGCAGTAGCGTAAGCGCCGGCGGCGGTGTTGCCGGCAGCGGTGCCGTCCGCTTGCGCGGCGGTCACGAGCGGACCGTACACGGCAGGTGCAGCAACCGCCGAATTGCCCGGCTGGGTGGCGGCAGCGCGCACGGCGGCAGCGACCAGCGTTGCATCGGTCTTGCCTGGGCGGGCATTCTCGGTGGCGATCGCGGCCAGGATTGCCTGGGTGGCGGCTTGCGGGTTGGTGGCGGTGGCGCCCAGGCGGGTGGCCAGGGCGCCGGCGAAGGCTTGTGCACCGGCGGCGGTGCCGGCGCTGGTCACGGCTGCCAGTTGCATCAGCACATCATTGCCGCCCGACAGGACCGTCACGAGCTCGGTGCCGGTGAACTTGTTGCCAGACCGGGCCAGGTGGTTCGCGATCTGGGTAACCATCGGGGTGGTCATTTCGCCGATCGGCGAGCCGGTCGCAGCATTGCCCGGGCCGATCGGGTTGACCACGCGCGAACCGCCCTGGGCGTAGTTGAAGCAATTCGGGTTATTGACGATCGGAACCGAGAAGCCAAGCGATGCGTCGCCTTGCAGGCCGGTCTGCGCAGCGCATGGCGCCGGCAGTTTCAGCTGGGCAGCCATGAAGTCGAGCCAGATCTTGCCGTTCAGGTCTTCGCTCTTGGCAGTGCTGTCACCGTTGATGGTGAATTTGCCGCCACCAGCTGCCGCCACGGCGCCGACGCGGTAGGTACCGACGTCCGACAGGCTGTCGCCGAACGAGACCTGCTTGGTGAACGTGACCTTGGTCGCCTGGTCGCCGCCTGCCGGGCTCGTGCCGCCGCCGCACGCGGACAGCAGCGCTGCCGTCAGCACGGCCAGCGCAAATTTGGTTTGACGCATTGTGTCTCCTGAGTTGAATTTTTTTCTAAACGAACGCTCGTGCTATTCGCTGCCTGCTTACTATGCCAGCGTTCATTACCCATGTATAGCAAAATCCATTGCTTAATGGCCGTTGCGATACGTACCTATCAGATGCGATGGGTCTGGCTGTCGGGGTCGGATTATAACCAGCCTTTACTCGGCAGAAAGTGGGGAATTTGTAACGGGTGGGGCGGCAAGTTGCGGCGTACTTACGCCCCATCAATCGATTCGTTGACGTGAATTAAACGTTTGGGCGATTGTTGAGCAATCCGTGGACGATGCCCGTCGATCCATGCGCAGCGCGGCGCAGGCGATCGTTGACGCCCAGCCACTCGCCCTGCTGTGGCGGGGATTCGACCAGGATGACGTTAGCGCCCTGCCCGTCCATTGCGCGCAGCGCGGCGTACAGCGCGTGGGCGAATCCTGCAGGCTGGGGCGGCAGGCGCTGCGCGGCGTGGGTTTCCGGCATGGTGCTGACGTGGATCAGCGCGACCTTGCGCCCGGCCGCGTGCAGCTGTTCGATCGTCTCGAGCAGCACCGCGCGCTCCTGCATCGCCACCGGCGTGTGCGGCGCGTAATGCGATTCAAGGGTACCCGAGGCGCGCGGCGCGGCTGCATCGGCTGCGGCCGGCATGCGGTCGATCACGGCCGCGATCGCCTCGGCGCTGATGTGGCCAGGGCGCAGCAGCACGGGGCCGAGCGTGGCCAGGCGCGACAGGTCGACGATGGTCGACTCGATGCCGACCTGCGACGCTCCGCCATCGAGCACCATCGCCACCGTGTCGTCCATCGCGAATTCGTCGACGACGTGATCGGCCAGGGTTGGGCTGACGTGCCCGAACTTGTTGGCCGACGGCGCGGCAATGCCGCCCTTGCCGCCCTTGAACGCGCGCAGCAGCGCCAGCGCCACCGGGTGCGACGGGCAGCGCAGGCCAACCGTGTCCTGGCCACCACTGACAGCATCGGGGATATTCGGCGCGCGTTTCAGGATCATCGTCAGCGGGCCGGGCCAGAAGGCCGCGGCCAGCGCGCCAGCCTCTGGCGGGATGTCGCAGGCCCAGTAATCGAGCGGGGCTTCCGGCGCCAGGTGCACGATCACGGGATGGTCTTGCGGCCGGCCCTTGGCAGCGTAGATGGCGGCCACTGCGGCCGGGTTCTCGGCGTCGGCGCCCAGGCCGTACACGGTCTCGGTCGGGAACGCGACCAGCTCACCCGCTTCGAGCAGGCGGGCGGCGGTGTCAATGACCGACTGGTCGATCTGCAGGTCGGTCATGATCAGGGTGCGATGCCGAGGATGGCGCAGGCGGCGCGCAGATTGGCCTGCGCTTCGTCCAGTGTGGGCGCAACGAAGGTCACGTGGCCCATCTTGCGGGCGCGGCGCGGATCGTCCTTACCGTACAGGTGCAGGTTGGCGCCGGGCAGCGCCAGCACGCGGTCCCAGGCCGGTTCGCGCGTCTTGTCAGTGTCACCGTCAAACCAGACGTCGCCCAGGATATTGAGCATGACGCTCGGCGAATGCTGGCGCACGTCGCCCAGCGGCAGGCGCGCCATCGCGCGCACCTGCTGCGCGAACTGGCTCGTGATGCAGGCATCTAACGTGTAGTGACCGCTGTTGTGCGGGCGCGGCGCCATCTCGTTGACGACCAGCGTGCCGTCGTCAAGCACGAAGAACTCGATGCACAGCACGCCGACGTAACCCAGCTGGTCAACGATGGCGCGCGCCGCATCCTGGGCCTGACGCGCGCATGCCGGCGACACGTTCGGGCCCGGCACGGTGGTGGTAAACAGAATGCCGTCACGATGCACGTTTTCGGCGATCGGGTACACGACCGAGGCGCCGTCATGGCCGCGCGCGGTCAGCACCGACACTTCATAGGCCAGCGGCAGCATCTTTTCGAGCATGCAGGTCACGCCGTTCATGTCGTCAAACGCCGCGCGCACGTCGTCGCGCGTGCGCACGCGCACCTGGCCCTTGCCGTCGTAACCCATGCGCACGGTTTTCAGGATGCCCGGCAGCAGGTCGTCACCGATGGCGTCGATGTCGGCGTGCGAGGCGATCGTCTTGTGCGGCGCCGGCATCACCTTCGAGGTTGGCGCGCACTCGACAAAGAAACGCTTTTCGGCGATGCGGTCCTGGGCAATCGACACGCACGACGCACCCGGTGCAACAAAGCTGCCTTCGGCCAGCAGTTGCAGGCTGTCGGCCGGGACGTTCTCGAACTCGGTCGTCACGGCGGCGCACAGCGCGCGCAGTTCGGCCAGCGCCGCCGCATCGTCGTAGTTGCCTTCGATGGTGCGATCGGCAACCTGCCCGGCCGGGCAATCGGTGCTTGGTTCGAGCACGGCAACCTGGTAGCCCATGCTTTGCGCGGCATGCGCGAACATGCGGCCAAGCTGGCCGCCGCCCATCACGCCGAGCCAGGTGGACGGATCGGCCGATGGAAGAATTGGAGAAGTCTGCAGCGCTTGGGTCATCGGATCAAACAGGTAAGGTCATGGCCTGGGCCGCGGCAGTCTGGTCGCGGCGGAACTGCTCCAGCTTGTCGGCCAGCGCCTCGTCATTGGCAGCCAGGATCGCCACGGCGGTCAAGGCTGCGTTGGCGGCGCCCGCTTCACCGATGGCGAACGTCGCCACCGGCACGCCTTTGGGCATCTGCACGATCGACAACAGCGAATCTTCGCCACGCAGATACTTCGATGGCACGGGCACGCCCAGCACCGGCACGATGGTCTTGGCGGCCACCATGCCAGGCAGGTGCGCCGCGCCGCCGGCGCCGGCGATGATCGCGCGCAGGCCGCGCGCGCGGGCTGTCTCGGCGTAGGTGAACATTTCGTCCGGCATGCGGTGGGCCGAAATCACCGACGCTTCGAACGGCACGCCGAACTGCTTCAGGATCGCGACCGCGTTCTGCATCACGTCCCAGTCGGACGACGAGCCCATGATGACGCCGACGAGCGGCTTGGATTGCTCGGTCATCACTTATGCCTTCAGCTTTTCGCCGGTCAGGCGTTCGATGGCCTCGAAATACTTGGCCTGGGTTTTGTCGATGACGTCCTGCGGCAGGTTCGGCGCCGGTGCGGTCTTTGGCCACTCGGTCAGCGTTTCGAGATAGTCGCGCACGAACTGCTTGTCGAACGACGGCGGCGACATGCCCGGCGCGTACGAGTCGGCTGGCCAGAAGCGCGACGAATCGGCGGTCAGCACTTCGTCCATCAGGTGCAGCACGTTGTTGTCGTCCAGGCCGAATTCGAACTTGGTGTCGGCGATGATGATGCCGCGCGTGGCCGCGTATTCGGCAGCGGTCGTGTAGAGCTTGATGCTGATGTCGCGCATTTTGGCGGCCAGCTCGGCGCCAATTTTTTCTTCCATTTGGGCGAACGAGATGTTTTCGTCGTGCTCGCCCAGGTCGGCCTTGGCGGCCGGCGTGAAGATCGGCTCCGGCAGCTTTTCAGCCTGCTGAAGACCGGCTGGCAGCGCGATGCCGCAGATGGCGCCGCTGTGCTGATAATCCTTCCAGCCCGAACCGATGATGTAGCCGCGCACGACGGCTTCGACCATGATCGGTTTCAGGCGCTTGGCCACGACCGCGCGGCCGGTTACCTGCTCGACCTCGTTCGGCGCGACCACGCTTTCGGGCGCAACGCCGGTCAGGTGGTTCGGCACGATGTGGCCAAGCTTCTCGAACCAGAAATCGCTCATCTGGTTCAGTACCTTGCCCTTGCCGGGAATCGGCTCGTTCATGACCACGTCGAAGGCCGACAGGCGGTCGGTGGTGACGATCAGGATCTTGTCGTCGCCAACGGCGTAGTTATCGCGCACCTTGCCGTGACCGAGCAGTGGCAGGGACTGAATGGAGGATTGGTAGAGGCTGTTCATAGATGGGGTATCAGGAAAGCGGAACCGGCGGAACGGGCCGCCGGTTGTGAAAGTCAGGCGGTAAAGCCTGGTCAATGCGATATTTTACGTCAAAAGCTGGTGCAGGCGGCCTATCACAGGGCGATGCAGCCAACGATCAGACGTAGGGTGGACGGCTACGCCGTCCACGCGGTGATGGTTGGCGTCAACATCATCCGGCGCAAAACCGGAGACGCGCACGATCACCACGTCAGCGGCAACGCCGCCAACCCACAGAGCCGTTCGAGATTTATTGAACGATCTGCGCCAGCTCGCCGGCCTTGTAGCGCTCGGCCATCTTGTCCAGCGGGATCGGCTTGATCTTGTCAGCCTGGCCTTCGCAGCCGAACGACAGGAAGCGCGCCTTGCACACGTCCATTGCCGCTTCGCGCGCCGGCTTCAGGTAGTCGCGTGGATCGAACTTCGACGGATTCTGGAACATGTACTTGCGAATCGCTGCCGTCATCGCCAGGCGAATGTCGGTGTCAATGTTGATCTTGCGAACACCGTGCTTGATGCCCTCCTGGATCTCTTCGACCGGCACGCCGTAGGTCTCTTTCATGTCGCCGCCAAATTCGCGGATGATCGCCAGCAGCTCTTGCGGCACCGACGACGAACCGTGCATCACCAGGTGGGTGTTCGGGATGCGTGCGTGGATTTCCTTGATGCGGTCGATCGCCAGGATATCGCCGGTTGGCTTGCGCGTGAACTTGTACGCGCCGTGCGAGGTACCGATGGCGATTGCCAGCGCATCGCACCCGGTGCGCTTGACGAAGTCGGCGGCCTGGTCGACGTCGGTCAGCAGCTGCTCGCGGGTCATGGCGCCGTCGGCGCCGTGGCCGTCTTCCTTGTCGCCCATCATCGTTTCGAGCGAACCGAGCACGCCCAGTTCGGCTTCGACGGTCACGCCGATCGAGTGCGCAAACTTGACGACTTCTTGCGAGACAGCGACGTTGTATTCATAGCTGGCGACGCTCTTGCCATCGGCCTCGAGCGAACCGTCCATCATCACCGACGAGAAACCCGAACGGATCGCGGCCATGCAGACGGCCGGCGACTGGCCGTGATCCTGGTGCATGACGACCGGGATGTGCGGATACGCTTCGACCGCAGCGTCGATCAGGTGACGCAGGAAGGCTTCGCCCGCGTACTTGCGCGCGCCGGCCGAGGCCTGCATGATCACCGGGCTGTTGACAGCGTCGGCGGCAGCCATGATGGCCTGCACCTGTTCGAGGTTGTTGACGTTAAATGCCGGCAGGCCGTAGCCGTTTTCGGCGGCGTGGTCCAGCAACTGACGCAGTGATACGAGTGCCATGGTAGTACTCCAAAACAATAAAGAAACTTGTCGGGAAGTGGCGCGCGCCGAGCGCGGCATGCCGAACTACCGGCATGCCGTGAACGCATCAGGCGCGGCGCCCCATCCCGTTAATCATATTCGCCCACACGCACGATCTTGAGCGCATTGGTGCCGCCGGCCTCGCCCATCGGCGAACCCCACGTCACGACGATCAGGTCGCCCTTGCGCACGTAACCTTCGTTCATCAACAGCTCTTCGGCCTTGCGCAGCACGGCGTGGCTGCCGCCTTCCTGCTCGAGGTGGAAGGCGCGCACGTTGCGGTACAGCGAAGCCTTGCGCTCGGTGGTCTTGAGCGGAGTCAGCGCCAGGATCGGCGTGTCGATGCTGTGACGGCTCATCCACAACGCGGTCGAGCCCGATTCAGTCAGCGCCACGATCGCCTTGACGCGCAGGTGGTGCGCGGTAAACAGCGTACCGTACGCGATGGTCTGGTCGATGCGCGTGAACTGTTTGTTGAGGAAGTCGACGTCGACCTTGTTGTATTCGGACATCTCGGCTTCGAGGCAGACCGCCGCCATCATCTCGACGGTTTCGATCGGGTACTTGCCCGATGCAGTCTCGGCCGAGGTCATGACAGCGTCGGTGCCATCGAGTACGGCGTTGGCGACGTCCGACACTTCGGCGCGGGTCGGCACGGCGTTGACGATCATCGACTCCATCATCTGGGTCGCCGTGATGGCCAGCTTGTTCGAATCGCGCGCCATGCGGATCATGCGCTTTTGCAGCGCCGGCACGGCGGCGTTGCCCACTTCGACGGCCAGGTCGCCACGGGCGACCATGATGCCGTCCGACGCATCCAGAATCTCTTGCAGCAGCGGAATCGCTTCGGCGCGCTCGATCTTGGCGATCATCATCGGCTTGTGGCCGTATGGCTCGCCGGCGATATTGGCCAGCTGGCGCGCCATTTCCATGTCGGTTGCGCTTTTCGGGAACGAAATGGCCAGGTAGTCGGCCTGGAAGCTCATCGCGGTCTTGATGTCTTCCATGTCCTTCGACGTCAGGGCCGGCGCGGTCAGGCCGCCGCCCTGGCGGTTGATGCCCTTGTTGTTCGACAGCTCGCCGCCCACTTTGACGGTGGTGCAGATTTCGTGGCCCGCGACGCGGTCGACGATCAGCACGATCAGGCCGTCGTTGAGCAGCAGTCTGTCGCCCGGCTTGACGTCGCGCGGCAGCGCCTTGTAGTCGAGGCCCACGCGCTCCTGGTTGCCCAGTTCACCGTTCTCGCCCCACTTGGCGTCCAGGATGAACCGGTCGCCATTGTTCAGGAAGATTTTGCCTTCTTCAAACTTGCCGACGCGGATCTTCGGACCCTGCATGTCGGCCATGATGGCCACTTCACGGCCGCACTCGGCGGCGGCGCGGCGTACCAAGGTGGCCCGGTCGATGTGATCCTGGGCCTTCCCGTGCGAAAAATTCAGGCGTACGACGTCGACGCCGGCGCGGATCATTTTGACGAGAATATCGAAGTCGGTCGATGCTGGGCCGATGGTTGCGACGATCTTGGTGCCACGGTACATGAAGTGTCCTTGTAAAAAACAAAGCGCAGCCACGGCTGCGCTAGGGTCTCATTTATGCTGCAGACTGCGCGCTGCGTTGCAGCAGGATATCCACCGCTGGCAGCGTTTTTCCTTCCAGGAATTCCAGGAAGGCGCCACCGCCGGTCGAGATGTAGCCGATCTGATCGGCAATTTTGTATTTTGCGATCGCGGCCAGGGTGTCGCCGCCACCGGCGATCGAGAAGCCCCTGGAACCTGCGATGGCCAGCGCCAGGGTCTTGGTACCCTCGGCAAACTGGTCGAATTCGAACACGCCGACCGGACCGTTCCAGACGATCGTGCCAGCCGTGGCAACCTGCTCTGCCAGCATGGCGGCGGTCTGCGGGCCGATGTCGAGGATCATGTCGTCGTCTTGTACGTCAGCCACCAGCTTGACGGTGGCGGCGGCCGTTGGCGCGAATTCCTTGGCGCACACGACGTCGACGGGAATCGGCACTTGCGCGCCGCGCGCGGCCATCTTGTCGATGATGGCCTTGGCTTCGTTCACCAGGTCGTTTTCAACGAGCGACTTGCCGATGTTCAGGCCGACGGCCTTCATGAACGTGTTGGCGATGCCGCCGCCGACGATCAGGTTATCGACCTTGTCGGCCAGGCTTTGCAGGATGGTGAGCTTGCTCGAGACTTTCGAGCCGGCGACGATCGCCAGCAGCGGACGCTGCGGCTGACCGAGGGCCTTACCCAGCGCGTCGAGTTCAGCGGCCAGCAGCGGACCTGCCGCGACGATTGGTGCAAACTTGGCGATGCCGTGCGTGGTGGCTTCGGCGCGGTGCGCGGTGCCGAACGCGTCGTTGACGTACACATCGCACAGCTTGGCCATTTTCTGGGCCAGTTCGTCGTTGTTTTTCTTTTCGCCCGCATTCACGCGGCAGTTTTCCAGCAACACAACCGAACCCGGCGCGACATCGACGCCGTCGACCCAGTTTTGCTTGAGTTCGACCGGCTGGCCGAGCAGCTCGGACAGGCGCGCGGCGACCGGCGCCAGGCTGTCTTCCGGCTTGAACGCGCCTTCGGTCGGCCGACCGAGGTGCGACGTCACCATCACCGCCGCGCCCGCCTTGATGGCGGCCTGGATCGCCGGCACCGAAGCGCGAATGCGCGTGTCTTCGGTGATATTGCCAGCGTCATCTTGTGGCACATTCAGGTCGGCGCGAATGAAGACGCGCTTGCCCTGCAGGGCGTTCTGATCGATCAGGTCTTGCAAACGGGTGAAACGGCGGGAAGCGTCCATTGGTCAGCGTGGCAATAGTGAAAAAACGTCATTGTACATTAGCCAGGGGCGCCAAAAACGTGCAGGACGCGCAGTGCGGTAAACACAAGCATGCCGAATAAAATCGTCAGCAACATGTTACGGCGCCACACATAGAACGCAAACGCGGCCAACCCCGCCAGCAGCTTCGGATTGGCCAGCGTGAACTGCAGCCCACCCTGCGGATCGATCAGAAAATCGGGGCCGATGATGGCCGCCAGCGCGCAGGCGGGCGCATAGCGCAGCATTTCCTGCACCCGTGGCGGAATCGATACGCGGTGCCCGATCATCCAGAACGAACTGCGCGTGGCGGCCGTGGCCACGCACAGCACGCCAATCACGACCCAGATTTCCCAATCAGCCACGGCGCGCCTTTATCTTGTCCATTGTTTCTTCGATGACCATCGCCGTCACCATCCCGACCAGCACCGCCAGCAGCAAGCCCAGCTTGTAAGGCAACTCATAGGCCAGCACCGAGACCGTGCCCGCCACCAGCACGCCGCACAAGGCGGCGCGGTTGATCATCAGGGGCACCATGATGCAGAGGATGGCCAGCGTGCCGGCAAAACCCAGGCCCCACTCGGCTGGCACGGTGCTGCCCAGGAACACTCCGATCACCGAACCAATTTGCCACGCGCCCCAGTTCGGGAACATCAAGCCCTTCAGGTACGACAGCTTGCCCACCGCCGGCGTCGGACTCGGATATTTCTGCAAGAACAAGGCCACAGAAATATCGCCCGAGATATAGCCGAGATACAGGCGCTGACGCCACGGCAGGTGGGCAAAGTGTGGCGCCAGCAGCGCCGAAAAGATCACGAAGCGCAAATTGACGACCAGCGCCGTGGCGAAGATCACCCAGATCGGCGCCTGCGCGGCGATCAGCGGCAGCGACGCCAGTTGCGCCGAGCCGGCGAACACCAGCAGCGTCATGCCGAGCGCCTGCGGCACGGACAGCCCGCTCTTGACCATGGCGATGCCCACCACCAGGCCCCAGGCGGCGATGCCGAACAGCGTCGGCAGGCCGGTCTTGAAACCGTCACGGAATGCGTCGCGATCGGGCGCGTCGCCAATCGTGACCGGGAGCTGGCCAGCCGGCTCGCCCGCGTTCACGGACATGGAAGTGTGGCGTTCGTGCAACTTCCCAGCAGCGAAATGACGGCTGGGACGACAGCGGCGGTCTGGAAACAGAGGGGCATGAAACGCATGGAATGGGTCGTGGCCTCTTGAGAAAGGGCACTTGGGCTCAATATGTTGAGCGCATTATTTTACGGTCATTTCGACAATAGAGCGAATCCGTTAGAATCCTGTCTTTGCCCACCTGCCAGACGGAGACACCAGATGACCCAAAAGACGATGCCAATCGTGGAACTCACGGCGAAAGACTTGCCGGCGCACTGCCCGAATCCGGCCATGCCGCTGTGGTCGTCGCACCCGCGCATCTTCCTCGATTTCGACCACCACGGCGAGGCGAAGTGCCCGTACTGCGGTACCGGCTACCGCCTGGCGCCAGGCACGGTGCTCAAGAACCACTGATCTTTCGGGGCGTACGCGACTGCGCGCGCCCCTCTCCTCACTTCTTCATGCCCTACCGCGCACCACGCTGGCTGCCTGGCGGCCATCTCCAGACCATCTACCCGGCGACCTGCATCGCCAAGCCGCCCGTTGCCTACCGCCGCGAGCGCTGGACGAGTGCGGACGGTGACTTTGTCGACCTTGATTTTGTCGATGGTCAGCCGGGCCAGCCGCTGGTGGTGCTGTTTCACGGCCTGGAAGGCTCGTCCGACAGCCATTACGCACGGGCGCTGATGGCAGCCCTGGCCGCGCGCGGCTGGTCGGGCGTGGTGCCGCATTTTCGCGGCTGCTCGGGCGAGCCGAATCTGGCGCCCCGCTTCTATCACTCGGGCGACGCCGCAGAAGTCGAGTGGATCGTGCGCTCGTTGCGCGCGCGGCATGACGGCGTGTTCTACGCAGCTGGCGTATCGCTGGGCGGCAACGCGCTGCTGCGCTGGCTGGGCGAATCGGGCCATGGCGCATCGATTGTCGATGCGGCGTGCGCGGTGTCGGCCCCGCTCGACCTGGCGCGCGGCGGCGCAGCGCTGTCGTCGGGTTTCAACATGATTTACACCCGGATGTTCCTGCAGACGCTCAAGCCCAAATGCCTGGCCAAGCTTGATCAGTTTCCGGGCCTGTTCGACCGCGCCGCGCTGCTCGCCGCGCGCGACCTGTACGCGTTCGACAATGTGGTAACCGCGCCGCTGCACGGTTACCGCGACACCGATGACTACTGGCACCGCGCCAGCGCGCGCCACGTGCTGGACGCCATCACCGTGCCGACTCTGGTGCTCAATGCACGCAACGATCCGTTCCTGCCGGGGATGTATTTACCGGCGACGGCATCGGCTGCGGTGACACTTGAGTATCCGGCCACGGGTGGGCATGTGGGCTTTCCGACCGGACCGTTTCCGGGGCGGATCGACTGGCTGGCGCAGCGCATCCTGCAGCATTTCGATGGCGTAGCGGGCACCCGCGCGCTGACCGGCGCCGAACTGTGCGATGCTGGCTGACACTATGGACGATATCGTAAAACAGGCAATGGCCAAGTGGCCAAACGTACCGCACTGCTACGGCTGGCTCGCGCTCGACGCGCGCGGCCACTGGCGCATGCGCGACGAAGCGACCCAGCAGGCCGGCTTGCCCGGTGACCGGCTCGAAAACGAGAAACTGGTGGGGTTCATCAACCGCAATTACCTGCACGACGAGCGGGGCAACTGGTATTTCCAGAATGGCCCGCAGCGCGTGTACGTGAATCTGGAGGCCGCGCCGTTCATTGCACGCACTGATCCGCAGCAGGGTTTGTTGTTGCAGACCGGGCAGGCACTGACGGCTGTCGAGCACGTGTTTCTGAGCGATGCCGGCGCCGTGCTGTTTGCCGCCGGCGAAATCGTGGCGCAGCTCGATGACCGCGATGTGGCGCAGGTGCTGGGCCAGTTCACACTGGATGGCCGAAGCGCATCGGACGACGCCGTGATGGCGTGGCTGGGCGGCGGGGCTGGCACGCTGGCGTTGCCGTGGCAGGGCAAGGTCTTCACTGTGGAACGGGTGGCGGACGCCGACCTCGCGCAGCGGTTCGGGTTCAACAGGATGCCGGCGCCATAAGCAGGTGATGGTGACCAGGTGATCTGGCTGCCAATCCGCCCGCGCCACGTAGGGTGGAAGGCTCCGCCTTCCACGCGGTGATTGTTGCCGGGGCCGCTTCCGGGCCGGATGATCTCGCTGCCAACCATCACCGCGTGGACGGGGAACCCGTCCACCCTACCGTGATGGTCATTACCGGCTCCACGTTCAGGCCGGCTGATCTGGCTGCCCGTCAATCGTCCTTCTCTTCCTTGTCCTTCTTTTGCTGCGCCTCGAGTTCGCGGGCGCGCGCGTCGATCACGGCCTGGTCGTAGAACGATGCGTCACGCGCCTTGCGCGCCAGCTCGAGCTGCGCCATCGCTGCCGGCGTGGCGCCGGCCAGCACATACGATTCGGCCAGCGCCATGTGCTGCAGCGCGATCTTGCCCTGCTTTGCGTAGGCCTTGGCCAACAGATCCTGCAGCTTGTATTCCTCGCGGTATTGCTGCGACTGGTCACGCAGAAAGCGCGTGGCCTCATCGAGTTTGCCGGTGGCGATCATGGCGTCGGCATACTGGTGCGCCAGCGAGCGCGACAGTGGGAAGCGCGCGTGCATCGTCTCGGCTTCCTTCACGGCCTCGGCCAGCACCGACGCCGGCTGGCCCGGCGCCATTTTGATCTCGATCGCCAGACCCGCGTACATGGTCGCGCCATCGCCAACGTTCGACGCCACCGACAGCACGCCTTCGCGTGGCTTCATCGTCTCGCGCGACTTGTCGAGCCAGCTCTGCGCGTCAGCCAGGTTGCCCTGCTTGAGCGCCAGATAGGCCAGGCCATACTGCGCGCCGGCCTGCTGATGGCGGTGCGTTTCCCTGAGCTGCGTGTTGAACGCACTGCGCGTGTTGCGCTGGCCCTGCTCGCTTGGCTCCTGCAGCACGCGGATGCGCGCGCGCACCAGGTGAAAGTCGAGGCTGTCGACGCGCTGCTTCTTGGGCATTTCGCGGATGCGCGCCTGCATGTCGCTGATGCGCTCCTGGGTCAATGGGTGGCTGCTCAGGTTGCTCAAACCTGTCGGCAGTTCGCCATACAACTTTGACGCATTTTGAAGGCGCCGGAAAAACGCGACGATACCGGTGGTGTCGTAGCCGCCCGCCTCCATGATCTGGAAGCCCACGCGGTCGGCCTCGCGCTCGGCGTCACGGCTGAAGTTCAGCTGGCGCTGCACCACCAGGCCCTGGCCGCCCATCAGCACGCCCATCGCCGCATCCGAGCCGGCCTTGGCGGCCAGCGCCGCCAGGATCATCGACGCCAGCGGCAGCAGGATATCCTGGCGCTGCTGGCCCAGCATGCGCGCGATGTGGCGCTGCGTGACGTGGCCGATCTCGTGCGCCACGACGCCGGCCAGTTCGGATTCGGTCTGGGCTGCGATGACCAGGCCCGAGTGCGCACCGATGAAGCCGCCCGGCAGCGCGAACGCGTTCAGCGCCGCATCGCGCACCGCAAAGAAATGAAAATCGGCATTGGTCTCGCCGCGCGCACCGGGCGCCGCAGCCACGAGGCCATTGCCAAAATTATTCAGGTATTCGGAGATCGGTTCGTCGTCGAGGTAATCGCGGTCGCGCCGGATGTCGCGCATGATCTCTTCGCCCAGCTTGCGCTCGACGACCGGCGACAGGTCGACGCGCGCGGTGTCGCCCAGCGTCGGCAAGTGGATGTGGTCGGGGCGCTGGAGCGGATCGGACTGGGCGGCCACGGCAAACGCTGCCGTCGTGCACAGGGCGACGGCGGTCAGGACGGGGCGCCAGCGGCGCACGGATGCTGGTCGGACGACAGATTTCACGGTGCTATCATAACCGTATCCGCACGCACCCTGCTGCTCCCAGAACACTTTGTTACCCAACGATACCAAGCCATTCATGACGCCTTCCACCCCGACCGCAGACCATCTGACCCACTTCGACGCCACCGGCCAGGCCCATATGGTCGATGTCGGCGCCAAACAGGACACGCACCGCATCGCGGTGGCCGCCGGCACCATCCGCATGCAGCCGGCCACGCTGGCCCTGATCACGTCAGGCAGCGCAAAAAAAGGGGACGTGATCGGCATTGCCCGCATCGCTGCGATCATGGCCTCCAAGCGCACGAGCGACCTGGTGCCGCTGTGTCACCCACTACCGATCACGCGCGTGGCGGTCGATTTTGAGATTGATGAGGCTGCCAACAGCGTCCATTGCCGTGCACAGGTGGAAACCATCGGCAAGACCGGCGTCGAGATGGAAGCGTTGACGAGCGTGCAGGTGGGCCTGCTCACCGTGTATGACATGTGTAAGGCAGTCGACCGCGGCATGGTCATGACCAATGTGCGGGTGCTGGAAAAGCATGGTGGCAAGAGCGGTGACTGGACGGCGCAGCCCGAGGACTAACGCTCGGGGGCGCCTCGTTCCAGCGTGTTCAGACTACTGAAACAGTCAGGGTTACGGAGCGGACAAAGTCAGTTTGCGGCCGATCTGCAGTTCCCGTGGATCGTTGATGTTGTTCCACTTCGCCAGATCGCCATGCTGGATATTGTTTTTCTCTGCGATGCTCCACAGCGTGTCGCCCTGGTCGACCACGTACGTGCCCTCGCCGCCGGATGCAGTCATCCCTGCCGCCGATGAGCCCGATGCGGAGGATGACGCCGCCGGCGTGGTTTCGGTAGCCGGCGTCTCGGGCACCAGGACCGCTGCCGGGGTAGGTGCCTCGACCGGCGCTGACGCGACAGGCGGGGTAGCGACTGGTGCGGGAGTGACGGGCTCAGGCGCATCTTTATTACATGCGACCAGCAGGGGGATGCAAGCAAGTGCAGTCAGTAGCGTTTTCATGTCGACCTCTATGGTTGTTGGAAAGGATATGCCTCCACATGACGGCAATGCACCACCGGCTTGTGCAGCCAGAGCAGTGCCGGATACTCTCGAACTCTCATGATAGGCGCTATGATCAAAAAATCAAGACATATTGTACAAATGTAGTTTGATCGACTCTGCTCGTGGCCTGGGTCACCGCCAGCCCAGCTCGCGCATTCGGATGACCTCAGCCTTTCGGCAACGGCAACCCTTCCGTGATGGCCAGATGCTCCATCGCATCTTCCATCACGACGCGCGCCCGCCCTGCCGCCATCTTCAGCCGCGCATGCAGCGCCTCGTCACCCGGATTGCGGTGGGCGCATTGGTCGCTGTAGCGCTCGAAGCTGGAAATCATCATCAGGATCTCGGACAAGTGTCGGGGACATTCGCAATCGAGGCGGATGCCGGCCGCCGTCATGATGTTGCCCAGCGCCTCCTCGTCAAAGCGGGGCGGCGCCACGGGCGGCAGCGGCTGCTCCTGCAGCGGCGGACGGTGGCCCGTCAGGGCCGACTGGCACAGCAACGCCAGTTCGGACAGGTCAGCCGGAATGCGCGCCACCAGGCAGCCTTGGGCGCGCAGGGCGCGAATCGTGGCACTGGAACAAAAGCGGTACAGCACCACGACGGCTGCGACACCGCTGGCCTCGCGCGCGGCGGCAATCGGCGCCAGGCCGGTATCGTCGAGTTCGGACTGCTCGATCACCAGCACGTCAGCCCCGGCATCGCGCGGCAACGCCAGCGCCTGTGCGAGAGTGGCGCAATGACCGCGCACGTCCAGGCCCAGCGCAGCCTGGCCGGTGGCGGCGATCCGGCGCGACAGCATGGCGCCGACCAGCAGCACGCGCGCCGGCGAGGTGGCAATCGCCCTCGCCTGGCCATCCAGGCCCAGCATCGATTGCAGCTGTTCACGGTTCAAGCCGGCCAGCACGCCGATCGAATGGCCCTGGTCGACCAGTTGCTTGAGCAAACCGAGACGTGCGACCTGTTCGGCCGAATACAGGCGCTGGCCGCGCTCCGAGCGCTGCGCATCCGACAGGCTGTAGCGGCGCTCCCAGACGCGTAGCGTTTCTACCGGCAAACCCGCCAGACGCGCAGCTGCGCCGGTTCGGTACATGATCGGTTCATGATGAGATCTTAAAGAGTTTTCCATGATATCGTCCCTTGATTGAACCTTTATTATGCTACACAAACGGTGCACACGTTAGACACGGGAACAAAATAAGCCTACATTTGTCTTAACGCGGTTCACACCGAACTGCAAAAACCACATGGAGTCATACGATGAAAAAATTTCTGATCGCCCTGCCACTCGCTTTCGCCTTCGGCGCCGCCAACGCAGCAGATATCGTTGATACCGCCAAATCGGCTGGCACGTTCAATACGCTGGTCACGGCTGTCCAGGCTGCCGGCCTGACCGACACCCTGAAGGGTCCGGGCCCATTCACCGTGTTCGCACCGACCGACGCCGCATTTGCCAAGATTCCAAAAGCCAAACTCGACGCGCTGCTGAAAGACAAGGCTGCGCTGACCAAGGTGCTGACCTACCACGTGGTGCCAGGCACTGTGAAGGCCGCCGACGTCAAGCCAGGCGACGTCAAGACCGTCGAAGGCAGCGCCTTCAAGGTGAAGGTCGCCGGCGGTAAAGTCATGGTCGACAAGGCCACCGTCACCAAGACCGACATCGTCGCCGACAACGGCGTGATCCACGTGATCGACACGGTCATCATGCCAAAATAATCACAAACTTCCCGTGCGTTAGGGAACGTTGAAGCGCCCCCGCTGACCGGCTTTGCCGGATCGCGGGGGCGTTGTCGTATCGGCTGGCCTGGCGCGCGTGGTACATTCCCGGCTTGCCTGCGGCACCCGGCCGCGGGACTGATCGACGAGGATGGCATGAAATTTCGTTTGATGACGATGGCAGCGGCGACCCTGGCCGCCACCACCGCTATGGCCGCGCCGCGCGGCTTCACCGTGGAAGACCTGGTCAATATGGAACGGGTCGGCAGCCCGGCCGTATCGCCCGACGCCACGCGCGTGATTTACACCGTGCGCAGCACCGACATGGAAAAGAACCGCGGCAACACCCAACTCTGGATGATCGACCTGCGCGCCGCCAAGCCGACGCCGCAGCGCCTGACCGACCATGCGTCGAGCAGCGCCGATCCGGAATGGTCGCCGTCGGGCGACGCTGTGTATTTCCTGTCCGCGCGCTCGGGCTCGTCGCAGGTATGGCGCCAGCCGGTGGCCGGCGGCGCGCCCGTCAAGGTCACTGACCTGCCGCTGGACGTCGACAACTTCCGCGTCGCGCCTACCGGCGACCGGCTGGCGTTCAGCCTGGCGGTGTTCCGCGACTGCGCCGACCTGGCCTGCACCAAGGCCCGGCTCGATGCGAAAGAAAAAGAAAAGGCCACCGGCAAGGTGTATGACCGCCTGTTCGCACGCCACTGGGATACCTGGAGCGACCACCGCAATGCGGTGCTGTTCTCGGCGCCGATCGGCGCGGCAGGCGCGATCACCGGCGAGCCGGTCAGCCTGTCGGGCTCGCTCGACGGCGACGTGCCCTCGAAGCCTTTCGGTGACCGCGAAGAGTACCGCTTCAGCCCGGATGGCAAGACGGTCGTATTCTCGGCCCGCATCGCCGGCAAGACGGAAGCCTGGTCGACCAACTTCGACCTGTACAGCGTGCCTGCCGCAGGCGGCGCTGCCCCACGCAACCTGACGGCGGACAATCCGGCCTGGGACACCAAGGGCACGTTCTCGCCCGATGGCCGCACGCTGGCCTATCTGGCGATGGCGCGCCCCGGCTTCGAGGCCGACCGCTACCAGATCATGCTGATGGATGTGGCGACCGGCCAGAAGCGCCCGCTGGCGGCGAACTGGGACCGCTCGGCCGGCAGCCTGGTCTGGCGCGCCGATGGCAAGGCGCTGATCGTCGATGCGGAAGACATCGGCCAGCATCGCCTGTTCTCCATCGACGTGGCGGGCGGCAAGGTCACCCCGCTGACCGACACCGGCGCCGTGGGTGCCTTCGACCTGCGCCGCGATACGCTGGTCTATACCCATGCGAACCTGTCCGCTGGTGCGCAATTGTTCTCGATGAAGCTGGGCGCCAAGCCGAAGCAACTGACCACGTTGAACACCGAGCTGCTGAAAGATGTGCGCTGGGGCGAGGCGGAGCAGTTCTCGTTTGCTGGCGCCAATGGCGACACCGTGTACGGTTACGTGATGAAGCCGTGGAATGCGCAGCCGGGCCAGAAATATCCGGTGGCATTCATCGTCCACGGCGGGCCGCAAGGCAGCTTCGGCAACAGCTGGAGCTACCGCTGGAATCCGCAGACCTATGCCGGCGCGGGTTACGCGGCCGTGTTCATCGACTTCCACGGTTCGACCGGCTACGGCCAGAAGTTCACCGACTCGATCAGCAACGACTGGGGCGGCAAGCCGCTGGTCGACCTGCAAAAAGGCTACGACGCGGCGGTGAAGATGTTCCCATGGCTGGACCGTTCACGCGATTGCGCACTGGGCGCATCGTACGGCGGCTACATGATGAACTGGATCGCCGGCAACTGGTCGGATGAGTTCAAGTGCATCGTCAATCACGACGGCGTGTTCGACACGCGCGGCATGGCCTACTCGACCGAGGAGCAGTGGTTCACGGACTGGGAAAACGGCGGGCCTTACTACAAGGTGCCGGAGAACCATGAGCGCTTCAATCCGGTTCATCACGTTGCGAAGTGGAAGACGCCGATGCTGGTGATCCAGGGCGATCTGGACTTCCGGATCCCGACAGCGCAGGGGCTGGGGACGTTCACGGCGCTGCAGCGTCAGGGCGTTGAGAGCAAGCTGCTGGTGTTCCCGGATGAGAATCACTGGGTGCTCAAGCCGGCGAACTCGGTGCAGTGGCATCACACTGTCATCGGGTGGCTGGATCAGTATTTGAAGGCGCAGCCGAAAAAATAAGGCTCGAATGCAAAAAGCCCGCTGGGAAGCGGGCTTTTTTTCTGCGCTACTTGAAGATATTAACCGCCTGCTGGAGGAGTAGGGGTAGTGGTAGCAGCAGTTGGATTGTTTTTGGTGATTGCTTCTGCAGCGACTTCGTTGGCGACGGTGGTTTCGTTGGTCCAAACCAAGTTAGCGGCTTCGGCATCCGTCGATGGCTTCATCGTGATGGTGCCAGTGACATCAGTACCGATACCACTAGCCAGAGTGATCAAGATCTCGCCTTCATCGACAGCGACGCTCGCGATTTCTTTGGTGGTGAAGGTCTCTGGAATGCCGTTGTCACCCCCATTGCAATTAGTCAAGGCGCCGCCGTTTTCTTGTGCGCACACACCGACAGCGGTCTTGATCGAAGCGACCGACGACAGCACCGATGCGATCTTCGCCTTGATGGTGTAGTTGCTGTACTGCGGAATTGCCACTGCAGCCAGAATACCGATAATCGCAACGACGATCATCAATTCGATCAGGGTGAAGCCGCCTTCGGCTTTTTTGCTTGGCATTTGCTTGAAGTTCATTTTAAATCTCCAGGGTGAGTATTTCAAAAAAGTGGACCTACGTATCTTGTGCTGCTCACTGCTACGCTTTCTTATATGCAAGCGCTGTGCCAGCCCAAAAATGACGGAAAACGCTCGATTTTATTAATCCGCAGTCAACAAAACCCTGTCTCAGCACAAAAAACGGCACCCTGAATGACAATTTTTGTCAGTGCCGTGCGGCAATTTTTGTCACGTGCGATCTGTATCAACAAAAAGCGGCGCACCAAATAGAAAACGGGGAGCTCACGCTCCCCGTCTTATCTTTCGATCAATAGATCGGCAGAATTACAGCATGGCCTTCAGCAGACGCGCCATTTCCGACGGGTTCTTGGTGACGGTGATGCCGCAGGCTTCCATGATTTCCAGCTTGGCTTGCGCGGTATCCGCACCGCCCGAGATCAGCGCGCCGGCGTGGCCCATGCGCTTGCCTGGTGGCGCGGTGACGCCAGCGATGAAGCCGACGACTGGCTTCTTCATGTTGTCCTTGATCCAGTAAGCCGCGTTGGCTTCGTCAGGACCACCGATTTCGCCGATCATGATGACCGCGTCGGTATCAGGATCGTCGTTGAACATCTGCATGACGTCGATGTGCTTCAGACCGTTGATCGGGTCACCACCGATGCCGACTGCCGACGACTGGCCCAGGCCCAGTGCGGTCAGCTGTGCAACTGCTTCATACGTCAGGGTACCCGAACGCGAGACGACGCCGATGCGGCCCTTGCGGTGGATGTGACCTGGCATGATGCCGATCTTGATTTCGTCAGGGGTGATCAGGCCTGGGCAGTTAGGGCCCAGCAGCAGGGTCTTCGAACCTGCTTTGGCCATACGGTCCTTGATTTCCATCATGTCACGGACTGGAATGCCTTCGGTGATGCAAATTGCCAGGTCCAGCTCGGCTTCGACGGCTTCCCAGATTGCAGCGGCTGCGCCTGCTGGTGGGACGTAGATGACCGACACGTTGGCGCCGGTTTCTTTTTTCGCTTCAGCAACGGTGGCGAAAATCGGGATGCCTTCGAAATCTTCGCCGGCTTTCTTCGGGTTCACGCCAGCAACGAATGCTTCCTTGCCGTTTGCGTACTCGCGGCACATGCGGGTGTGGAACTGACCGGTCTTGCCGGTGATGCCCTGGGTGACTACTTTGGTATCTTTGTTGATCAGAATCGACATTTTTTTATTTCCTTAGCAATTAGGCTTGACCGGCAGCAGCGGCGACGACCGACTTGGCTGCGTCTTCCATCGTGTCTGCGGCGATGATTGGCAGGCCCGATTCGGCCAGCATCTTCTTGCCCAGGTCTTCGTTGGTGCCCTTCATGCGCACGACCAGCGGCACTTGCAGCGAAACGGCTTTCGATGCAGCGATCACGCCTTCGGCGATGACGTCGCAACGCATGATGCCGCCGAAGATGTTGACCAGGATGGCTTTCAGGTCAGGGTTCTTCAGCATGATCTTGAACGCTTCGGTCACTTTCTCAGCCGTGGCGCCACCGCCGACGTCGAGGAAGTTGGCTGGCTCGCCGCCGAACAGCTTGATGGTGTCCATGGTGGCCATGGCCAGGCCGGCGCCGTTCACCAGGCAGCCGATGTTGCCGTCGAGCGAGATGTAGGCCAGGTCGAATTTCGATGCTTCGACTTCAGCTGGATCTTCTTCGTCCAGATCGCGGTAAGCGACGATTTCAGGACGGCGATACAGGGCGTTCGCGTCGAAGTTGAATTTGGCGTCCAGAGCGATGATCTTGCCGCTGCCGGTGACGATCAGCGGGTTGATTTCGGCCAGCGATGCATCGGTTTCCCAGTAGGCTTTGTACAGGCCCTGCAGGTTCGCGCGTGCGTCGGCGATCGAGCCGGCTGGCACACCGATCTTGGCGGCGACGTCATCAGCCTGCTCATCGGTCAGGCCGACTTTTGGGTCGATGATGACGTTGTGGATTTTTTCCGGGTTGCTGTGCGCGACTTCTTCGATGTCCATGCCGCCTTCCGACGAGGCCATCAGCACGACTTTCTGGCTGACGCGGTCGGTGACGAGCGAGACATACAGTTCTTGTTTGATGTCGGCGCCCTCTTCGACCATCAGGCGACGGACTTTCTGGCCTTCCGGGCTGGTCTGGTGCGTGATCAGCTGCATGCCCATGATCTGGTCAGCGTATTCCTTGACCTGCTCGAGCGATTTGGCGACCTTGACACCGCCGCCCTTGCCACGGCCACCAGCGTGGATCTGTGCCTTGACGACCCAGACCGGACCACCCAGTTCTTCAGCAGCTTTGACAGCCTCTTCGACCGACATGCACGGAATGCCGCGCGGAACGGTCACCCCGAATTTTCGGAGGATTTCTTTGCCCTGATACTCATGGATCTTCATGCTGGCTTCCCTTCTATCTATTACTGAATTAGAAACGGTTGAACTACAGAAAAAACAAACGACGACTTAACCCGCCACGGCCTTGATGGACCAGCGCGGGTAATATTTGGCCACGGCGGGGCCGTCGCTGCGCAGGGCATGGCAACGGTCGAGCTCAAATGGACGGTCGGATGACGTGACGCCTTGCCCGCCTGGGGCATCGACGGTGTCGTCAGCAAAGGCTTGTAGCGCTGCAGTGGGCAGCACCTGGGCCAGTTCGGTCAGATGGGTGCAACCGAGCACGCCAGACAGGCGGTCTTTCAGATGCAACCGGAAATGGTTCACGAGCGAGAGCCCGATCAACTTCTTGTAGGCAGGGCCGATGGTATCGCAAAAGCCCGGATACGGGACGGCATCGGATGCGGCTTCGGCATCAACGATGTTCAGGTCGCGGTCGATCGTGACGCGCAGCTTCAGGTCGTGCACTGGCGTGCCGCCGGGCCGTTCGCCGGAAGCAAGTTCAACAGTACGCGTTTTCACATCGCGGATGCTGGCATCAAGATCCCACATGCCATCGTCGCGCGCATAGGCATCGACTGTGATGGCGCGCGTATGCCGGAGCGAGCGCGATACGGGAAGAGACAAAGGCATAAATACCAGTGCCGTCGAGACGGCGGTTAGTGATGCAGCCGGTGTGCTAGTGCACGTCACCGCAGCTTCTGCGGCAACAACCGCTCATGCGGCGCTGCTTAAACCCGTAAAGTTTATCACAGCGTCCCGCCCGGCGCATCGCTAAAAGGGGACATCACGGCCAACGTCGACGGAGATGCCGGCACTTGGCAGGCGCTTGACGGCGTGTTTGACGCATATGGTATGCGCATGAAGGACAGCCTCCAGGGGCTACCATTCATGCTGTGAATGAGAGATATGGATTTTCGTTGTGAATGCTGCAGACGTAAGAAAGCGCCAGCGTGCAGCGCCATCGCCCGTTGAGGAATATGCCTTGGCATATCGGGGATGACGCTCCACGCTGGCGCCTGGGGCAGCCTGGAGTCGAACTTCTTGACTGCAAGCGATTACGAGAACGTTAATTAGTCGGGAAACTCATCGTCATCGGGCGCGCCCTGCATCGCCGCACGCGCCGCGCGCTGGGAAAAACCCCGCTGCAGCAGGAATCGCATCTGCTTGGCGCGCGCCGCGGCATCCTCGGCGACCGTGCCAAATTTGCGTTGCCAGACTTCGACCGCACGCGCGGTCTCGCTGTCGGACAGCCCGGCCTTGATCTCGACCAGGGCGTCGCTTGTTAAACCATGATTTTTCAATTCGGCCATCACGCGACTGTCGCCATAACGGCTCGCTTTACGGTTGACCAGGGATTCGGCAAAGCGCTCCTGCGACAACCAGTTATTTTTTTCAAGAAAATCGAGCAGGGCATCGACGTCATCCCCCTCTTCCGCATACTTGGACAGCTTGCGGCGCAGTTCGAAGCGGCTGTGCTCGCGCTGGGACAGATAGCGCAGCGCGCGGCCCTTGAGACTCAGTACGGGTGCTCGCATGGGTAACGTCAGCCCATCAGCATGGCGCCAGGCGCCGGTGGCAAGCTGCTGCCACCGCGCCCTGCGCCGGCTGATTATTCACCAACCGCCTGCAGCTTCGGCTTGTCGTCGCCACCGATCGTCGGCGGCAGTTCGCGCACACCCAAGGCGGTACGGACCTTGTTTTCGATCTCGCGCGCCAGGGCTGGACGGTCACGCAGGAACTGACGCGCGTTGTCTTTACCCTGACCAATACGCTCGCCGTTGTAGCTGTACCACGAGCCCGACTTCTCGACGATTTTGTTATCTGCGCCGAGATCCAGAATTTCGCCTTCACGGGACGTGCCTTCTCCATAAAGAATGTCGAAGTGCGCTTCTTTAAATGGCGGGGCGATCTTGTTCTTGACGACCTTGACCTTGGTTTCGTTACCGATCACTTCGTCGCCCGACTTGATCGAGCCGGTACGACGGATGTCCAGGCGCACCGATGCGTAGAACTTCAGCGCGTTACCACCGGTGGTGGTCTCGGGGCTGCCGAACATGACACCGATCTTCATGCGGATCTGGTTGATGAAGATGACCAGCGTGTTGGTGCGGTTGATCGAGCCAGTGAGCTTGCGCAGCGCTTGCGACATCAGACGCGCCTGCAGGCCGGGCAACGAGTCACCCATGTCGCCTTCGATTTCGGCGCGTGGCGTCAGGGCCGCGACCGAGTCGATGACGACCAGGTCGACACTGCCCGAGCGCACCAGCGCGTCGGTGATTTCAAGCGCCTGCTCGCCGGTATCCGGCTGCGAAATCAGCAGTTCGCTCAGGTTGATACCCAGCTTTTGCGCGTAGGTGACGTCGAGTGCGTGCTCGGCGTCGATGAACGCGCAGGTGCCACCCAGTTTTTGCATCTGGGCGATGGTCTGCAGCGTCAGGGTGGTTTTACCCGACGATTCAGGACCGTAGATCTCGACGATACGGCCGCGCGGCAGGCCGCCGACGCCCAGCGCGATGTCCAGGCCCAGCGAGCCGGTGGAGACCGTTTGTACTTCTTCGACCGGCGTGTTCGCATCCATGCGCATCACCGAGCCCTTGCCGAACTGCTTTTCAATCTGCGCCAGGGCGGCAGCCAGCGCCTTGCCCTTATCAGCGGCGTTCAATGCGGTTTTTTTGTCGTCCATGGTGTACTTTCTGTCGTGGAGTAGGCAAGGTGTGGGCGGTCACGCGCACTTCAAGAGCCAGTACTGTATAAAAATCCAGTGGTTTTTGCAAGCAAAAAGACGTGGTTATCTTACCAACAATCGCTCGGGACTCGCATTGTGGCGGTAAATCCAACACAATGAGAACCGGTTCGATCACGCGTGTTCGATGAACAAGCGACAACGTCAATAAGAGGTGCCCATGCGAATTCTGCTTGCCGAAGATGATAGCGTACTTGCCGATGGCCTGACGCGCTCCCTGCGCCAGTCCGGCTATGCCATCGATTGTGTCAAGAACGGCCAGGATGCCGATACCGCCCTGTCCACGCAGGAGTTCGATCTGCTCATTCTCGACCTGGGCCTGCCGAAGATGTCCGGGCTGGAAGTGCTGCGCCGCCTGCGCGCGCGCGCTTCGCTGCTGCCTGTATTGATCCTGACTGCGGCCGATTCCGTCGAGCAGCGCGTCGAGGGTCTCGATCTGGGCGCCGACGACTACATGGCCAAGCCGTTTGCGCTGTCCGAGCTCGAAGCGCGGGTGCGGGCGCTGACCCGCCGCGGCGCCGGCGGGGGCGCGGCCGTCGTGCGCCACGGCCCGTTGGTCTATGACCAGGTCGGCCGCAGCGCCTACATCAACGACCAGATGCTCGACCTGTCGGCGCGCGAGCTGGGCCTGCTCGAAGTGCTGCTGGCGCGCACCGGACGCCTCGTCTCCAAGGAGCAACTGGTCGACCACCTGTGCGAATGGGGCGAAGAAGTTTCCAACAACGCCATCGAGGTCTACGTGCACCGCCTGCGCAAGAAGATCGAGGTCGGCGGCGTGCGTATCGCCACCGTGCGCGGCCTGGGCTATTGCCTCGAGAAATTCTCCGAGGCCAGCGCGGCCGCTGCAGCCGCTGCCGCCGCGAACGACGCCCGCATCCCCGCCACTGCCGCCGCCGACAAGTGAACGCCGGCTTCACGCCCGAGCCCGCGCATCAGCAGCCGCAGCAGCAGTTCGAGCCGCTCTACGTTCCACCCAACCCCGAGCCGGACGAAAACATCCGTCACTCGCTGTTCGGGGAAATCCTCGACTGGATGCTCGCGCCGCTGCTGCTGCTGTGGCCGATGAGCATTGCGATCACCTATCTGGTGGCGAAATCGATCGCCAATCAGCCGTTCGACGACGCGCTCGAAGACCGGGTCACGGTGCTGGGCCAGCAGATCCGCACCGTGGACGGCAAGACGGTCGGCCAGCTGCGCACGGCCGGACGCGACATCCTGCGCGCGGACGACGTCGACAGCGTGTATTACCTGCTGGCCGGGCCGGCTGGCGAACACCTGGACGGCGACCGCGACCTGCCGCGTCCACGCGCCAACCGCGCCGGCGAACCGGCCCGCAGCGGCACCGTCGAATTTCGCAACGACACCATTCACGGCACGCCGATCCGCGTGGCCTACGCGTATGTGAATCTCGATCCGCTGCACGAACGGACGGCCTCGCCGACGACGCCGCCGCTGGCACTGGTGCAGGTGGCCGAGACGCTCGACAAGCGCGCGCACCTGGCCAATGAAATCATCAAGGGCGTGATCCTGCCCCAGTTCATCATCCTGCCGGTGATCCTGGCGCTGGTCTGGTTCGCGCTCTCGCGCGGCCTGAGTCCGCTGGCCGAGCTGCAGCAGCGCATCCGCGCGCGGCCGCAGGACGATCTGTCGCCGATCGATCCGCGCCAGGTGCCCGAAGAAATCTCGCCGCTGGTGGGCTCGTTCAACGACATGCTCGAGCGCCTGGGCAAGACGGTGGAGATGCAGAAACGCTTCATCGCCGACGCCGCCCACCAGATGAAGACGCCGCTGGCCGGCATGCGCATGCAGTCCGAACTGGCCCTGCGCGAAGTCGATCCGGCCGAGATCCACCGCTCGCTCGAGCAGCTGGCCAAGAGCTCCGAATCGGCCACGCGCCTGATCAACCAGTTGCTGGCCCTGGCGCGCGCCGAGAACCAGCCGCAGGCGGGCCTGGCGTTCGACGAGATCGACCTGGCCGCAGTGGCGCGCGAGACCGTGCAGGACTGGGTGCAGGCGTCGTTCGCCCATCAGATCGACCTGGGTTTCGAGCCGCCCGCCAATGACGACGAGCGGGTGATGATCGCCGGCCAGCCCCTGATGCTGCGCGAGATGCTGTCGAACCTGATCGACAATGCGCTGCGCTATACGCCTGCCGGCGGCAGCGTGACGGTGCGCGTGCGCAGCAGCGGCGAGCACGCGCTGCTCGAAGTCGAAGACACCGGCCCCGGCATCGCGCCGGCCGAACGCCTGCACGTGTTCGAACGCTTCTACCGCATCCTGGGCAGCAATACCCAGGGCAGCGGCCTGGGGCTGGCGATCGTGCGCGAAATCGTGCAGCAGCACGGCGCCGACATCGACATCTTCAATAATCCACGCAGCGTGTCCCCGCGCTTTCCGGGCAGCCTGTTTCGCCTGACCTTCCCACCGCCTGTGGGCGAACCCGATCATGCCGACTGATTACATCCCCGAACCGACCCCCGACACCATGGCGCGTGCGCGCCTGGAACACGCCCGCGCGATCCACTGGAACCGCACGCGGCGCATGTCGCTGCTGTTGCTGGCCGTCTGGCTCGTCACGGGCTTCGGCACCGTGTTCTTCGCGCGCGAGCTGGCGCGCTTCGAGGTGTTCGGCTGGCCGCTGTCGTTCTACATGGCCGCGCAAGGCGCCGCGCTCGTGTCGCTGACGATCATTGCCATCTACGCCTGGCGCATGCGCCGGCTCGATCGCGATTACCACGCCGCGCTGGCGCCGCGCCCATGAGCACGAACCCCGCGCCTGGTGTGAAGCACGGCTATTTCAAGAAGCTCTCACGCTACTACCTGTCATACACCGGCGCCTTCGCGGTGTTCCTGGCGGCCCTCGCCCTGCTCGAGCAGGAAGGCATGCCGCGCCTGTGGATCGGCTACCTGTTCATGTTCGCCACGATCGCGCTGTACGCGATCATCGGCGTGATCTGCCGCACCTCGAACGTCACCGAATACTACGTCGCCGGCCGGCGCGTGCCGGCCATGTTCAACGGCATGGCAACGGCGGCCGACTGGATCTCGGCGGCCAGCTTCATCAGCCTGGCCGGCGGCCTGTATCTGCAGGGCTTCGACGGCCTGGCCTTCATCATGGGCTGGACCGGCGGCTTCGTGCTGGTCGCGCTGCTGATCGCGCCCTACCTGCGCAAATTTGCGCAGTACACGGTGCCCGATTTTCTGGCGGCGCGCTATGGCGGCGGCGCGGGCGGGCGCGGTGGCCCGGTGCGGGCGCTGGCCGTGAGCGCCACCATCCTCGTCTCGTTCACGTACGTGGTGGCGCAGATCTATGCGGTCGGCCTGATCGCGTCGCGCTTTACCGGTGTCGATTTTTCGGTCGGGATTTTCCTGGGCCTGGCCAGCATCCTGGTCTGCTCGTTTCTGGGCGGGATGCGCGCCATTACCTGGACCCAGGTGGCGCAGTACATCATCCTGCTGGTCGCGTTTCTCATTCCGACCATGTGGCTGTCGGTGAAACACGCCGACAATCCGATCCCGCAGGTGGCGTACGGATCGCTCCTGCCCAAGCTCACCGCGCGCGAAGCCGAACTGGCGAAGGACCCGCGCGAAGCCCAGGTGCGCGCCGAGTTCCTGCGCCGCGCCGACGGCTACGCGGCGCGCGTGGCGGCCCTGCCCGAATCGTGGGAAGCCGGCAAGCTCGATGCCCAGCGCCAGCTGGCCGCAGCCCGTGCACGCAACGCGTCACTGACCGAAGTGCGCCAGGCCGAACGCGCGCTGACCACGTATCCCAACTCGGTCGACGATGCGCGAGCGCTGTGGCTCGAACGGCGTGACGCTAACCTGGCGCGGGCACGCCCGCCCGAGCCGCATGCGCAGCCGTTCCCCGGCGCGACGCCGGAAGAATCCGACGCGCGCCGCAACAATTTTCTGGCGGTGGTGTTCTGCCTGATGTTCGGCACCGCCGCCCTGCCCCACATCCTGATGCGGGCCTACACCACGCCCTCGGTGCACGAGACGCGCGTGTCGGTGTTCTGGACGCTGTTCTTCATCCTGCTGGTGTACCTGACGATTCCGGCGCTGGCCGTGCTGGCCAAGTACGACATCTATACGTCGCTCGTGGGCAGCGATTTCTCGTCGCTGCCCACCTGGATTTCGTACTGGGCCAATGTCGACAAGGCCAATCCCCTGATCAGCGTGGCCGACATCAATGGCGACGGCATCGTGCAGCTGGCCGAATTCGCCATCGATGCCGACGTGCTGGTGCTGGCCACGCCCGAAATCGGCGGCCTGCCTTACGTGATCTCAGGCCTGGTCGCCGCCGGCGGCCTGGCGGCGGCGCTGTCCACGGCCGACGGCCTGCTGCTGGCCATTTCCAACGCGCTGTCGCACGATGTGTATTACAAGATGGTGGAACCGGGCGCGTCGACCCAGAAGCGGGTGACGATCTCGAAGCTGCTGCTGCTGGCGGTGGCCTTCATCGCGGCGTACGCGGCGTCGCAAAAGCCGGCTGACATCCTGTCGCTGGTGGCGGCGGCGTTCTCGCTGGCCGGCTCCACGCTGTTCCCGGTGCTGGTGCTGGGGGTGTTCTGGAAGCGCGCCAACCACATCGGCGCCATTACCGGCATGGTCACGGGATTTGCTGTGTGCCTGTACTACATGCTGCGCGCCAGCCCGGTCCTGGGCGGCAATGCGCAGGAAGCCTGGTTCGGCATCCTGCCGATGGCGGCCGGCGTGTTCGGCGTGCCGGCAGGCCTGTTCACGGTGGTCGTGGTGAGCCTGCTCACGCCCCGCCCGAGCCGCGCCAGCGCGGGCATGGTCGACTATATCCGGGCGCCCGAATGACACAAACAGGTGGGAATTGAAGAGATTTTCCCGGTGAAGCAAATGCTATTCTGGGCCGCGCCAACACAGGCGAACCATACCAACACCAAGCATTTCACGGAAAACTTCATGCCTGCATTTCACCGCGTGCTGGGAAGGGCCACCTTCGCTGCGCTCGTCCTCTTCGCTTCGCCACTGACCCTCGCACAAACCCCGCCAGCAGCGCCACCCGTCGCGGCCTTCTTCGGCAACGCCCCGTTCGGCGACGCCAGGCTGTCCCCCAGCGGCCGCCATCTGGCCGTGCGCGCCAGCGCGCCAGGCAAGCGCGACTTTTTGACGGTCATCGACCTGGACACCAACAGCGCGAAGATCGTCGCCCATTACAACGACGCCGATGTCCGCAATTTTTACTGGATCAACGACCGGCGCCTGGTGTTCGACACGCATGACAAAGGCGTCGGTCCGGGCGACCAGCGCTTCATGCCCGGCATGTACGCGGTCGACTTCGACGGCGGCCGGTTTATTGAACTGGCCAGCCGCAACCTCGTCAACAAGGTCACCGGCACGCGCATCGTGCGCCGGCTGCTGCCGCCGTCGAGCCAGATGGCCGGCAACACCCCATGGGTCGACTCGGATGAGACCTACGCGCTGGCGCCAGTCGGCGACACCCGCAATGAACTGAGCCATGTCGACCTGCTGCAAGTAAACACCGTGTCGGGCCAGTACAAGACGGTGCCGCGCCCCGGCGCCACGCGCGGCTGGCTGCTCGACCACAAGGGCGAACCGCGCCTGGCGATCACCTACAAGGACCTGACCACGACGCTGCAGTACCTCGACCCGGCCACCGGCAAGTGGCGCGAACTGTCCAGTTTCCCGGCATTCAAGGAAACCGCCGCGACGATCGAACCGGTGGCCTTCGGGCCGACCGGCACGCTGTTCGTGACGGCGCGCGGCAAGGCCGGAACGACCGCCATGCACACGTTCGATGTGAACACCGGCAAGCTCGATCCGCAACCGCTGCTGTCGGCGCCCGGCTACGATATCGACGGCGAGCTGGTGATCAACCGCGACAAGGTGCTGGGCATGCAGTTCCGCACCGATGCGGTATCGAATGAATGGTTCGACGCCGGCATGAAGGCAATCCAGCAGGATGTCGACAAGCTGCTCCCGACGACGGTCAACCTGATGTCGGTGCCGGCGCGGGGTGACTCACCCCTGCTCGTGGTCACCGCCTATTCGGACGTGGTGGCGCCGGTGTTTTTCTTGTACAACAGCAAAACCAAGTCGCTGAACAAGGTCGGCGAAGCGCAGCCGGGCATCGATCCGACCCAGATGGGGCGCCAGCAGTTCCTGCGCTACAAGGCGCGCGATGGCCTGGACATTCCTGCCCTGCTCACCCTGCCGCCGGGCGCAAAGCGCACCGGCCTGCCGCTGGTGGTGATGGTCCATGGCGGCCCCTGGGTGCGCGGCAAATCCTGGGGCTGGGCCCCCGACTCGCAATTTCTGGCCACGCGCGGCTACGCCGTGCTCGAACCCGAATTTCGTGGCAGCACGGGTTTCGGGTCCAGGCATGAACGTGCCGGCTACAAGCAATGGGGCCTGGCCATGCAGAACGACATCGCCGACGGTGTGCGCTGGGCCGTCGACAAGGGGCTGGTCGACCCCAAGCGCGTCTGCATCGCCGGCGCCAGTTACGGCGGCTACTCGGCACTGATGGGACTCGTCAACGACCCGGACATGTTCCGCTGCGGTATCAGCTTTGTCGGCGTGACCGACATCGGCCTGCTGTTCGACAATGGCGCGCATTTCAGCAGCGACACGTCACGCGAAGTCAAGCAGCACAGCCTGCCGGAACGGATCGGCGACCCGGTCAAGGATGCCGACCAGTTCAAGGCCACGTCACCGCTGCAGCAGGCGGCGCGCATTACCCAGCCGCTGCTGCTGGCCTACGGCGGCGTCGACCGGCGCGTGCCGATCAACCATGGCACCGCGCTGCGCAACGCCGTCATGCGCACCAACAAGCAGGTGGAATGGATCGAGTACCCGGAAGAAGGCCACGGCTGGGCGCTGGAAAAGAACCGCATCGATTTCTGGGGGCGGGTCGAGAAGTTCCTCGACAAGAATATCGGTAGCGGGGCGGTGCGCTGACATCGCGGTCGTTCACTAGAGCACGACGACCAGATCGATTTTCAGTCCGGGGATCCCGTCCGGCGCATACACTGCCAGCACGCCTGCCTCGAGTGCCTTGTCGTACAAGGGATTTTTGGTGGACAGCGAAAAATAGTAGGTGTTGGGCCGCACCGGGATCGCCGGGGGCACTTGCGGCATGTGCGCGATCGGTATGCCTGGCAATGCTGACCCGATGATACTTTCCATATTCTCAGGCGCAGCGACCTTGAGCCGGATCGGCACCGTCGCCACCAGATCAAGGCCCGCCATATCGGCAGTGATCGCCAGATAAAGCTGGCTTTGTTGCGTGACCTTGGCCGGATCCAGGATCGCCTGCGAGAACGTGCGCCGGCTCTTGTCGGCCACAAACGGAATGATGAGATAGTTGGTGCCGATCGCCGTATCGACCAGATCGCGCAGCAACGCGTCGAGCTCGGCGAATGCATCGCCCATCGCCTCGTGGCGGTAGGCGGGCAAGTCGGCCGTCTTGTAGCGATCGGAAAACGTCATCAGTCCGCCTGCGGCGGCAAGCATTTGCCGAAACATCACCTCGGGATGAAACCCGGGCGACCTGGCGCAGTGCATCAGCAGCGCATTGGCCGTGCTCAGGATGTTGAGCATCCACCACGACGAGATATCGCCCGCACCGGCTTCGTACATACTGTTGTTCGTCATGCGGTGCGTGCGCTGGAGCGATTCGATCTTTGTCGTGATCACACTGATCAAGCCATCGAGCATGCGCACCAGGCCTGGCGCTGCGCCCACCGTGACGCTCGGCGGGATGAACTCCGGCACCAGCTCGAAGCCCCCTTCCGCTACCCGCCGCAGCCGCACCACCGGGATGCTGGCACGCGCCCCATGCGGCTCGGCCTGCAGCAACAGCCGCACCTGCTTTTTAAGGAAAGGCACCTCGATCGCCAGCGCATCACTGAACAGGTCAGTGGTATCCAGGTCGCAGCGCACGTAACGGCTGTTGTCATCGGCATTGCCCCCATGCGGCTTGACCAGGGCGAGGGCTGCGTAGAACGTGAACGATTCTTCCTCTGGCGGCAGGCGTGTGAGATCCACCGGTTCGGGCAGCAGGTCGGCGCCGGGCGCTTCGACGATGTCCCCGTCGGGATAGATCAGCGACATCGTGTTCGCGCTCAGGCGGTTGTGTCCCAATCCGTCCACATTCCACGTCACCTTGCACACCCCCCAACAGTACGGATGGAGGGCTGAAGCGATGCGCTGGAGCCGGGTTTCGTGATAGAGATCCTGACGCTGAAAGTGCTGCGGCCCCAGCGTCAAGCCTTCCGACCACAGGACCTTCGATGTTGCGCTCATGGTTCCTCCCGTTGAAGTTTCGCTGGACACATTCTCGGAAGGATGGCGTTGCGCCTGAGGCGCGATATTGATTTCGCGCAGCCAGGCAGCGTATCGATCAACCGGTGCATTCCCTTGTGGCGGCGCAACATTGCTGAGATTCACGACCCGACAATGGCTCCCTTGGGTATTGTCCGGCTTTGGCGAGAGGAGTGTGATGCGCGGCTTTACTTCCGGTCTGTTCGACCGCCTGGACGACACTGGTGAGCCCCCATCGGGTAACCGGCGCGAGGCCCGTGCACGCTCTGTCGAGCATGCGCTGCGCAGCGTCACGCGTGATCTGCAGGCGTTGCTCAATACGCGCTGCGGCGTGCACCAGGCGTCGTTCAGCCCGCTCCCGGCGGTATCGGGCTCCATCCTGAACTATGGCCTGATCGACTTCGCCGGCATGTGCATGAACAGCGATACGGACCAGCAGGAAATCTGCAAGGCCGTCCAGCTGGCCATCCAGCGCCATGAACCCCGGCTGCACAAGGTCCTCGTGTCACTGCGGGGCGCCAAGAGCGCCAGGGGCACCATCAACCGCGTGGAATTCGTGATCACGGCGCAGCTGAAACATGCGTCGATGCCCGAGGCGATGTCGTTCAATGCGGTATTTCGTCCCTCGCTCCAGCAGTATTCGATCGAAGGTGCCAACTAGAGGGCGCAAGCGCTGATCCCATGGACGAATTGTTGACAAAGTACGAGCGCGAACTCGTCATTCTCAGGTCGCTGTGCAGGGAATATGCGCAGCGCTATCCCAAGGTTGCCGCCAGGCTGCAAATGGGTGGCGATACCTGCGACGATCCGCATGTCGAACGCCTGATCCAGAGCACGGCCCTGCTCAGCGCGCGCGTGTCGAAGCGACTGGACGATTCGTATCCCGAATTCACTGAAGCCCTGCTCAACCTGCTCTATCCCCACTACCTGCGCCCGTTTCCGTCGTGCGCAATCGTGCGCGTTTCCAGCACACTCGATCGCCCGGACACGATCCCCGCCATGCCGCGCGGGACGTTGCTGGAATCAAAGCCAGTACACGGCGTGGCATGCCACTTCAGGACCATCCACGACGTCAGACCGTCGCCTGTCGCACTGCGCGCCGCAAGTTTCGAAACCGTCATCCAGGCGCCGGTCGCAACACGCCTGCCGGACGACGTTACATCGTCGCTGACGCTGACATTCGGCGCCGCCGGATGGGGCCCGCTGCCGGCGCCGGATGCGGCGAGCGTGCTGCGCGTGTATGCCGATGGCAATGCCTCGTTCTGCGCCACGCTGCGCGATGCGCTCTTCATGCACACGGTGGCAGCGTACGTGCAGATTGACGAGGACGGCCCGTGGGAACGGTTACCTTGCATACCGGTCGCACCGGCTGGCTTTGCCCCTGACGACGCCCTGATTCCGTTCGACGCCCGCTCGCATGGGGCTTACCGCATTCTTGCCGAGTATTTCGCCTTTCCCGAGAAGTTCAATTTTTTCGACATCGATATTGCCATGCTGCTGGCACGCTTACCTGCCGGCTGCACCAGTGTCATGTTACGCCTGGGCCTTGCCGGCATCCGGCCCGACGCCGACAAGGCTCGCATGCTCGCCAGCCTGTCGACACAGCATCTGGTGCAAGGTTGCACGCCCGTCGTCAATCTGTTCCAGCAGCCTGGCGTGCCGATCACGTATGACCAGCGCGCGGCTGACTACACCCTTCTCGCGCACGCCAATTTTCCGCAGGCATATGAGGTGTATTCGGTCGATGCGGTGCACCTGGTGCGCCAGAACGGCAACGACACGTCGATCACGGCATTCCAGCCGTTCTATGCGCTTCGGCACGGCGCACAATACGCCAGCGAGCAAGGACGTTACTGGTTCCTGCGGCACGACGAGACGCTTGCCTTGTGCAGTCCGGGCCATGAAACATCGATCACGCTCGTCGGCACCGATTGCGACCCGTTCGAGATCGAACGAAATATCCTGTCGGTTGAACTGAGCTGCACCAACCGCGATCTGCCCTGCTCACTGGCCATCGGTGCGCCTGAAGGCGACCTGTTCATCCCCGGCGCAACACGCAACGCAGCGATCCGCATGGTGCGCAGGCCAACCCGCCCTGCCCGCTTGACGAATGACGCAGGCATGCACTGGCGCCTGATCTCGCACCTGGCGCTGAACCATCACTCCCTGATGGACGACGGCGTGCACGGCCTGCGCGAAATGCTGTCCCTGTACGACCTGGCCTCGTCGTCCGTCTCGCGGCGGCAAATCCGCGGCATCATCGCGCTCGACCAGCAGGACACCACGGCGTGGATCAGGCACAAGAACGGCACATCGCTGGTGCACGGCCTTGAAGTGCGCGTCACGCTCGACGAAGAAGCGTATGCCGGCGCAGGCCTGCATCTGTTCGTCCAGGTGCTGCACCAGTTCTTTGCGCTGTACGTGCACCTGAACAGCTTCGTCGAACTCGTCGCTCTCTCGCATCAAAGCGGAAAGGATCTGATCCGATGCGCCCCACGAAGCGGAAGCATGAGCCTGCTGTAATGGCCCGGCTCCTGGCCGAGCCGTACCGGTTCAGCTTCACCCAGCTGGTCAGCATCCTGCTACGCGCGCTGCAGCGCCATGGCATCGGCCGCGAACGCGCCTTGCGCACCGTGCTGTCGTTTCGCAACAGCCTGTCGCTGTCGTTTCCTGCCAGCGAAGTCGAAGCGCTCGACGTCGAGCCGGCAACACAAGATCCACTTGGCGCGCTGCGCTCGGGAACATTACGCCGCGTCCGGATCACGCCTGCATTCATCGGCCTGCTCGGCGCCAGTGGCACCCTGCCGGTGCACGATACCGAACGGATCGCAGCGCGCAAGTCGCTTGGCGACGATGCCAGCCAGCGCGAACTGCTCGATGTCATGTCGACCCGGTTGATCGGCCTGTTTTATGAGGCATCGGTCAAGTACCGGGTCGAGCACGATTTGTCGATTGGCGATGGGGACCGGTTGCTGCCGATGATGACTGCCCTGGCAGGCACGTGCCCGCCACGGGCCGCAAGCGCCGGGCAACCCGTCAGGCACGTCAGACCGGACACTGCAGCCTGTTTCGCCGGGCTGTTGCGCACCCGCCCGGTGGCGGCCGGCACAGTCGAACAGGTGTTGAGCAGCTATTTCGACGTGCCGGTCAGACTCGAACAATTCGTTGGCTGCTGGGATCCGATTCCCGAAAACCGGCGCAGCACACTGGGCGTCACCAGGCCCGTGCTCGGCATCAGTACGGCGCTGGGCACGCGCCTGTGGCGGCATGACATCTGTGCGCGTCTGCATGTCGGGCCACTGGACGAAGCGCAAGCACGCAGTTTTCTTCCCGGTGGCACGGCGCTGGCGGCACTGCGGGAAATGACAAAAATGTTTGCGGTGCCGACCTTGCACTACGAACTACGGTTGCTGCTTGCACCGCCTGTCATCAAACCGCTCACGCTGAGCACGAAGACGCCGTCGCGTCAGCTTGGCTGGAATACGTTTCTTACCGCGACACCAGGCGTTACGGATCGTCCCGACGTCCGGTTGATGCTACAGACCCCGATGAATCGAAAAAGAGACAGACAGGAAAACAGTGACGTGGCTTAAAAAACGGCGTTGATGCCAGTCAATTGAGGCTGCGTGACGGCGAGCTAACGTGGTCGCTGACCATGTCGATTATTTCAACTGCGGCCGTGCAGCGGCCATCGGGAGCAACGCAATGGGCGAGAGCCAGACCATCGCAGCCGGCGCCGCACTATCGGCATTTCGCGGCAACGCGCAGCACAACCGGCTGATGCGACTGGACTTTCCTTTCGAGGATGGGCCGCCCGCGATTTTGCTGCCAAACAAGCTGGTCGCACGAGAGGAGATCTCGCGCGGGTTCCGGTTCGAGGTCGATGTGCTGTCGGACGATCCGCGCATCCCGCTCAAGATGCTGATGGGCCGCATGGTGACGATTTCGCTGGTGCGCCAGGACGGCTCGCTGCGTTACTTCAACGGGTACATCACGCAGCTGTCGTTCTTGCGTGCCGATGGCGGCTTTGCCTTTTACCGGATGGTGCTCGAGCCCTGGCTTGCCTTCGCGCGACTGCGCAAGGACAACGTGTCGTTCCATGGCAAGAGCGTGCAGCAGATCACCGAAGCAACGCTCAAGCACTACCGCCAGGCCGACTGGCACATGCATGTGTTTGAAGAAGATCCGCCCCTGACCGTCGCCAATCAATATAACGAGACCGACTACAACCACCTGCACCGCCGTTGGGAAGCGCGGGGCATGCATTACTGGTACGAACACCGCTTTGATGGTCACAAGCTCATGCTCTCCGACAAGAGCTTCCATAACGAGCCGATCGACGGCACCAGCTACGACGACGTGGACGTCATCGCGTTTCACGACAAGAGCGGTTCGCTCGAAGATGACGGCATTCATCAATGGAGCGCGAGCCGGCGCCTCGGCTCCGGCACGACCACGCTGGCCAGCGTCGATTACAAGAATCCCGGCGCACAGCGCGCCACTGGTTACTCCGCCAACCGGCAAGGTGACATAGTCGCCTATGAAGTGTACGAAGACAGCGGCGCCTACGGCTTTCGCATGCGCAGCGATGGTGAACGGCTCGCAACGCAGCGCATGGTGGAGCAGGACAAGGATACGCAGACGTTCGATGCCACCAGCAATGCCCGCAGCGTCCAGCCTGGACGCACCTTCAAACTCGGCGGGCATTTCAGCGCCGAGCCGCGCTCGCTGGACTACGACCCGGAACCGCGCCGCGGTATTGGTGACCGCAGCTACCTGATCCTGTCTGTCGAGCACGAAGCGACCAACAACTATCAGGCCGGCGCAGGCGCCCCATCGCACTACGAGAACCGGTTCACCTGCATCAACAGGGACATCCGCTGGCGGCCGGGTCGCGACTTCCATAGCGAACCAGGCGCCTACATGGGCTTGCACACGGCGACGGTCGTCGGTCCGGCTGGCGCCGACATCCACACCGATGGCTTCGGCCGGGTCAAGCTGCAATTTCACTGGGACCGGCTGGGCCAGCACGACGAAAACAGCTCGCCATGGATTCGGGTGCTGAGCCCGTCCGCAGGAAAGGAGTTCGGCCACATCCGCTTGCCGCGCGTGGGCGAAGAAGTCGCCGTTGTCTATCCGAACGGGAATATCGACCATCCACTGATACTGGGCGCGCTGTACAACGGCACACACATGCCGCCATGGGCGCTGCCGGCGCAATCGGCCCTGGCAGGCTTGCGCAGCCGCGAACTTGGTGGTGGTGCACGCGGCAATCACCTGGTTCTGGATGACACGAAGGAGATGATCCAGGCACAGCTGAAGAGCGATCACCAGTGCAGTCAGCTGTCACTCGGGCATATCACGCGGATCGAGGACAACGCCGGGCGCAAGGATGCGCGCGGGGAAGGTTGGGAACTGCGTACGGACGGGCATGGCGTCGCGCGGGCAGCCAAAGGGCTGTTGATCACGACCGAAACGAGGCAGGCGGCGCGTGGGGCGATCAAGGATATGGATGAGACGGTTAAACGACTCGACGCCGCGCACAAACTGCACGACGCGCAAGCAACAGCGGCAATGGAAGGGATGGCGCAGGAAAGCGGCCAACAGGACATCATTGCCGATGCACTCGGGGCACAGAACGACGTAGTGCGCGGCGCTGGTAAAGAATTCCCGGAGCTGGCCCAACCTCACCTTGTACTGGCCAGCCCGGCGGGCATTGAGACGACCACGGCGCAATCAACCCACATTGCCAGTGCCCAGCACACGGCGCTGACCGCTGGTCGCAGTCTGTCGATCGCAACTGGCGAGAGCCTGTTTGCAAGCATCAGGCAGACACTGCGCCTGTTCGTTCACAAGGCCGGCATGAAGTTGATTGCAGCATCCGGAAAAATCACAGTGCAGGCACATGACGACGACATTCAGGTCATCGCCAACAAGGTCCTGTCGCTGATCAGCCAGGCCGATTGGGTCGACATCAAGGGACGAAAAGGCGTGCGCCTTCACGGCACCGAATGCATGGTTGAAATCACCGACCGCTTGCAGGTCTTTGCACCCAGGCCGGCACTGTTTCACGGCAACCTCGAAACGCTCCCTCCACAAAACCGTCCGCATCCGTCAACCGAGCACAAGATCAATATTGCAGAGCCGACGACGCCGGAAGACCCGAAGCAGCTGGTCTTCACTTTGCTGACACATTCCAAAAATGGCCGTCCATTTGCCAATGTTCCTTACTCGCTCCTGAAAAACGGGACAAAAGTCGAAGATGGCATCACTGACGATCTCGGCCAGATCGCCGTCGAGCACAAGACGGGAACCAGGGACTATCAGGTTGAACTTCCAAACGGCGAGATCTATGACCTTTCCGCAGTGCCCGAATTCGCGCCGCCTCAGGCACCGGAGTATCTGGAACAGTCGCTTTCCAATAAGGGCGCACGGGCGCTCGATGGCTCGACTGACAGCCGCAAGCATCTCTGACGACCAACACAACCGTTCCTTGGAGGACGCCATATGCCTGATCCGATCAAGCGTGCTGAAAAAGTTTTTATTGACGAGCTAAGTTGCCAGGCGACGAGCACAGTGCAGTGGTTTCTGGAGAAGCGCAGCAAGACCCACCCCATCACCCACAACAACCAACTAGAAGTGTTTGTATGTGGTGAAACAGCGTTTATCGATATCGCAGCGCACATCAAGGCTGCAAAAAAATCAATCGATATCTGTTGCTGGGGGTTCGACCCAGGTATGGAATTGGAACGTAAAAAAGGGACATGGCCGCGTGGTGAAACATATGGTGATTTATTGATTGCGGCAGGCAAAAGGCACGTGAGCGTCCGTCTGCTTGTCTGGTACAGCAAGCTTGGCAGCCCGCTTGCAATGAACATGCCCGGATATTCGCATGGTACACATCCGTGGCGCTGTATCACCGGCGGTAACGAAGCTGAAAGGATCGGGGCGCCCCGAAGCCTTGCTTTGGCTAAAGAAGCTTTCAGAAAACCCAAATTCACACTGTTTGCATCGGGCTCACCGCTGCGGGGCATGGGCACACCGCGGCCCGCCAACCCGGATTCGATACCATCCATCGCGCGGGAAGAATACTGCCATGGCTGGTACGAGGCGGCGTTCTCGGGCCTTTTCCAGGGGATCAAAATCCTCACCCGCCCCGGAGACGCAGCTGCGATAAAGGCGAACTTGGTCGATGAAAAATATCAACCTGATGGCCTCGACAAATGGGAAGTCGAGCGGCATGGCATGGTGTGGGTTGGCACCCACCACCAGAAAACAATTCTCATCGATTACGACTTCAATGCTGGCGCCGAAGCAGTAGGCTATGTGAAAGGCCTGAACTCGGTCACAGACTACTGGGATACCGAAGAGCATCTTCTGGAGAATCCGAAACGCGAGGCCAGTGGTGCACGCGAAGTCACTGAAGCAGTTCAGGTTGATGCAGGTGCCAAGGCAGATACCGGCTTCGACACCTTCAAACCATATCGGGACTATGCATGTCGCATCAAAGGTGGTGCACTTGCCAGTGTGCAAGCGAACTTTATCCGCGCCTGGGACCGGGCTGGCGGCGAAACGCGCTTTGATCACACCGAGATACCCTCTGCCCTGCAGCGCGAGGGTGCGCCAGGCGCAAATTCATCAGTCCAGATCATTCGCACCCAGCCCGATGAAAAGGACAAAACCGCCAAGGAAATGTACTTTGTCGCCACCGACGTGGCCGCAGCAGCGACCGGTTATCTCTACATCGAAAACCAGTACTTCCAATATCAGGAATGGTCGGAACGTTTGATACAGGCGCGCAAGAACGTCATGGCACGGTGGAAGGCCGCCGCAGCCAAGGGCTGCAGGACCAAGGGCGACATGCCACTACTGCACGTATTCGTCGTTATCCCCGTTCCAGAACGTGCCCAGATGGTCCCAAGAACCTATGACGCGCTTGCTGTGCTTGGCCAGCAGAGCGGCATGACTGGGCAGTCGACATTCATCGAGCAGGAAAACAAAAAAACGTACACGGGCGTGATGTGCGACGAGATGGGGAACTCGACCGGTGCCCTGTACACGAAGCCGGCGGTTGTGGAATTCGCAAATGACATCGACAAGCCGAGCGTTGATGCGCTGGAAAAGAAATACGGTCTGAAGGTGGCGGTGGCGATGTTGCAAACATCTGCGCTGGACAAAGGCCGCATGCGTTATCGCGAAATCTATATTCACTCAAAACTACTGCTGGTGGATGACAGCTTTTTCAGTCTGGGCAGTGCTAATTTAAATCAACGCAGTATGGCGGTTGATAGTGAGATTAATTTGGCGACGGATGATGCGAACAAGGCAGCTGATTTGCGGAAAAAAATTTGGGATAAGTTGAGTGGTAAAGCCACTGACGGAAAAAGTGGCTCGGCTAGTGATATTAAAAAGGCATTTGCTGCGTGGACTGAAGTTATGAAAATTAATTCGGAAAAAAAACGTGAGTTAAAGCCTATGAATGGATTCTTGCTGCCAATAAAAGACAATCGAAAATCTGTGCTCAGACTAGGCTAATGATGAAAATTACTTCAACCCGAATTTTTTTCTTCATTTTACTAACAGTAGCCTTATTTTTTGTCTCCTTCAGAGGGTATAGCGTGGCACACGATAAATACAAAAAATTACTAGATCTTCCGCGCAATGAAGACCTGCCGCTCTTTAATCCACACAGGCTCAGCTTCACTTGCGAGATTGAAGCAATCAAAGTTCCGCCTGTCGATGCACAGGCCGAATTATGGTTCCAACAAGCCCAATCACTGGACGATCCTGACAAATGGGAAGAAGACCGAGACTATAAAAAAATCGTCCAGTTAACACGCCACGCAGCAGAACGGCGCCATTGGAAAGCAATGCTCAACTTAGCCAGCCTTTATCTGGAAAATAGAGATCCACCTTACGGCGAATCTGAAGCACTGCTTCTGGTCGAGCAAGCAATGCGGCTCGGCATTCCAGCCGCCTATGACCGCATGGGGACCTTTTACATGAATGGCACCGGGGTTTCTAGAGATGTGACCAAAGCCCATGCCTTCTGGCAAAAGGCAGCTGAATTGGGGAATCCGCAAGCGATGGCCTATCTCGGAGACATGATATCTGCCACATGGGATAGCCCAAACGATGGTTTCTGGGCCAATATTCCTATTGCAACCAAAATGCTGGATTGCGCGCTGCTTCAAGGTTATGGCCCGGCTGCTCTTACTCTTGCCCGGCTTCGAGGATCGCCTCGTGCAACAGACGGTAAAATTTCGGGAGAGCAAACATCCGAAGACAAAGCGTTAGCCCTGCTGATTTTGCAAAAGGGTGTGAAATTTGGCTGCAATGATTGCGCGAGAAGGCTGTCAGTTCAGTTCGGGAATCCACATGACTTAGCCGATATGCTAGTTCCGCATCTCGATCAAGCCCGATCCGAGCGCTATGGCGTACTTCACGACGCCCTTGATCTCAATCCACTGCTGCGCTTTCCTAACCTTGACAAGGTACTTCCCTTACCGCCCGCACCGCTGTCGCCGTGGGATGGCGACAAACAAACTCTTATCGATGCCGCAAAAGGCGTGACAAGTCGACCATCGGAAATAAAATCAAGCGCTGCCTCTCAACGGCAAGGCCGGTACTACCTTGATGCCACATATGATTTGATCCTGAGCGAAGACAAGGCAAGGGGAACCGAAGCGCCATTCACAGGATACTGGCAAGCCACCGCGCCATCCGAGTCGGCGCAGGTGCAGACCTGGCTCGAAGACATTCCGCCAGGCCTGTATCAGCCAGGAGAGGCGTTCGACCTGCCGCGATATCCGCAAGGAATGAGAAGCAGAGCCATCCCGGAGCTAACGTGGCAGCGTTTCCTCACAGTTCGCCACGACCATGGCATAGTCAACCCAGTAGCCGCTACCGGCATGACGCGCGAAGTCATACGCACACAACCGCAACGGTCCTGCAATGCGCTCAAGACGTGTCCGGTCACTGGCACCTGGCAACCTTGGCTTTCAACAGAACACCCGCTACATCAAGTCGTCAACCAACCGTGGCGCCAGGCCTGGGTGGTCGCCGAGCAACCGTTTCCGCAGTTTGTAGATGGCAGCTACCCTCCCTTCGATCCGGATGAGCTGACATGGCATCTGATGGACAGCGCTGCACCGAACCTGGGTTGACCGGGAAAAGCTCCCACCTCTCAACGAGACATCGAACTGCCAATGACATTACCTCTGCTTCGCAAGATCGCATACGGCCTGCTGACGGTGGTTTTCCTGGTCTGCTCTTTCAACGCATTAAGCATTGTACGAGACCAATACAAGGCGACCCAAGCCCTGCCCCGCAACGAAAAACTGCCCCTCTTCAATCCGCACCGCTCTAGCTTCACTTGCCAGATTGAAGCAACCAAGGTGCCGCCCCTTGATGCACAAGCCGAATTATGGTTCCAGGAAGCCAAGTCGCTGGACGATCCAGATGCATGGGAAGAGGACCGCGACTATAAAAGAATTGTTCAGTTGACGCGTCAAGCTGCGGAGCGTCATCACTGGAAAGCGATGCTCAACTTGGCCAGCCTTTATCTCGAAAATCGTGATCCACCTCATGGCGAAGCAGAAGCGCTCGCTCTGGTCGAGCAGGCGATGCGGCTCGGTGTTCCTGCCGCCTATGATCGAATGGGCACCTTTTATTTGAACAATGTCGGCGTGGTTGGTGACACTACCAAGGCATATTCATTCTGGCAAAAGGCGGCCGAGATGGGTAATCCACAGGCAATGGCCTATCTCGGCAATATGACCTCCGCAACATGGGATAGCCCGATCGATGGATTCTGGGCCAATATCCCGGTTGCGACCAAGATGCTGGAGTGCGCGTTGCTTCAAGGCTATGGCCCTGCTGCATATAAATTAGCAAACCTTCGAGGAAAACCACGTGCACCAAACGGTAAAATCTCAGGGCCACGAACAGCTGAGACTAAAGCGCTAGCATTAACGACTTTGCACGACGGAGTAAGCCTCGGCTGCTCGGATTGCGCGCGAAGTCTGTCCGTCGAGTTCCGAAACCCACACGACTTGGCCGATATGCTCGTTCCACATCTCGATGAAGCCCGCTCCGAGCGTTATGCTGTACTTCACAACGCTCTCGAGCTGAATCCGTTGCTGCGCTTTCCCAACCTCGACAAGGTACTTCCCTTACCACCGGCACTGCTCTCGCCGTGGGATGGCGACAAACAGACGCTCATTGATGCCGCGAAAGGCGTGACAAGCCGACCCTCGGAGCCAAAATCAAGCGCTGCCTCTCAACGGTAAGGCCGGCACTACCTTGATGTCGCATGTGACTTGATCACGAGCGAAGACAAAGCAAGGTGAACCAAAGGGTGATTCGCAGGAAACCAACCCGGAGAAGCGTTCGACCTGCTGCGGCATCCGCAACGAATGAGGAGCAGAGCAGAGCCATCCACTCGCTCCTTAGAGGAAGTGACCGCCATGTTGCAAGACCTTGCCCAATAGTGGCGGAACTGGGCAAGAACCCGATTCCAGATTCTCACTTTGCACACCATAAGGAGCAGTCATGAAACACATGGGCCGCGGCGTCATTCGCCTCAACGATATGACCGATCATGGCGGAAAGGTCATCGCCGTATCTTCAGGAACCATTGTCATGGGAGTCGAGGCGGCGCTGTCCGCCGACATGACTTTTTGCCCAAAGTGCAAAGGTAATTTCGCGATCAAACCTGACGGCAGCGGCGCGCGGCACAAAGGCAAACCATATGCATACGATGGTGACTCAACAGCGTGCGGTGCTCATTTGATAGCGTCCATAAAATAGGCGCGTTGGCGGTCAACAAAAGCTGAAGACGTTTATTTGCCAGCACTGAAAGTGCATCAATGCACGCAAGGACTGGATGTAAGGCCGTCGATCCTGCGCTGCCCTGAACAACCTTCAAGTTAAGACAGCAACATCGACAAATACGCCAACAAGAAGCTGTGGCAGAAATCTACTCGCCTTGGTATTGGGGGCCTTGATAATCTTCATCTGCCGCAGCCTGGCCAACACCTTCCCCACCCCATCATCAACCGAAGCCGCAGCACTATCGACAACCACCTCAGCCGCCTCCGGCGCCTCATACGGCGATGAAATCCCCGTAAACTCCGCCAACTGCCCTGCCCGTGCCCGCCGGTACAACCCTTTCGGATCGCGCGCCTCGCATACCGCCAGCGGGCAGCGGCAATACACTTCGATGAACTGCGGCGCCGGCACCAGCGCGCGCACGCGGTCGCGGTCGGCGCGCATGGGCGAAATGGCCGAGACGATCACGATCTGGCCGGCCTGGCAAAACAGGTGCGCCACTTCGCCGATGCGGCGAATGTTTTCGGAACGTTCAGGGAGAGAAAACCGAGATCGGCGCACAGGCCGTTGCGGACCTTGTCGCCATCGAGCGCGAATACATGGCAGCCCAGGTCGAACAGCGTGCGTTGAAGTACGTCGGCCAGCGTGGTCTTGCTGGCGCCGGACAGGCCGGTGATCCAGACCACGGCGCCGCCGTGGCCGGCCCGCTGGCGCCGTTCCTCGTCGCGAATCGACAAGGACGGCGCCAGGGGTGTCATCGCGGTTTATACGACGATGGTTTGCGCTTCGCCGTCGGCGCGGGCGCGGATTTCGCCGATGCGGTAGACGGTCTCGCCGGCCGCTTCGAGCTGGGCGAAGGCGGCGTCGGCGTTCTCTTTCGAGACGATGACGGTCATGCCGATGCCGCAGTTGAACACGCGGTGCATTTCGGCGTCAGCCACGCCGCCGTGCTGCTGCAGCCACTGGAACAGCGGCGGCATCGTCCACGACGAACCATCCAGCACGGCCGTCAGGTGATCCTGCAGCACGCGCGGGATGTTCTCGACCAGGCCGCCACCGGTGATGTGGACCAGGCCCTTGACTTCCATCGACGCCATCAGCGCCAGCAGCGGCTTGACGTACAGGCGGGTTGGCGCCATCAGCACGTCAGCCAGCTTGCGGCCGTGGAAGTCGCCGTCGAGGTCAGGCTTGGCCACTTCGATGATCTTGCGCACCAGCGAATAACCGTTGGAGTGGATGCCCGACGAGGCCAGGCCCAGCACCACGTCGCCCGGCACGATCTTGCTGCCGTCGATGATCTGCGATTTTTCGACGGCGCCGACGGCGAAGCCGGCCAGGTCGTATTCGCCGTCCGGGTACATGCCCGGCATTTCGGCGGTTTCGCCGCCCAGCAGCGCGCAGCCCGACTGTTCGCAGCCCAGGGCGATGCCCTTGACCACGGCGGTGGCGGTGGCCACGTCCAGCTTGCCGCAGGCGAAGTAGTCGAGGAAGAACAGCGGCTCGGCGCCCTGGACTAGGATGTCGTTGACGCTCATGGCCACCAGGTCGATGCCGACCGTGTCGTGGCGGTTCAGCTCGAACGCGAGGCGCAGCTTGGTGCCGACGCCATCGGTGCCCGAGACCAGGACCGGCTCCTTGAACTTCTTGCTGATTTCGAACAGACCGCCGAAGCCGCCGATGCCGCCCAGTACGCCCTCACGCATGGTGCGCTTGGCAAGTGGCTTGATCGCTTCGACCAGCGCGTCGCCGGCATCGATATCAACACCCGCATCGCGGTAGGAGAGAGAAACATTAGATGGTTGGTTCATGGTATTTGGCAGCGGAGGCGGTAAAATAGGAGGCGACCGGCGAAACTGGTCAATCCACTATTTTAGCAAAACGGCTTCCCCTGTATTCCTTTTATGGGTCGATCGCCGCCGTTTAACGTACATAACAACGAAAACTTATCCTTACTGGCATGCCCATTCCTCCATCTTCCGGCATGAATCGGCCCTCGCGATGAAACAGCTGGTGCTCGATTTAGGCGCCGAACCGGCCCAGAGCCTCGACACCTTCCAGGTCGGGGCCAATGCCGAGCTGACGCACCTGATGCACCTGTTCGCCGAGCGCAGCTCGCGCGAGCATTTCGCCTATCTGTGGGGTGACACCGGCGCCGGCAAGACCCACCTGCTGCAGGGCCTGGCCGCCAGTCCGGGCGCGCGCTACATCCCGTTCGATGCGCCGGCCAGCCAGTTCGTGCATGCCGCCGGCACCACGCTGTACCTGCTCGACGACTGCCATCGCCTCAGTGCCCGGCGCCAGATCGACGCCTTTGCCCTGTTCAACCAGATCCGCGAGCACGGCGCCTACATGGTCTGCACCGGGCCCGTGCCGCCAGCGGTGCTGCAGGTGCGCGAAGACCTGCGCACGCGCATGGGCTGGGGCCTGGTGTACCAGATCCACGGCCTGTCCGACGACCAGAAGATCGAAGCGCTGACGCACGCCGCCGAGGCGCGCGGTTTGACGCTGTCGGCCAGCGTGTTACCCTATTTGTTGTCTCATTTCAAACGCGACATGCGTTCCCTGTCGACGATGCTCGATGCGCTTGACCAGTATTCGCTTGAAACCCAGCGGCCGGTCACGCTGCCGCTGCTGCGCGACCTGCTGTTGCAAGAAAACCTGCCGCTCGAATCCAAAGAATGAAAAACCTCGCCCTGTTTGACCTCGACCACACGCTGCTGCCGATCGACTCCGATCACGAATGGGGCGAATTTCTGGCGCGGGTCGGTGCGGTCGATGGCGACGCCTACCGCGCCCGCAACGACGCCTTCTTCGCCCAGTACAACGCCGGCGTGCTGGATCCGGTCGAGTACCTCGAATTCGCACTTGGCACCCTGGCGGCATTCCCGCGCGCGGAACTCGACGCGCTGTATGCGCGCTATCTGCGTGAAGTGATCGAGCCGGCCATCACGCCGCAGGCCCTCCAGCTCGTGCGCGATCATCAGGCAGCCGGCGACCTGGTGGCGATCATCACCGCCACCAACCACTTCATCACGGCGCCGATCGCGGCGGCCTTCGGCGTCGAGCACCACATCGCCGCCATGCCCGAATTTGATTCTGCCGGCATGCTCACAGGGCGCCTGGCCGGCACGCCGACATCGGGCCCCGGCAAGGTCGTTCACATGCACGCCTGGCTCGAACGCCTGGGGCAGCCGTTCGAGAGCTTCGGGCGCAGCTACTTCTACAGCGATTCGCACAACGACATTCCGCTGCTGTCGATCGTGTCTCACCCGGTCGCCACCAATCCCGGCAAGGCGCTCGCAAGCCACGCGCGCGAACAGGGCTGGCCAACCATCCAACTATTCAATGATTAAAACCTTCATCCGTAAAATCCTGGGTGTGAAAGACCAGCGCGACCCGACCGAGCCGGTCATCCTTGGCCCCGACGAACACGGGATCGACCCGCGCAGCGTGTCGTCCAACGCGATCCGCGTGACACAGGCGTTGCAGGAAGCCGGCTACCAGGCCTTCGTCGTCGGCGGCGCCGTGCGCGACATGCTGCTGGGCGTCAAACCCAAGGACTTCGACATCGCCACCGACGCCACGCCCGAACAGGTGAAAAAACTGTTCCGGCGCGCCTTCATCATCGGCCGGCGCTTCCAGATCGTGCACGTGATGTTCGGTCAGGACCTGCTCGAGGTGACCACCTTCCGCGGCAACGGCAGCGACAACGCGCCCAAGGACGAACATGGCCGCGTCCTGCGCGACAACAGCTTCGGCCCGCAACACGAAGACGCCGCGCGCCGCGACTTCACCATCAACGCCCTGTACTACGATCCGGCCAGCCAGCAGGTGCTCGATTACCACGGCGGCATGGAAGACATCCGCAACAAGCTGCTGCGCATCATCGGCGTGCCCGAAGAACGCTACCGCGAAGACCCGGTGCGCATGCTGCGCGTGGTGCGCTTCGCGGCCAAGCTGGGCTTCTCGATCGAGCAGGCCACGCTGGCGCCGATCCCTGTCATGGCCCCGCTGATCGATAACGTGCCGGCTGCGCGCGTGTTCGACGAGATGCTCAAGCTGCTCATGTCCGGCCACGCGCTGGCATGCCTGCAGCAACTGCGCTCGGCCGGCCTGCACCACGGCCTGCTGCCGCTGCTCGACGTCGTGCTCGAACAGCCGATCGGCATGAAGTTCGTCACGCTGGCACTCGAATCCACCGACAACCGCATCAAGGCCGGCAAGGGCGTCTCGCCGGGCTTCCTGTTTGCGGCGCTGCTGTGGCACCAGGTGCTCGAAAAGTGGACGGCCTATGTTGCCGGCGGCGAGTCGCCGATCCCTGCCCTGCACCTGGCGGCCGACGACGTGCTCGAAACGCAGACAGAAAACCTGGCCCTGCAGCGCCGCATCGCCACCGACATGCGCGACATCTGGGCCATGCAGCCGCGCTTCGAGCGCCGCGCCGGCCGCGCGCCGTACAAGCTGCTCGAACACCCGCGCTTCCGCGCCGGCTACGACTTCCTGCTGCTGCGCTGCGAATCAGGTGAACTCGACATGGAAATCGGCGACTGGTGGACCGATTTCTATGCCGCCGAAGGCGGTGACCGCGAGCGCCTGGTCGAAGTGGCCGTCTCGCGCGAGCGTGAAGGCGGGCCGGCCAAGAAACGCCGGCCACGCCGCGCGCCGCGCAAGAGCGGCGGCGAAGGCGATGTCGGCGGCGCCGTGCGCGGCCCGGACCCTGACGACGGCCTGACCGCTGAAGACCGGGCCCGCGACGCTGCCTACGCGGCGCACGAAGAAGCCAAGTACCGGGCCATGCGCGGCAAATGATCGCCTACATCGGCATCGGTGCGAACCTGGGCGACGCACGTGGCAACGTGCTCGATGCGCTTGCGCGCCTGGCACGCATGGACGGCGGCATGCTGCTGCACACGTCCAGCATGTACCGCACCGCCCCGATCGACTCGAGCGGCGATGATTACATCAACGCCGTGGCGTGCCTGGATACGTCGCTTGGCGCGCACGAACTGCTGGCGGCCCTGCAAGCCATCGAACAGGCGCATGGCCGCGAGCGCCCGTACCACAACGCCCCGCGCACGCTCGACCTCGACCTGCTGCTGTACGGCGACGAGACGATCGCCACCGACACCTTGAGCGTGCCGCATCCGCGCATGCACGAACGCGCGTTCGTGATCGCGCCGCTGCTGGAAATCGCACCGGACATCGTCATTCCCGGCCACGGCGCCGCGCGCGACTTCGCGCAACTGGTGGCCGGCCAGACAATCGCCAAACTCGACTGACACCCGGGCGTCAGTCGCAGCGTGCCGGTCGTGGCCTTGCCACCACGGCGCCCACTTTAACGAAGTACCAGGAGCTTTTGTGACGCTGCTGCATACACTGACCCATCCCGGCGTCTCGCTCGAAGGCACTATCTTCGAACGGCAGGCCGTGCGCGCCATCATCCTGCGCGGCCGAGACATTCTGCTGCTCTATACCCGCCGTTACGATGACTACAGCTTCCCGGGCGGGGGACTGGATGCGGGCGAAGACCCGATCGACGGCCTGCGCCGCGAACTGCTGGAAGAAACGGGCGCCGCCAACGTCACCGTCGAAGGTTATATCGGCTATCTCGACGAGCATCGCCCGCCGCTGAAAAGTGGCTACGACGTGCTGTTCATGCGCTCGCACTTCTATCGCTGCCACGTTGACGGCGAATTGGGCGCGACCTCGCCCGAAGCGTACGAAGTGGCCAACGGCATGGTGCCGCGCTGGATCGATATCGATGCCGCCATCGAACACAACGAGCGGATACTCGGCACCAAACCGGCGCACATGGGGCTGTCGATCGCGCGTGAAACGTGGATGCTCAGGTACGCGCTTGCCATGCTGGCGGCAGGCGCTGCTGTGGGCGAACAATAAAGGTCGACACAAGACCGGCTATGAGGCGAAAGATGTCGAAATGCTGGGTACGCAAAAAAGTTTGATACAAACGCAAGTCGAAGCTCGGCAAATCTTAGGTTTGCAACAACACAACCTGCTGGTTCCCTCACCCTACTCGACCGGCCGCTTTCGACCCGAAGCGGACGTATGGCTACATGTCGTCGTCAAAACCCGCTGAGCGTGCGAGCTGATGTCTGTTGATGTAGAGATAAAGTAGGCACATCATGGCCGTAGGAAAGCCGCAAAAGAGAAGCGCATTAACCTCACCGAGATCAAACACCCATTTGAGAGCGCCGGCAACGACTGCTCCCCAAAAGATCGACGCCGCTAGCGAAAGCGATACCAGTGCTACATACTTTCTGATTCGCTTGAAGTATCGCTGTCTCGGTGGTTGCAGTTCGTATCTCTTCAATTTCACTCCAATGTTCTAGCCCATCAATCGTCAAGATCAGGTCTGCTGTTGGCCGAACCTAGCCGGCCAAGGCAACATAGCAGGTTGCCAGGCTGAAAATTGAACGGTGGCCGCGACAGGCCGCTTCCGACCTTGGATTCAACCGATCGACGCAACACACTAAACTCTGGATAAGCAGAAGGAGTGTTACGGATGAAGCAGAGAGCAAGGATTTACTATACGGAATCCCAGAAGGCGTTGATGTGGG
>NZ_JCASIK010000009.1:0-164671 GCF_059685835.1 Telluria sp. RB2R28 | reverse complement strand
AGGGTCGTTCGAGACCAGGACGTTGATAGGCTGGGTGTGGAAGTGCAGTAATGCATTAAGCTAACCAGTACTAATTGCCCGTACGGCTTGTCCCTATAACCTTGGTAGTCCAGGGTTAGCAAGAGTTCAGCTGTTGTTGATACAAATACGACCCCAAAATAAAAACTACTTCTTCCAGATTCAGAGTCTCGTTGCATGTGCAACGAAGCTCGTACAAGTTATGCCTGATGACCATAGCAAGTCGGTCCCACCCCTTCCCATCCCGAACAGGACCGTGAAACGACTTTGCGCCGATGATAGTGCTGCAACCAGTGTGAAAGTAGGTTATCGTCAGGCTAGTTATATAGAAAAGCCCCGCTCAGTGATCTGAGTGGGGCTTTTTGCTTTGGGCGATCGATAGGTCGCGGCTTTCCAGGCAAGGCGGGACTTGGCGATTCTGTTGCCCAACATCAGCATCAACCAGCCGGCTCTACGCCAACATTCTCCATGGACCACTACTGGAGAATCACTATGTCAGATCCCATCGACCAGACCGCATTGAACGCCAGACTCATGACGCCCATCGCCGCCATTGTGGACAAACAACGCGCCACGCTCGCACCAATGCTGCACGGCGGCACGGCCCAGGCGGCGCAAGCTGCGCTGCGCGACGATGAATGCGTGCGCAGGATCGCCACGTTCTGCTATCCATTGCTGCCGGGTCTGATACGCCTGGCCGTCAAGGAGCCGACCTTCGTAAATTTCATCCTGAATAACCGCGAAAAAGTCCTCGCGCCCCTCACAAGGCCGACATAACCTACTGCCCCGTTACCGTCACCGGTTCAACCGTCTTGGCCACGCCGCGGCTCTGACTGATGCTGTCGCCATCATCGCGGCGCAGGCGCCAGAACACCAAGGAAGAGAACAGCGTCAGTATCGCCAGCGCCATGAAACCGTGGTGTATCGCTTGCGTCACCTGGCCCCCATTGGTCTGGGACACGTCACCAAGGAACCAGGCAGTGACGATCGATCCTGCCGCCAGGCCAAAGCTCATCGACAATTGCTGCAGCGAGCTCGAGATCGTGCTTGCCATGCTCGAGTCCGCCGGTTCAATGTCGGCGTAGGCCAGCGTGTTCATGCTCGAAAACTGCAGCGAGTTAAAGAACCCCAGCATCAGGCTGATGCACACGATCATGATCAATGGCGAGCCGGCATCAACCAGCGTGAACATGGCGATGGTGACGCCAATCATGATCGTATTGGCCAGCAGCACCTGGCGATAGCCGAAGCGCGCCAGCAGGCGCGGTGCGAACAGCTTCATTCCCATTGCCGCCAGCGCCGATGGCATCATCATGAGCCCCGACTGCCACGCCGGCATTCCCAGGCCCAGCTGGTACAGCAACGGCAGCAGGAACGGCAGGCCACCGACACCCAAGCGTGTGACGAAGCCACCCAGCACAGCGATGCGAAACGTACGCACCTTGAGCAGCGTCAGGCGCAGCAATGGAAACTTCGTGCGGCACGCATGCCAAGCATAGGCGCCGAGCAAACCCAGTGCCAGCAAGAACAGCAGACCGGCCGTGATGCCGTCGAGCGTGTGCTCGCCAAACACTTCTAGCACCCACGACAGCAAGGCCGTGCCGCTGCTAAACAGCAGCAAGCCGGCCACGTCGAGCGGCCGCCGCTGCTCCGCACGGTAATCCGGCATATGCCGCCACACAAAGTACAGCGCAATCAAGCCCACTGGAACATTGACGAAGAAGATCACACGCCAGGTGGTCCAGTGCACGATCAGCCCACCGATTGTGGGGCCCAGCAATGGACCGATCAGCGCCGGGATGATCACGAAGTTCATCGCTCCCAGTAACTCGTTCTTGGGAAACGTACGCACGATCGAAAGACGCCCGATCGGGATCATCATCGCGCCGCCCAACCCTTGCAGCAGGCGCGCGGCCGTCATCATGCGCGCATCGACCGACAAGCCGCACAACACGGACGCAAAGGTGAAAATTGAAATTGCGGTAAAAAACACGCGTCGGGTACCGAAGCGATCGGCCATCCAGCCACTGAGCGGAATACCGACAGCCAGGCCCAGGATATAGCTGGTGACGACGGATTTGAGACTGAGCGGTGTGACGCCAAGACTGGCGGCGATGCTGGGAATGGCGGTATTGACGATGGTCGCGTCCAGCTGTTCCATGAACAGCGCGATGGCGACGAGCCAGGGGAGATAGCGTTTGAGGGTGGGCGAAGGAGTCAATCGGGCCTCGACAGCAGCGCGCGGACTACGCCGCGAAAGGCCCGATTGTGTCACGAAATGCTATTTACCCGCGCCGTGTACCCGCGGCCGGGGCGGGTGTCACGCGGGTAATAAAACCCATCAGAAGCGGTAGGCTGCCTTTGCGACGAGCCAGTTCGCGCCGGCGTTCGGGCTCTTGATGCTGCCGTTCGAATAGTGCTGGTATTTCAGGCCGAAATCCCACTTGGCGGTGGTGTAGCCCACGCCGATATGGTCGCCGAACTGGAACGCGGTCGACAGTTCCTTGTCTTCATTCTTGTACAGCGTCGACAGCAGGTTCAGGCCGATACCGATTTCGCCATACAGACCCAGCTTGTTGTCGTTCTGGTAGCGGAATACCGGGGTAAAGCCCAGCACGCCGATGTTCTTGTTGCGGCCGCGCACGTTCTCGTACGAGTTCAGACGCCACAGGGCCAGATTCGTTTCAAAGTAACCCGACAGATGACGGCCATTGCCGGCGAACCACTGCTTGTCCCAGTCCGACTGGATCGCGACGCGGCCCATGCGCTGCTGCGGATTGGTGCCGTATTCGAACGAGACGGAATCGATATAGCCGTTGCCCACGGTGGACTGGGCGAACGCGGCAGGCGCGCACAGCGCGGCGCTGGCCAGCGCCAGCAGGCTGATTTTTTTGAGAGTGAACATGGTCTACCTGGAAAGGGTGGGGGATGACATTTTGGAATAATGCGGTATTGTACTAGCGAGAACAATAGCGTGCTGCCAGCCACGCAAGCGGGCGGCGCGGGTATCATAGGCGCCCGCCGCAACAATATCGATCAATCACCATGACCGAACCAACCATCACCCCCCTGTATCCTTTGAGCGCGCCGATGCAGCGCCAACCGGAATCCGTCGTGCTGCCGCACGACCCGGTCGGCGAACACATTGCCACGCACCTGGGCGCACCCGCGATGTTCTTCCACGAGACGGATGACGGCGCGGTCCGGGTCGATATCCACGTGATCGAACCGACGGCCGACTTCCCCTACGTGCGTCTCATAACATCGGGCATGAGCAAGCGCCCGATGACGACGCCGGAAGGCGCGCCGCCGTTCGCCGAACTGATCATGACGCTGCCGGCGAACTGGCAGCTCGACGAAGCGTCGATCAAGGAAGAGCGCTGGTACTGGCCGGTAGCCCTGATGCGCCACCTCGCGCACTATCCCCACAACCAGGGCACCTGGATTGGCCTGGGCCATGCGATGCCCAATGGCGCACCGCCCAAGCCCTACGTCGATGGCGTGGACTTTTGTGGCGCCATCCTGTTGCCGCCAGTGTCGACGCCGGAACCGTTCCACTCGGTGACGGTCGAAGGCAAGGACATTTACTTCCACTGCGTCGTGCCGCTGTTCAAGGAAGAACTGGATCTGGCGCGGCACCAGGGGTTTGCCGCCCTGATCGACAAGTTCAACGACAAGGACGTGACCGATGTCGTCGACCCGGCGCGCAAGAACACGGTCAAGAAAAAATTCCTCGGTCTGTTCTAGGCACCGTCAGGCAGGACCGGGCGCGATGCCCGGCCCGCCACCTTGTCAGGCAACCGGCAGACTCGTCTCCGCCAGGCGTACCCAATAGCTCGCGCCAATTGGCAGCAGGTTGTCGTTGAAGTCATAACTGGCATTGTGGAGCTGGCATGGTCCAAGACCGTGGCCACCCGTGCGATGGTCGCCATCGCCATTGCCCAGGAAGACATAGCAGCCTGGCTTGGCCTGCAGCATGAAGGCGAAATCCTCGGCGCCCATGGTTGGTTCGACATTCACATCGACCGCATCCGGGCCCACTACCGCGCGCATTGCCTCGATCGCAAACGCGGTCTGCTCGGTGTGGTTCACCAGTGGCGGATACTTGCGCTTGAAGCCAAAGTCGACCGTCGCGCCAAAGCCGGCAGCAATCCCGTCGGCCATTTCCTGCATGCGTCGCTCGATCAGGTCGAGTACCTCGGTCGTGAATGTACGCACCGTGCCGACCAGCTGTGCTTCATCCGGAATGATGTTGGTAGCACTGCCTGCGTGGATCTGGGTAATCGACAACACCGCCGTGAGCAGCGGGTTCTTTTCGCGCGAGATGATCGTTTGCCACGCCTGCGCGATCTGCACCGCCACCATGATCGGATCGATGCCGCGGTGCGGCTGCGCCGCGTGGGCGCCCTTGCCGCGTACGGTCACGCGAAACTCGTTACTCGACGCCATCATCGGCCCGTCGACCACGGCAAACGTGCCTTCGGCGATGCCTGGCCAGTTGTGCATGCCGTACACGGCGTCCATCGGGAAGCGTTCGAACAGGCCATCCTCGATCATGCGCTGCCCGCCGCCGCCGCCTTCTTCGGCCGGCTGAAAAATCAGGTACACGGTGCCATCAAAGTTGCGGTGCTGCGCCAGATAGTGCGCGGCGCCAAGCAGCATCGCCGTGTGGCCGTCGTGGCCACAGGCGTGCATCTTGCCCGCATTGGTCGACGCATGGGCGAAGCCATTGATTTCCTGCATGGGCAGCGCGTCCATGTCGGCGCGCAGGCCGATCGCGCGCTCGGACGTGCCGTTCTTGATGATGCCGACGACGCCCGTCACGCCCAGCCCGCGCACGACGGGAATGCCCCACGCTTCGAGCCGGTCGGCCACGATCTGCGCGGTACGGTGTTCTTCGTAGCCCAATTCGGGATGCGCGTGCAGGTCGCGCCGGATTGCCTGGATTTCGGCGAGTGACGCCAGGATAGGTTCAACCAGTTTCATGATGTTCTCCGCGATGGGGACCTCGGTGACGCTGCCGCGCGCTGCAGCGCGTCAGGCGCTGCACACAGGGGTTTGCTGGAGGCCCCTCGGTTGTCTTGCCACCCTTGCATGGCATGGTTTTAACTATTGTAGCGTGCCTTAAACAGACTTGTCAGGGGAGGTCACGAACCCCGTCCGAATCGTATAAAGTATTGGTTTAGCGCAGTTTTTTCAGTGCAGCCTGCATGCAAAGCCCAAATAACAATATGACCACCACCACCGTCCGTGCGACCTGTCCCCATGATTGCCCCGATACCTGCGCGCTGCTCGTCAAAGTCGAGAACGGCGTGGCCACGGAGGTCAAGGGCGACCCGGACCATCCCACCACGGCCGGCGTGCTGTGCACCAAGGTCTCGCGCTACATCGAGCGCACCTACCACCCGGATCGTGTGCTGTATCCGATGCGGCGCGTCGGCCGCAAGGGCGAAGGCAAGTTCGAACGCATCACGTGGGACGCCGCACTAGACGAAATCGCCACGCGCCTGACGGGTATCGCCGCGCGCGACCCCGAGGCGATCCTGCCGTACAGCTATTGCGGCACGATGGGCCTGGTGCAGGGCGAATCGATGTCGCTGCGCTTTTTCAATCAGCTGGGTGCATCGCTGCTCGACCGCACCATCTGCGCCACGGCCGGCGCGACCGGCTACCGGTATTCCATCGGCAGTTCGATCGGCACCGATCTCGAACAGTTCCAGAACGCCAAATTGATCCTGATCTGGGGTGGTAACCCGATCGCGTCGAACCTGCATTTCTGGATGCGCGCGCAAGAAGCCAAGCGCAATGGCGCCACCTTGATTGCCATCGATCCGTATCGCTCGCTCACTGCCGAAAAATGCCATCAACACATTGCGCTGCTGCCCGGCACGGATGCCGCGCTGGCCCTGGGCATGATGCATGTGCTGATCAAGGAAGACCTGCTCGATCACGCCTACATCGACAAGCACACGCTGGGTTTCGAGCCCCTCAAGGCGCGCGCGCTCGAATGGACGCCGGAACGTACGGCCGAAATCTGCGGCATCAGTGTCGATGAAGTGGTCAACCTGGCGCGCCTGTACGGCCAGACGGCGAAGAACGGCGAGGCGGCTGCGATCCGCGTCAACTACGGCATCCAGCGCGTGCGCGGCGGCGGCATGGCCGTGCGCAATATCGCCTGCCTGCCGGCCCTGGTGGGCGCCTGGCGCCAGCCGGCCGGCGGCATCCAGCTGTCGAGCTCGGCCTCGTTCCCGACCAACCGTCCGGCGCTGCAGCGCCCGGATCTGCTGGCCGGCCGTACCCCGCGCACGATCAACATGACCACGATCGGCGACGACCTGCTGCGCCAGAGCGCGCCCGATTTCGGCCCGAAGATCGAGGCCGTCATCGTCTACAACGCGAACCCGCTGGCGATCGCGCCCGATTCGCGCAAGGTGCAGCAGGGCTTCGAGCGCGAAGACCTGTTCACCGTGGTGCTCGAGCACTTTCATACCGACAGCGCCGACTACGCCGACATCCTGCTGCCGGCCACCACCCAGCTCGAACACGTCGATGCGCACCTGGCCTACGGGCACCTGTACATGATGGCCAATAACGCCGCCGTGGAACCGGTGGGCGAATCCAAGCCGAATACCGAATTCTTCCGCCTGCTTGCCGCGCGCATGGGCTTTACCGATCCGTGCTTCCGCGAGAGCGACGACGCCATCGCAGCGCAAGCCTTCAACAGCAAGGATACGCGGGCGGTGCACTTCGACTGGGAGTCGCTCAAGCGCACCGGCTGGAGCAAGCTCAACATGCCGGACGCGCCGTTTGCCGACGGCGGCTTCACGACGCCATCGGGCAAGTGCGAGTTCTTTTCCGAGAGCATGCTGGCCGACGGCCTCGATCCCGTGCCCACGTACATCCCGCCGTACGAGTCGGTCGCATCGAACCCCGAGCTGGCAAAAACCTATCCGCTGGCCATGATTTCTCCGCCGGCACGGAACTTCCTCAACTCAACGTTTGTCAATGTACAGAGCCTGCGCGCAACTGAGGGCGAACCGCACCTCGACATCCACCCGCTTGACGCTGCCGCACGCGGCATCGCGCACGGTGACATGGCGCGCATTTATAACGACCGCGGTTCGTTCCTCGCCCGTGCACGCGTGACCGACAAGGCGCGCGCTGGACTGGTGGTGGGCTTGTCGATCTGGTGGAAAAAACTGGCCACCGACGGCAAGAACGCCAACGAAGTCACCAGCCAGCGTTTGACCGACATGGGCCGGGCGCCCACTTTCTACGACACCCTGGTGCAGGTTGAAAAAGCTGCGCCCCCGACACGAGATGACGCCCTCTAGATTCTCACTGGCCTTCCGGCCGGTCATGGCCGCGGCAGCTGCGGCCCTGATGCTGACCAGCTGCTCATCGCTCTCGTACTACACCCAGGCCGCGCAAGGCCAGCTGCAACTGCTGTCCGACGCGCGCCCGATCGACGACTGGATCGCCGACACCGGCACCAGCGTCACATTGCGGCACCGGCTCGAGGCGGCGCGCCAGATCCGCCGCTTCGCCATCCAGGAAATGCAGCTGCCCGATAACGGCAGCTACACCAATTACACGAGCCTCAAACGCCCCTACGTGCTGTGGAACGTGGTGGCCACGCCCGAACTGTCCCTCAAACCGATCCAGTGGTGCTTCCCGGTGGCCGGCTGCGTCAACTACCGCGGCTATTACAGCAAGACCGACGCCCAGGCCTATGCCCGGCAACTGCGCGCAGAAGGCCACGACGTGGAAGTGGGCGGCGTGAGTGCCTATTCGACGCTCGGCTGGTTCAGCGACCCGCTGGTATCGACCTTCATTAATTACCCGGACGCCGAACTGGCGCGCCTGATCTTCCATGAACTGGCGCACCAGGTCGTCTATGTCGCGGGCGACTCGCAGTTCAATGAATCGTTTGCCAGCGCCGTGGAGCAGGCCGGTGTGGAAGCCTGGCTCGAACGCTTCGGCAACCCGGCCATGGCCGCGGCCTACGATCGCTACAAGGCGCGCAAGCGCGACTTCCTGGCGCTGCTGCTGCGTTATCGCGGCGAGCTCGAGCGCACGTACAAGAGCATGGAACCGGACGAGACCAAGCGCGCCACCAAGGGCCGTTTGTTCATCGCGCTGCAGAACGACTACCAGGTGCTCAAGGCAAACTGGGGCGGCTACGCCGGTTATGACCGCTTCTTTGCCGAGCCGCTGTCCAATGCCCATCTGGCCTCGGTGGCGACCTACAATGATCTGGTGCCGGCATTTCGCGCCTTGCTGCGCCGCGAAAAGACGTGGACGGGTTTCTACAAGGCCGTCAACCGGCTGGCCGCCCTCGACAAGAAAGAGCGTACCCGTGTGTTGGCGGGGTTGGCTGCGACGGGTTCAACGGGCCTGCAGGTGGTGCAGCGCACCATGAGCGCGCTGCCGTAGAGGGCCAGTTCCAATCGGCGTAAAAGCGCTTGCGCACAAGGGCGCTGCCCGATAGCATCACAACCAGCGATAGCAAAGGCATAAGCTTCGTGCGCACGCGAGCCGGCAACATAGCACGGCCGTCGACAAGAACGATCACGATCTTGAAAAAGATCCCGAGACAGAGGCAACCCATGGACAAGATTTGGCTGCAGTCGTATCCACCAGGCATGCCGGCAGAGATCAATCCTGATCAGTACTCTTCGCTGGTGCAATTGCTGGAAGAATCGTTCAGCAAATTCGCAGACCGCAATGCCTTTGTCTGCATGGACAAGTTCCTCACTTACCGCGAACTTGACGCGTGTTCGCAAAAGCTCGCTGCCTGGCTGCAAAGCCGCGGCCTGACGCCCGGTGCGCGCGTGGCGCTCATGATGCCCAATGTGCTGCAGTACCCGATCGCACTGGCCGCCGTGCTGCGCGCCGGCTATGTCGTCGTCAACGTCAATCCCCTCTACACCGCGCGCGAACTCGAACACCAGATCACCGACTCGGGCGCCGAAGCGATCATCGTGCTGGAAAACTTCGCCCACACCGTGCAGAAGGTGATGGGCAAGACGCCGCTGCGCCACGTGGTCGTGGCGAACATGGGCGAGCTGCTTGGCGGCGCCAAGGGCATGCTGGTCAACCTTGTGGTCCGCCACGTCAAGAAGATGGTGCCCGAGTTCTCGCTGCCGAACATGGTGTCGTTCAAGGACGCGCTGGCGCAGGGCGCCCGCATGACCTTCAAGCCGGCCACGCTCAAGGCCGGCGACGTCGCCTTCCTGCAGTACACGGGCGGCACCACGGGGCCCTCGAAGGGCGCCACGCTCACGCACCGCAACGTGATCGCCAACGTGCTGCAAAGCGAAGCGTGGTCGGCGCCGGCGCTTGGCGAGGCGGGCGGCGAGCCTTTGACAATCGTGTGCGCGCTGCCGCTGTATCACATCTTCGCGCTGACCGCGTGCGCCATGTGGGGCATGCGCATGGGCGCCCTGAACGTGCTGATCGTGAACCCGCGCGACATCCCCGGCTTCGTCAAAGAACTGGCCAAGCACCGCTTCAACATGCTGCCGGCCGTGAACACGCTGTACAACGCGCTGGTGAACAACCCCGATTTCGCCCACCTCGATTTCTCCGGCCTGCGCATCTGCAATGGCGGCGGCATGGCGGTGCAGAAGGCCGTGGCCGACAAATGGCGCGATATCACCGGCGTGGCCATCATCGAAGGCTACGGCTTGTCCGAGACGTCGCCGGTGGCCACCTGCAACCGCGCCGACGTGCTGGACTTTACCGGCACCATCGGCTTGCCGGTGCCTTCGACGGACATCGCCATCATCGACGATGCCGGCAACCCGGTGGCGCTGGGCGAGAGCGGCGAGATCGCGATCCGCGGCCCGCAAGTCATGCAGGGGTACTGGAACCAGCCGGCCGAAACCGCCAGGGTCATGACGGCCGACGGCTTCTTCCGCTCGGGCGACATCGGCATCATGGACGCGAATGGCTACGTCAGGATCGTCGATCGCAAGAAGGACATGATCCTGGTCTCGGGCTTCAACGTCTATCCGAACGAGCTCGAAGGCGTGATCGCCGGCCATCCGGGCGTGCTCGAGTGCGCCGTAGTCGGTGTGCCGGACGCCCATTCGGGCGAGGCGGTCAAGGTATTCGTGGTAAAAAAAGACCCGGGCCTCACGACGGACGACTTGCTGGCCTACTGCAAGCAGGAATTCACCGGCTACAAGCGCCCCAAATACATCGAGTTCCGCGACGAGCTTCCCAAGACCAACGTCGGCAAGATTCTCCGCCGCGCGCTGCGGGACGAAAAGCAGGCGGACACGGTGGCGTAAGTCACGGCGGATGATGGGCAACCAGCCGAAGCCGCCTGCGAGGCGGCTTCGGCGTTTTATTGGAACCAACAAGGAAGGCAGTGGAATACATGGACAAATTCTGGCTCACGTCGTACGAAACCGGTGTGCCGGCAGAGATCGATGCGACGCAATATCGCTCGCTGGCGCATCTGCTCGAGGAGGCGTTTCGCAAGTACGCCGACCGCAAGGCCTATGCCTGCATGGGCAAGTCCATCACGTTTTCCGAACTCGATACGATGTCGCAGCGCATGGCTGCCTGGCTGCAGGCGAAGGGCCTGAAACCCGGCGCGCGCGTGGCGCTGATGATGCCCAACGTGCTCCAGTATCCGGTGGCGCTGGCTGCCGTGCTGCGCGCCGGCTATGTCGTCGTCAACGTGAATCCGCTCTACACACCGCGCGAGCTGCAGCACCAGCTGACCGATTCGGGCGCCGAGGCGATCGTGGTGCTGGAAAACTTCGCCCACACGCTGGAGCAGGTAGTCGGCAAGACGCAGGTCAAACACGTCATCCTGGCCACGATGGGCGACCTGCTGGGCGGCCTGAAAGGCACGCTGGTCAATCTGGTGGTGCGCAAGGTCAAGAAGATGGTCCCGGCCTATTCGCTGCCAGGCGCGGTTGCCTTCAACAAGGTGCTGGCCGAGGGCGCGCGCCAAACCCTGGGGCAGGTTGCGATCGGCCACGACGACATCGCCTTCCTGCAGTACACGGGCGGCACCACGGGCGTGTCGAAGGGCGCAGTGCTGCTGCACCGCCACGTGATTGCCAACGTGCTGCAGAACGAGGCCTGGTTCGCGCCGACCCTGGGGCGCCAGCTGGCGGGCGAGCAGCCGCAGTTTGCCTGCGCACTGCCGCTGTACCATATCTATGCGCTGACGGTCTGCGCGCTGCTCGGCCTGCGCGTGGGCGGCATGAACCTGTTGATCCCGAACCCGCGCGACATCAAGGGCTTCATCAAGGAGCTGGGTGGCTACCGCATCAACATCTTCCCGGCCGTGAACACGCTGTACAACGGCCTGCTGAACAACGACGATTTCGCCAAGCTCGATTTCTCGGGCCTGATGGTGTGCCCGGGCGGCGGCATGGCCGTGCAAAAAGCGGTGGCCGACAAGTGGCTCAAGACGACGGGCATCCCGATCGTCGAAGGCTACGGCTTGTCCGAGACCTCGCCCGTGGTCACGGCCAACCGCTGCGATATCAGCGAGTTCACCGGCACCATCGGCCTGCCGCTGCCATCGACCGAACTGCGCATCCTGGACGATGCCGGCAACGCCGTCCCGTTCGGCACCGCCGGCGAGATCGCCGTGCGTGGCCCGCAGGTCATGGCCGGCTACTGGCAGCGCGACGACGAAACGGCCAAGGTCATGACGCCCGACGGCTTCTTCAAGACCGGCGATATCGGCATCATGGACGACAAGGGCTACACGCGCATCGTCGATCGCAAGAAGGACATGATTCTTGTCTCGGGCTTCAATGTGTACCCGAACGAAGTCGAGGGCGTGGTCGCGGCGATGCCGGGCGTGCTCGAAGTGGCGTGCGTGGGCGTGCCCGACCAGCATTCGGGCGAGGCGGTCAAGCTGTACGTGGTCAAGAAGGACGCGAGCCTCACCGCCGATCAGGTCACGGCGTTCTGCAAGGAGCAGCTGACCGGCTACAAGCGGCCGAAGTTCGTCGAGTTCCGCGAGACGCTGCCGAAGACGAACGTCGGCAAGATCCTGCGGCGCGAACTGCGCGACGAAAAAAAGCCGGGTTGATGCCGGCATAAGGTTCTGGAGGCCGCCATCATGGCGGCCTTTTTCACGACCGGATTACCGGTTCGCGATCAGCGATTCGAGCGGCGGCAACTGGCGCGGCTTGCGATCCGGGCCGGTGGCCACATAGGTCAGCGTCGCCTCGGTCACCTTGACCACTTCGGCCGCCAGCCGGTTGCGCTCGGCGTATACCTCGACGAACACCGTGATCGACGTGTTGCCCACCTTGGTGATATCGGCATAAAACGACAGCAGGTCGCCGACGAACACCGGATTCTTGAACAAAAACGAGTTCACGGCGATGGTCGCCACGCGGCCATTGGCGCGGCGCGTGGCCGGCAGCGAACCGGCCAGGTCGACCTGGGCCATGATCCAGCCGCCGAACACATCGCCATACACATTGGCGTCGGACGGTGCGGGCATGACCCGCAGTTCGGGCATCTTGCCGGCGGGGAGGCGAATGGTGCTGGGCGTGGTAACGGTATTTTCGGGCGTGGTCATCGTGAATTCTCGGTAAAAGCTACAATCGACCCGAATTGAACCACAAAAGTCTCCCCATGCGCCGCAATACCTCACTTCCGCCGGACCCTACCGGCATTCCCCGCAACGACTGGGCCACGCTCAAGACCCTGTTCCCGTACCTGTGGGTCTACAAGTGGCGCGTGCTGGCCGCCATGGGCGCGCTGGTCGCGGCCAAGATGGCCAACGTCGGCGTGCCGCTGGTGCTCAAGCGTCTGATCGACGGCCTGGCCATCGATCCCGCGCACCCGCACGCGCTGATGGTGCTGCCGGTTGGCGTGCTGATTGCCTACGGCCTGCTGCGGCTGTCGATGACCGTCTTCACCGAGCTGCGCGAATTTCTGTTCGCGCGCGTGACGCAGCGCGCCGTGCGCACCATCGCGCTGCGCGTGTTCCGCCACCTGCATGCGCTGTCGCTGCGCTTTCACCTGAACCGCCAGACGGGTGGCATGACGCGCGACATCGAGCGCGGCACGCGCGGCGTGAACTCGCTGATCTCGTACTCGCTCTTCAACATCCTGCCGACGCTGGTCGAGATCACGCTGGTGCTGGGCTACCTGATACTGAATTACGACATCTGGTTCAGCATCATCACCGCCGTGGCGCTGGCCTCGTACATCACCTTCACCGTGGTGGTGACCGAATGGCGCACGCACTTCCGGCGCACGATGAACGATCTCGAATCGAAAGCCAGCACCAAGGCGATCGACTCGCTGCTCAATTACGAGACGGTGAAATACTTCGGCAACGAAGACTACGAAGCCAAGCGCTATGACGAGGGCCTGAAGAACTACGAGAACGCCGGCGTGCGCTCGCAGACGTCGCTGTCGGTGCTGAACACGGGCCAGTCCCTGATCATCGCGACCGCGGTCACGCTGATCCTGTGGCGCGCCACGCAGGGCGTCATCAACGGCACCATGAGCCTGGGCGACCTGGTGCTGGTCAATACCTTCATGATCCAGCTGTACATGCCGCTGAACTTCCTGGGCGTGATCTACCGCGAGATCAAGCAAAGCCTGGCCGACATGGAGCGCCTGTTTGGCCTGCTCGACCAGAACCGCGAAGTGGCCGACGGCCCCAAGGCGCTGCCGCTGGATATCAAGGGCGCGCAGGTCGAGTTCTCGCACGTGGAATTCAGCTACGAGACCAAGCGCCAGATCCTGTTCGACGTCGACTTCACCATCGCCGCCGGCACCACGACGGCGGTGGTAGGCCACAGCGGCTCGGGCAAGTCCACGCTGTCACGCCTGCTGTTTCGCTTCTACGACGTGAACGGCGGCGCGATCAAGATCGATGGGCAGGACCTGCGCGACATCACCCAGTCTTCGCTGCGCGCGGCAATCGGCATCGTCCCGCAAGATACAGTGCTGTTCAACGACACGATCGAATACAACATCGCCTATGGCCGGCCCGGCGCCAGCCGCGACGACATCGTGGCGGCTGCGCGCGCGGCGTCGATCCACGACTTCATCGAAAGCCTGCCGGATGGCTATCAAAGCATGGTGGGTGAGCGGGGGTTGAAACTGTCCGGTGGCGAGAAGCAGCGCGTGGCGATCGCGCGCACGCTGCTGAAAGACCCGGCGCTGCTGATCTTCGACGAAGCCACGTCGGCGCTCGACTCGCGCGCCGAGCAGGCAATCCAGGCGCAGTTGAAAGAGATCGCGAAGAACCGCACGACGCTGGTGATTGCCCACCGCCTGTCGACGATCGCCGATGCGCAGCAGATCATCGTGCTCGATCACGGCAAGATCGTCGAGCGCGGCACGCACGGCGCGCTGCTGGCCGCGCGCGGCCTGTATGCGCAGATGTGGGACCGGCAGCTGGCGCGGCCCGACGAGGATGTGGCGTCGCCGCCGCTGGTGCCAGAAGCGTTTGAACGCGTGGACGGCGCAGCCGTCCACCCTACGGTATCCGGCGCGTAATCAAACCGTGTAAAACATCCGCTGGATCTCCTTGGTGCTGGTCGTTTTCGTCAACGCCAGCGGTAGGGTGGACGGCTCCGCCGTCCACGCGTCCAGCCAGCAGTGCATCAATACGTATAAAACATCCGCTGGATTTCTTTGGTGCTGGTCGTCTTCGTCAACGCCAGCATCAGCAGGATGCGCGCCTTCTGGGGACTGAGCGTATCGGCCACAACGAAGTCCAGCTGGTCGTCATTGGCTTCGCCATTGCGTGCCACGATGCCTTGGCCGACGCGGCTCGCGCGCACCACGATGACACCCTTGGCCCGCGCAGCCACCAGCGCCGGTTTGGTTTTGGCAGGCAGGCTGCCGTTGCCGACACCCGCATGCACCAGGCCCTTGGCGCCGGCTGCCACCAGCGCATTGACCGCCACATCGCCCACATTCGCATACGCGTACGCCACATCCACCAGCGGCAGCGCGTCCAGTTTGGCCAGATCGAACTCGGTATCGACCGTGTGCTTGCGCGTCACGTCGCGATAAAAGAACGGCTTGCCGCCCTGGATGTAGCCGATCATGCCCAGCTCCATCGTGCGGAAGGTGTCCGCCGTCGTCGTATTGGCCTTGGTGACGTCGCGCGCCGCGTGGATCTGGTCATTCATCGCCACCAGCACGCCGCGGCCCGCCGCTTCAGGCGTACCGGCCAGGCGCACCGCGTTGTACAGATTGATCGGGCCGTCGGCCGACAGCGCCGTTGACGGCCGCATCGAGCCGACCACCACCACCGGCTTCCTGCTCTTGACGACCAGGTTCAAAAAGTATGCCGTCTCTTCCAGCGTGTCGGTGCCGTGCGTGATGACGATGCCATCGACGCTGCTTTGCGCCAGCAGCAGGTTGACGCGCCTGGCCAGTTGCAGCCACTGCGCATCACTGATGTTTTCGCTGGCGATCTGGAAGACCTGTTCGCCGCTGACGTTGGCCACCTTCGCGATCTCGGGCACGGCCGCGATCAGCGATTGCACGCCGACGGTGGCAGCGGTATAGCCGATCGTCGTCGTGCTGCTGGCGCCTGTCCCGGCGATGGTGCCGCCGGTGGCGAGGATCGTCACGTTCGGCAGCTTGGCGGTCTGGGCCTGGACCGCGGCGGCGAACAAAAAAAGAACGCCGCACAGGGCGGCGCGGGCAGATTGCGGGAACAGCATGAAGGTCTCCGGGTTTTTCAAACCCGGCAGCTTACAGCTTTTTAAAGACGACGCCATCCTTCATCACGAACCTGACCTGCTCGAGCAGCTTGACGTCCTTGAGCGGGTCGCCCTCGACCGCGATGATGTCAGCCGCGAACCCCGGCGCGATCGCGCCCAGGCGCTTGGGTTGGTCGAGCAGCACGGCCGCATTGACGGTCGCGGCGCGGATCGCCTCGATCGGCGTCATGCCCGCTTCGACCATGTAGCCGAATTCCTTCGCATTCTCGCCATGCGGGAACACGCCGGCATCGGTGCCGAACGCGATCTTCACGCCGGCCTTGTGGGCGCGGGCAAACGTGGCCTGCAACTGCGGCCCGATCGCCGCTGCCTTGGGCTGCACCAGCGCCGAATAGTAGTTCGGCACCTTGGCCTTGTCCGCCACGTAGCGGCCGGCCGAGATGGTCGGCACGTACCAGCCGCCGGTCTTCTTGAAAAGCGTGATGACGTCGTCGTCCATCAGCGTGCCATGCTCGATCGAGTCGACGCCGGCGCGCAGCGCGCGCTTCATGCCTTCCGCGCCGTGGGCGTGGGCCGCGACGCGAAAGCCGTAATCCTTCGCGGTCGTGACCACGGCGCGCAGCTCGTCCTCGGTGTACTGCGAGTTCTGGCCGCTGGCGGCCTGGCTCAGCACACCGCCGGTGGCCGTCACCTTGATCAGGTCCGCACCATCCTTGTAGCGCTGGCGCACGGCCTGGCGCGCTTCTTCGGGGCTGTTGAGCACGCCCTCGACCGGGCCGGGCGTGCCGATCTTCTCGTTCAGGAAATGCGACAGGTTGTTGGTGGGATCGGCGTGGCCGCCCGTGGTGGCCAGTGATTTACCGGCCGTGAACATGCGCGGGCCCGGCACGTCGCCGGCGGCGATCGCGCGCTTCAGGGCGATGTTCAGGTCATCGGCCGCGCCCAGGTCGCGCACTGTCGTGAAGCCCGCCATCAGCGTGCGCTCGGCAAACTTGATCGAGCGGTAGGCCATGTCGGCCGGGTTGGCCGTAAGGCGGTCACGGTAGGCGTCCACTGCCGGCAGGGTCTCGCTGGTCAGGTGCACGTGCATGTCGATCAGGCCGGGCAGGCAGGCGTGGCGCGACAGATCGATGTTGCCGGGGGCGCCGGTCATGGGGCCGACCGAGACGATGCTGCCGTTCTCGATGACGATGCTGACGCGTTCGCGCCAGGTGCCTTGCTGCACGTCCAGCAGGCGGCCGCAATCGACTGTCTGGGTGGCAGCGTGCGCGCTGTTCAAGGCCAGCAGCATGCCGGCGGCCAGTATGGTTTTCATCGTTCGTCCCTCGTTATTTTCATGAAAAAAAAGGCCCTCCATCGCTGGAAGGCCTTCGGTGTCAGGCAATGCCCGCGGCGCCTAGCGCAGTGGTGAAATGGCGGGTTCGGCGTTCGGCTCGCCGAGCTCGCCCTCCCACTTGGCCACGACGGCGGTGGCGATGCCGTTGCCGATGACGTTGGTGGCCGAGCGGGCCATGTCCAGGAAGTGGTCGATCGCCAGCAGCAGCAGCAGGCCGGCTTCCGGGATGTCGAACTGGTTCAGCGTGGCGGCGATCACGACCAGCGACGCGCGCGGCACGCCGGCCATGCCCTTGGAGGTCAGCATCAGCACCAGCATCATCGTGATCTGGGTGCTCATCGACAGCTCGATGCCGTAGGCCTGGGCGATGAAGACGGCGGCGAAGGTGCAGTACATCATCGAGCCATCGAGGTTGAACGAGTAACCGATCGGCAGCACGAACGAGGCCAGACGGTTCTTGACGCCGAAGCGCTCCAGGCCTTCCAGGGTTTTCGGGAACGCCGCTTCGGACGATGCGGTCGAGAAGGCCAGCAGGGTCGGGCCGCGCAGTTCGGCGATCAGGCGCAGGATGCGCGGGCCGACGAAGATCATGCCGATGGCGATCAACACCACCCACAGCAGCGCAATGCCGAAGTAGAACTGGGCCATGAAGACGCCGTAGGTCGACAGCACGCCCAGGCCGCTCTTGGCGATGATGCCCGAGACGGCGGCCAGCACTGCAATCGGTGCGAAGTTCATCACGTAGCCGGTCAGCTTGAGCATGACGTGGGCGACGCCGTCGATGGCGTCGATCATCGGCGTGGCGCGCGCGCCGACAGCGGCGGCAGCGGTGCCGAAGAACACCGAGAACACGACGATCTGCAGGATCTCGTTGCGGGCCATGCCGTCGACAATGGAGGTTGGCACCAGGTGGGTGATGAAGTCCTTCATCGTCAGGCCGCTGGTGGTAATGCCCGAAGCGGCGTCCACTGGCGGCATCATGCCGGCGGCGAACAGCGCATCACCGGGACGGAACAGGTTCACCAGGATCAGGCCCAGCGACAGCGAGATGAGCGAGGCGATGAAGAACCAGCCCAGCGCCTTGACGCCGATGCGGCCGACTTCCTTGGCGTCGCCCATCTTGGCGATGCCGACCACCAGGGTGGCAAACACCAGCGGCGCGATGATCATCTTGATCAGGCGAAGGAACAGCGTCGTGATCAACGACATCGTGTCGGCGAAGCTTTGTGCGCCGGCGGTGTCCGTGTTGGTGTTGACCAGATAGCCGACCAGAATACCGATCACCAGCGCGATCAGAATAAAAGTGGTCAGGCGGTTTCGATTGTTCATAAAGCTTCCTGTCTTTGGGACCTGTGCGACACCCGCGGCAACGGCGCTGTCGCTGGTGAATTGTTCGGGCAGTGGCTGGCTGTCGAGGACCGAAAGACCAGTTGATTCTGAAGATTATGGCAAGTTCCGCAGTATCCTAGCCGCTGTTGGTGCTGTCAAGCATGCCGTCGCGTGCGTCATTGCCCGTGTCGCGTGGTGATCCACGGCGCCCCGGCACAGGTAAAATACGCCATCCGTTTTCCGAGAGCCGCCATGTCCACCATCGAAATCCCCGACACCATCACCATCACCCGTCCCGACGACTGGCACCTGCACCTGCGCGACGGCGCGGCCATGGCCAGCGTGCTGCCGCACAGCGCACGCCAGTTCGCGCGCGCGATCGTGATGCCGAACCTGCGCCCGCCCGTGACCACCACGGCCATGGCGCTGGACTACCGCGCCCGGATCCTGGCCGCGCTGCCCGAGGGCGTGCAGTTCGAGCCCCTGATGACGCTGTACCTGACCGACAACACCAACCCGGACGAGATCCGCCGCGCGCAAGAGACGGGCTTCATCCACGCCGTCAAGCTGTACCCGGCCGGCGCCACGACCAATTCCGATGCCGGCGTGACCGACCTGACCAAGTGCTACAAGACGCTCGAAGTGATGCAGGAAATCGGCATGCCGCTGCTGGTGCACGGCGAAGTCACCAATAGCGACATCGACCTGTTCGACCGCGAAGCCGTGTTCATCGAGCGCGTCATGCGCCCGCTGCGCCGCGACATGCCGGCCCTGCCGGTCGTGTTCGAGCACATCACCACCAAAGATGCAGCCCAGTACGTGGCCGAAGCCGAAGGCCCGATCGCCGCCACCATCACCGCGCACCACCTGCTGTACAACCGCAATGAGCTGTTCAAGGGCGGCATCCGTCCGGACTTCTACTGCCTGCCGGTGCTCAAGCGCGAAGAACACCGCCTGGCGCTGGTCACCGCCGCCACCAGCGGCGACGAGCGCTTCTTCCTGGGGACCGACTCGGCGCCGCACGCGGTGCACACCAAGTACGCGGCCTGCGGCTGCGCGGGCTGCTACACGGCGCTACACGCGATGGAGATGTATACCGAAGCCTTCGCCCAGGCCGGCGCGCTCGACCAGCTGGAGGCGTTCGCCAGCTTCAATGGCCCGGCGTTCTACAACCTGCCGCGCAACGAGGGCACGATCACGCTCAAGCGCGAAGCCTGGACCTTGCCCGAATCGGTGCCGATGGCCGAGCACCAGCTGGTACCGCTCAACGCGGGCGAGACCATCAACTGGAAGATGCTGTAACACCGATGCTGCCGCCGATCGACTGGGCGCAGCCGTGGTATGACACGGTGCGCCCGGCCTTCGAGCGCGCCGCGCCGCCGCCTGAAGGCTTTATCGATGCCTTCAACGTCGCGGCGCGCGCGCTGGACTTGCGCAACGGCGCCGGCCAGCCACTGCGCTTCGTGCCGCAAGCGAGCCTGCCCGACGGCATGGCGTACGAGGCATTCATCGGCGCGACGGGGCAGGTGCCCACGCGCGATAATCTGCACGACTTTTTCAATGCGCTGGTGTGGCAGACGTTCCCGGGTATCAAGCGCGCCCTGAACACACTGCAGGCGGCGCAGATCGCGCAGGCCGGCGTGGGCAAGTCACGTGGACCGGCGCGCGACGCCGCTACGATCTTCGATGAGAATGCGGCGCTGCTGGTGGTGCGGGACACGGCTGCCGGGCGCGCGCTGGTCGACGACCTACGGGCACATCGCTGGCTCGAAGCGCTGTACGACGGGCGCGCGATGTTCGGCCGCGACGCCGAGGTCTGGCTGTTCGGCCATGCGCTGATGGAAAAGCTGGTCACGCCGCGCAAGGCGATCACGGCGCACACGCGCGTCGTGTTCGTGGACGACGCTTACTTTCTACTCGCGCCGGCTGCGCGCCGCGCCTGGATCGACGGCGAAGTGGCCGCTGCGCTGGCCGGCGAAGGCCTGGCGAGCAATGGGGCCGCAGCTGGCTTCACACCGCTGCAGGTGCTGGGCGTACCGGGCTGGTGGCCGGGGCAGGACGCTGATTTTTATCGTGATACCACCGTGTTCCGTCCACGCCGGACGGACTAACCAAGGAGAATGTGCATGGCTGAAGCGGTACGTTGGGGAATCCTCGGCACGGGCAAGATTGCCCATGCCTTTGCCACTGCACTCAAGGATGTGCCGGGCGCGGTGCTGGCCGGCGTGGCGTCACGCAGCCAGGAAAAGGCCGATGCATTCGGCCACGAATTCGGCGCGCTGGCCAGTTACGGCTCGTACGAAGCACTGGCCGCGAACCCGGACATCGACCTGGTCTACATCGGCACGCCGCACCCGCAGCATGTCGAGAATGCGTCGATGGCCCTGCGCGCCGGCAAGGGCGTCCTGTGCGAAAAGCCGTTCACGATGAACCTGCGCGAAGCCGAGCAGGTCGTCACGCTCGCGCGCTCGAAGCGCCTGTTCCTGATGGAGGCAATGTGGACGCGCTACCTGCCGGCCTACCAGGAAGTCCAGCGCATCCTGGCGTCCGGCGAAATCGGCACGCCGCGCCAGGTGGTGGCCGACTTCGGATTTGCCGCCACGTTCGGCCCCGAGCACCGCGTGTTCAATCCCGAGCTGGGCGGCGGCGCGTTGCTCGACCTGGGCATCTATCCGCTGTCGATCGCCGCTGGCCTGCTTGGCCCGGTGACGGAAATCCGCGCCCAGGCCGAGATGGGCCCGACCGGCGTCGACGTGCAGACGGGCTTCACGCTCAAGCACGAAGGCGGCGGCATGTCGGTCTGCAGCTGCTCGCTGCTGGCGCGCACGCCGGCCGAACTGACGGTGGCGGGCGAGCGCGGTCACGTGCGCATGAACACGCGCTTCCACTGCGCGACATCGGTCACGGTCACGCTCGACGACGGCACCTCGCGCACGATCGACACGCCGTATCTCGGCAACGGCTACGTGCACGAAGCCATCGAGGCGCAGCGCTGCTGGCAAGCCGGTTTGCTGGAAAGCCCGGTGATGACGCAGCGTGAAACGCTGGCGCTGATGGGCGTGATGGACGAGATCCGCCGGCAGATCGGCTTGCGTTACGACGCGGACCGCGTACGCCCGCCAGCATGATGCTTGGCGCTGTCAAGCACTTCGGGTCAGATCGACAAACAACAAGGACACCATGAAACGCGATGCTCGCTCCACCGCCCGTGTACGGCGCCTCAATCAACGTCAACGCAAGAAGCTGCGCGTTGGCGAATTTACGGAGTATGTCTTCGATGTCGAGCTGACGTTCCGCGAATCGATCGATGAACATGTGCACAGCGCCCTCATTGATGACTTGTCCGGTTTTATCGAGGAGCGCGGGATGCTCGGTGGCGGTTTCGGCGGACGCTTCCCTTTGACCGCAACATCTGGCGTGATCACGACGTTGGAACGCGGCTCACCGGGCGAAGACGATCGCGAGGCCGTCGAGCAGTGGTTACGTGCCCGGCCAGAGGTGGCCGATGTCCGTGTTCATGCATTGGTCGATGGATGGCACGGCGGAACCCAATATGGGCATGATCGTACCCAATAAAGGTATGTTCCGGGTCAGGTGGCTGGTGGCTTCGACGCGACCGCCCCATCCAGCCGCCTGAACAACTCTCGATGCAGGTCCCGCGTGTGCTTTTCCATGTGCTTGCGCGCATGCGCGATCTCTTGCAGCTCACGCTGCGCCACATCGTTCTTGCCATTGGCGATGGCCCACAGCGCCAGTTCGACGCGCGCATCGATACTCCCGAAGCGTTCCACCACTGACTCGAACTGCACGCCGGCCTTAAGCTGCTGATTGTTCCCGGCATACGCGCGGCCCAGCGCCAGCGCGACCTCATCGGCGCGAAAGCCCGGCTGCCGGTCTTGTAGCGACGCGAGCAGCGCAATCGCTGCCGCCGGCTGGCCATGCGCCGCATTGGCGCGCGCAGCGCCTAGGATCACTTCCGGATCGCCCGCGAACGGCCCGCGCAGGCACGCATCGTAATGCTGGACCGCTTCGTCGGACTGGCCCGCACCCAGCAGGGCGGCGGCCAGGCGCATCTGGTTGTGGGCCGTCGGGGTCAGGTCAAACGCACGCCGCGCTTCGCGCACGTCGCGCCCCGGATCGATGGTTTTCTGCAGCGCGCGGGTGGCGATGCGGCCCTGACGCTGAAGGCGCGACGCGGGCAGGTACTCGGCCACGAAGTAGGCCAGGCTGCCAAGAAGCGGGAACGAGAACAGGATCAGCAGCCAGTACATCTGGCGCCCATTGCGCAGCGCGTGAACCGCGAAGAACAGCGCGATCAGAAAGTGCAGTCCGAGTCCGACGATAGGCATGCCAGGTTCCGTATTGAATGGTGAATGAGAGGCGCAACTGCCCCGGGCAGGGCGTTGCAACTCAGCCAAGATAGCCGCAAACAGGGCGCAAATTTCTAACGGATTGTCACAGTGCGTTTGTACAACACGGTAAGCGCCCAGACGGGAAATGCCATCCGGCCGTCCTCAATATCCTGCTAGAGTTAAGCTGTTGCCTAACGGGAATTCTCATGTCTGCAGAACGGAATGTGGCGGTATTGGTCGATTGCGAAAATGCGCAGAGCGGCGTGCTCGATCAGGCGATGCAGCATGCATCGAGCCTTGGGCGTGTGGTGCTGCGGCGCGGTTACGGCAACGCGGCTTCGCTGACCAACAAGTGGCAGGAAGCGCTGATCCGTCACGGCTTCGCGCCATGCCTGCAATTCCAGTATGTGGGTGGGAAGAACACGGCCGATATCGCGCTGGCGCTGGACGCACTGGAGATGCTGCTCGACGGGCGCGCCAACCAGTTCGTGATCGTGACGAGCGATTCGGATTTTGTCGGCTTGTGCCGCAAGCTGCAGGAGCGCGGGGCTGGTGTGCATGTCGTTGGCGAAGTGAAGACGCCTATGGCCTTGCGTCATGCGTGTGACCGGTTTCATGAAGCGGGGCCCATCGCAGCGAAAGTCGAACCGCCAGCGGCGCCGGTCGCTGAAAACGTGGTGGTTGATTGGCGCAGCTTATTGGTCAAGACGGTTCGCAAAGTCGCCAAAGTCTCCCAAAATGGACTGGTCAACCTGAGCGAACTGGGAACCCAGCTCAGGAAAACCAGCCCCGGGTTTTCGCCAGCAGCGCACGGTCACACCAAGTTGCGCACAATGATCGAGGCTTGCGAGCAGTTGCGACTGCACCAGACTGCCGGTGGCCATTGCAGCGTCGGCATGGCGTCCAAAGCTGAACCGGCCTCTCCCATTCTGCGCGCCGTCTAAACCTTTAAGAACTCCTCACGCCCACCCAGCCAGCGCGCAAGGTGCGCATCGACGACCGCCATCTTTTCAGGCGTCTCGCCATCAAGCAGCCACTGCGCCACGTCGCGCGCCCGGTCGACCATCCACTGGTCGATCTCCAGGTCGGCAAAGCGCAGCATCGCCTGTCCTGACTGGCGCGCGCCCAGAAACTCACCAGGCCCGCGAATCTCCAGGTCACGCCGCGCGATCTCGAAACCGTCCGTCGTCTCGCGCATCGTCAGCAGGCGCTGCTTGGCCACCTGACCCAGCGGCGACTGGTACAGCAGCAGGCACACCGAAGCCGCCGAGCCGCGGCCCACGCGCCCGCGCAACTGGTGCAGCTGCGACAGGCCGAAACGCTCCGCATGCTCGATCACCATCAGCGATGCATTGGGCACGTCCACGCCCACCTCGATCACGGTCGTCGCCACCAGCACATGCACCTGGCCCGCCGTGAACGCGTCCATTACTTCCTGCTTCTCGGCCGGCTTCATGCGGCCATGCACCAGCCCTACCTGCAGGTCGGGCAGCGACTCGGCCAGCGTCTCGTAGGTCTCGGTCGCGGTCTGCAGTTGCAGCGCTTCGGATTCCTCGATCAGCGGGCAGACCCAGTACACCTGGCGGCCTTCGAGCGCCGCGGCGTACACGCGCTCGACGACTTCGTCGCGGCGGTTCTGGTCGATGGCGCGCGTGACGATCGGGCTGCGTCCCGGCGGCAGTTCGTCGATCACCGAGACTTCGAGGTCGGCGTAATACGTCATCGCCAGCGTGCGCGGGATCGGCGTGGCCGACATCATCAGCTGGTGCGGCACCAGGCCGTCGCTGCCCTTGTTGCGCAGCGTGAGGCGCTGGCCGACGCCGAAGCGGTGCTGTTCGTCGACGATCACCAGGCCCAGTTTCGCGAACTGCACCGAGTCCTGAATCAGCGCGTGCGTGCCGATCACCAGGTTGGCTGCGCCCGATTCGATCAACGCGTTCGACGCCGCCTTGTCCTTTTTCTTCAGACTGCCGGTGAGCCACGCGACCTTCACGCCGAGGGGCTCCATCCACGCCGCGATCTTGCGGAAGTGCTGCTCGGCCAGGATCTCGGTCGGCGCCATCAGGGCGGCCTGGTAGCCGCTGTCGATCGCCTGCGCGGCGGCCAGCGCCGACACCACCGTCTTGCCGCTGCCGACGTCGCCCTGCAGCAGGCGCTGCATCGGGTAGCCGGCGCGCAGATCGGCGCGGATTTCTTCGACCACGCGCTGCTGAGCACCGGTCAGCGCGAAGGGCAACCCGGCCAGGAAGCCTTCGGACAACTGGCCCACCGCGCGTAGTGGCGGCGCGCCTTTTTCGCGGCGCGCACGCTGCGCGCGTTTCAGCGACAACTGCTGCGCCAGCAGTTCGTCGAACTTCATGCGGTCCCAGGCCGGATGCGAGCGCTCGATCAGCGCATGCTCGTCGACATCCGCCGGCGGGTAGTGCAGCAGTTTCACGGCCGGCTCGAAGTCCATCAGGTCCATGCGCTTGCGGATCGCGGGCGGCACGGTGTCGGCCCAGTCGATGCGCTTCATCGCGTCGGCGATCGCGCGCCGCAGCACCGTTTGCGACAAGCCTTCGCCGGCCGGGTACACGGGCGTGAGCGAGGCGGGCAGGGGCGCGCCTTCGTTGACCACCTTGTAGCCCGGGTGGACCATCTCGGCGCCGAAGAAGCCGTGTTTGAGTTCGCCCCGCGCGCGGATACGCACGCCTTCGGCCATCTGCTTGACCTGGCTGCCGTAGAAATTCATGAAGCGCAGCAGCAGGTCGCCCGATGCATCGGCGATCGTCACGAGAAGCTGGCGGCGCGGCTTGAACGAGATCTCGTTCTTGGTCACGATACCTTCCACCTGCCAGGTCTGGCCGCCGCGCATGCAGGCATCCCGGATCGTGATGATCTGGGTCTCGTCCTCGTAGCGCAGCGGCAGGTGCAGCACCAGGTCCATGTCGGTGCGCAGGCCGAGGCGGGCGAGCTTGCTTTCGAGCGTTTTTGGGGGCGTTGTGGTTTTAGGGGCGGGCATATTGCGGCAAAGTGGCGCTTGCTGACGTAAAATAGAAGGTTCGCCGTATGCGCTTCAAGCCTCTATTGTAAAGCTGGCAGCATTGATTTGCCGAGATTTGCCCAACCAATTGAACATCATGTATTCGCTATCCGATTTCGACTTCGACCTGCCCCCCGAGCGCATCGCGCAATTGCCGCTGCCGGACCGCAGCGCGTCGCGCCTGCTGCACCTCGATGGCGACCAGATCATCGACCGCCAGTTCGCCGACATCGTCGACCAATTGCAGGCGGGCGACCTGCTCGTGATGAACAACACCCGCGTGCTCAAGGCACGCTTCTTCGGCGTCAAGGAATCCGGCGGCCAGGTCGAGGTGCTGGTCGAGCGCGTGCTCGACAACCGCACGGTGCTGGCCCAGGTCCGCGCGTCGAAGTCGCCGAAACCCGGCAACCGCATCCGCCTGGCCGACGCCTTCGATGTGACGGCAGGCGAGCGCGCCGGCGAATTCTTCACGTTGCACTTTGAAGGCGATGTGTTCGACCTGATCGAAGCGCATGGCCGGCTGCCGCTGCCGCCGTACATCGAGCACACCGCCGACGAATTCGACGAACAGCGTTATCAGACGGTGTACTCGAAAGAGCCGGGCGCCGTGGCTGCGCCCACGGCCGGCCTGCATTTCGACCAGCCGCTGCTCGACCGCCTGGCCGCGAAAGGCGTGAACTTTGCCTACGTCACGCTGCACGTGGGCGCTGGCACCTTCCAGCCGGTGCGGGTCGAAGACCTCAGCGAGCACAAGATGCACACCGAGTGGTACACAATCGCGCAAGAGACGGTGGACGCGGTGCGCGCCACCCGGGCCGCAGGCCGCGATGTGATTGCCGTCGGCACGACGAGCCTGCGCGCGCTGGAGTCGGCCTCGCAAAGCGGCGAGCTGGTTGCCGGCAGCGCCGACACGGCCCTGTTCATCACGCCCGGCTACACCTTTAAAACTGTCACGCGCCTGGTGACCAACTTCCACCTGCCCAAGTCGACACTCCTGATGCTGGTGTCGGCCTTTGCCGGCTACGCGCCGATCCGCGCCGCGTATGCGCACGCGATCGCCAACGAATACCGCTTCTTCAGCTATGGCGACGCCATGCTCTTGAGCACCACCTCACGATAAGTCAGAGAACACATGCTCGAATTTACCCTGCTCAAAAAAGACACCAGCGGCCTGTCGCACGCCCGCCGCGGCCGCCTGAAGCTCAACCACGGCACCATCGAAACCCCGATCTTCATGCCGGTCGGTACCTATGGCTCGGTCAAGGCGATGGACCCGATCGAACTGACGGACGTCGGCTCGCAGATCATCCTGGGCAATACCTTCCACCTGTGGCTGCGCCCGGGCGTGGACGTGATGAACAAGTTCGGCGGCCTGCACAAGTTCATGGGCTGGAATGGCCCGATCCTGACCGACTCGGGCGGCTTCCAGGTGTTTTCGCTGGGCGCGATGCGCAAGATCACGGAAGAGGGCGTCAAGTTCGCCTCGCCGATCGACGGCTCGAAACTGTTCCTGTCGCCAGAAATCTCGATGCAGATCCAGCGCGCGCTCAATTCGGACATCGTGATGCAGTTCGACGAATGCACGCCCTACGAAATCGACGGCCGCCCTGCCACCGCCGAAGAAGCAGCGAAATCGATGCGCATGTCGCTGCGCTGGGCCCAGCGCTCGATGAATGAATTCACGAGCGGCGGCAACCCGAACGCGCTGTTCGGCATCGTCCAGGGCGGCATGTACGAGCACCTGCGCGACGAGTCGCTCGCGGGCCTGGAGGACATCAACTTCCCGGGGCTGGCCATTGGTGGCCTGTCGGTCGGCGAGCCGAAGGAAGACATGAAGCGCATCCTGGCCCACGTCGGTCCGCGCCTGCCCGAGAACAAGCCGCACTACCTGATGGGCGTGGGTACGCCGGAAGACCTGGTCGATGGCGTGGCCAACGGCGTCGACATGTTCGACTGCGTGATGCCGACCCGGAACGCCCGCAACGGCTGGCTGTTTACGCGCTTTGGCGACGTCAAGATCAAGAATGCGCGCTACAAGGAAGACATGGCGCCGCTCGACGAGAGCTGCACCTGCTATTGCTGCCAGAATTTCTCGCGCGCCTACCTGCACCACCTGCACCGCTCGAACGAGATCCTGGGCGCGCGCCTGAACACGATCCACAACCTGCATTACTACCTGAATCTGATGCAGGAAATGCGCGACGCGATCGACGCCGACGGCTTCCAGGCTTTCCGCGTCAAGTTCGCGGCTGACCGCGCGCGCGGCGTGTAAGCACTTGCTTACCGTGCGGCCCTGATCTTGCGGTATTGACGGTCGGGGCTGCATGCAATATCGACCGGTTTGTCTTGCAATACCTGAAAGCAAGACGACATACTGCCGGATATGGTTTGCGGCTTCTGGCCGATGCTAGAATACACCGCTTATTTTTTTAACTTCACCATCGGAGTTCTTGTGTTCATTTCCAACGCGTACGCGCAAACTGCCCCTGTCGCCGATGCCGGCATCATGGGTAGCCTGACGACCTTCCTGCCGCTGATCCTGATGTTCGTGGTCATGTATTTCCTGATGATCCGTCCTCAGCAGAAACGCCAGAAAGAGGCGAAAGCCATGATGGACGCACTGGCCAAGGGCGACGAAGTCGTGACCGCCGGCGGTATCGTCGGCCGTGTTTCGAAAGTGGCCGAAGCCTATGTGACGCTGGAAGTTGCCGTCGGCACCGAAATCACCATGCAAAAAAATTCGGTGACCACGCTGCTGCCAAAAGGCACGCTCAAAGCCCTGTAAGCCTTAGCTGTGCGCCGTGCGGGGCAACCCGCACTGCCTAACCTGAACGCCGGAACACTATGAATCGCTATCCCGTCTGGAAATACATACTGATCGTCATTGCGCTGCTGCTGGGCGCCTTGTACACGGCACCGAACTACTTCGGCGAAACGCCGGCGTTGCAGGTCACATCAGGCCGCTCTACCCTGAATATCACGAGTGCCTCCACTACCGTGGTCGAGGATGCGCTCAAGCGTGCCGGCATTCCTTCCACCGGTATCACCCTCGAAGGCACGGGCCACACCACGTCGGTGCGCGCGCGCTTCGCCGGTACCGAAGAACAGTTCAAGGCCAAGCTGGCCCTCGAACGCGAATTGAACCGCGATCCTGCCAATCCCGATTACATCGTCACCGTCAATCTGGTAAAGAACACCCCGGCCTGGATGACGGCCATTGGCGCAGCGCCGATGAGCCTGGGCCTGGACTTGCGCGGCGGCGTGCACTTCCTGCTGCAGGTCGACACCAAGGCGGTCCTCGACAACAAGGTCAAGGCCCTGCAGTCGAGCGTGCGCAGCAACCTGCGTGACAAGAACGTGCGCCACAGCGGCATCGAGCGCGTGCGCGACACCATCGAAGTGCGCTTCCGCGACGCCGCCACCCGCAGCAATGCGCGCAATGTGCTGGCCGCGCAGTCGAGCGAGCTGGCCTTTGCCGACGCCGCCGATGGCGCCGACATGAAGCTGGTCGTGAGCCTGAAGCCCGAAGCCATCAAGCGCTCGGTCGAAGACGGCATCAAGCAGAACATCATGACGCTGTCCAAGCGCATCAATGAACTGGGCACCACCGAGCCGATTATCCAGCAGCAGGGCGCCGACCGCATCGTGGTCCAGCTGCCAGGTGTGCAGGACGTCGCCCGCGCGAAAGACATCATCGGCCGTACCGCCACGCTCGAACTGCGCATGGTCGACACCACCGTGACCCCGGGCACCGAGCTGTCGGCAGCGATTCCGCTGAACTCCGAACTGTTCACCGAAGGCCGCGGCGCACCGATCGTCGTCTCGCGCGACATCATCCTGACCGGCGAATCGATTTCGAGCGCCACCGCCAGCTTCGACCAGAACCAGCAGCCTGCCGTCTCGCTCGACCTGAACGGCGATGGTGGCCGCCGCATCCGCCTGGCCACGCGTGAAAACGTCGGCAAGCGCATGGCGATCCTGCTGAAAGAAAAGGGCGTCTACAACGTGCTGTCGGCCCCGACCATCCAGAGCGAACTGGGTTCGAGCTTCCAGATCACCAATATGGGCACCTCGCAGGACGCCAACGAGCTGGCACTGCTGCTGCGCTCGGGCGCGCTGTCGGCGCCGATGGAATTCGTCGAAGAACGTGTGATCGGCCCGCAACTGGGCGCCGAGAACATCGAGCGCGGCCTGCACTCGACCATCTGGGGCTTCGTGGCAATCGCGATCTTCATGATCATCTACTACCACCTGTTCGGCGTGTTCTCCGCGCTGGCGCTGGCGGCCAACGTGCTGTTCCTGCTGGCCCTGCTGTCGATCTTGCAGATCACGCTGACCCTGCCGGGTATCGCGGCAATCGCGCTGGCACTGGGCGTGGCAATTGACTCGAACGTGCTGGTGAACGAACGTATCCGTGAAGAGCTGCGAGCCGGCGCGACGCCGCAGGCGGCGATTTCGGCCGGTTCCAAGCACGCCTGGGACACCATCGTCGACTCCAACGTGACCACGCTGATCGTCGGCCTGGCGCTGCTGATCTTCGGTTCCGGTCCGGTGCGCGGCTTTGCCGTGGTCCACTGCCTGGGCATCCTGACCTCGATGTTCTCGGCCGTGGTCGTGGCGCGCGGTTTCGCCAACCTGTGGTACGGCCGCCAGAAGAAGCTGACGAAGATTTCGATCGGCACGGTCTGGCAGCCTGGCATGACGCCTAACAAGAAGTAAGCACCGGGATACGACAATGGAATTTTTCAAGATCAAACGGGACATCCCGTTCATGCGCCACGCGCTGGTCCTCAATGCGATCTCGGTGATCACATTCGTGGCGGCGGTGTTTTTCCTGATCACCAAGCCCCTGAACTTCTCGGTGGAGTTCACGGGCGGCACGGTGATGGAGCTGCTGTATCCGAAGGCGGCGGACCAGGAAAAGATCCGCAACACGCTGCGCGGCATGGGCTATTCGCACCCTGAGGTGGCCAGCTTCGGCACCGCGCAGGACATCATGCTGCGCCTGCCGATCGTCGCGGGCGCGCCAGCGGCGAGCAGCTCGACGGCCGTGTTCAACGCGATTTGCCGCGACGATCAGGGCACGACCAAGCAGACGCAAACGACGACCGACAAGGGTGAAGTGCTCAACCGCACCAGCTGCGTCGCGCCAGGCGGGCAAGAGTTGATCAGCCTGCAGCAAGTGCAGTTCGTCGGTCCGTCGGTCGGTGACGAGCTGGCCCAGAACGGCCTGAACGCACTGCTGATGGTCATTCTGGGTATTGTGGTCTACCTGGCGATCCGCTTCGAATGGAAATTCGCCGTCGCCGCCGTGATCGCCAACCTGCACGACGTGGTCATCATTCTGGGCTTCTTCGCGTTCTTCCAGTGGGAATTCTCGCTGACGGTGCTGGCTGCAACGCTGGCGGTGCTGGGCTACTCGGTCAACGAGTCGGTCGTCATCTTCGACCGGATCCGCGAGATGTTCCGCAAGCAGCGCCGCATGAGCGTGCCTGAAGTGATCGATCACGCGATCACCAGCACGATCTCGCGCACGATCATCACGCACGGTTCGACGCTGATGATGGTCTTGTCGATGCTGTTCTTCGGCGGCTACGCGCTGCACTACTTCGCGATCGCGCTGGCCATCGGCATTCTCTTCGGTATCTACTCGTCGGTGTTCGTGGCGGCGGCCGTGGCGATGTGGCTGGGCGTCAAGCGTGAAGACCTGATCAAGCCGGTCAAAGAGAAAGACGACACCGACGGCGCCGTCGTCTGACCGATTGCACGATTGCGGCTTTGTGTGTGTCAACGCACGGAGCCGCGATGTGCCCGTATTTATAGTGGAACTGTCTCTTTCAGGACATCCCTAGTTTTGGACTTCACCCGCACCGGCAACGGCGCGGGTTTTTTTTGTCCCGCTTTCCTTACAGAAAAGCCGGGGTCAGGTCTGACATTCGGACACGATCTCGACAATAGCGAAGAAAAGCGGGGGTCAGGTCTGACATTTGGACACGACCTCGACATTCAGGCAGTCGGAACGAGCGGGCACCGGGCCATGTGAATAGTGGACAAGATACCATCGGAAGTGGCTACGGCTGAGTTCGTGTCCGAATGTCAGACCTGACCCCGGCTCCCGGCTGAGTTCGTGTCCGAATGTCAGACCTGACCCCGGCTCCCAGACCTGACCCCGGCTCCCGGCTCCGCTGTTTCGTTGATGTGGCCCGGGTGGTGGGCGTCAAGACGGTCCCCGAGTTCGTGGACCAACCCAACGTGCTGGAGCGCTTGCGTGAGATCGGCATCGACTTCGCACAAGGGTACTTGCTACACAAACCCGAGCCGATCGGGAACGTGTTCGGCGCTGTCGCGCTACTTACGCCGGTCTGCATCACCGCAGCGGCCAGGTCGATGATCTTGCCGCTGCTTTGAAAGGTGGCGTGCAAGCTGCTTTCTCTACAACTGCCACGGATGGTTGTTCCTGCCATCGAGCGCGCTGTCGAGATATGTCGCGGCGCTGATCAGGGCCAGGTGCGTGAACGCCTGCGGGAAATTACCGAGCAGCTCGGCCATGCCGGTGAATTCCTCGGCGTACAGTCCGACATGGTTGCCGTAGGCGAGCAGCTTTTCCATATTGTTGTGCGCCTGCTCCAGGCGCCCGGCGCGCGCCAGGCATTCCACGTACCAGAACGAACAGGCCGCGAACGCGCCTTCCTCGCCCTCAAGGCCATCGTCGCGGTCGTAGCGCAGCACCAGCGCGTCGTCGCCGAGCTGGTCGCCGATGGCGTCGAGCGTGGCCAGCCACTGCGGGTCGGTCGAGCCGATGAAGCGCACCAGCGGCATCATCAGCATCGCGCCATCGAGGTCGGTGGAACCCTTGCTGCGCACGAAGTGGCCCAGTTCCTTGTTCCAGAACGTGGCCCAGATGTAGTTGGCGATGTCGTTGCGCGCCGCAATCCAGCGGTCGAACGGGGCAGTCAGCGAGCGCTTGCCGGCCAGGCGGATGGCCCGGTCGACCGCCACCCAGCACATGAGTTGCGAGTGCAGGTGCTCGCGCGGCGCTTCGCGGCCTTCCCAGATGCCGGCGTCGGGCCGGCGCCAGTTGTCGCACACGAAGCCGACCACGTGGCACACGCCGAGCCAGTCGGCGTGCGAGATCGCTTCGCCGTACTTGTTGCTCAGGTAAACCGCGTCGAGGAGGGCGCCGAAGATATCGAGCTGCAGCTGGGTCGCCGCGTCGTTGCCGATCCGGACCGGCTGCGAGCCCGCATAACCGGCCAGGTGATCGAGATCGACTTCGGCCTGTACTTCGCCGCCGTCGAGCGCGTACATGATCCGCAACTGGCCGTCATCCGGCCCGTGGGTGGGCCGCTCGGCCGACCAGCGCGTGAACGCCTTGGCTTCGTCGGTGTAGCCGAGCCGCATCAGCGCATACACGGTGAACGAGGCATCGCGGATCCAGGTCGAGCGGTAATCCCAGTTGCGCGAGCCGCCCAGCACCTCGGGCAGACCGAAGGTGGCGGCAGCGACCATCGAACCGTAACGGCGCGATGTCATCAGCTTGAGCACCAGCGCCGAGCGCGTGACGTCCTCGCGCCAGCGGCCCTTGTAGGTCGAGCGCCTGGCCCAGTTGCGCCAGTGCGCGACGACGTCAACCACCAGCGTATCGCGCGCCGCCTGGTCAAGGGGCGGGTCGCCTTCTTCGTCCATGACGAAATCGACCGACTCGCCCGCCTTCATCACGAAGGTAGCGCCGGCGCCGCCTTCGGCAGCCGTAAAGTCAACAGGCGCGCACAGGCGCAGCGATGGCGCGCCGGCGGCGGAAAACACCACATGGTCCGAGGCGATGCTGACCTCGGGCTGCAGGCGCGCATAGTCAAAGCGCGGCTGGCAATCGAGGCGCATGCACACGTCACCTTTCGTGACCTGCACGCGGCGCAGCAGCCGCGCCGCGCCGTGGCCGATTTCCTCGGGGCCGGCCATCAGGTCAGTGACCTGGACACTGGCCTCGTCACTCAGCCACTGCGTGAGCAGGACGTTGGTGTCGGGCAGGTAGGTCTGCACGACGCGTGCATCCGCCATCTGCGGGGCGAGCGTGAAGTGGCCGCCCTTGTCCGGGTCGAGCAGGGCGGCGAAGATGCTGGGACTATCGAAGTCGGGCCAGCACAGAAAGTCGATCGTGCCGTCGGTGGCGACCAGCGCCATCGTGGCCAGGTTGCCGATCGCGCCGTGATCGGCAATAGGTCTTGGCGGCGGGGTGCGGGCCGGATTATCTGAACGTTCAACCATTGTCTTCGAAGCCCGGATACAGCGTCATGCCGCCATCGACATACACCGTGGTGCCGGTCATGTAGTCGGCCAGGTCGGACGCCATGAACAGCGCCAGCGCCGCGACGTCTTCCACGTCACCGATGCGGCCGTACGGGATCAGCTTGAGCAGCTTGTCGGCCGCCGCGCCTTCGGTGGCCTCGGCATTGATCGGCGTGCGGATCGCGCCCGGGGCGATGGCGTTGACGCGGATGCGGTCGGGCGCCACTTCCTGCGCCAGGGAGCGCATCAGCATGCCGATGCCGCCTTTGGACGCCGCATAGTTGACGTGGCCGGCCCAGGGAATGATCTCGTGCACCGAACTCATGCACAGGATGGCGCCGTTGGCGCGCATGCGGCCGCGGTTGCCCTGCTCGCGAAAGCGCCGGATGGCCGCGCGCGTGCACAGGAACTGGCCGGTGAGGTTGACGTCGATGACGGCTTGCCAGTCCTTGAGCGTCATCTCGGCGATCGGCGCGTCTTTCTGGATGCCCGAGTTGGCCACCAGGATATCGATGCCGCCGAACGCCTTGACGGTTTCGTCAAACAGGCGCGCGACATCGTCTTCATGGCCGACGTTGGCCTGGACCGCCACGGCGCGGCCACCGGCGCCAGTAATCTGGGCGACGACCTCTTCGGCCTTGTCGCGGCTGCTGTTGTAGTTGACGACGACCTGGGCGCCAGCCTCGGCGAACGCGAGGCTGATGCCGCGGCCGATGCCGGAATCGCCACCGGTGACGAGCACCACCTGGTCTTGCAAGCTGATTTTCATGGGATTCTCCAGAAGGTCGGGGCGCACTGTTGCGTACGCCATTTATTGGCGTGACCTTAGCAGAAAGCGGGGATGCGACCGGCACGCCAGGGGTGGCAATGGCGTGTGGAAAAACAGGGATAAAATCCGTGCGAAAAGATGGTGCGAGTGTGAGTCAGCGCACCGAGTGCGCACCCCGCGAGACATAAGATCGGGCTGTCTCTTTCAGGACATCCCTAGTTTTGGACTTTGGCCCGCTCCTCACCGAGCGGGCATTTTTTTGTCTACAGCAGCGCCGACACCAGGCTCTTGACCTCTTCGCCCGACTCTTCAAGTACACCCTTGAGCGTGCCGTGGCCGAACACGAAGTCGATGGTCGCTGCGGCCGCATAGGTCGTGGCGCCCACCGGCGCGAACAGCGGCGACGGGAACGGCGCCAGGTCATTGGCCAGCAGCAGCGTGTCGCCGAGCGTCTCGGGTGGCAGCGCGCGCATGCCGCCCCACAATGCTTCGATGGCGCTCATCACGGGCGCCGGCACGGCCAGCTGGTGCAGCACGCCGCGGCCGATGGCCGCTTCGCCATGGTCGAGCCAGGCATCCAAATTATCGTCCAGCAGCCCCGGCATCGCTTCGGCGCGCGACAGCAGATAAAAGCCGCCGACCTCGTGCACGATGCCGGCGAACAGGGCGGTTTCAGGGTCGACAAACGAGACGCGGCGCGCGATCACCTGGGCCAGTGCAGCCACGTGGGCCGAGTGGGTCCACAGCTGGTCGGCCTTCTTGCGCAGGCCCGGGTCGCGGATTTCGCTGGCCAGCTGGCGCACGATGACGGACGCGGCCAGCGCGCCCAGCGTGCGAAAGCCCACCCGCTGCACGGCGGCGGGCACGCTCGTGACGTCGTTACCGGACCGGTTGTAGGCGACCGAGTTGGCGATCGCCACCGTGCGCGCGGCCAGCAGCGGCTCGGCCTGCACGAGGCGGGCGGCGGCGTCGATGTGGCAGTCGGGTTCGCTCAACGCCCGCTGCAACTTGAGCGATGCGTGAACGCTGGTGGGGAACGTGAGTTCGCCCCGGCTGGCTTCAGCCGCGATGCTGTCGAGGGAGGAGAGTTGGTCCATGAAAAAATTATACCCCCAACCCATCGGAACGCGACCAAATATATTGCTCTAGAGAACCACTGGCAACGGCCTGTGGCATCCCTGCGACCGATTACGCTTCGCTGAAGATGGCGTCGCAGCCTTCTTTTGGCTCTTCGGTGTTTTCCAGCTCGTCGGCCAGGCCCAGGTCGAACAGTTCTTCGACCGCGTTCATGTAGCTGTTGAGCTTGGTTGCGCCGATGAGGCGGTAGATGTCGCCGGCTTCGTTGCGCACGCCGATCAGCATCGGTTCTTGCTGGACTTCGTCCAGGGGGGCGACGTCGAGCAGAATGTTGCCGATGATGTGCTTGTCGAAATGGGCGGGCTTCTTGTCGTCGATGAGGGCGGTTTTCAAGGCGTTTCCTTCAGGTGGGGTGGTGATGGCAGGGGACCGTTGCCGTGGCTGGCGATGCGGGTGCGCAGCAGCGTCAGGGCGGTTTCGAGCGTGGCGAAGTCGGTGTCGCTGTAAGCGTGGAACAATTCCTTGCCGCGTGCGATCACGAGCGGGAACACATCGCAGAATACCTGTTCGCCGGCCGGCGTGAGGCGCACGAAGAACGAGCGCTTGTCGTCGCAGCTGCGCTCGCGCAGTACCAGGCCCTTGTGCTCCAGGCGCTCGATGACGCCGGTGAGCGTGCCCTTGGTGATCAGGGTGCGCTCGCCCAGCTCCTTGTAGCTCATGCCGCTCGTGTTGCCGAGCGTGGCGATGATATCGAACTGCGCATGCGTCAAGCCATTCTGGCGCACGGCGTCGCCCGAGACGCGCTCGAAGCTCTGCATGCACTCGGCCAGCAGTCGGACGCTTTTTAGATATCGTTCCCCCATGGGCCGGGATTATAGCCGCCCGCTGCATTGCCCGCTGCACTGCCCGTAACGCCACGCGTCCATCGGTACGCAATATGGCGGGGCGGACCGCACAGGCTTGTTGCCTGAATGTTCTCCGGTATGATGTACGCCCATGTCGTTTGCACAGGCCTGTGGCCGTTTCCTTTTCGTGACCCTGACCATCCGCCGCGATGCAGCCTGACCTGACCCTGCTGACCCAGGAGCGGCTGCTGCGCGTGCTCCTGGTCAATGCCGGCGAGCCGGACGCGCTGACCTGGTCCGGCCTGTACCAGCCGCTGCGGCTGGCCGCCAAGGTGCTGGGGCCCGAGCGCCTGCACGTCGATGTGCGCAGTCCCGATAAATTCATGGGCGACGCCCAGCGTCACTGGCACCTGGTACTGCTGGTGGCCGACGAGGCCGAAGCGGCGCTGCGCCCGGCCAATCTGCGCGCCCTGGTCGAGCGCTGCCGCGCCGCGCCGTTCTGGGGCGGCGTCGGCGCCGGCGTGCTGTGGCTGGCCGATGCGGGCGTCCTGCATGGCGTGCGCACGGCGCTGCCGTGGGCGCTGTACCCGGACGTCAATGCCCAGGCCGAGCAGGCCCTGCTCACCCCCAATCTCTACGAATTCGACGCCAACCGCCTCACCTGCTGCGGCGGCGCGGCCAGCATCGACTTCGCGCTGACGCTGGTGGACCTGCTGTTTGGCGCGACCGTCCAGGCGCAAGTGAAGGAAACGCTGTGCATCGACCGCGTGCGCGGCCCGGACGAGCGCCAGCGCGTGGCGCTGCAAGCCCGCTTCGGCGCGCTGCAACCGAAACTGTCCGAGGCGGTGGCGCTGATGGAAGCCAATATCGAAGAGCCGCTGTCCACCGACGAAATTGCCCAGCTGGCCGGCATCTCGCGGCGCCAGCTCGAGCGCCTGTTCAAGCAATACCTGGGCAGCCTGCCATCGCGCTACTACCTCGAACTGCGCCTGCGCCGCTCGCGCCAGCTGCTGCTCGACACCAATCACTCGATCGTCCAGGTGGGGCTGATGTGCGGGTTTTCGTCCGGCTCGCACTTTTCGACGGCGTTCGGGGCCTTGTTTGGCAATACGCCGCGCGAAGAGCGGCAGAGGAAGCTGGCGCAATAGTGCCGTCCGGTAGCGTCAAAAATGAAAATGCCTGTCGCACTTCTAAAAGAAGTTGTCGGCCAGCGTTTCTATAATGAATTGATCATGCGGGAGACCTGTCCCGCGCCATTTACATTGATTGGATGAGGAAAAGCCATGAACGCTCAGCTTGATTCGGGTATCGCCACGCGGTCTGTCACCCGCCAGACCTTCGACGACGTCCTGGTCCCGACCTACGCCCCGGCCGCCATGGTGCCGGTGCGCGCATCGGGCCTGGACCTGTGGGACCAGGAAGGCAAGCAGTATCTGGACTTCACCTCGGGCATCGCCGTCACCTCGCTGGGCCACGCCCATCCTGAAGTGAACGAAGCGCTGACGAAGCAGCTCAACACCCTCTGGCACCTCGGCAACGGCTACACCAACGAGCCGGTGCTGCGCCTGGCCAGTGCGCTGACCGAAGCGACGTTCGCCGAGCGCGCGTTCTTCTGCAACTCCGGCGCCGAAGCCAACGAAGCAGCCCTCAAGCTCGCCCGTAAATACGCGCACACCAAGTTCGGTCCGCACAAGTCGCGCATCGTCTCGTGCCTCGCATCGTTCCACGGCCGCACGCTGTTTACCGTGTCGGTCGGCGGCCAGTCGAAGTACACCGAAGGCTTCGAGCCACTGCCACCGGAACTGAGCCACATCCCGTACAACGACATCGAGGCCGCGCGCGCCGCGATTACCGATGATGTCGCGGCCGTGATCGTCGAGCCGATCCAGGGCGAGGGCGGCGTCATTCCGGGCAACCCGGACTACCTGAAAGCGCTGCGCGAGCTGTGCGACCAGACCGGCGCGCTGCTGATCTTCGACGAAGTCCAGTCGGGCATGGGCCGCACCGGCACGCTGTTCGCTTACGAGCAGATGAACGTCAAGCCGGACGTCCTGACGTCGGCCAAGGCACTGGGCAACGGCTACCCGATCGGCGCGATGCTCACGACCACCGAGATCGCCAAGCACCTGGGCGTGGGCAGCCACGGCACGACCTACGGCGGCAACCCGCTGGCCACCACGGTCGCCCTGAAGGTCCTGGAGATCATCAACCAGCCGGCCTTCCTGGCGCGCGTGAAAGAAGCCAACGTGGCGATCATGACGAACCTGCTGCAACTGGCGGCGGACTTCCCGCAAGTATTTGGCCAGCCACGCGGCATGGGCCTGCTCCTGGGCCTGCCGATGGCGGAAACGTCGAAAGGCCGCTCGAAGGACTTCACCAAGATCGCCGAGAAGATGGGCCTGATGCTCTTGATCGCCGGTCCGGACGTCGTGCGCCTGGCGCCGGCGCTGATCGTCTCGGACGCGCAGATCGCCGAAGCGAACCGCATCATGCGCGCCGCCGTGGCCGAATTTTTGGCTGACGCCATTGACGAGCCTGCGGCGCCACGCAAAGAGGCACCCGTGCCTGCACCCGACGCCGCCTGATGCATCGGACCCGCCGGTCGCCTTGAACAAGGCGGCCGGCCGCACGCACTGACCCACAGGGAGACCACATGTATGTTGTCCGTCCGGTAGATCGCGCGGATATCGGCGCGCTCGAAGCGATGGCCGCTATTTCGATGCCGGGGGTGCATACGCTCCCGCGCACGCGCGAAGGCATCAATGCCGCCGTCGAGCGCTCGCTCGCCTCGTTCGCCGCGCAAGTCGATATTCCAAGCGAAGAATCGTATCTGTTCGTGCTTGAAGACCTGCGCTCGCGCGAGGTCGTCGGCACTGCTGCCATTCACGCATCGGCCGGCTCGAACGGCACCTATTTCGCGTTTCGCAACGATGTCATCCAGCAGGTCTCGCGTGACCTGAACATCAGCCACAACGTGCACGCACTCACGCTGTGCTCGGAACTGACCGCCTACTCGCACCTGTCGGGCTTTTTTGTCCGCAACCGCGAGAGCGCGGGCGTCGAGGCGGCGCTGCTGTCGCGCGCGCGCCTGCTGTACGCGATGCTCGCGCCGCACCGCTTTGGCGACCGCTTCTTCGTGCCGCTGGCCGGGCGCGTCGATGCCGATGGCCAGTCGCCATTCTGGAATGCGCTGGGCCGCAAGTTCTTCAAGATGGATTTTCTCGAAGCCGAGCGCCTGATCGAAGGCGCCCGCAACCGCACGCTGATCGTCGAACTGATGCCGCACTATCCTGTCTACGTGCCGCTGCTGCCGGGCGACGCCCAGGCGGCGCTGGGCCAGATCCATCCGGGCGGCCAGATGGCCTTCGACCTGCTGGCGCAGGAAGGCTTTGAAGCCGACGAATACATCGATATCTTCGACGGCGGCCCGATCCTGCAGGCGCACAAGAACGCGCTGCGTTCGTTCGGCGCCTCGCAGCGCCTGCGCGTGGCCGCTGCCGGGCAAGAGTCGCCGAACCACGGCGCGCCGGTGGCCTACGCCGTCGCCAGCGTCGACAACGGCTTCCGGGCCGTGACGCTGCACTGCGCACCGCTCGAACACGGCTCGACGATCGCGCTGCCGCGCGAGGTCCAGCAGGCGCTTGGCGTCGCAGCGGGCGACGAGGTTGTCTGCCTGCGCATCGAAGGAGAAGCATCATGCTCGTGATCCGCGCCGCCAAAACGTCCGACCTGGACGCCCTGATCAATATGGCGCACCAGGCCGGCAGCGGCATGACGACGCTGAAGCCCGACCCCGAGATGCTGGGCCAGCGCCTGGCCACGTCCGAGGCCTCGTTTGCCGAGACCATCCGCCCCGAGCAGCGCGACTACATGTTCGTGCTCGAAGAGCCGCAGGACGGCAGCATCGCCGGCGTCTGCGCGATCAAGGGCGCGGTGGGCCTGACCGAGCCGTTCTACAACTACCGCATCGGCACGCTGGTGCACTGCAGCCGCGAACTGAATGTCTTCACGCGCATGGAGACGCTGTACCTGTCGAACGATCTCACTGGCTCGACCGAACTGTGCTCGCTGTTTCTGCTGCCTGAATACCGCGTGGGCTTCAACGGCAAGTGGCTCTCCAAGAGCCGCTTCCTGTTCATCGCCCAGTTCCAGCAGCTGTTTACCGAAAAGATCATCGCCGAGATGCGCGGCTACCAGGACGAGGGCGGCGATTCGCCGTTCTACGAAGGCCTGGGCCGGCACTTCTTCAAGATGGATTTCAACCATGTCGATGGCTTGACCGCGATCGGCAAGAAATCCTTCATCGCCGAACTGATGCCGCGCCAGCCGCTGTATGTCGATTACCTGCCGCAATCGGCGATCGATGTCATCGGCAAGGTGCACACCTCGACCCAGCCGGCGCGCCGCCTGCTCGAGCAAGAGGGCATGTACTACGAAGGCTACGTCGACATCTTCGACGCCGGTCCCGTGCTGCAGGGCCGCGTGTCGGAACTGCGCGCGGTGCGCGACAGCGTGCTGGCCGTGGCGGCGCAAGGCTTGCCGGCGATCGACGCCGGCGAGGTGGTCGAGGGTGCGCCCAAGGACATCGCCCACGACACCGAACACATGCTGGTGTCGAACACGCGCCTGGACGACTTCCGGATGATCCTCACGCGCGCCGTGCCTGGCGCAGGCAGCGTGGTCCTGAGTCCCGACGAGCTGGCGCTGCTGCGCATCGCCGCCGGCGACAACGTGCGTACCCTGACACTCAATACCAGGAAAAACACCCATGGCTAATCTCTCGAATTACATCAACGGCGAATGGTTCGCCGGCAGCGGCGCCGAACTCGCGACGATCGACCCATCGACCGGCCGCCAGACCTGGACCAGCAATGCCTCGAGCCTGGAAGACATCGCGCGCGCCGCGCAAGCCGCGCACGACAGCTTCGAAGCCTGGGCCCTGACGCCATTGGCCGAACGCATTGCCATCGCCACCCGTTTTCGCGATCTGCTGAAGGACAACGCCGAGTCGCTCGCCGCGACGATCGCCGAGGAAGTGGGCAAGCCCTTGTGGGAAGCGCGCACTGAAGTCGCGACGATGGCCAACAAGATCGACATCTCGGTCCAGGCGCACGCCGCCCGCACCGGCGAGAGCGCAACCAAGGTCGCCGACGGCAACGCCGTGCTGCGCCACCGCCCGCACGGCGTGTTCGCCGTCTACGGACCGTACAACTTCCCCGGCCACCTGCCGAACGGCCACATCGTGCCGGCGCTGATCGCCGGGAACACGCTGCTGTTCAAGCCCAGCGAATACGCACCGCGCACGGCGGTCAAGACGGTGCAGCTGTGGGAGCAGGCCGGTTTGCCCAAGGGCGTGCTGAACCTGGTCAACGGCGGCCGCGACACCGGCATCGCGCTGGGCCAGCAGGCGCTGATTGACGGCGTGCTGTTTACCGGCAGCAGCCAGACCGGCGCCGCGCTGCATAAGCAGTTCGGTGGCCAGCCGGGCAAGATGCTGGCGCTGGAAATGGGCGGCAACAATCCGCTTGTCGTCTGGGGCGTTGAAGACATCGACGCGGCCGTGCACCACACGGTGATGTCGGCCTTCATCTCGGCCGGCCAGCGCTGCACTTGCGCGCGCCGTCTCGTGATCGAAAACGGCGCCGCCGGCGACGCGTTCCTCGCGCGCCTGGTGGCCGTGGCCGCGCAGTTGCAGGTCGGCCCGTCGAACGCCGAACCGCAGCCGTTCATGGGGCCCGTCGTCTCGAGCGCCGTCGCCGCGCGCCTCGTGCAGGCGCAGGAAGACATGGTCGCCAAGGGTGGCAAGCTGCTGCTGGCGATGCGCCAGCTCGACCCGAACACCGGTTTCGTCACCGCCGGCATCGTCGACACGACCGATGCACAGGGCATCCCGGACGAAGAATGGTTCGGCCCCTTGCTGCAAGTGATCCGCGTGGCGAGTTTCGACGACGCGCTGCGCGTGGCCAACGCTACCCAATACGGCCTGGCCGCAAGCCTGCTGTCGCCGTCCGAAGACCTGTGGCAGCGCTTTGCCGTGCGCGCCCGCGCCGGCATCGTCAACTGGAACCGGCCAACCACCGGCGCGGCCAGCTCGGCGCCGTTTGGCGGCGTGGGCAAATCGGGCAACCATCGCCCAAGCGCGTATTACGCCGCCGACTATTGCGCCTATCCGGTCGCCTCGATCGAAAACCCCGTGCTCGACATGCCGGCCACACTGTCGCCCGGTTTGCGCTTCCCGGCCGAAGGAGCGTGACCATGCGCGACGCACGCGAATTCAATTTCGACGGGCTGGTTGGCCCGTCGCACAACTACGCCGGCCTGTCGTTCGGTAACGTGGCCTCGTTCAGCAATGTGCGCAGCAGCTCCAATCCGCGCCAGGCCGCCTTGCAGGGCCTGGCCAAGATGCGCGAGCTGGCGGCGCGCGGCTTTGCGCAGGCGGTAATGCCGCCGCAGGGCCGCCCGAACTTCCGCCTGCTGCGCAGCCTGGGCTTTTCGGGTACCGACGCCGACGTGCTGGCCCGTGCCTACCGTGAAGCGCCGGTGATTCTGGCCTGCGCCTGGTCGGCCGCGCCGATGTGGACCGCCAACGCGGCCACCGTCAGCCCGTCGGCCGACTCGCTCGATGGCCGCGTGCACTTCACGGCCGCGAACCTGAACAACAAGCTGCACCGCTCCGAAGAACACGTGCAGGCCACGCGCACGCTGCGCGCGATCTTCGGCAACAGCGAACATTTCATGGTGCACGACCCGCTGCCATCGGTGCCGGCCTTTGCCGACGAAGGCGCAGCCAACCACACGCGCTTTGCCGCGAGCCACGGCGCCGCCGGCGTCGAGTTCTTCGTGTATGGCCGCGTCGAGTTCGACCCGTCCGCCCCGGCGCCCAAAAAATACCCGGCGCGCCAGACACTCGAAGCGTCGCAAGCCATCGCGCGCCTGCACGGCCTGGACCCGGCGCGCACCGTGTTTGCGTCGCAGAACCCGGACGTGATCGACCAGGGCGTGTTCCACAACGACGTCATCGCGGTCGGCAATGGCAATGTGCTGTTCTATCACGAGCAGGCGTTTGCCGATGAAGCGGGCACGCTCGACGCGCTGCGGCGCGCGCTGGCCGTTGCTGGCACCGAGCTGCATCCGGTGCGCGTGGCAAGCAGTCAGGTCGCGGTCGGCGATGCTGTCGCCAGCTATCTGTTCAACAGCCAGCTGCTGTCCAAGGCGGACGGGCGCATGGCGCTGGTGGTGCCGCACGAATGCCGCGAGAACGCCGCGGTTGCCGATTATCTGGCAGGCTTACTGGCGGGGCGTGGCCCGATCGACGAATTGATCGAATTCGATCTGCGCCAGAGCATGCGCAACGGCGGCGGGCCGGCGTGCCTGCGTCTGCGCGTGGCGCTGACCGATGCCGAGGCGGCCGCAATGCACCAGGGCGTGATCATGACCGAGGCGCTGTATGCGCAACTGGTTGCGTGGGTCGAACGCCACTATCGCGACCGCATCGAGACGCAGGATCTGATGGACCCGCAGCTGGCGCTGGAATGCGCCGCTGCGCTGGAAGAACTCACACGCATCCTCGGCTTGCCGGGGCTGTACGACTTGTAACAGCAGGATTCGGGCGGGTAATCCCTGTCCATATAAAGCAAGGCAGCGCCATGCCACGAGCTGCGGCGCGCCAGGCACACAACTTTGGAGAAGCAAGATGAAAGATATGCCCAACGATTTGCGCGGCCAGACGCTGGCGCTGATCAACGAGAACGGTTCGGCCAATCAATCGGCCGGCAGCGCGCAGGTCAATGCCTTGATCGCCGCCTGGCTCGAGTCGCTCGACGACGAAGACCTGGCCGGCACCGCGCCGCACAGCCTGGCGCCCGTGCTGGTCGACGGTTTCTCGCAGCTGGCCCGGCGCACTGGCCCCGGCGCGCAGATCGCCACGATGGGTTACTCGGACGGCCGCGGCGGCAAGGCCACCGCACTCTTGATTCTCAACGATGACCGCCCGTACCTGGTCGACTCGTTCGTCATGGCACTGCGCAAGGAGCGCATCGTCGCCGCCGGCGTCATGAACGCCGTGCTGCCGGTACGCCGCGACGCGAGCGGCGCGCTGGTTGCCATCGGCGAAGCGGGCAGCCCGCTCGAATCCATCGTCCTGTGCCTGCTGAACGACGAACTGCAGTACGAAGAACTCGACAAGCTGACCGCGCGCATCCGCATGGTCGCCAACGACGCCGCCACCGTGCAGCGCGACGCCGTCGCCATGGGCGACCGCATGACCGCCGTGGCCGCGGCCGCTGCCGCCGCCGGCACGCCGGACGGCCAGGAAGCCGCCGCGTTCCTCGAATGGGCCAAGAACGAAGGCTTCGAGCCGTTTGGCTACGCCTACTACGTCGTCAAGGCAGGCGAGCGCGAACTCGAACGCGATCTGGGCAGCCGCATCGGCGTGCTGAAAGACACCGCGCATCCGGTGTATGGCGATTGCCTGGCCAGCATCCCGGGCGACCTCGATACGCTGTCGCGCCGTGCTGACACGCTGTCGATCGTCAAGGCCGACGTGGGCGGCACGCTGCACCGCGACCAGCCGCTGGACTTTATCGGCGTGCGCGACACCGACGCGCAGGGCCGCATCCTGGGCGAGCATTGCTTCATTGGCCTGTTCACCCGCGCCGCCACGTCGACCCCGCTGGCGCGCCTGCCGTTCGCCCGTGGCCGCGTGGCCAAGGTGCTCGGCATCGCCGGCGTGCGCCAGGAAGGCTTCCGCGCCGAGAAATTCATCGAGATCCTCGAATCGCTGCCGCGCAACGAAGCGCTGGAAGCCGAGCCGGAATGGCTGGCCGAAGTCTGCAGCGCCGTGGTGTCGCTGTACAAGCAGCCACGCGCCAAGGTGTTTGCACGCCGCGACGTGTATCGCCGTCACCTGAACGTGCTGGTGTACCTGCCGCGCGAGCGCTTCAGCGCCGCCGTGGCCGCGAGCCTGGCAGCCGCCCTGAAGGACAGCTCGGGCGCGCGCGACGTCGACGTCCAGACCCTGGTGGCCGATGGCCCGCTGGCACGCGTGTACCTGATCGCGCATGCGGCCCGTTATCCGCTCGACCTGGAAACCGATCTGCAGGCGCCGCTCCTGGGCGTGCTCGATGGCTGGCATGACCGCTTTGCCCAGCTGACCAACAGCGTCGATGAAAGCCGCCTGCGCAGCCTGATGCGCAAGGTGGTGCCAACGCTGCCGGTGAGTTTTGTCTCCGCCACTGCGCCCGAAACGGCGTTCCGCGACGTGCACGCGCTGCTGACGCGCTGCCGTCCGGATCGCGTGACTGCGCGCATCGAGCAGGATGATGCTGCCGGCACCTCGATCCGCCTGTATTCGAGCGAAACCGTGCCGTCGCTGTCGCGCATCCTGCCGGCCCTGCAGAACGCGGGCATCGCGGTCGACCGCGAGCAGACCTTCCGCCACACGGGCCTGGATGGTGTGCGCCGCTACGTGACCGCGCTGTCGGTCGACGCCGAAAGCGCCGCCAAGCTCACCAAGCCTGGCATCGGCAAAGTGGCCGAAGAACTGTTCTCGGCCCTGTTCAACGACGAGGCCGAAGATGGCCGCATGAACGGCCTGACGATCGAAGGCGGCCTGTCGCTGCGCGAAGTGCAGCTGGTGCGCGCGTATATCAGCTACTGGCGTCAGCTCGGCTCGAAGTTCTCGGTACGCTACATGGCCGAAACGCTGCGCGCCCAGCCTGGCCTGGTCAAGGAATTCGTCAACGGCTTCATGCAGCGCTTCGATCCGGCCCTGACCGACGAACAACGCAACGAAGGCAGCAGCGCGCTGTACCTGCTGAAGACCAGCCTGCCGGGCGTGAACCATGCCGACACCGAAGAAATCATGGCGGCGCTGATCGACCTGGCGCTGGCCACCGTGCGTACCAACTACTTCCAGAACAGCGGCGAAAAGATCATCTTCAAGGTCGACACGAGCGACCTGGCGCTGGCGCCGGAGCCGCGGCCGTTCCGCGAAATCTATGTGTTCTCGCGCCGCTTCGAAGGCGTGCACCTGCGCGGCGGCCCGGTCGCCCGGGGCGGCCTGCGCTGGTCGGATCGCATGGAGGACTACCGCACCGAGGTGCTGGGCCTGGTGAAGGCGCAGATGGTGAAGAACGCCGTCATCGTGCCGGCCGGCTCGAAAGGCGGCTTTGTCTGCAAGCAGATGCCGAAGGATGCAGCGCGCGACGTGGTCGCCGCCGAGGGCGAAGCCGTCTACCGACTGTTCATCGCCAGCCTGCTGGAAGTGACCGACAACCGTGTGCGCGGCGAGATCGTGCCGCCAGAGGCGACCGTGCGTCACGACCAGGACGATCCGTACCTGGTGGTGGCGGCCGACAAGGGCACCGCAACATTCTCGGACATCGCCAACAGCATCGCCGTGCAGCGCGGCTTCTGGCTGGGCGACGCGTTCGCGTCGGGCGGCTCGAACGGCTACGACCACAAGAAGATGGGCATCACCGCCAAAGGCGCGTTCGAAGCGGTCAAGCGCCACTTCTATGAACTGGGTCACGACCTGGCCAACAACCCGATCACGATGACCGGCGTGGGCGACATGTCGGGCGACGTGTTCGGCAACGGCGTGCTGCTGTCGCGCCAGCTGAAACTGGTGGCGGCGTTCGACCACCGCCATATCTTCCTGGACCCGACGCCGGACGTCGAAGTCTCGTTCAAGGAACGCGAGCGCATGTTCGCGCTGCCACGCTCGTCGTGGGAAGACTATGACAAGAGCCTGATCTCGGCCGGCGGCGGCGTGTACCCGCGCAATGCCCGCTCGATCGAACTCTCGCCACAGATCCGCGAGGCGCTGCAGATCGAAGAGACGTCGCTGCCGCCACAGGAACTGATGCACCGCATCGTCAAGGCGCCGGTCGACCTGTTCTACAACGGCGGCATCGGCACCTATATCAAGGCCTCGACCGAGACGCACGCGCAAGTGAAGGACCGCGCCAACGACCAGATCCGCGTCAACGGCAATGAGCTGCGCTGCAAGGTGGTGAGCGAAGGCGGCAACCTGGGCGCGACCCAGGCCGGCCGCATCGAGTTCGCGCTCGCCGGTGGCCGCATCTTCACCGATGCGATCGACAACTCGGCCGGCGTGGATTGCTCGGACCATGAAGTCAACGTCAAGATCTGGCTCGACACCGAAGTCAATGCCGGCCAGTTGTCGGAAACCGACCGTAACCGCACGCTGAACGAAATGACCGGCGAGATCGAGCGCCTGGTCCTGCGCGACAACACGCTGCAGACGCATTTGCTGACCCGTGAAGTGCAGGCGCAAGCCACCGGCGCGGTGGTCGACGGCTACATCGCCCTGATCGCCAACCTGGAAGCCGAAGGCGCCGTCTCGCGCGAGCTGGAGCAGCTCCCGAGCGACGCCGAACTGCTGCGCCGCAAGGCGCTGGGCCTGGGCCTGACGGCGCCGGAACTGGCCGTGGTCATCGCCAACGTCAAGAACCGATTCAAGCGCACGCTGGCTGCACTGCCGCTGACCGGTGAAGTCTGGGCCGATTCGCTGCTGCGGCCTTACTTCCCGGCGCAGCTGGTCGCCACCCGCGATCCGCTGGACCATCCGCTGGCCAACGCCATCCTGGCCACCGTGCTGGCCAACGAAGCCGTGAACCGCTGCGGTCCGCTGATGCTGCGCGACCTGGCGCTGGAACACCGCATCGACGACACCGAAGTCGTCAAGGCATGGGCCAAGGCCTGGGCTGCGCTGCACTTGGCGCCGGTGTTCGATGCGCTCGACGCCGACGCCCTGGTGGTGCCGCGCGACGTGTCGGTCTCGGTTGACAACCGTACCCGCGCGCTGCAACGCGCCACGATCGAAGGCGTGCTGTCGCTGCCGCCAGGCTCGCAAGGCCTGGACGAACTCTCGACGCTGTTCGCCGAAGCCGACGAGAGCGCAGCGGCCAAGTTCCGCTCCGAGGCCGATGGCCATACGGGCCTGCCGCCACAGTTCGCGGCTGCCTGGAAGGCCGTCGAGATCATCGAGTCGCAAGCCTCGTTCCTGTTCGCGGCGGTCTCGGTGCCACGACCAGAGGGCATGTCGCTGCTGCAGTTCCTGCAGGTGGGCACCTTGCTGCGCCAGCAGGTCGGCATCGACACGCTGGAACTGGGCCTGAAGCTGCCGGCACAGAGCAAGTCGCAGGAACAGCTGCGCAACTACGCGCTGCAGTCGCTGCGCCGCGCGCAACAGCGCCTGCTGCTGCAGGTGATCGAGCATGCGGGCCACAACGGCAACGACATGCAGGCAGCGGTGGACGAAGTGACTGCCGCGCGCGGCTTGACGGGCTTTGCCCCGCCGACGGAGCTGGAACAGGCGATGCTGGACGTGTGGGCGCTGTCGGAAGGCCTCTCGCCAGAACGCCTGGCTGCATAAGATGAGTGCTGCATCCGTAGCAGGGTTGCCGGAAGCGGTGCGCGCACTGGCCGAAGCCGACTTCGGCGCGGTCGCGCAGCGCTTTCGCGATGCCGGCTTTGTCGTCGGGTTGCCGGCGTCGGGCATCCTGACGGTGCGCGCCGCAAGGCCGGACGCCGATCGCCCCAGCGTGCTGGTGTCGGTCGGCGTGCATGGCGACGAGACGGGGCCGATCGAGATGGTGGCGTATCTGGTCGACGCGCTGTCGCGTTCCGCCAGTGCGCTGGCGGTGGACCTGATGCTGTGTGTCGGGCATATCGACGCCATCCGCGCCGGCAAGCGTTTCATCGACGCGGACCTGAACCGGATGTTCCGCGCCGAACGCGGCTCGCTCGCCGGGACGTTCGAGGCAGGGCGCGCCGATGTACTGATCGAGGCGACCCGCGCGTTTTTCGAGGGCAGCGGCCCGGCGCGCTGGCACCTCGACCTGCACACGGCAATCAGGCCGTCGCACTATCCGATGTTCGCGATCGTGCCGGAACTGATTGCGGATGCGGCGCGCGAAGGCTTGATGGGGTGGCTGGGCGAGGCGGGGATCGAAGCGATCATCATGAATCCTGAATCGGCCGGCACCTACAGTTACTTCACGGCCGAGCATCTCGGCGCGGCCAGCAGCACGGTCGAACTGGGTCGTGTTGGCACGCTGGGGCAGAATGACCTGTCGCAGTTTGCCGCCGCATCGAGCGCGCTGGATCGTCTGCTGCGCGGGCAGCCGGCGCAGCCAGCGACGACTGCGCCGCGCGTGTTCGCAACGGCGCAGTCGATCATCAAGCTGTCCGACGCGTTCAGCATGCGCGTGGGGCGCGAGACCTGGAACTTCACGCCGATGCACAAGGGCGACGTCATCGCGCAGGATGGTGCAACGACCTACACGGTGCAGCACGACGAAGAACTTGTCGTGTTCCCGAACCCGGATGTCCGGGTGGGACTGCGCGCCGGGATCATGGTGGTGCGGATCGGTTAAGACCACTCGGGCTACGGCCCGAATGGCATTCCCGTTCAGTTAACACAGCCGGGGTCAGGTCTGACATTCGGACACGACCTCAGCCTTAGCCACTTCCAATGGCGTGTTGCCCGGTATTGGCATGGCCCGGTGCCAGCTGATTTCCACTACCTGATTGTCGAGGTCGTGTCCGAATGTCAGACCTGACCCCCGCTTTTTTTGGTCGACGACACGAATTTTCATGTCGGGCTAGACTGGTGCTCTTGATATGCAGGAGCCACCATGACCATGCTGTTTTCACCGTACTCGCTCGGCCCCCTCGAGCTGTCCAACCGTATCACCATCGCCCCGATGTGCCAGTATTCCGCTGTCGATGGCCTGGCCACCGACTGGCACATGATCCATCTGGGCAGCCTGGCGCTGTCCGGCGCCTCGCTCATTACCCTTGAAGCCACCGCCGTGGTGCTGGAAGGCCGCATCTCGCCAAATGACCTGGGCCTGTGGTCCGATGCCCATGCCGACGCGCTGGCGCCGGTTCTGGCAGCGATGCGTCGTCATTCACCGATCAAGATCGGCATCCAGCTGAGCCATGCGGGCCGCAAGGCGTCGACGAACGTGCCGTGGGAGGGTGGAGCGCAGATCGCACCCGACGCCGCCAACGGCTGGCAGACCGAAGGCCCGTCCGCCATCCCGCATACCGAGGGCGACGCCGCGCCGCTGGCGCTCGATGCCGCCGGCCTGGCGCGGGTGCGTGACAGTTTCGTTGCCGCTGCACGCCGCGCACACGCGCTGGGTTTTGACGCGATCGAGCTGCATGGCGCCCACGGCTACCTGCTGCACCAGTTCCTCTCGCCGCTGGCCAATCACCGCACCGACGCATACGGCGGCTCGCTCGAGAACCGCATGCGCTATCCGCTGGAAGTCTTCGCCGCCGTGCGCGCCGCCGTACCGTCGATGACGCTCGGGATGCGGATCTCGGCCACCGACTGGGTCGATGGCGGATGGGACCTCGAACAAAGCGTGCGCTTTGCGCGTGAACTCGAGCGCATCGGCTGCGACTTCATCCACGTCTCGAGCGGTGGCGTGTCGACCGCCCAGAAGATCCCGGTGGAGCCGGGCTACCAGATCGGCTTCGCCGAACGGATCAAGCGTGACACGGGCCTGCCGACGATCGGCGTGGGCCTGATCACCGAGGCGCGCCATGCCGAAGCGATTCTGCAGGCGGGCCAGGCGGACGTCATCGCCCTGGCGCGCGCGATGCTGTACGACCCGCGCTGGCCATGGCACGCGGCGGCCGAACTGGGGGCGCAGGTGAGCGCGCCGCCGCAGTACTGGCGCTCGCAGCCGCACGAATTCAAGACGCTGTTCGACACCACGCGGCTTGGCAAGGGCTGACACGGTTCGCGCCCGGGGCATGCAGTCCACGGCGCCGTTTTTGCAGTTCGTCGCATGCAGCACGTTGGGGGGGCAGGGCGGTTGGTAGAGTGCCATCACCCGAACAACAACCTGTCAGGACTGCCATGCGTACCCTCATCGCCCTTGCCGCTCTTGCTGCCCTTGCCGGCTGCGCCATCATCGTCGCGCCGCAGGATGGCAGCGACATGCGCTTTCATACGTCGTGGAGCAGCGGGACGACGGAAGGGAACGGTGTCGCGGCGCGCGATGCCCGCGCCATCACGGCGTTGCCGGCGCTGGACGTGAGCGGCGCGCTGCCGGTCGATGTGCGCGTGGGTCCGGTGGCGTCGCTGGTGGTGGAAGCCGACAGCAACCTGCTGCCGCTGATTCGCACCGAGACGCAGGGCGACACGCTACGCATCTGGTCCGAGCAGAACCTGCGCAGCAAGACGCCGCTACGCATCATCTACACAACGCCACGCCTGACCGAGGTGCGCGCGTCGGGCGCGACCCGCGTCGACGTGGGCGGCCTGAATGGCGCACCGCTTGACGTGCGCAAGAGCGGTTCGGCCAGCGTGACCCTGGCCGGCACCGCCGGCAACCTGCATGTGCGCGCGAGCGGCTCCGGTCTGCTGGATGCGGCCCGGCTCACCAGCAATAGCATCGATGTCACGCTGTCCGGGTCGAGCCGGATGCGCGTCGGGCCCGTGAACGGCGAGGTCGCGCGCATGGAGCTGAGTGGATCGAGTTCGCTCGAGGCCAGCGGTGCGGTGCGCTCGCTCAACGCCCGCGTGAGCGGCTCGGCCAGCGCCGATCTGGCGGGCCTGACGACGCAGGACGCCGACCTGGGCGCGAGCGGCGCCGGCAGTATCCGGGCCACGGTCAGGCAGTCGCTGTTTGCCCGTACCTCGGGCTCGGGCGGCATCCGCGTGTATGGCCAGCCGGCCCAGCGCAGCATGACGGGCGAGCGCATCCACCTGCTCGATTGAGGTCTTGTCGCGCGTGCAAACAAAATGTCTTCAGCGACAGCAGAGTCCCCTATAATCGCAGCTTCGTTTTGAGACTGCGTTTGGGGACTGCTTACCGGCGGCATCGAACGCGATTGCAACCGCGTACTGAAGGACTCGCCGTGAATCAGACCCTGGGCCAAAAGCTGCTACGTACCAAACCGGCGGGACGCCATCACGACGAGGGCACATCCGTTGGCGTTGCCGGCGCCTTGCCCGGCCTGCATCGCTCGCTCGGGCTGTTCCCGCTGACGATGATCGGCGTGGGCGCCACGATCGGTACCGGCATCTTTTTCACGATGGTCGAAGCGGTGCCGAAAGCCGGTCCTGCCGTCGTTCTCTCGTTTCTGCTCGCGGCAATCACCGCCGGCCTGACCGCGCTGTGCTACGCCGAACTGGCCGGACGCGTGCCTGCATCGGGCTCGTCGTACTCGTTCGCTTATGCGACGCTGGGCGAATTCGCGGCGTTCATCGTCGCCGGCTGCCTGCTGCTCGAATACGGGCTGGCGGCCAGTGCGACGTCAATTGGCTGGTCCGATTACCTGAACAACTTCCTGCTCAACGCGTTCCACTGGCAGATACCGATCGAGTTGCGCTCGCCGATGTTCGTGTCGGACCACCATAACGTCTCGTTTTATCCGGGCCACATCAACCTGCCGCCGATCCTGCTCGTGATCATGTGCGGCATCATGCTGGTGCGCGGGACCAAGGAATCGGCCACGACCAACGCCATCATGGTGATGATCAAGCTGGCGATCCTGGTGTTCTTTGCCGCGATCGCGTTCACCGGCTTTGACGCCAACAACTTCCAGCCATTCTTCAATATGGACGAGAGCAAGGGTTATGCGGGCATGGCCGGCGTGACCGCCGCTGCCGGCACCGTGTTCTTCTCGTTCATTGGCCTGGACACCATCGCCACCGCCGGCGAAGAGGTCAAGGATCCGCGCCGCAATGTGCCGATCGGGATCCTGTCGGCGCTGGTCATCGTCACCGTGTTCTACATGCTGGTGGCGATTGCCGCGATGGGCGCGCAGCCGGCGCACCTGTTCGAAGGCCAGGAAGCCGGCCTGTCGGTGATCCTGCAGAACGTGACGGGCCAGGCCTGGCCAGCGCTGATCCTGTCGGCCGGCGCCGTGGTGTCGGTGTTCTCGGTGACGCTGGTGACGATCTACGGCCAGACCCGCATCCTGTACGCGATCAGCCGCGATGGCCTGATCCCGAAGGTGTTCCAGAAAGTCAGCCCGCGCACGCAGGCGCCGGTGGCCAATACGATCATCGTGTGCACCGTCGTGGGTCTGGTGGCTGGCACGGTTGACTCGACCTTCTTGTGGGACATGGTCAGCATGGGCACGCTGACGGCGTTCATGGTGGTGTCGATCGCGGTGCCGGTGATCCGTCACAAGCAGGGCCCGGACGCGCCACCGGGCTTCCGCGTGCCGTTCGGTCCGTATGTGGTGCCAGGGCTGTCGGTACTGGCATGTCTGTACATCATGAAGGATTTGTCGAGCACGACGTTCCGCGTGTTCTTCATCTGGATGGGCGTAGCGGTCGTGACCTACTTCGTCTACAGCATGCGCAACAGCCGCCTGAACAAACAGCAGGCGTAAGCGGCTGGCGAATCACGATGGACAAGTTTGAACGACGGCGCGACCGCTTCGCGCTGTTCGACAGCATGGACAGCCCGGCGCTGAACCTGTGCTTCACGCTGACGCTGCCAGACTTTCGTCCCTGGTGCCGCGCGCAGGGCCTGGCGCCATTCCACGTGCTGCTGTGCGCCACGCTGCGCGCGGTGCTGAAGATCGAGAACTTCTGCTACCGCATCCTGGATGGCGAGGTCATCCGCATCGAGCGCTTGACCCCGTCGTTCACGGTCACAAATGCCAATGACGATTTGAATTTCGCGATGTTCGCGTGGTCCGATGACCTGCGCACGTTCGTCGCCCGCAGCCGCGCCGCCGGCGCCGAAGCCGCTGGCATGACCGCGTTGAACACGCAGTACGCAGGCCTGTCACCGCGCGCAGCAAAAGAGCAAGTCTTCGTCACCTGCATCCCCTGGCTCGACTTCACATCAATCCAGCACCCGACCGCGGTGCTGGCACAGCCCGACATCCCCTCGCTGGCCTGGGGGCGCTTCCGCGATGCCGCCGACGGAAAATTGACGCTGCCATTCTCGGTCCAGGCCCACCACGGCTTCGTCGACGGCCTCCACATCCACCGCCTCGCCACCCAAATCAACACCGAACTCACCACCATCATCCAATTAGGGTCAGAGTAGAATTATTGGCCAATTGCCCGCGAGATAACTAGGGTCAGAGTCGCATTAACGGCTCATCCGCAAAAGTTGTCAAACAATTCGACTCTGACCCTAATTGTTTTTGAGGTGTTTTTCTGCTTGAGTTTGGTAGAAGTTACGGCACATTCAAATACTCTCGGCATTAATTTCCTGCAGCTATCCAAACCCGCCAAATTTGAATAAAAATTAATTAGGGTCAGAGTCGAATTATTGGCCAATTGCCCTAGAGATAACTAGGGTCGGAGTCGCATGAACGGCTCATCCGCAAAAGTTGTCAAACAATTCGACTCTGACCCTAATTGTTGGGAATTTTTTTGGGGTATTAAAAAGGCCGCGCTCCTTGCGGTAGCGCGGCCTTTGGCAAGATTAACGACGCGAGATTTACAGCGCGTTCATTTCTTTCAGCAGGTTATCGGCCTTGTCGACGTACTGCATATTCCACAGCATGTAGCGGGTATCGACCTGGATCGAACGGGTCATGGCTTTATTGAAGTCCCAGTCCGAAATAATCGAGTCGAGCGTGCCGTCGAATGCCAGGCCGATCAGCTCGCCCTTGGCGTTCAGTGCGGCCGAACCCGAGTTGCCGCCCGTGATGTCCAGCGTTGCCAGGAAGTTCACTGGCAGCGTTTTCAGTTTCGGGTCGACGTACTTGCCGAAGTTCTTTGCCTGGATGGCAGCAAGCTGGTTGTCCGGCGCGTCGAACTCGCCTTCGCCCGTGTGCTTGGCGGTGACGCCGGCCACGGTGGTGAAGGCAGTCCAGCCGGTGGTGCCGTCGGCGCCTTGCGGGCGGCCGGCGATCTTGCCGAAGGTGACGCGCAGCGTGCTGTTGGCGTCCGGGTAGACGGCCTGGCCGCGGCTGTTCATGTAGGCGATCTTGGCCTTCATGTAGTTGCCGTAGGCTTGCTGGATTTTGCCGGCCGATTCTTCCTGCTTTTCTTCATCCTTCATGTCGGCGTCGTACATCGCGACCGCTGCCTTGATGAAGCTGTCGTTCGATGCCTTGAACTCGGCTGGCGTCTTTTTCAGCCACGCGGTGCGCGCTGCCTTGTCGGCCAGTTTCGAGCCTGCATAGATGCGGTCCAGCGCGGCTTTCAGTTCGGCTTCACTCATGCCGGCGCGGATGCCCAGTGCGGCGTCGAACGCGGCGTCGTGCTCAGCGGCAGGTTGCGCGTTGTACTTGGTCAGGAAGTTCAGCACCAGCGCCTTGTCGACTTTTTCGTCGTAGGTGCGGTCCTGGCCTTCGACGACGGACGTCAGGCGTGGCAGGTCGCGTTCCTGGTAGCCGGTCTTGCGCTCGGCGTCCGGCTTGGTGCGCTCGTTGGCCAGGCGGTACAGCGTGCGTGCCGACGACAGGAACTTCGGCTGCGCGTAGGTCTGGAAGAAGCTCTTCCTGGTGCCTGCATCGCGTTCGGCAATCAGCTTTTCGGCCATCTCGATGTCGGCTGCGTACTGCGCCTTGCGCGCGGCGTCGCCATTGACCCAGGCCTTGAGCGCGTTGTGCTCGGCCGTTTTACGCTGCAGGAAGTCGCTGCCCTGGTACGAGACCAGCATGCCCTTGCGATTCTTGTAGTAGTTGTTCACACCCGCGATCTGGCCCGCGTATTTCAGCCGGGCAGCCGGATCGGCCTTGGTTTCGCGGTCGATGATGGCCAGCGTCTCGCTCGAGGCCTGGATGAAGGCCGGGTAGTTCCAGTCGAACGTGAATGCCACTTCGGACGGCAGGCGGTGACGGTTGGTGCGGCCAGGGTAGCCCAGCACCATCACGAAGTCGCCTTCTTTCGGGTTGTCCTTGGCAATCTTGATGATGTGCTTTGGCTGGTACGGCACGTTGTCCTTCGAGAACTCGGCCGACTTGCCATCCTTGCTGACATACGCGCGGTAGAAACCGTAGTCGCCCGTGTGGCGTGGCCACATCCAGTTGTCGGTATCGCCGCCGAATTTGCCGACGCCCGACGCCGGCGCATGCACCAGACGCACGTCGCGGATCTCGAGCTGTTTCAGGCGATAGAATTCCAGACCGCCGTAGAAGCTGGCCACGGTGCAGCGGTAGCCGGCATCTTTTTCGCAGGCTGCCACCAGGGTTTTCTGGTTCTTTTCGATGGCGTCGATGCGGGCCTTGCCGGTCAGCTTGGCGACTTCAGGGGTGATGACCTGGGCGCTGACATTGGCCACTTCGTCGGTGACGTAGACGCGGCTGCCAGGCGAGGCCGGCAGTTCGTCGGCCATGGTCTTGGCCAGGAAGCCGTTGGCCAGCAGGTCGCGCTCGGGCGTCGAGTTGACGGCGATGCTGTTGTAGACGCAGTGGTGGTTGGTCACGACCAGACCTTGCGGCGAGACGAACGATGCCGAGCAGCCGCCCAGGCTCACGATCGCGCCCATCGGGAATTCAGTCAGCTTGGTCAGATTTGCCGGATCCAGCTTGAGGCCGGCGGCTTTCAGTTGCTTGGCTACTTGTGGTAGCTGTTGCGGCATCCACATGCCTTCGTCCGCTTGGGCGGCGAAGCTGGTCAGGATGGCGAGCGAGAGAAGGGTCTTTTTCATGCGCTTTGGTCTGGTTGGGAAGGGATATTCATGGACTCCGGAGAGTGTTCATGAGTATGGTTAATCCGCTATCGGATCGTCAACCTGTATTTCAGCAACACCAATGAAAAAGCCCGCGCCAGTATGGGCGCGGGCCTGCTTGCAACGGTGCGCGCAATTGCGCCTACAACTGCGCCTCGAACAACGACACGAACCACGTCGCAGCGTGTTCCCACCAGGGCCGCTTGGCGAGGGCCTGCGCCGTCACCGGCTTGGCCAGTGCCCAGTCCGCGTCAAAGACGTCCGTCATCTGCACCGCAAACCCGGGATCGAGCACGTTCAGATTCGCCTCGTCATTGATACTGAACGAGCGGTTGTCGAAGTTGGTCGACCCCACCGATACGAGCAGCTTGTCGACGATCAGCGTTTTGACGTGGTACATCGTCGGCTGGTATTCCGAGATCTGCACGCCGGCTGCCAGCAGCTCGGGCCAGCGGTCGCGCGAAGCGGCCCGCACCAGATCCGAATCGATGATCTCGCCCGGCGTGATCAGGCGTACTTTCACGCCGCGTTTGGCGGCGGCGATCAGGGTGCGCACCGTCAGCTCATCCGGTACGAAATACGAGGCCGACAGATCGATCGTCTCGCGCGCCGACGTGATCGCCATCAGGTACATCAGGTGCATGCTCTCGCTGCCGCCGGTGGGCGAGCTGGAGAACATCTGCGCCGGCATCGTGCCCTTCGGCTGGAGCGGCGGGAAGTACGCCGGGCCATCGAGCACCACGCCCGTGGCCTTGGTCCAGTTATCGTTGAACACGGCCTGCATCTGCCCGACGACCGGGCCTTCGACGCGGAAGTGGCTGTCGCGCCAGTGGTCTTCGTCCTGTGCGTTGCCGCGCCATTGGTCGGCGATGCCCACGCCGCCCGTAAAGCCGACCGTCCCGTCCACGATCAGCAGCTTGCGGTGGGTGCGGTTGTTCATGCGCGCCAGCTTCCACCAGACCGGCTTGTGATAGCGCTGCACCTGCACGCCGGCCGCTTTCATTTTGTCGACCTGGGCGGTGTCCATCTTCATGCTGCCCATGAAGTCGAGCATCACGTGCACCTTGACGCCGGCGCGCGCGCGCTCGGCCAAGGCCTCGGAAAACTCGGTGCCGATCGATTCCGACCAGTAGATATAGGTTTCCAGCGTGATCGTTTTTTTTGCCCCGCGAATGGCCTCGAGCATCGCCGGGAAGATCTGGTCGCCATTGAGCAGCGCCTCGACCTGGTTGCCTTCGATGATTGGTGGGCCCAGCAACACGCCGAGCGAGCGGCGGAACTGCGGATCGGCCGTATCGTATTGCCGTGCCAGCTGGCGTTCGATCTGTTTTTCGCCCGGCATGAAATTCAATGCGAGCACCCCCAGGACGAGGGTGGCGGCCACTGTCAGCAACAGTGTCCAGAACTTTTTTGAGCTCATCAGTAAAATCGCAGAGGAAAAAAAACCAACGCACAGGGCGTTGGTTTTTTATGGGTGGCGAACCACCATATTAGCGAACGCGACCGCGACGCAGCAGATTCACGATGGCCAGCAGGATGACTGCACCCAGGAACGAAACCAGGAGCGAAGCAACACTGAAGTCGTCGGAATTGATGGTGCCGGTACCGAACAGTGGCGAGAGCAACCAGCCGCCCAGGAAGGCGCCGATGATACCGACCACAACGTTCAGGATGATGCCTTGCTCGGCGTCCGTTTTCATGACCATGCTGGCCAGCCAACCCAGAATACCGCCAACGACGATCCAGATAATAAATAACATGGTGCTTCCTCCTCAAGTGAAAAGACATTATCCCCAGGCCCAACGAATGCCGAGACCATGTGAAAAAGTCTAGAGACGCCGCACCCCCGGGTCGGTGCGGCAGCGTACCTTCGATGACGATTTTGCATCGTCATGAAAATTCTTTGCGGCAAGATGCCGTCAGTCATCCGAGCGTGCGTCATCGAACAGAGCCGCACGACAACGGGGCCTATGGTGAAGGTCCTTGGCAGCAACAGCTCATCCGTAGCAGGCTGCCGAAACCAACCAGCAAAGGATTCATCATGAGCAGCTTTGATACCACCCGCACCACGGATAACCAGCGTATGGTCACCGGCCTGTTCCCTGACCGTGCCAGCGCCGAACGCGCGTATGGCACTGTGTCCGAACGCGGCTACAGCCGCGACGACGTCAACCTGATGATGTCCGATTCCACCCGTCAAACCCACTTCGCCGACACGGACACCGAACTGGGTACCAAGGCCGCTGAAGGCGCGGGCATTGGCGCCGGTATCGGCGGCACCATCGGCGCCGTGCTGGCCGGTATCGCAGCAGTGGGCACCACGCTGGTGCTGCCAGGCCTGGGCCTGGTCGTGGCCGGTCCTCTGGCAGCGGCGCTGGCCGGCGCCGGTGCGGGCGGTATCACCGGTGGCCTGATCGGCGCGCTGATCGGCGCCGGCATCCCGGAAGAGCGCGCACAGCACTACGAAGAAGGCATCAAGGGCGGCGGCATCCTGCTGGGCGTGAATGCACGTTCGGATGAAGATGCAGCGCACATCCACAAATCGTGGACCGAACAGGGTGGTTCGCACGTGCTGGGCGCTGGCCTGGGCGTGGCAGGCGGCGCGGCGCTGGGCGCCACCGTCGGCACCGTTGCTGGTCCGATCGGCATGGCGGCAGGCGCGGTTGTCGGCGGCATCGCTGGCGGCATCGCCGGCCAGGGCGCAGCTGAAGTGGTCAATCCAAAAGCCAATGACGACCTGTCCGAGCACCATCTGGCCAAGGGCGTGGGCGCAGGTTCGGGCGCAGCAGCAGGCGCACTGGTCGGTGCAGTCGGCGGTCCGATCGGCATGGCAGCAGGCGCTGTCGTCGGCGGCCTGGCAGGCGGCGCAGCCGGCCGTGGCGCGGGCGAAGTGGTCAATCCAAAAGCCACCGACGAACTGAGCGACCATAACCTGGCGCAAGGCGTCGGTGCTGGCGGCGGCGCGACGGTTGGCGCGGTGATCGGTGCAGCAGCCGGCCCACTGGGCGTGGCGGCAGGCGCAGCAATCGGCGGCATGGTCGGCGGCGCAGCAGGCAAGGGAGTGGGCCATGTGGTCAATCCGAAGGCCGAGAATGACTACTGGCGCAACGAGTACCAGACCCAGCCTTACTACACGCCAGGCTACACCTATGACGACTACGAGCCAGCCTACGCACTGGGCTACAACAACTACGACAAGTACGACGGCGGCTACGATGCCAACGAAGGTCGTCTGTCGACCGAGTGGGACCGCTCGAAAGGCAATTCGCGCCTGAGCTGGGACCAGGCCAAGTCGGCCACCCGCGCCGGCTGGCACCGTGTCGAGCGCGCGATCCCGGGCGACTTCGACCGTGATGGCCGTTAATCAGCACTGAGCGGCGCTGAGCTGCACTGATTCGTCAGAGCGCTGATCAAAAAAAATCCCCGCCGGTGCGAACCGGCGGGGATTTTTCATGGTCGAACCAGATTACTTTTTGACTGCTTCGACCTGGATTGCCAGTTTCACTTCCGGCGAGAAGTTCGGCAGGCCGAAGCTGATGCCGAAATCATCGCGCTTGAAGGTGCCGGTCACGTCCGCGCCGCATGCTTCTTTCTTGAGCATCGGGTGCATGATGCACTTGAACTTGTTGATCTGCAGGGTCAGTGGCTTGGTCACGCCGTGCAGGGTCAGTTCGCCGTCGACCGAGGTCGGCACGTCGCCCGTGAACTTGATCGCCTTCGACTTGAAGGTCGCGGTCGGGTACTTGGCAGCGTCGAAGATGTCAGGCTTTTTCGCGTGCTCGTTCATCTTTTCGTGGCCGAAATCGATGCTGTTGATGTCGACGGTGATGTCCAGCGAGCCGGTCTTGGCTTCGCGGTCGATGGTGACGGTGCCGCTCGACTTGTTGAACTTGCCGCGCCATACCGACAGGCCCATGTGGTCGGCTTCGAAGCTCGGGTAGGTGTGGTTTGGCTCGATGTCGTACGTGACTGGCGCGGCGAAGGCCGAGGTGGCGGCAAAGGCGGCGGCGGCTGCGATCAGGTGCTTGATGTTCATGGGTGCGATTCCTGTAAAAAAGTTGATAGAGAGATTTGTCGTGCAGCCGTAGGGTGGGCGGCTATGCCGCCCACGCGTTCAAACTGAGCAAGCTTCGTTGAACGCGTGGACGGGGAACCCGTCCACCCTACGTGGTGGTGAAACAGTTTATTTTGCTGCGACAGCTGGTGCTGCGGTAACGCGAAACTTGATGACAACTTCATCGGCGACCATGCTCGTGTCTTTCCACTCGCCTTCGCCGATATTGAACGCCAGACGCTTGATTGGCAACTGGCCTTCGAACACGGTTTTCGCACCGGCAGCCTTGACCGTCAGCGGGAACGTGACATTGGCGCTCTTGCCTTTCAGGGTCAGCTTGCCCGACACCGTCAGCTTGCCGGCGCCAGCCGGTGCGATGCTGGTGGAGACAAAAGTGGCCTTCGGAAACTGCGCCGAATTGAACCATTCTTTCTTGGCCACTTCCTTGTTGTACATGGCGTCGCCGATATCGAAGCTGGCCGTCGTGATCTCGACGCTGGCGCTGGCCGCCGCCGGCTTGGCGGCGTCGTAATCGATCTGCGCCGCGAACGTGCGAAACGGTGCTTCCACCGGCACGTTCATCTGCCTGAAGACAGCCGAGACGCCGCTGGCTGCCAGGTCGGTCTTGAGTGGCGCGGCCTGCACGGCAGCGACACTGCCAGCAACCAGGCTCGCCAGCAGCAGGGCCTTGATGGAATTCATGGTTTTTCCTTCGGGGTAGGGATGGGGAGCATGCGCTGCATGATGCCGTCGCGGTCAATGAGCAGGTGCTTGAGCGCGGCGAGCACGTGCAATGCGACCAGGCCGGCCAGCAGCATATTGAGCCAGTAGTGCAGGCCGCGCAGGATGTCGCGCAGCACCGGGTCGGGGCCGATCAGCACCGGCAGCGGAAACTTGCTGAAATAAACAACCGGGTAACCGGCCGCCAGGCTGAAGAAATAGCCGGACAGCGGCACCGCGAACATCAGCACATACAGCGCCAGATGCAGGCCATGGGCGGCGCCATGCTGCCAGCGCGGCAGCCCGGCAGGGTACGCGGGCGGCTTGTTGAACAGGCGCCATAACAGGCGCAGCGCGGCCAGCGCCAGGATCGTCACACCGGCCCATTTGTGCCAGCTCGTATAGCGCAGCTTGGCCATGCTGATGCCCTGGATGTCGGTCATCACGAGGCCAAGGGTGAAGGTGCCGATGATCGCCAAGGCCATCAGCCAGTGCAGCAAGATCGCTGGAATCGAATAGCGGCGCATTTTTCTTATAAGTAATTAGTACGGGCTAGAACTAACTCACTATAGCAAAAAAGGCCGTCGTGGTGTTGACGCGCTTTTTCACGTCCAACAAGCCACACCGGATTGCAAAAGATACACCACCACGTTCTGCCGAATGTAATATCTGGTTATGAGCGCATTCATACCCTGCATGCCGTTTGCTGCCAGCCTTCGTGTTGCTGCTGTCTGGGTTGCTCTTGTTTGCGCCGCGCCTGTCCTGGCGCTCGCGCATGGCCAGGCCAATCCTGTCGACCTGGCCGATCTGGCCGACCTGTCAATCGAGGAACTGGCCAATATCCAGGTGACGTCGGTCTCGAAGCGGCCCGAGCGCCTGCAGGATGCATCGGCGGCGGTTTTCGTGATCACTGCCGACGACATCCGCAGCTCCGGCGCCGATTCGCTGCCCGAGGCATTGCGCCTCGCGCCCAACCTGCATGTGGCGCGCATCAATGGTTATGCCTATTCGATCAGCGCGCGCGGCATGAACAGCGGGCCGAGCGTCCTGTCCAACAAGATCCTGGTGCTGATCGATGGCCGCTCGGTGTATACGCCGCTGTTTTCGGGCGTGTTCTGGGACGCGCAGGACGTGCTGCTCGAAGACATTGCGCGCATCGAGGTGGTCAGCGGGCCGGGTGGCGTGATGTGGGGCCTGAACGCCGTCAGTGGCGTCATCAACATCAGCACGCGCTCGGCCCACGATACGCAGGGCGGTATGGTGGCGCTGCACGGCGCCAGCGACGGCGTGGCCAGCGCGGCGTTTCGCCAGGGCGGCACGAGCGATGGCGGCGTGGCCTGGCGCGCGTATGGCAAGGTCACCCGGCGCAGCGACAGCGAGGGCATTGGTGGCGGGCGCATCGACGACGGTCACCGGCGCGCGCTGGTGGGCGTGCGCGCCGACTGGGACCAGGGCGCCGATGCCTTCTCGGTCATCGGCAATGTCAACCGCGGGCGCCTCGATCAGCCGGCACCCGGTGAACTGGCCACGCCGTTCGGCCCGGCCACATTTGGCCGTGTGCGATCGGACGGCGCCAACCTGCTGGCGCGCTGGCAGCGCACGCTCGACGCGGGCGCCAGCGTGTCGCTGCAAGCCTATCTCGACCATACGGTGCGCGAATCGCCGCCGCTGTTTGCCGAGCGCCTCACGACCGCAGACGTGCAGTTCCAGCACACGCTGGCCACCAAAGGCCGCCATGACCTGATGTGGGGCGCCAACTATCGCAGCACGCGTGACCGCGTCACCAACAGCCCCTGGGTCGCGTTCCTGCCGGCGCGCAAACTGCTGCGCTGGGGCAGCGTGTTCGTGCAGGACGACATCCTGCTGAACGACGACTGGCGCCTGACGCTGGGCAGCCGCGTCGAGTACAACCATTACACCGGCATTGAATGGCTGCCGAGCGCGCGCCTGTCGTGGCGCCTCTCGCCCCAGCACGCGCTGTGGGCATCGGCCGCGCGCACGGTGCGCTCACCCGCGCGGCTGGACGTCGATGCCTGGGTGCCCGGCCAGCCCCCGTTCATCCTGCGCGGCGGGCCGCAGGTGCGCAGCGAAGTGGCGCGCGTGCTCGAACTGGGCTACCGTGGCCAGCCGGCGGCGGGCCTGTCGTACACGGTCGTGCTGTACCACCACGATTACGACCACCTGCGGGGGCAGCAGATCGACCCCACCTTCAGTTACGTCGAATTTGCCAGTCTGCTGGAAGGCAGCGCCAGCGGCATCGAAACGTGGGGCAGTTGGCAGGCACTGCCGCGCTGGCGCCTGTCGGCCGGCTGGACGGCGCTGCACCAGCGCCTGGCCCTCAAACCGGGCGGCAACGACGTGATGGGCGTGGCTGCGGCGCGGCGCGACCCGTCCCACACGCTGCAACTGCGGTCGCACTACAACATCGACGATGCGCGCGAGATCAACGTCACACTGCGCCGCACCGGCGAGATGCCGGCGTCGCTCATTGCGTCGTCAACGGCGCTCGATGCACGCTTCGGCTGGCGCTTGCGGCCGGGCGTGGCCTTGTCGGTGTACGGCGAGAACCTGAATGGTGGGCACGCCGAATTCGGCTCGACCACGTATTGGGCAGAGTTCGAGCGGCGTGTGGGGGTGAGAATCAGGTGGGATTACTGACGCGCCGGGGCCGGCGCATCATGGATGCAGATGCATGCGCGATGCCGCCGTGTGGCGGCATCGCGCACAACATCAGATTTCTGCCGCCAGCTTGGCGGCAAGTCCGATGTAGTTTGCCGGCGTCATCGCCAGCATCAGGTCTTTCGCTTCCTGCGGCACGGCCAGCGTCCCGATGAATTCACGCAGCGCGTCGCGGGTGATGCCCTTGCCGCGCGTGAGTTCCTTGAGCTGCTCGTACGGGTTCTCGATGCCGTAGCGGCGCATCACGGTCTGCACCGGCTCGGCCAGCACTTCCCAGTTCGCGTCCAGGTCCTGCTCGAGGCGCGCCGCGTTCACTTCCAGCTTGTTCAGGCCGCGCAGGCAGCTGTCGTAGGCCAGCAGCGTGTAGCCGAAGCCCACGCCGATATTGCGCAGCACCGTCGAGTCGGTCAGGTCGCGCTGCATGCGCGAGACCGGCAGCTTGTCGGCCATGTGGCGCAGCAGCGCGTTGGCCAGGCCCAGGTTGCCTTCCGAGTTTTCGAAGTCGATCGGGTTGACCTTGTGCGGCATGGTCGACGAACCGATTTCGCCGGCTTTCAGCTTCTGCTTGAAGTAGCCCAGCGAGACGTAGGTCCAGATGTCCCGGTTCAGGTCGAGCAGGATCGTGTTGGCGCGCGCGAACGCGTCGAACATCTCGGCCATGTAGTCGTGCGGTTCGATCTGGATCGTGTACGGGTTGAAGGTCAAGCCCAGGCGCGTCTCGATGACGTCCTTCGAGAACGCCGGCCAGTCGAAGCCCGGATAGGCCGACAGGTGCGCGTTGTAATTGCCGACCGCGCCATTCATCTTGCCCAGGATCTCGACGTCAGCGATGCGCTTCATGGCGCGCTGCAGGCGGGCGACGACGTTGGCCATCTCCTTGCCCAGCGTGGTCGGGCTGGCCGTCTGGCCGTGGGTGCGCGACAGCATCGGCAGCGCCGCATTGGTGTGCGCGATCTCGGTCAGTTTGGCGATGATCGCCTGCAGCGCCGGCAGCATCACGCCATCGCGCGCCGCTTTGAGCATCATGCCGTGCGACGTGTTGTTGATGTCTTCCGAGGTGCAGGCGAAGTGGATGAATTCACTGGCCGCGACCAGTTCCGGCACGTCCTTGACCTGCTCCTTGAGCCAGTACTCGACCGCCTTGACGTCATGGTTGGTGACCGCTTCGATTTCCTTGATGCGGGCTGCATCTTTCTCGCCGAAGTTGGCCGCCATGCCGTCGAGGTGGGCGATCGCTTCGCTCGAGAATGGCTTGATCTCGGCGAAGCCGGCCTGCGACAGCGCCTGCAGCCACGCGATTTCCACCTTCACGCGGTGGTGCATGAAACCCGTTTCCGACAGGATGGGACGCAGCTTGTCGGTTTTGGTGGCGTAACGGCCATCGAGCGGGGACAGGGCCGACAGGGTCGGCGACAGAGCAGTAGAGGTCATGGCGGGCGTGTCGGTCAAAAACGCGGATTTTACCACTGGCCGGCCGTCCACCTCTTGCCAATGCTGCGATGTTGCAGCGCACCGCAGCCGTGGCGCTGCAGGTTTTGCGGCTGGGCCCGATGCTATACTGAAGGCCAATTTCCACTTGCGTACATCCATGAAACTCATCGGTTCCATTGCCAGCCCATACGTGCGCAAGGTGCGTGTCGTGCTGGCCGAGAAAAAGCTCGACTGCGCCTTCATCCTCGAAGACGTCTGGTCGGCCGACACGACGATCGCGAAGACCAACCCGCTGGGCAAGGTGCCATGCCTGCTGATGGATGACGGCAGCGCGCTGTACGACTCGCGCGTGATCGCCGAATACCTCGACACGCTCACCCCGGTGTGCAAGCTGCTGCCGCCAAACGGGCGCGAACGGGCCGAGGTCAAGGTCTGGGAAGCGCTGGCCGATGGCGTGCTCGATGCGGCCGTGCTGGTGCGCCTTGAAAAAACGCTGCGGCCAGAAGCGCAGCAAAGTCCCGAGTGGATCGCCCGCCAGATGGGCAAGGTGAATACCGGCCTGCGCGTGATGTCCGAGCGCCTGGGCGAGGGCGCCTTCTGCCGCAGCAACCAGTACACGCTGGCCGACGTCGCCGTGGGCTGCGCGCTGGGCTGGCTCGCGTTCCGCTTTCCCGAGATCGACTGGCGCGGCGACTACCCGAACCTGGCGCGCCTGTTTGATAAATTGTCCGAGCGCCAGTCGTTCAAGGACACCGTGCCTGTCGTCGCCGCATGATGGACAACAACCTGTCCACGACAGTCATCTTCGGCGAAGCGCTCGTCGACGACTTCAACAACGAGCAGATCGTCGGCGGTGCGCCGTTCAATGTGGCGCGCCACCTGTCTGCTTTCATGGCGCCGTGCCTGGCGATCACGCGCATCGGCGACGACCGCAGCGGCCAGCTGGTGCGCGCGGAATTCGAGCGCTTCGCCATGAGCGACGCCGGGCTGCAGGTCGATCCGATCGAAGAGACCGGCCGCGTGCTGGTCGAGCGCGGCCTGCGCGGCCACCGCTTCACGATCCTGCCGCACCAGGCCTACGACTTCATCGACGCCGCCACGGCCGGCGCTGCGCTCGCGGGCGTGCAGCCGGCCATGGTCTATTTCGGCATGCTGGCCCAGCGCAACGTGCAGTCGCGCGCCGCCCTGACGGCGGTGCTGGCTGCAAGCAGCGCGCCACGCTTTCTCGACCTGAACCTGCGCGACGGCCAGTACGACGAACGCGGCGTGGCCCGCTCGCTGGACGCGGCCAACATCGTCAAGGTCAATGAAGAAGAATTGCAGGCGCTGTTCGGCTGGTACTGCCAGATCAAACCCGACGCCCCGGCGTTGTCGGCCGACGAAGTGCGCGCGTCATGCCAGGCCTTGCTGAAGATGTTTGCGCTCGACGCGCTGATCGTGACGCTGGGCCACCGCGGCTCGGTGTACTTCGGCAGCGATGGCAGCGCGCTCAAGAACCACGAGACGCCGGCGCCGCCGTTCGTCATCGATACGGTGGGGGCGGGCGACGCCTTTTCGGCCATTTTCCTGCTTGGTACGGCACGCGGCTGGCCGCTGGACGTCACGCTCGCGCGCGCGAACGAATTCGCCGGTGCGATCTGTGCGATACCGGGTGCGGTGCCAAGGGATATGGGGTTTTACGACAAGTGGATGACGCGCTGGCGCTGATGGTCAGCGGCAGCAGCGGCCAGCGGCGGCCAGCCACCAGCCGGACTCCCGGGCGGGAATCCGGCTGGCGGCTTATTATCTGATTACTCGCCGATCTGGGTCTGCAGGTAGTTCTGGATACCGATCTTGACGATCAGGTCCAGCTGCGTCTCCAACCACTCAATGTGCTCTTCGGTGTCTTCAAGAATCATCAACAGCAGGTCGCGCGACACGTAATCGGCTGCCGCTTCGCAGGCGCCGATGCCTTCCTTGACCGTCACGTGCGCGGCACGTTCGAGTTTCAGGTCGCATTCGAGCGTTTCCTGCGTCGACTCGCCAATCATGAGCTTGTGCAGCGCCTGCAGGTTTGGCAGCGCGTCGAGCATCAGGATGCGTTCGATCAGCTTGTCGGCGTGCTTCATCTCGCCGATCGATTCGTCGTATTCCTTCTTCGCCAGCTTGTCCAGGCCCCAGTGGCGATACATGCGCGCGTGCAGGAAGTACTGGTTGATCGCGGTCAGCTCGTTGGTCAGCTGTGCGTTCAGCAGACGGATGACGTTTGGATCGCCTTTCATGGGGGTGCCCTCGGTAATGTGTTGAATGACCTCCATGATAGCAAACAGAGAGCCATTAAAACGCTAGAAATTGCGCGAAAATGGGTAAAAAAGCGCATTAAATAACGCGAAATGTGCCATTTTTGGGCGTAATAGCAACCGTTCTCAGTTCACTGTGCGAACGGTTCTCACTACCGGGTTACGCGGTTACAACGGACGAAAAAAAGCCCCGCACAGATTGCGAGGCTCGTGCTACCGGGAAATCAGAGAAGGCTCAGGCAGCCTGCGGCAGGCGGCGCACTTCAGTGACGGTGGTCTTGCTGTCGATGTGCTCGTGCAGCACTTCGCGTGCATAGCTGACGCAGGTGCCGCACATGGTGCCCACGCCCAGTTCCTTGCGCAGCTCGGCGATCGACGAGATGCCCAGTTCAGCGGCCTGGCGGATTTCACGGTCGGAGATGTTATTGCAGACACAGACGATCATTGGAGCAACCCTTTTGAAACAACCATTGCGTTTTAGTCTATAAAATGCGAATCATTCTCATTTGCGTTGCTATTTTCTGTAAACTCGACCGTGAACGCAAGCGAAATTTTCGGTACAGACGTATTTTTTGGACTTGACCGGGGAGCGATGACAAGCTGCAAATAGAAATAATTCCTATTTAGGTTTATGATACCGGGATCGTTCCAGTCGCTGTCTCATACGCGCAACAATTTTTCGGAAGCCGCCATGACCCACGCCGCATTGCCAACCCTCGACTCGCTCAAGACGGGCCAGAGCGCCACCGTCGTCCATCTTGCGCGCGGTGCGCAAGAGGGCGGCATCGACGTCCAGCGCCGCCTGATGGAGCTGGGCTTCGTGCCGGGCGAACGCATTCGCGTGCTCAAGCGCGTGCTGGGCGGTCCGCTGGCCGTCAAGGTCGGCGAATCCACCTTTGCGCTGCGCCGCTTCGAAGCCGCCCTCGTCTCGATCAAGGCGGACTAGTCGCATGGGTGTCATGGAATCGCAAGTCGCGTCACGCACGCCACTGGTCGCACTGCTGGGCAATCCCAACTGCGGCAAGACCGCACTCTTCAACCGCCTGACCGGCGCGCGCCAGAAGGTCGCCAACTATGCCGGCGTCACGATCGAACGCAAGGAGGGCAGCTTCACGTCGCCCGCCGGACGCGCGTTTCGCGTGCTCGACCTGCCGGGCGCCTACAGCCTGAATGCGCAGACGCCCGACGAAGGCATCACGCGCGACGTGGTCGCGGGCCTGCGCGCCGGTGAAGTCCCGCCCGACGCCATCCTGTGCGTCGTCAACGCCACCAACCTGCGCCTGAACCTGCGCCTGGTGCTCGAGCTGCGCCGTCTCGGCCTGCCGATGGTGCTGGCGCTGAACATGGTCGACGTGGCCAAAAAGCGCGGCATCGAGATCGACACCGCCAAGCTGTCGCAAGAGCTGGGCATGCCGGTCGTCGAGACCGTCGCGATCCAGTCCGGCGGCGAAAAAGCCTTGCTGGCCCAGCTCGACGCGATGCCGTTCGGCGTGCCGGTGACGCCCAAGCCGCTGTCGGCGATCGACGAAGTGTCGGTCGAAGACACCCAGCGCGAAGTGCGCCGCATCCTGGCTGCTGCCGTCTCGTCGGCCAAGGACACCGGCAACCTGAGCGAAAAGATCGACGGCGTCGTGCTGCACCCGGTCGCCGGTCCGATCATTCTGGCGCTGTTGATGTTCGTGATTTTCCAGGCCGTGTTCAGCTGGGGCGATGCACCGATCGAACTGATCGAGGCGGGCATGGGCGCCTTTGGCGAGATGGTCGGCTCGTGGATCGGCGAGGGCATGCTGCACAGTCTCATCGTCGACGGCATCATCGCCGGCGTGGGCAGCGTGCTCGTGTTCCTGCCGCAGATTCTGATCCTGTTCTTCTTCATCCTGCTGTTAGAGGACGTCGGCTACCTGCCGCGCGCGGCGTTCCTGCTCGACCGCATCATGGGCAGTGTGGGCCTGTCGGGCCGCTCGTTCCTGCCGCTGCTGTCGTCGTTTGCCTGCGCCATTCCGGGCGTGATGGCCGCGCGCACGATCCAGAATCCGCGCGACCGCCTGGTGACGATCATGATCGCGCCATTGATGACCTGTTCGGCGCGCCTGCCGGTGTATGCGCTCCTGATCGCCGCGTTCATTCCCGACCGCGTCGTGGGCGGCTTCATGAACCTGCAGGGCATCGTGCTGTTCGTGCTGTACCTGGCCGGCATCCTGTCGGCAATGGCGGTGGCCTGGTTCATGAAGCGCCGCAACGGCTACAAGCAGCACGCGCTGATGCTCGAACTGCCGGCCTACCACTGGCCGCATCCGCGCGGCCTGGCCTCGGGCCTGCTCGAACGCGCCAAGATCTTCCTGATGCGCGTCGGTACGCTGATCCTGGCCATGATGATCCTGCTCTGGCTGTTCTCCAGCTTCCCGGGCGCACCGGAAGGCGCGACCAATCCGCCGATCTACTACAGCGTGGCAGGCATGATCGGCCGCGCACTCGAAGTCGTGCTGGCCCCGATCGGCTTTAACTGGCAGATCGCTATCGCGCTGGTGCCGGGCATGGCCGCGCGCGAAGTGGCCGTCGGCGCGCTGGGCACCGTGTACGCGCTGTCGGGCGGCGATGAAGTCGGCAACACGCTGGCGCCGCTGATCGCGCAATCGTGGTCGCTGGCCACCGGCCTGTCGCTGCTGGCCTGGTATGTCTATGCGCCACACTGCCTGCCAACGCTGGCCACCGTGGCGCGTGAAACGGGCAGCCGCAAATATGCCTGGATCATGGCCGGCTACATGTTCGCGCTGGCCTACGTGGCGGCGTTCATCGTCTACCGCGTCACGCTGGCCTTCACCGGAGCCTAACCATGCAAGAACTGACCGTCATCGTCATCGTTGCCATCGCCGCGCTGTACCTGGGCGCGAAGTACCTGCCGGCCCCGCTGCGCGCGCGCGCGGTGCTGATGCTGACAAGGGGCGGGCGCCAGTCGGCGCTGGCGCGCTGGCTGGATACCAGCAGCGGCGGCGCCTGCGGTGGCGGCAGCTGCGGCAGCTGCGCCCCGAAAGCCGCGGCGCCGGCGCCGCAGGGCGCAGGCAAGCACCGCGTCATCAAGCTGCACCAGCGCTAGCGCTAGCGGGCTGCAGGTGCGTGGCCAACGGTGCTAAGCTGGCCGCCATCTCCACTTTCCTGTCCACGCCATGATCGTCGTCCACCACCTGAACAATTCGCGCTCGCAGCGCATCCTCTGGCTGCTCGAAGAACTCGGACTCGAGTACGAGATCAAGCGTTACGAGCGCGATCCCAAGACGATGCTGGCCCCGCCCGAACTGAAGGCCGTGCACCCGCTGGGCAAGTCGCCCGTGATCACCGATGGCGATCTCGTGGTGGCCGAATCGGGCGCCATCGTCGAGTACCTCACGGCGCGCGCCTCCGATACGGATGCCCCGCGCCTGGTGCCCGCCGCCCGCACGCCGGCGCGCCTGCGCTACACGCACTTTTTGCACTTTGCCGAAGGCTCGATGATGTCGCCGCTGCTGCTCAAGCTCGTGTTCGACAAGATCGAAAGCACGCCGATGCCGTTTTTTGCCAAGCCGATCGCGCGCGGCATCGCGCAGAAGGTGAAGGGCACCTTCGTGCTGCCGCAGATCGCGCTGCAGCTGGGTTACCTTGAAGCCGAACTGGGCAAGCACCCGTGGTTTGCCGGTGAAGAGTTCAGCGCTGCCGACATCCAGCTGAGCTTCCCGCTGGAAGCAGCCGCCTCGCGCGGCGGGCTCGACGCCAAATACCCGAACCTGACCGATTTCCTGGCCCGCATCCATGCGCGGCCGGCGTATCGCCGCGCGCTCGAGCGCGGTGGCGAATACGCGTACGCGAAGTAAGGCCAGTTCGCACCACGGTCGCGCATCTTCCCGCGACCGTGCAACCGGTTTATGATGGGCGCCTTCCACGTCTCTTCATGACCACATCACATGTCTAACCCGGGAAAGCTGCTCGCGATCGACGGCCTGAACATCGTGCGCCGCGTCTACGAAGCCAGCCCCGAGCCCGATTCCGACCTGAAGGCCAGCATCGCGCTGCGCCATGCGTTCTCGTCGTTTCGCAACGTGCTCGAGGCGCATGCGCCAACGCACGTGCTGGCTGCTTTTGATCATGGCGGTCCGACCTGGCGCCATGCGCTGTATCCGCGCTACCGCGAGGGCAGGGCGGCGATGCCGTCCGAACTGCGCGCGGCGCTGCCCGAATTTCACGACCGCCTGCGCGCGGCCGGCGTGCATGTGCTGATGGTGCCCGAGGTCGAAGCCGACGATGTGATCGCTACCGGCGTGATGCGCTGGCTGTCCGAAGGCCGCGGCACGGCGGTGGTGGCCACCACCGACAAGGACCTGCATCCACTGATCGCGCACGGCGCGCTGGTGTGGGATCATTTCAAGAACGAGTGGCACGACGACGCCTGGGTCCGTGCACGCTTTGGCGTGGCGCCCGAGCAGTTGCACGACCTGCTGGCGCTGATGGGCGACCCGACCGATGGCGTGCCGGGTGTGTCGAAGGTCGGCATGAAAACGGCGGCGCGCCTGCTGGGTGCGTACGGCAATCTCGAGGCCGTGATGGCCGGCGCCGGCATCCTCAAGACGCCACTCGGCGAGAGATTGCGCGCCGAGCGTGAGATACTGGAGATGTCACGCTGTCTGGTGTCGCTGAAACTGGACGTGCGCCTGGGCGTGACATGGAAAACACTGGCGTACGAAGGCTGATTTATTCAGCGCACTGACAAGGAATGTGAAGCTATGCTCAAAGCGGTCATCGTGGATGCAAACGCCGTCTCGCGCTCGACGCTCGGCACCGTGCTGGCCGACGGCAGTTACGACGTGGTCGGCGCCACGCACACCAGCGCGCTGGGGTTGGCGCTGGCAGTCAAGCACCACCCGCACGTGATCTGCATCGCGCGCGAACAGGTCGAGGACGGCAGCGACGTGGTCGAGCAGCTGCGCGCGACGCTGCCCAAGACGCTCGTGTTTCTCGTCTCGGGCACGCTCGACGCCGCCGCGGTCCAGAGCGCGCTCGCGCGTGGCGTGCACGGTTTCATCGTCAAGCCGTTCAAGGCCGACACCGTGCTCAAGACCATTCGTAATACCGTCATTGCCTTCGTCAAGCAGCAGCAGCAGGCGCCGGGCAAGCCGGGCTGATACAGGCTATGCGCGGCGCTGCACTTCGTCCGATGCAAGCACGGCCAGTTCACGCAGCGCGCGCATCTCGCGCTCGCGCAGGCGGCGCGGCTCGGTATCAAGCACGCACAGCGAACCCAGCGCGAGCCCGTCGGCGGTGCGTACCGGGTAGCCGGCATAAAAACGGATGAACGGCGCGCCGGTGACCATCGGGTTGTCGGCAAAGCGCGGATCGGCACTGGCATCCTCGACCACGAAAGGCTCGTCCTGCATCAGCACGTGACTGCAGAAGGCCAATGAACGCGTGGTCTCGCGGTTTTCCACCCCGACGCGCGACTTGCACCACTGGCGCTCTGCTGACAACAAGGTGATCAGCGCCATCGGGCAGGCCGTGGCGTGGCCGGCAAGCCAGGTCAAGCGATCGAAGGCAGCGTCATCTTCCGAATCCATCAGGCCGCTTTGCGCGAGTGCCGCCAGCCGCTGTGCCTCATTGGCCGGGACCGGATAGTCCGGCGCCACCGCCGGCAGGAACTCGGTCGCCAGTTCCGCAGTACCCGACGGCCTGACTGCCTTGACCTCATCCTTTGACGCCACGCGCTCGCGCACCAGTCGCATCACGGCGCTGTAGCGCACACGGCGATGGCCGCCCGGCGTCTTCCAGGCCGGCAAATCACCGCTCTCCATCCATACCTGGGCCGTGCTGACAGCAACACCAAGCAACTGCGCTGCTTCGCGGGTCGTCAGTATCGGATCGTTAAATTCATGTGTTTTCATGACATCGTTCGTGTGATTTGCTGCTTTTATTTTACACTAAGCAACTAAAAATGACGAATACAACGATTCGCTTGAAAATAATGATTGACCTTAAGTTTGTTATTAGCAACAATAGATTCTGTCCGTCATATTCGTCATATTTACGCGCAACGGCGCGTCGTCTCTTCATGAATCCTCCGCTCTTTCAACCGCACTGTGCGTCGCCTCAGTACGAGACTGCCCGTCTCGATGCCCTGCGTCGTCTGGAGCTGCTCGACAGCCCGCCCAGCGAAGCGTTCGATCGCATCACGCGCATGGCTGCGCAGTTGTTCGGATTGCCAATTGCGGCGGTCTCGCTGACCGACGCCAACCGTCAATGGTTCAAGTCGAAGATCGGTATTACCCACGACACGATTCCGCGGATGAGAGCGCCGTGCGCGATGGTGTCGGACGAGCGCGAGGTACTGGTCGTGCCGGATCTGCTGGAAGACCCGTATTTCCGCGACAGCCCGCTGGCTGAAGGCGGTATCCGCTTCTATGCCGGCGCGCCGCTCACAACCAGCGAAGGCTTTTGCCTGGGCGCGATGTGCGTGCTCGGTACCGAACCGCGCCAGGTCAGCCTGGCCGAGCGCCAGGCGCTGACGGACCTGGCCACCATGGTGATGGCGCAGATCGAACTGCAGCATGCGTTCGGGCGCGTTGATCCGGTCAGCGGCCTGCCGAACCGCAACCAGTTCATCATCGACTTTAACGACCTCGAACTGTATGAGCCGAATGGCGAGGTGCGCATCGCCGCCCTGATCAGCCTGGCCAGCCCGCAGGAACTGAGCGATGCCCAGCGCGTCATGGGTTCGAGCTATCTCGACGACATGGTGCGTGAAACGGTGCCGCAGCTGCGCCTGGGTGGCGCCGGCAAGATCTACCATGTGGGCAGCACGCAGTTCGCGTTCTTCGCGCCACGCGGCCTGTCGATCGAGCCGTTCTGCGAGCAGATGCAGTCGTGGCTCGACGCGCGCGCCAGTTACGGCCAGGCGCGCCTGATCACGACGACGACGGTGGGCATTGCGCCGTTCACGGTCGGCCAGACCGAGGGCCTCGACCTGCTGCGCAATATGCACAGCGCCGCGCACGATGCGCTGGCGGCCGAGCGCTGCGTGCGCGTGTTCTCGTCGCATCACGACGCGATCCTGCAGCGCCGCTTCTGGCTGGTGACCGAATTCGGCGCCGCGCTCGCGAGCGAGGACGAACTGCATCTGGTGTTCCAGCCCAAGGTCAGCCTGCTCGACGGCGCCTGCGTCGGCGTCGAAGCGCTGCTGCGCTGGAACCATCCGACGGCCGGCGCGATTTCGCCCGGCGAATTCATGCCGGTGATCGAGACGACATCACTGGCACGCGCGACCACCGAGTGGGTGCTGCGCGCGGCGCTGCGCCAGATGGTCGCCTGGCGCCGGGACGGCCTGGCGTTGCAGGTGGCGGTGAACGTTTCGGCCGTGAACCTGGAAGAGCCGGATTTCTGCGACCGCGTGCTGATGGAGTTGCAGCACCACGGCCTGGCGCCATCGTGCCTGGTGATCGAGCTGACCGAGAGCGCGCTGATGCGCAATCCGAAGGTCGCGCAGGCCACGCTCGAGCGCCTCGGGCGCGCTGGCGTGCAACTGGCGATCGACGACTTCGGCACCGGCTACAGCAGCCTGTCGTACCTGCAAAGCCTGCCGGCCAACGTGGTCAAGATCGACCAGAGCTTCATGCGCAACCTGGTCCAGGACGAACGCTGCCGCGCGCTGGTGGGCACGATGATCAAGCTGTCGCACGACCTGGGTCACAAGGTCGTGGCCGAAGGCGTCGAAACGGTGGAGGTGGAAGATTTCCTGCGCCTGGCCGGCTGCGACGAGGTCCAGGGTTACCTGCACGCGCGGCCGCTGGCGCCCGCCGTGCTGGTGGAGTGGCTGGCGGCGCGCCAGCCTTGATATGGCGTCAGGCGGCGCTTGAGCGCACGTCGATGATGCCGCCACCCAGGCACACGTCGCCGTCGTACAGCACGGCCGACTGGCCCGGCGTGACCGCCCATTGGGCTTCATCGAAGTCGAGCGCAAAGCGCGCGTCGCCATCGGCCAGCACGCGGCAGGCCATGTCGGCCTGGCGGTAGCGGGTCTTGGCCGACAGCGCGCCGGCCGCCGGTGCGTGGCCGGCGATCCAGCTGGCCTGGCCGGCTTCGAGCCGGTCCGACAGCAGCCATGGATGGTCGTGGCCCTGCACGATGTAGAGCGTGTTGGCCTCGATGTCCTTGCGCGCGACGAACCACGGCTCGCTGATGCCGTCAGCGGTCTTGCGTGACTTCAGGCCCCCGATACCGATCCCCTTGCGCTGGCCCAGCGTGTAGAACGACAGGCCGACGTGCTCGCCCACCTGCGTGCCGTCGTCGAGCCGGATCGGGCCCGGCTTGTAGGCCAGGTAGCGGTTCAGGAAGTCGCGGAACGGCCGCTCGCCGATGAAGCAGATGCCCGTCGAATCCTTTTTGGCCGCGTTGGGCAGCTGGAGCTTTTCGGCGATCTTGCGCACCTCGGTTTTCGGGATTTCACCCAGCGGGAACAGCGACTTGGACAACTGCGCCTGGCTCAGGCGATGCAGAAAATAACTCTGGTCCTTGGTGGCGTCGAAGGCCTTGAGCAGCTCGAAGCTGCCGCTGGCCGTGTTTTCGCGCACGCGCGCGTAGTGGCCGGTGGCGATCAGGTCGGCGCCCAGCTTCATCGCATGGTCGAGGAAGGCCTTGAACTTGATTTCGGCGTTGCACAGCACGTCCGGGTTCGGGGTGCGGCCGGCCTGGTATTCGCGCAGGAACTCGGCGAACACGCGGTCCTTGTATTCGGCGGCGAAGTTGACCGCCTCGATGTCCACGCCGACCACGTCGGCCACGCTGGCCGCGTCGATCCAGTCCTGGCGCGTCGAGCAGTATTCGGAATCGTCGTCGTCTTCCCAGTTTTTCATGAACAGGCCGACCACGTCGTAGCCTTGTTCCTTGAGCATCCAGGCCGCGACCGAGGAGTCGACTCCGCCCGACATCCCGATCACGACTTTTTTCTTGCGCATGTTACGTCCGTAGTGAATTCTTCAGATCCCGCCTTCGAACACCGAAGGGTGGGTGTGCAGCAGGGAGAGCGGTGTGCTCTGGCCGGCCAGGTAGTCGTCCACGCAGCGCAGCACGATCGGGCTGCGGTGGCGGTCGACGGTGGCGGCGATTTCGTCGCGCGTCATCCACATGGTGCGCAGGATGCCCTCGTCGAGCGGCTGGTCGAACTGGCGCCCGACGCTGCCGGCGAAGGTAAAGCGCAGGTAGGTGACGTCGGCATTGCGTGACTTCGAGTGGTAGCGCGACATGTACATCCCCACCAGCGAGTGGGGGATGAATTCATGCGCCGTTTCTTCAAGCGCTTCGCGCACCACCGCCTGTTCCAGCGATTCGTGCGGGTCGAGATGGCCGGCGGGCTGGTTCAGCTTGATACCTTCGCTCGTCTCTTCCTCGATCAGCAGGAACCGGCCCTCGTGCTCGATGATCGCTGCCACGGTAACCGATGGTTTGAAGATATCGCTCATGCCTGTCCTTGAAAATGAGCCGGTATTCTACCTTGACAAGGCCCGTGTTTGCTCAGCCGGTCGCTTCCTGCAACGTTGGCATGTGGTTAATCGGGCTTGATCTGTCGCAAAAACAACCATCATGGCCTGGTGCGCACTGCACGGTCTCTACGGATGATCAAATTGGCCACGCAAATTTAATATTTGAACAATCACTGTAAAGACGTGATAGATTTGCTGGCGCGGCAGTCCAACGAATGGAGGGATCCATGAGAATCGGTATTCCGGCCGAAACCCGGCCGGGCGAGACCCGTGTTGCGGCCACCCCCGAGACCGTGAAGAAGCTGGCCACGCGCCACACGATCGTGGTGCAGGCGGGCGCTGGCCTGCATGCAGCGGCGCCAGACGCGGCTTTTGAGGCCGCCGGCGCCGTCATCGTCGATGCCCCTGGCGCGTTCGGCGCCGATCTGGTGCTCAAGGTGCGCAGTCCCGCCGCGCACGAACTGGCCATGATGCGCCGCGACGCTGTGCTGGTCGGGATGCTCGATCCCTTCGATGGTGAGAATCTCGCTGCGCTGGCCACGGCCGGCATCACTGCCTTTGCCCTGGAAGCCGCGCCGCGCATCACGCGCGCTCAATCGCTCGATGTGCTGTCCTCGCAGGCGAACATCGCCGGCTACAAGGCCATCCTGCTGGCCGCAAATACCTACGGCCGCTTCATGCCGATGCTGATGACGGCGGCCGGCACGGTCAAGGCGGCGCGCGTATTGATCATGGGCGTCGGGGTGGCCGGCCTGCAGGCGATCGCCACCGCCAAGCGGCTGGGCGCCGTGATCGAAGCGTCCGACGTGCGTCCGCCAGTGAAAGAGCAGGTGGAGTCGCTGGGCGCGAAATTCATCGACGTGCCGTATGAAACCGACGAAGAGCGCGAGATCGCGGCCGGCAGCGGCGGCTATGCGCGCGCAATGCCGGCCGACTGGATGCGGCGCCAGGCGCAGCTCGTGCACGAACGCGCGAAGCTGGCCGACATCATCATTACCACGGCCCTGATTCCGGGCCGGCGCGCGCCCGTGCTGATCGGCGAAGACACCGTGCGCGCGATGAAGCCGGGGTCCGTGATCGTCGACATGGCCGTGGCGCAGGGCGGCAACTGCGCCCTGAGCGAGATCGGCGCCACTGTCCTCAAGCACGGCGTGCACATCATCGGCGAGCCCGACCTGGCCACGCTGGTGCCGGCCGATGCCTCGGCCCTGTACGCGCGCAACGTGCTCGATTTTCTCAAGCTCGTGATCGACGCCGACGACCAGTTCCATATCGACCGCGACGACGAGATCGTGCGCGCGACCCTGATGTGCAGCGCCGGAGAGCTGCTGCGCAAGTAAGACGTTGGCAAATAAGACGTTGGCATCGTTGACAAGAACGGACAGGAGACACCATGGACATCAGCCACACCGTCATCAACCTGATCATCTTCGTGCTGGCGATCTACGTCGGCTACCACGTGGTCTGGACCGTCACCCCGGCGCTGCACACACCGTTGATGGCGGTCACCAACGCGATCTCGGCCATTGTCATCGTCGGCGCCATGCTGGCCGCCAGCCTGACCGAAGGCGCGACGGGGCGCGTGGCCGGCACGCTGGCCGTGGCTCTCGCGGCCGTGAACGTGTTCGGTGGCTTCCTGGTCACGCAGCGCATGCTGGAGATGTTCCGCAAGAAGGCGCCCAAGGCCGCATCGAAGCAGGAGGATGCGGCATGAACGCCATCAGCATGAACCTGGTTACGCTGTTCTATCTGGTCGCCTCGGTGTGCTTCATCCAGGCGCTCAAGGGCTTGTCGTCGCCATCGACGGCGCGCCTGGGCAATGCGTTCGGGATGGCCGGCATGGCGATCGCGGTGCTCACCACGGTCGCGCTGATGCTCAAGCTGCAGGAGCGGCTGCAGCAGGGCGGGGGGCTGGGATTCGGCCTGGTGCTGCTGGGCGTGGTCGTGGGCGGCGCCATCGGCGCGACCGCCGCGAAGAAGGTCGAGATGACCAAGATGCCGGAACTGGTCGCGGCGATGCACTCGCTGATCGGGCTGGCCGCCGTCTGCATCGCGATCGCGGCAGTGGCCGAGCCGTGGGCCTTCAACATCACGACGCGGGGCGAACCGCTGCCGTTCGGGAACCGGCTCGAGCTGTTCATCGGCACGTTCGTCGGCGCGGTGACGTTTTCGGGCTCGGTGATCGCGTTCGGCAAGCTGTCGGGCAAGTACAAGTTTCGTCTGTTCCAGGGCGCGCCGGTGCGCTTTGCGGGCCAGCACATCCTGAACCTGTTCGTCGCGATCGCGATTGTCGCGCTGGGGCTAGTGTTCTGCTTCGCTGACGGCCTTGAGCCTGCATGGGGCGCGTTCATCGTGATGGCGGCGCTGGCGTTCGTACTGGGCGTCTTGATCATCATCCCGATCGGCGGGGCCGACATGCCGGTGGTGGTCTCCATGCTCAACTCGTACTCGGGCTGGGCAGCGGCGGGGATCGGCTTCTCGCTGAACAACGCGATGCTGATCATCGCTGGCTCGCTGGTGGGCTCGAGCGGCGCGATCCTTTCGTACATCATGTGCAAGGCGATGAACCGCTCGTTCTTCAATGTACTGCTGGGCGGCTTTGGCGGCGAAGCGGTGGCCGACGCCGGCGGCGCGAAAGAGCAGCGGCCCGTCAAATCCGGCTCGGCCGAAGACGCCGCGTTCATCCTGCAGAATGCCGAGTCGGTGATCATCGTCCCCGGTTACGGCCTGGCCGTGGCGCGCGCGCAGCACACGGTCAAGGAACTGGTCGACAAGCTGACCGCCCATGGCGTGATGGTACGCTATGCGATCCACCCGGTGGCCGGGCGCATGCCGGGCCACATGAACGTGCTGCTGGCTGAAGCCGAGGTACCGTACGACCAGGTGGCCGAGATGGAAGACATCAACGGCGAATTCGGCCAAACCGACGTGGTCCTGGTCCTGGGCGCCAATGACGTGGTGAACCCGGCCGCAAAAGACCCGAAGTCGGCCATTGCCGGCATGCCGATCCTGGAAGCCTACCGGGCCAAAAGCATCATCGTCAACAAACGCTCGATGGCCTCCGGTTACGCCGGCCTGGATAACGATCTGTTCTACCAGCCCAACACGATGATGGTCTTTGGCGACGCCAAAAAAGTCATCGAAGCGATGGTCAAAGCCGTCGACTAAGCAATAGCCCAACAATTAGGGTCAGAGTCGAATTATTGGCTAATAGCTTTCAGGAACGCTCGCCACTGAGCCTCGCGGCTCGCTTGAGTGCGGCTCTAGACGACTGGTCTAATTTTGCTGTATAGTGGGCTCATGGCAAAAGCATTGACCTCTGAATCGTCTGGCGTTCGCGACACTATCCTCGACGTTGGGCAGCGCATCATGGCTGGCAAAGGGTTCTCGGCGGTAGGGCTGAACGAGATCCTGGTCTCGGCAGGCGTGCCGAAGGGATCGTTCTACCATTACTTCGGCTCGAAGGATGCCTTTGGCGAAGCGCTGCTGGCCAGGTATTTCGAGGCGTATCTGGCAGACATGGACATCACGCTGCGTGAGCCGTCAGCGACGATGGCCGTCAAATTGCTGACCTACTTCGGGCAATGGCGCACGAACCAGTCGTTTGACGATTGCCAGGGCAAGTGCCTGGCCGTCAAACTGGGCGCCGAAGTGGTCGATCTGTCCGAGCCGATGCGTTTGACGCTCAAGCAAGGTACCGCTGGCATCGTCGCCCGTTTGGCCGAGGCCATCGAAGGCGGCATTGCCGACGGTTCGCTGAAGGTGGAGGGTGAGGCAGGGCAGGTGGCGCAGAGCCTGTACCAGCTCTGGCTCGGCGCCAGCCTCATGGCCAAGATCGCGCGCGACGCGGTAGCATTCGATGCGGCTCTGGCGACCACGCGGCGCCTGTTGCAATTGCCCGAATAACACGCATATCGAACGCTTCACACGAAGCGTTTTTTTTGACACGTAATCTAGACGACTGGTCTATTAACATCAACAACAAGGAGCCACACCATGAACATCCTGATCGTACTCACCTCGCACGACACCCTGGGCAACACTGGCCGCAAGACCGGCTTCTGGCTCGAAGAGCTGGCCGCCCCGTATTACGCGCTGAAGGAAGCCGGCGCCAACATCGTGCTGGCTTCGCCTGCCGGCGGCCAGCCGCCGCTCGACCCGAAGAGTGATGATGAGTCGGCCCAGACCGATGACACCCGCCGCTTCAAGGCCGATGCCGCTGCGAACGCGCAACTGGCCGCGACCGTGCGTCTCGACAGCGTCTCGCAGGGTGACTTCGATGCCGTGTTCTACCCGGGCGGCCATGGCCCGCTGTGGGACCTGGCCGAAGACCGCAACTCGATCGCGCTGATCGAGTCGTTCATCGCTGCGAACAAGCCGGTGGCGCTGGTGTGCCACGCACCGGGCGTGCTGCGTCACGTGAAGAATACGGATGGCACGCCACTCGTGCAGGGCAAGCGCGTCACGGGCTTCACCAATACCGAAGAAGCCGCCGTTGAACTGACGGACATCGTGCCATTCCTGGTGGAAGACGAGCTCAAGGCAAAAGGCGGTAACTATTCGCGCACCGATGACTGGGGTTCGTACGTCGTCACCGATGGTTTGCTGATCACCGGCCAGAATCCGGGTTCGTCGGCAGCGACTGCCACCAAGCTGCTGGAAGCGCTGTCGCGGTCGCATTGAACCAGTTGACCGTAGGGTGGGCGGATTTTCCGCCCACGCGTTCGACAAACTGTGGCGCGCCACGACATCAAGTGGATTTGAACGCGTGGACGGCGCAGCCGTCCACCCTACGCTACTGATATGGCAGCCGCCAAAACATCGCCATTGGCAATGTATTGGCGGCCATTTAACAAAACGTTGTCAAACAATTCGACTCTGACCCTAATTGTTGGGTAATTGCTTGGGGTTAGCGGCGGCCGAACATCATCAGGTCGGCCAGCAGTGTGCGGGCGGGGCGGGTCAGGTCGAGGGCGGCCAGGCCCAGGCCGAGCAGCGGTTGCAGCGGGCCGGGGATCGTGAAGGCGCGGGCCATCGTGTCGGTCAGGCCGATGGTCGTGCGGCGGTCGCCTGCGCGGTCTTGTGTGAAGCGGGTGATCGCCTCTGTGTCCGTCCCGCGCGCCAATTCGCGTGCCAGCACCGCGGCGTCGCGCAGGCCCAGGTTCAGGCCCTGGCCGGCCACCGGGTGCAGCGTCTGCGCGGCATTGCCAATGGCGACCGTGCGCGCCGTGGCGCGTGCTTCGGCGTTCAGGCCGAGCGGGAACGCGCTGCGTGACGATACCTTCGTGAAGGCGCCCAGGCGGGCGCCGAACGCCTCGCCCAGCTGCGTCAGGAACCGCGTGTCGTCGAGCGCCAGGATCGCCTGTGCGCGCTCCGGGCGCATGCACCAGACCAGCGCGTACTGGTGGCCGTCGGCGCCCTCTTCGGGCAGCAGGGCCAGCGGGCCTTCGTCGGTGAAGCGTTCAAACGCGCGGTGCGCGATCGGCATCGATGTCGTCACGCGCGCGATGACGGCACTCTGTTCGTAATCGCGGCTGCGGGCGCGCTGGTCTTGCGCGCCGAACAGGCCGCCTTCGGCCTGCACCGCCACCTGTGCACGCACCGTGCTGCCATCGTCCAGGTGCAGCAGCACCGCATCCGGCTGTTCATCGAGCGACGTCACGCGCGCCGGGCGCAGCATTAATACGCCGGCCTGCTCGCCCACCTTTGCCAGCGCATCGACGACGGCGCCGTAGCGCGTGACGTAGCCCAGCGCCGGCACATCGTGGTCTTCGCGCTGCATCAGGCTGCGGCCCAGCTGGCCGCGGCGCGAGACGTGGATCTCGTGGATCGGCGTGGCGGCCAGCGGCCAGGCGCCCACTTCTTGCAGCAGTTGCGCGCTGCCCCACGACAGCGCGATCGAGCGCGGATCCGAAATCGCCTGGCCCAGCGACTTGCCGTCGATGAGCGCGATACGCGCACCGGCGATGCCGCGCCGGACCAGGAAGCCCGCCAGCGCCAGGCCCACCGGCCCTGCGCCGCAAATCGCCACATCGACGTCGTAAGTTTGGTTGGTCATCGTGCTGCCTTCATCCATGCTTCAATCTCCGCCACGTCTTTCGGTACGCCGTCCGTCAGGATGCGCGCACCCGTCCCGGTGACGACGATGTCGTCCTCGATCCGGATGCCGATATTCCAGTATTGTTCGGGCACGCCATCGGCCGGCCGCACATAGATGCCCGGCTCCACGGTCAGCGCCATGCCCGGCTGCAGCGCGCGCGATGGTTTGTCGGGCAGCGCCAGATCGCGGTACACGCCCACATCGTGCACGTCCATCCCGAGCCAGTGGCCGGTGCCGTGCATGTAGAACTGGGCGAATGCGCGCGTGTCGATCGCGTCGTCGACCGAGCCGACCTTGCGTTTGTCGAGCAGGCCCAGGTCGAGCATCCCTTCGGTCAGCACCCGCACCGCTGCCTCGTGGATGCCGCTGTACGGTTGCCCGGGCCGGACTGCCGCCAGCGCTGCGGCCTGGGCGCGCAGCACCAGTTCGTACAGCGTGCGCTGCGGGGCCGTGAAGCGGCCATTGGCCGGATAGGTGCGCGTGATGTCGCCCGCGTAGCCATCGACTTCGCAGCCGGCGTCGATCAGTACCAGCTCGCCATCGAGAATGCGGCGGTCATTGGCAATGTAGTGCAGCACGCAGGCATTCGGACCGGATGCGACGATGGACGAATACGCCGGCGCCTGCGCGCCGTTGCGGCGAAACTCGTGCAGCAGCTCGGCCTCGATTTCGTACTCGATCATCCCGGGCCGCGTGGCGCGCATCGCACGCGCATGCGCCGCGGCCGAGATGGCGCCGGCGCGCGCCATCAGCTCCGCTTCGTGCGCGTCCTTCAACAGCCGCATCTCGTCCAGCAGCACCAGCAGGTGATGCGTCGTTGCCGGCGCCGTCACGCCCGTGCGGCCCAGCGCGCGCACGCCCTTCAGCCAGCTGGCCACCTGCACATCGAGCGCTGCGCTGTGGCCCGGCGCGTAGTACAGCGCCGGTGCATTCGACAGGATGCCCACCATGCGGTGATCGAGTTCGTCGACCGGATACGCCTCGTCGAACCCGAACGCCGTGCGCGCCGCGTCGGGCCCGTAGCGAAAGCCATCCCAGATTTCATGGTCGGGGTCTTTCGCGCGGCAGAACAGGATTGCGCGGGCAGGGCGCGCATCGAGCGCCGCCACCAGCACGAGGCAGCTGTCAGGCTCGGCGAACCCGCTCAGGTAATAAAAATAGCTGTCGTGCCGGTAGGGATACGGGCTGTCGCCATTGCGCATGACTTCGGGCGCCGTGCCCAGCACCGCCACCGCGCCCGGCTGCATCTGCGCCAGCACGCGCGCGCGCCGGTTGGCATGCACGGCGCCGGCCGGCATCATGGCGCCGACTTGGCCGGCCGCAGCGGCGCGTTCAGTTCTTCCAGCTGGCCGACGGTGCCGACATTGACCCACTGGCCGTGATACACCTCGCCGCCGATGCGACCCTGCTCGATGTACTGGCGCATCAGGGGACCGAACTTGACGAATTCGCCCGCGCGGATGCCGTCGAACATCTCGGGCCGGTAGACGCCGATGCCGGCGAAATTGAATTTGGTCTCACCCTCGTTACGCAGCGTGTACATGTCGAGCGCGAAGTCGCCTTCCGGGTTGTGCCACGGGTTCGGCGTGAGCCACAGCCAGGCGATGTCGCGCTGGTCGACCCCATAGACCTGGCCCACCGCATCCTTGTCCTTGAGCGCATCGAGCGCTTCGGTGAAGTCGAAGTAGGGCGCATAGATGTCGCCCGACACCGCCAGGAACGGTTCGTCGCCCAGCAGGTGCAGCGCATTGGCCACGCCGCCGGCCGTCTCGAGCGGGCTCGGTTCGTGCGAGTAGACGATGCGCGCGCCGTAGCGGCTGCCGTCGCCCAGCTCGGCCTCGATCATGTGACCCAGGTGCGAGTGGTTGATGACGATGTCGACGATCCCGGCGCGCACCAGGTTCAGCACGTGCCAGGTGATCAGGGGCCGGCCGCGCACCTTGAGCAGGGGCTTCGGGCAGGTATCGGTCAGTGGCCGCATGCGCTCGCCGCGGCCGGCGGCAAAAATCATCGCTTTCATGATGGATGCCTTCAGAAGGTGTAGCCGAACTGTTGCGGCTTGTCGTCGACTGCGTCGAGCAGGCGCAGCAGCGGCTTGAGTTCGTTGTAGCGGTTGGCGGTCTTGCGCACGTAATCGAGCACCGTCGGCAGGTCGCCCATGTAGTGGGCCTTGTTGTCGCGGTAGTTCAGGCGGCAGAAGATGCCGAGGATTTTCAGGTGGCGCTGCAGGGCCATGTATTCGAAGTCGCGGTAGAACGCGTCGATGTCCGGATTGACCGGCAGGCCGACGCTTTTGGCGCTTTGCCAGTAGCGCACCACCCAGTCGAGCACCATGTCTTCGTCCCACTGGATGTAGGCGTCGCGCAGGAGCGAGGCCAGGTCGTACGTGACCGGGCCATACACGGCGTCCTGGAAGTCGATCACGCCCGGGTTGTGCTGGTCGAGGAACATCAGGTTGCGCGAATGGAAATCGCGGTGCATGAACACCTGCTGCTGCGCCAGCACGTTGGCGGCAATGGCTTCGAATACGCCATTGAGCTGCGCCTGCTGCTTGTCGTCGAGCGTCACGCCCAGGTGCTTGCCCAGGTACCACTCGGGGAAGATGCCCAGTTCGCGCATGACGAAGGCGCGGTCGAACTCGGGCAGCACGTCCGGCTGGCTGGCCATCTGGAACTTGAGCAGCGCGTCGACGGCGTCCGAATACATGAAGGCGGCATTGTCGATGGACAGGCGCGCCAGGTAGGTGGTGTTGCCCAGATCGGACAGCAGCAGGAAGCCCTGTTCGACGTTGCGCGCGGCAATCGCCGGCACGCTCACGCCGGCCTCGAGCAGCAAGCCCTGCACGTGGATGAAGGCCGGCACGTTCTCGCGCTCGGGCGGGGCATCCATCGCGACCAGCGTCGCGCCCAGCTTGTCTTGCATGTCGGCGACGACGTCGTAGCGGAAGTAGCGCCGGAAACTGGCGTCGACGGAGGCGCGGCGGCCGGACGCGACATCGACCAGGCCGGTCGTGGCCAGCCATTCGTTCAGTTGCGACAGCCGGGTATCTGGCACTGCGTCGGCGGAGGCGGAAAGGTTTTGAGACAAAGATGACATGAAGCGGCCTGATGAATCCGGTTGGTTGAACTAATTCCCCTATAATAAGGGATTCATCCCAAAAAAACCGCCCTTTATGGCGCACGTCGATTCTCCATGAGCTGCGATTTTCCATGAGCTGGTCCTCGGCCCAACCATTCCCACCACGACACGTGCTCGCACTGTATGCAATGGCTTCGGTCACTGCGATGCCTGCGTTCGCCCAGACGCCCGCCACCGTCAACGTCACCGCCCCTGCACCAACGGCCCAGGCCGAGGACGACCTTCCCGTTACCGTCAAGGCCGAGGATATCGCCGGCCGGCCCGACCGCCGGCTCGATCTCTCCCGTAACGTCGAGATCACGCGCGGCCAGACCGGCATGACCGCCGACACGGCCTGCTACCTGATCGTCGAAGACCAGGTCACGGCCACCGGCAATGTCGACATGTGGCGCTTTGGCGACCGCTACAAGGGTGACGAGCTGCAGCTGAACCTCGAAACAGGCAAGGGCTACCTGCTCAACCCGACGTATTTCATGGCATCGAACAATGCCCAGGGCCAGGCGAGCCGGATCGACTTTTTGGGTGAACAGCAGGCCGTCGTGCGCGACGGTACCTACAGCACCTGCGAAGGACCGGATCCCGACTGGTATCTGAAGTCGAGCACGCTGCGCCTGGACAAGGGCCGCGACGTCGGCACCGCCGGCAAGACCGTCATCTATTTCAAGGACGTGCCGATCCTGGGCACACCGGCAATGTCGTTCTCGCTGTCGGGCCAGCGCCGTTCGGGCTGGCTGCCGCCGACCGTGGGCTTCGGCTCGCAGGGCAAGGCTGAGGTGATGGTGCCGTACTACGTCAACATCGCACCGAATCGCGACCTGACGCTGTACCCGCGCATGATGTTCGACCGCGGTTTCCAGATGGGCGCGACCGGCCGTTACCTGGGCAGCACCTACAGCGGCGAAACCCACGTCGAAGTGCTGCCGGACGACCGCCAGACGGGCACCACACGCTGGCGCGCCGATTCGCTGCACAACGGCGCGATCAAACCGAACTGGTCCTACGGCTGGAACCTGCATGGCGCATCGGACGATGAATACCCGTCCGACTTTTCCCGCACCGTTGCGGCCAGCGCCGAGCGCCAGCTGCTGCGCGAACTGCGCACCGATTACTCGGGCCAGTACTGGAGCCTGTCCGCGCGCGCCCAGAATTACCAGGTGCTGCAGGATCCGGCGGCCGCCACCAATCAAAGCCTGACGGTGCCGCGGCCGTACGACCGCCTGCCGCAGATTAACTTCCGTTCGGCGCGCTACGACGTGGCGGGCTTCGACTGGGCGGTCGACGCCGAGGCGACCCGCTTCGCCCACCCCACCGAGGTGGGCGGCTCGCGCGCCGTGGTCCAGGGCCAGGTCAGCTATCCGATCGTACGGCCGGGCTGGTTCGTCACGCCCAAGCTGATGTACAACGCAGCCCAGTACGATCTCGACGACCACGCCATGCGCCCGGGCAAGCCGACCAAGCTGACGCGCTCGATTCCGACGGTGTCACTCGACAGCGGCATGGTGTTCGAACGCGATGCTTCGCTGTTCGGCAAGTCCACCACGCAGACGCTCGAGCCGCGCCTGTTCTATGTGTATACGCCGTACGAGAACCAGGACGATGTCCCGCTGTTTGACACGGGCCGCTCGGGCTTTAATTACGCCCAGCTGTTTTCCGAGAACCGCTACGTTGGCCTGGACCGCGTGTCCGACGCCAACCAGCTGACCGCGGCGCTGGTGTCGCGCTTCATCCAGGAAGACGGCGCCGAGCGCCTGCGCCTGGCCATCGGCCAGCGCCTGTACTTCGAAGAGCCGCGCGTGCGCATCGCGGGCGAAGCGGCGCAGCAAAGCCGGTACGACCTGCTGCTGGCCGCTGGCGGCACCATTTCCGAGTCCTGGACCTTCGATAGCGGCGTACAATACGATGCGGCCGGAAGCAGTCTGTACAGCTCGAACGTGAGCGTGCAGTGGCGTCCGGGGAAGATGAAGGCCGTCAATGCCGAGTATCGTTATCAGCGTGACAGCTTCCGCAACATCGACCTGTCGGCGCAGTATCCGATCTCGCGGCGCTGGTATGGCGTCGGGCGTGTCAGCTACGCGCTGCGCTCATATGGCGTGGGGCAGGCGGTCAATCCGTCCACCGGCAGCAAGCTGATCGAGAGCCTGATCGGTCTCGAATACCAGGCCGATTGCTGGGTGTTCCGGATGGGCGCGCAGCGTTTCGTGACCGCAGCCCAGACGACCTCGACGCCGATCTTCTTCCAGCTCGAGCTCAATGGCTTGTCGCGCCTGGGCCTGGGCAACCCGCTCGAGTCGTTCAACAAGAGCGTCCCGGGCTATACGCGACTGAATGCCGGCATTGGGCGCCCCTAAGTCAAATTTCAGACTCGGTGTCCATACTTCGTCGTCCAACCTGACGTGAACAATCCTCAAATGAGTGCTTTCCAGATGATGCGTACTACCCGTTTGCAGTCTCTCCAGTTGGCAGCCGCGCTGCTGTGCGCGATGAGCGCCGGCCAGGTCCTGGCCCAGGCCGCAGCGCCGGCCGCCGGTACGCCGGCCGCTACGACGCCAGCCGCCACGCCGGCCGCCAGCTCGGGCTTCCTGCCGCCTGCCTCGGCCAACGCCAAGGTGGTCGACTCGATCCAGGTCGTCGTCAACGATGAAGTCATCACGCGCAACGAAGTGGCTGGCCGCATGGTCCAGGTGACGGCAAACATGAAGGCGCGTAACGCCCAGATGCCCGACACCGCCACGATGGAACGCCAGGTGCTTGAGGCGATGATCGTCGAGCGCGCCCAGTTGCAGCTGGCCAAGGAGATGGGCGTCAAGGTCGACGACCGCACGCTGGACGCCACCATTGGCCGCATCGCCGAGAACCAGAAGCTGTCGGTGCAGGACATGCGCAACCAGATGGAAAAAGAAGGCATGCCCTTCTCGCGGTTCCGCGAAGACATCCGCAACGAAATCATGATGCAGCGCCTGCGCGAGCACGAAGTCGACAGCAAGGTGCAAGTCTCGGAAGCCGAGATTGATACCTATATGGCCGCCGCCAAGGCCGCCGCCGCCGACCGTATCGAAGTCAACATCGCCCAGATCCTGGTGCGGGTGCCCGAGAACGCGTCGCCCGAGCAGATCGCTGCCCGCGCCGCGCGCGCCGAAGAAGTGATGCGCCAGCTGCGCACCGGCGCCGACTTCGCGCGCATGGCGTCCACTTATTCCGACGCACCGGACGCGCTCAAGGGCGGCGACATCGGCTGGCGCGATGCCGACCGCCTGCCACCGAATTTCTCGACCGAGCTGCGCAAGCTGGAAGCGGGCCAGGTCACGCCGATCCTCAAGACCAACGTCGGCTTCCACATCCTGAAACTGGCCGGCAAGCGTTCGCTGGCCAGCGAGACCGACAAGGCCGTCGTCGAGCAGACCCGCGCACGCCACATCCTGCTCAAGGTCACCCCGACCATGACCGAGGGCGAGGTCAAGCGCAAGCTGCTTGAAATCAAGGAAAAAATGGCCAACAACGCCGGCACCTTCGAAGATCTGGCGCGCCAGTACTCGCAGGATGGTTCGGCCAGCAAGGGCGGCGATCTGGGCTGGCTGTATCCGGGCGACACCGTGCCGGAATTCGAGACCGCGATGAACGCCCTCAAGCCGGGTGACACGTCCGACATCGTGCAGTCGCCGTTCGGCTTCCACCTGATCCAGGTCGTCGAGCGCAAGAGCGAAGACGTGACGCAGCAGAAAGAGCGCAACGTGGCGCGCCAGGTCCTGCGCGACCGCAAGATGCAGGAAGCGATGGAAGACTGGATGCGCCAAGTGCGCGACCGTGCCTACGTCGAATTCCGCGAGGAGCAGTAAGCAATGGTCGCGCCGCAGGCGCCTGTGCGCCCGTTGGCGCACCAGCGGCCCACGTTAGCGATCACGGTCGGCGAGCCAGCAGGCATCGGCCCCGAAATCGCGATCCGCGCTGCCTGGGCAATGCGCGATGAGGCCAACTGCGTGCTGGTGGGCGACGCCGCCTTCCTGGCGCTCACGGCCAGCCTGATCGATCCTGCCATCCGCCTGGCTGCCCTGTCGACCCAGGCGCTGCGCAACGGCGGCCTGCCGCACTTCGGCGCCGCGCGGCTGGCAGCCATCGACGTGCCGCTCGACGCCCATGTGGTGCCGGGCCGGCTCGATCCCGAGAACGGGCGCGCCGTGCTGGCCACGCTCGACCTGGCCATCGAAGGCTGCGAGCGCGGCTGGTTCGACGGCATCGTCACCGCGCCACTGCAGAAAAGCACGATCAACGATGCCGGTGTCGCGTTCTCCGGCCACACCGAATACCTGGCCGAGAAGACCGGCACCCCGAAAGTGGTGATGATGCTGGCCGGCGCGCCGGGCGGGGATCAACCGTACCTGCGTGTCGCGCTCGCCACGACTCATCTGCCGCTGAAGGATGTCCCGGGCGCACTCACGCGCGAAAACCTGACCCAGGTACTCGATATCCTGCACGCCGATCTGATCACCAAGTTCGGCATCGCTGCGCCTGTCATCCTGGTCACCGGCCTGAACCCGCATGCGGGCGAGAACGGTTACCTGGGGCGCGAGGAAATCGACGTCATCACGCCAGTGCTCGAGGCAGCGCGTGCGCGTGGCATCGACGCGCGCGGCCCGTATCCGGCCGACACGCTGTTCCAGCCGAAGTACCTGAAAGACGCCGATTGCGTGCTGGCGATGTACCACGACCAGGGTTTGCCGGTGCTCAAGCACGCGACCTTCGGGCGCGGCATCAATGTCACGCTCGGCCTGCCGTTGATCCGCACCTCGGTCGACCATGGCACCGCGCTCGACCTGGCCGCGCAGGGTCTCGGTTTGGCCGATTGCGGCAGCATGATCGAAGCAATCGGCGCCGCCATGCACATGGTGCTGGCGCAACGCGCGGCCGGCACTAAATAAACAAGAAAGCATTCATGAAACACGTAGCACGCAAGCGCTTCGGCCAGAACTTCCTGACCGACAAGCAAGTCCTTTCCGACATCATCGACGCCATCGCACCACGCAAGGGCGAGACCATGGTCGAAATCGGACCGGGCCTGGCCGCGATGACGGCGCTGCTGCTCAAGCAGCTCGACCACATGCACGTCGTCGAGCTCGACCGCGACCTGGTCACGCGCCTGGAAAAAGCCTATCCACGCGAGCGCCTGACCGTACATTCGGGCGATGCCCTGAAGTTCGACTTCGGCGCAATTCCGGTGGGCGAGGGACAGAAGCTGCGCGTGGTGGGCAATTTGCCATACAACATTTCTAGCCCGCTGCTGTTTCACCTGGCGGACTTCGCGCACCTGATCGAAGACCAGCATTTCATGCTGCAGAAGGAAGTGGTCGAGCGCATGGTGGCCGAGCCGGGCAGCAAGACCTACGGTCGCCTGTCGGTGATGCTGCAATGGCGCTACGACATGTCGCTGATGTTCATCGTGCCGCCCACCGCATTCGATCCGCCGCCGCAGGTCGAATCGGCCATTGTGCGCATGGTGCCGGTCAAGCAGCAACTGCCGTGCGACGCCAAGCGCCTCGAAGCGGTGGTCGCCAAGGCCTTCTCGCAGCGGCGCAAAGTGATTCGCAATTGCGTGGCGGGGATGTTCACCGAGGCGCAGCTGGTGGAAGCGGGCATCGATCCGAGCGTGCGCCCGGAAGCGGTCAGCCTGGCGCAGTATGTGGCGCTGGCCAATCTGCCGAGCCAGGCCTAGTTGCCGCGGCCATCCGGCCCGTATGTCACCCGATCAAAGCGCCTTCAGAGGCGCTTTTTTTATCAGCCGTAGGGTGGGCGGGTTTCCCGCCCACGCGTTCAAACCAATTTCGCAACGGGTAATGCCATATTACGTTGAACGCTTGGACGGCATAGCCGTCCACCCTACGATTGCAAGCCGGTCGCAGTTTTCATCATGAAGCAGCTGGCAACGGGCAAAAAAAAGGCCCGCTACAAGAGCGGGCCGAAATCCAATTCTTTTCTGAGGAGAGTTGGAGGAGACAGAATCAGTATGCTGCGTTACAGCATATAAGTCCAATTTTCCTTTCGCATACTCGACATAAGAATTGCGTATAACTCTCCAGGACTAGGCCGCGACGCAGGTCACGTTGACGTTGGTCACCGCGGCGTCACCCATGGTGCCGGTCGGGTTCACGACGGTGCAGACCTGGCCAGCTGGCTGCTTGCTGACCGTGACGCCGTAGGTCGTACCGAATGGCACCAAAGGCAGCGCGTAGGTAATCGGCGTCGTGGCAGGTGGCGTTGCCGGCGTTGCAGCCGTGTAAGTGCCACCCGTACTGCCGTTGGCCAGCACCAGGCCGGCACCGGTCAGGCCGGTGATCGTGCCGCCGACGGTGTATTCGTTGATCTTGCATGCGATCGCGATGTCGATCGTCACGAGGCGGCCTGCCGTGTCGGCGTTGTTGGCGTAAATGCCGCCTTCCGGAACGCCCGGCTCGCAGTTCTGGTGGTCCGGGTGCTTATCGACCTGAACATTATAGGTGTCACCGTATTCCAGCTTGTCCGGGAAGGCAAAGCGCACCGCTGCGCCTGCCGTGGCTGGCGGTGCGACCTTCAGGGGCACGCCGGCATTGGTCAGGACCAGGCCATCATAGACAATGCCGGTCACCGAACCGGCAACAGTGAATTCGGCTTTGTCGCTGCCGCCACAGGCGGCCAGGCTTGCAGCCAGCGCCAGCGCAAGCGCCGGGCGGATCAGGGAAGACTTCATGCGTTTGACTCCAGAAAAAATTAAGGTGCGCACGTGACGGTCACGTTGTTCACATCGGCCGGGCCCATGGTGCCGACACCATTGGCGATCGTGCAGCTCTGGCCGGCAGGGTTCGTGAGGATCGAGACACCATACGGCGCGTCTTGTGCCACGCGGGCCATGGCGAATGTGGTCGCGCCGGCCGGCACGGTAACGCGGTCCGAGCCGTTGACCAGGACCAGTTCATTCTTGAGGTTGCTGACGGTGCCGGTCAGGGCCTGGGTCTTGAAACTGCAGGCGATCTGGATGGTCGTCACGTCAAAGCCGGCGCGGCCCGTGTTCTGAAACAGCTCGCACTTGTCGACGTTCGTTGGCGTGCTCTTGACCCGCACGTCATATTTGTCATCCGACGAAATCAGGGTCGGGAAGAAGAACGTGGTCACGCCCGTACCGTTCGCTGGCACCGGGACCTCATAGTCGGAGCCGCCGTTATTCGTCAGGACCATGCCCGGCTTGGTCACGCCGGAAATCTGGCCGCCCAGCAGCAGTTGGCCATCGTCACCACCGCAAGCAGTCAGCAGGACCGCGCATGCCAGCGCTGCGCTTGCGCGCAGGTAGGAACTCTTCATATATTCTCCAAATAATCTAGCGGGAAAGCGCAGGCTGCGCGGTTGGAATCAAAAAATCGCTCAACATTTTAGTTCATTTATTAGGCAACCGGTCCATTTGCGTCCCATTTGCATGTGTATCAGGTTGTAAGCACAATGTCATATAAGCAACGCGCAAGCCGTGCGGTTTGCTTTTGGCCGTATGCATCGCTATGCTGGCGTAGCGTTTTTTCATGCCTGTTCCCTGGAAGCCGATGACCCGCCATCCCTGGCCCAAAGCCGTACTGTTTGACCTCGACGATACCCTGTGGCCGATCGTGCCCGTGATCCGGGCTGCCGAAACCATGTTGTATACATGGCTGCAGCAGCATGCGCCGCGCGTGGCCGAGCGGTTCACGATCGACAGCCTGCGTCAGGCGCGCCTGGAATTGCTGGCCCGCGAGCCCCAGTATGGGATCGACCTGAGCGCACTGCGCCACGCTGGCCTGATCGCCGCGTTCGAGCAGGTGGGCGAAGACGTCGCCAGGGTGGACGAGGCCATGGTCGTCTTTGTCGCTGCGCGCAATGCCGTGACGCTATATGACGATGTGGCGCCAGGCCTCGCGCGCCTCCGGCAGCGCGCGCTGCTGGGCTCAGTCACGAACGGCGTGGCCGACCTGGCCACGATCGGCCTGGCCGACCAGTTCCAGGCATCCGTGGCGGCGCGCGACTTTGGCGCCGCCAAGCCGGATCCGGGGATTTTCCTGGCCGGCTGCGCTGCGCTGGGTGTGCTGCCGGCCGACACCCTGTATGTGGGCGACGACCTGCTGCTCGATGTCCTGGGCGCCCAGCAGGCAGGCTTGCGCGCTGCCTGGATGAACCGCAGCGGCAAGATCAACGAGCTGGCTGATCAGGTGCGGCCGGATGTCGAGGTGGACAGCATCGATGCGCTGCTCGACTGGCTGGATGCTGCGCATGAGCCGGCACAGGAGCCACCGCACGAGTTGCCACACGGATCTGCGCGGATGCGCGTATAACACTGGGACGGACCGCAGGCCTTGCGCTGCCGTACCGCGCCCCAATTTGATTCTCATCCCAGCACCACAGAAAAAGACGCTTCCCGGAACCATGCAACTCGATCACCGTGCCCAAACCCTGCTCAAAGCGCTTGTCGAACGCTATATCGCCGACGGCCAGCCGGTCGGCTCGCGCGCGCTGTCCAAGCTGTCGGGCCTGGAATTGTCGCCTGCGACGATCCGCAACATCATGGCCGACCTCGAAGACATGGGGTTCGTCGCCAGCCCTCACACCTCGGCCGGCCGGATCCCGACCCCGCGCGGCTACCGCGTGTTTGTCGATACCCTGTTGACCGTCAAGCAGCTCGATGAAACGACAGTCGGCGCCGAGCGCATGCGCCTGCCGCTGCAGCATCCGCAAAAGCTGATCGCCAATGCGGCCCAGATGCTCTCGTCGCTGTCGCAGTTTGCCGGTGTGGTGCAAAGCCCGCGCCGTGAATCGGTGTTCCAGCAGATCGAATTCTTGCGCCTGTCCGAAAAGCGCATTCTGCTGGTGATCGTCGATCCCCGTGGCGATGTGCAGAACCGCTTGCTCCTGACCGATGTCGACTACACGCCGACGCAATTGTCGCAATCGGCCAATTACCTGAACCAGAATTTTGCCGGCCAGTCGTTCGACGGCGTGCGCCAGCGCCTGAGCGGCGAGCTGCGGCAACTGAGCGACGACATGGGACGCCTGATGCATGCGGCAGTCGAGGCCGGCAGCGAGGCGATGGCCGAGAGCGACGACGTGGTCATTTCCGGCGAGCGCAACCTGCTGTCGGTGACCGACCTGTCGTCGAATATGAGTTCGCTGCGCCAGATGTTCGAGATGTTCGAGCAAAAGACCGGCCTGATGCAATTGCTCGACATGTCGAGCAAGGCCGGCGGCGTGCAGATATTCATCGGCGGCGAATCGAACCTGGTGCCGATGGACGAGATGAGCGTGGTCACCGCGCCATACGCCGTCGATGGTCGCATCGTCGGCACGCTGGGCGTCATCGGCCCCACGCGGATGGCGTACGAGCGGGTGATTCCCATCGTCGACATCACCGCCAAACTGCTGTCGAACGCACTGAGCCAGCCTTAACAGTTTTTTACGCTTACCAGACGCAAAAAGGGCGCACGGGAAATCCGGTGCGCCCTTTTGCTGTGCAGCCTTGCCGACTGCGAATAACTTAGCTTGCCTTGCGGGCCGCCTGGCATTGCGGGCAGCTGCCGTAGATCGCCAGCGCATGGTCGACGATCGTGTAGCCGTGGGTTCCGGCAATCATTTTCTGGCGTTGCTCGATTTCGTCGTCGTAGAATTCTTCGACCCGGCCGCAGGTGACGCAGACGAGGTGGTCGTGGTGCGAGCCGGCGTTGAGCTCGTAGATGGCCTTGCCGGTTTCGAAGTGGTTGCGGTTGAGCAGGCCGGCCTGCTCGAATTGCGTCAGGACGCGGTAGACGGTAGCCAGGCCGACGTCCATGTTTTCAGCCAACAGGATCTTGTAGACATCTTCGGCAGTCAGGTGACGCACGGCGCTGTTCTGGAAGATTTCCAGGATTTTCAGGCGCGGGAGCGTGGCCTTCAGGCCGCTTGCCTTCAGGTCGGTCGGATTGTTACTCATGTTTGTTACTCGCATATTGGCGGAGTGCTTTATGATATAGCGTTTTGAAAGCTCCCGCTCGATTTGAGGTTACCTATGCGCGTCAAACAAGCCGTATCCCATCGATTTTCCGCCAAGGCGGTGCTGGCGGCAGGTCTCGTCTGCACGCTGACGCTGTCCGGCTGCGCATCCTGGCGCAACCAGACCCGTCCGGCGCCACCGGTGGCAACGGACTCGGCGGCCACCGCAGCCGACGCCGACAAATCGGCCGCCATCGCCAATGCCGGCGCGCAGACCGTGCAGGCTTCGCGCCTGCAAAAGTTCCTGTGGGTCTTCTCGCCTTATCGCCCGGACATCCAGCAAGGCAACTTCGTATCGCAAGAAATGCTGAACCAGCTGAAGGTTGGCCAGACGCGCGACCAGGTGCGCTTCCTGCTCGGTTCGCCTCTGCTGCTCGATGCATTCCATGCCAACCGCTGGGATTATCCGTTCTACCTGGCCCGCGGCAATGGCGAACTGACCACCAGCCGCGTCACCGTGTTCTTCAAGGATGACGTGGTCGAGCGCTTCGAAGGCGGCAACCTGCCAAGCGAGCGCGATTACATCGACCGTATCGCCGGCCCTGCCAAGGTGCCGGAAAAGAAAGCAAAACCGGAAAGCCGTCCGGTCGCACCGATCACGGTGACCGCCCCGGCAACCCAGCAGTAAGGATTGACATGACGATGTTGAATATTGCCGTAGCCGGCGCCAGCGGCCGCATGGGCCGCATGCTGATCGAAGCCATCCAGTACGCACCCGACGCCCGCCTGGCTGGCGCCCTCGACATGCCCGGTTCGCCGTTCATCGGCCACGATGCCGGCGCCTTCGGCGGCTTCCTCACCGGCGTGATGATCGAAGACAGCATCAAGCACGGCCTGCACAACGCCGACGTGCTGATCGACTTCACCCGCCCCGAAGGCACGCTGGCGCACCTCGCGTATTGCGCCGCCAACGGCAAGCAGATGGTGATCGGCACCACTGGTTTCGATGACGCTGGCAAGGCAGAGATCGCCGCCGCTGCCCAGAAGATCGGGCTCGTGGTCGCGCCAAACATGAGCGTGGGCGTGAACGTCACGCTCAAGCTGCTCGAAATGGCAGCCAAGAGTTTTGCCGAAGGCTACGACATCGAAATCGTCGAAGCGCACCACCGGCACAAGGTCGATGCACCGTCGGGCACCGCGCTCAAGATGGGCGAAGTGATTGCCGACGCCATCGGCCGCGACCTCAAGGAATGCGCCGTGTACGGCCGCGAAGGCGTCACCGGCGAGCGTGACCCGTCGACGATCGGCTTTGCCACCGTGCGCGGTGGCGACGTCGTGGGCGACCACACCGTCATGTTCCTGGGCACGGGCGAGCGCATCGAGATCAGCCACAAATCCAGCAGCCGCGTGACCTACGCACACGGCGCGCTGCGCGCCGCGCGCTTCCTGGCAGACAAATCCCACGGCCTGTACGACATGCAGGACGTGCTGGGCTTGAGCGCCTGATATGGCCGTTGCAGAACTGAACGGCGCTGCGATCGTCGACGAGGCGTCGTTTCATGCGCAAAGCCGGGCCGCGTTCGGTTTCCCGGCGTCGTATGCGAACAGCATCGACGCCTGGGTGGATTGCCTGAGCTACCTGCGTGACGACGAAAACATGACCAGCTTCCAGCTGGCGCCGGACGAAGTGCTCGAGATCGTCGTCCGCGACGCCGCGGCCATGAAGGCGGCCGCGCCGGATCTGTTCGAGGAGCTGGCCTTTTGTATCGGCGGCATCAATGAGCGGTATGAAGATTATGGCGAAACGCCGGCATTGAAACTCGTGCTGCGCTGAATTACCCGGGGCAGCGTTCAGCGGACGCTGTCTCATTGCACCATCCTGCCTGCACCACGCCACGCCGTAGTGCAAAATCAACAGGTTATAATGACCGGTTCCATCTCCCACATTACGTCTGCAGAAATCATGCAAGAAAAATATAGTCCAGCCGAAGTCGAACAGGCCGCCCAGGCCTACTGGAAATCGATCGATGCCTATAAAGCCGTCGAACACGATCCGCGTTTCCCGAAGGGCAAGTACTACGCCTGCTCGATGCTGCCTTACCCATCGGGCAAGCTGCACATGGGCCACGTGCGCAACTATACGATCAACGACGTGATGTACCGCTACCTGCGGATGAACGGCTACAACGTCCTGATGCCGATGGGCTGGGATGCGTTTGGCATGCCGGCGGAAAACGCGGCCATGGCCAACAACGTGCCGCCGGCCGAATGGACCTACTCGAACATCGCCCACATGCGTGGCCAGATGGAGTCGATGGGCCTGGCGATCGACTGGTCGCGCGAGATGACCGCCTGCAAGCCGGACTACTACAAGTGGAACCAGTGGATGTTCCTCAAGATGCTCGAGAAGGGCATCATCTACCAGAAGACGGGCACCGTGAACTGGGACCCGGTCGACCAGACCGTGCTGGCCAACGAGCAGGTCGTCGATGGCCGCGGCTGGCGTTCGGGCGCGCTCATTGAAAAGCGCGAAATCCCGATGTACTACGTGCGCATCACTGAATACGCCGACGAACTGCTCGACCATGTCGACAACAAGCTGCCGGGCTGGCCCGAGCGCGTGCGCACGATGCAGGCCAACTGGATTGGCAAGTCGACCGGCGTGCGCTTCGCGTTCCCGCACACGATCGCCGATGACACCGGCGCGCCGATCGACGACGGCAAGCTCTACGTGTTCACCACGCGCGCCGACACGATCATGGGCGTGACCTTCTGCGCCGTGGCGCCGGAGCACGCGCTGGCCCAGCACGCGGCAAAGAACAACCCGGCGCTGCAGCAATTCATCGCCGAATGCAAACTCGGTTCCGTCATCGAAGCCGACATGGCGACGATGGAAAAGAAGGGCATGCCGACCGGCCTGTTCGTCACCCATCCGGTCACGCAGGAGCAGATTCCGGTCTGGGTCGGCAACTACGTCCTGATCACCTACGGCGATGGCGCCGTGATGGGTGTGCCGGCGCATGACGAACGCGATTTCGGCTTCGCCAAAAAATACAATCTGCCGATCAAGCAGGTCGTGGCCGTCGAAGGCCAGGAATTCTCGCTCGACGCCTGGCAGGAGTGGTACGGCGACAAGGACAACGGCCGCACGATCAACTCGGGCAAGTACGACGGCCTCGATTACACCTCGGCCGTCAACGCGGTCTCGGGTGAACTGGCGAGCCAGGACCTGGGCGCCAAGAAGGTCACGTTCCGCCTGCGCGACTGGGGCATCTCGCGCCAGCGCTACTGGGGCACGCCGATCCCGATGATCCACTGCGCCGAGTGCGGCATCGTGCCGGTGCCAGAGGCCGACCTGCCGGTCGTGCTGCCCGAGCACCTGGTCCCGGACGGCACCGGCAATCCACTGAACAAGGACGAAGCGTTCCTCAAGTGCGACTGCCCGACCTGCGGCAAGCCTGCGCGCCGCGAGACCGACACGATGGACACGTTCATTGATTCGTCGTGGTACTACATGCGCTATACGTCGCCGGGTTCGAACGACGCGATGGTCGACGAGCGCAACGATTACTGGATGCCGATGGACCAGTACATCGGCGGCATCGAACACGCCGTCATGCACCTGCTGTACGCGCGCTTCTGGACCAAGGTGATGCGCGACTTCGGCCTGGTCAAATTCGACGAGCCGTTCGTGAACCTGCTCACGCAGGGCATGGTGCTCAACGAGACCTACTACCGCGAAGACGCATCGACCAAGAAGACCTGGTTCAATCCAGCCGATGTCGAGCTGACCTTCGACGACAAGGGCCGCCCGCAAAGCGCGGTGTTGAAGGCCGACGGCCAGCCGGTGGAAATCGGCGGCACCGAAAAAATGTCGAAGTCCAAAAACAACGGCATCGATCCGCAAGCGCAGATCGAGCAGTACGGCGCCGACACCGCGCGCCTGTTTACGATGTTCGCGTCGCCACCTGAGCAGACGCTCGAGTGGTCGAACAGCGGCGTCGAAGGCGCCAGCCGCTTCCTGCGCCGCGTGTGGGCCTTCGGCTACGCGCAGCGCGCGCGCATTGCCGCCGCCCTCACGGGTGAAGTGCAGGGCACGCACACCGACGCACAGAAAACGCTGCGCCGCGAAGTGCACAAGATCCTGCAGCAGGCCGACTACGACCTGAAGCGCATCCAGTACAACACGGTGGTCTCGGCGTGCATGAAGATGCTCAACACGCTCGAGTCAAGCAAGCTCGATGACAGCGCAGCGTCCAACGCCATCATCGCCGAAGGCTTCTCGATCTTCCTGCGCTTGCTGAACCCGGTCGCGCCGCACATCACGCACGCACTGTGGCAAGAGCTTGGCTTTGCCGGTGTCCACGGCGACCTGCTCAACGCCCCATGGCCGGAAGTCGACCCGCAGGCGCTCGAACAGTCCGAGATCGACATGATGATCCAGGTGAACGGCAAGCTGCGTGGTTCGGTCAAGGTCGCAAAGGATGCGGACAAGGCGACCATCGAAGCGGCTGCGCTGGCCAGCGAAGCGGTGCAGAAGTTCATCGAAGGCACGCCGAAGAAGGTCATCGTCGTGCCGGGCAAACTTGTCAATATCGTGGTCTGATGATGAACACTTCGAACAACAACTACCTCGTACGCGCCCTTGGTGCAGTCCTGCTGGTCGCGATGCTGGCCGGCTGCGGCTTCAAGCTGCGCGGCAGCGACGGCCAGTACAACGTGCCGTTCCAGAGCATCTGGCTGTCGTTCAACGAAGCCTCGCCGCTGGGCACGGAGCTCAAGCGCAACCTGCGCGCGGGCGACAACCTGCGCATCGAATCCGATGCGTCCAAGGCCGAGGCGTTGTTCGATGTGATCAGCGAGTCGCGTGGCAAGTCGATCCTGTCGCTTAACAGCCTGGGTCGCGTGCGTGAATACTCGCTGAGCTACACGCTGGTGTTCCAGGTGCGCGACGCCAACAACCGCCAGCTGCTGGCGCCGACCGAGATCACCCTGCGCCGCAATATCGCGTTCGATGAATCGCAGGTGCTGGCCAAGGAATCCGAAGAAGCGCTGCTGTACCGCGACATGCAGTCCGACCTGGTGCAGCAGATCCTGCGCCGCCTGGTGGCGATCAAGCCGCTGGCGCCCGTGACGGCGCCAGCGACGCCGGCCGCTGTCTTGCCGACGCCGTAAACGATGCAACTGCGGCTCGAAGCGCTCGACGGCCACCTGGCCAAGAACCTGGCGCAGCTGTACGTGATCGCCAGCGACGAGCATCTGCTGGCGCTGGAAGCGGCTGACCGTATCCGCAAGGCGGCGCGTGCGCAGGGCTATACCGAGCGCGATGTGCTCAGTGTGGAGCGCACTTTTAAATGGGGCGAGCTGCTGGCGGCGAATCAGGCACTGTCGCTGTTCGGCGACAAGAAGCTGATCGAGCTGCGCATCCCCACCGGCAAACCGGGCAAGGACGGCAGCGCCGCGCTGCAGGCCTATGCGAAAGACCTCAGCCCCGACAACCTGACCTTGATCACGCTGCCCAAGCTTGACTGGCAGACGGCCAAGGCGTCGTGGGTGACGGCGCTGCAGCAGGCCGCCGTGTACATCGACATCCCGAACATCGAGCGCGCGCAACTGCCGGCCTGGATCGGCAACCGGTTGGCAGCACAGGGTCAGAGCGCCGAGCGCCAGAGCCTGGACTTCATCGCCGACCGCGTCGAAGGCAATCTGCTGGCGGCGCACCAGGAGATTCAAAAGCTCGGCCTGCTCCACGAGCCGGGCAAACTCACGTTCGAGCAGGTGCACGACGCCGTGCTGAACGTGGCGCGCTACGACGTGTTCAAGCTGTCCGAGGCGATGCTCACGGGCGACACGGCGCGCCTGGTGCGCATGCTCGAAGGCCTGAAGGGCGAAGGCGAAGCGCTGCCGCTGGTGTTGTGGGCAGTGGCCGAAGAAATCCGCACGCTGCTAAAATTGAAGAGCGGGATGAGTCAGGGCAGGCCACTAAATGCGCTGCTCAAGGAATACCGGATCTGGGGGCCGCGCGAGCGGATGATGGAGCCGGCGCTGCGCCGCGTGTCGCTTGCGACGCTCGAAGCGGCGCTGCAACAGGCAGCGCAGGTCGACCGCATGGTCAAGGGTTTGCGCGCGAAAAATTTTGCGGGCGACGCGTGGGATGCGATGTTGCAGCTGGCGTTGCGGGTGGCGCGGTAAGCCTTCCGCAGCAAAGCCGTTGCTCGACGCCGATGGACAGCGCCGCCTTGCGCGTGCCAGGTTAATGCAATGGAAAACACGATGGACATCACCGCACACATGCACCAGCTGGGCCAGCAGGCCCGCGCCGCCTCGCGCGCCATGGCGCGCGCCGACACCGCCACCCGCAACCGCGCCCTGAGCCTGATCGCCGATGCGATCGAACGCGACGCCGACCTGCTGCGCGCCGCCAATGCCCGTGACCTGGAGGCCGCGCAGGCGGCCGGCCTGGCCCCGGCGCTGATGGACCGCCTGGCGTTATCAAACGCCGCGATCGCGACGATGGTCGCGGGCCTGCGCCAGATCGTCGCCTTGCCCGATCCGGTCGGCGAAATCTCGAACATGAAGGTGCGCCCGAGCGGCATCCAGGTCGGCCAGATGCGCGTGCCGCTGGGCGTGATCGGCATCATCTATGAAGCGCGTCCGAACGTGACGGTCGATGCGGCGGGCCTGTGCATCAAGAGCGGCAATGCCGCGATCCTGCGCGGCGGCTCGGAAGCGATCCACTGCAACCGCGCGCTGGCCACGCTGGTGGCCGAAGGCCTGGTGGGCGCTGGCCTGCCGCAGGCGGCGGTGCAGGTGGTCGACACGGTCGACCGCGCCGCCGTCGGTGCGCTGATCACGATGCCGCAGTACGTGGACGTGATCGTCCCGCGCGGCGGCAAGGGCCTGATCGCGCGCCTGATGGCCGAAGCCACGGTCCCGATGATCAAGCACCTCGATGGCATCTGCCACGTCTACATCGACGACAAGGCCGATATCGATAAAGCGCTGGCCATCGCGTTCAATGCCAAGTGCCACCGCTACGGCACTTGCAACACGATGGAAACGCTGCTGGTTGCGCGCGGCATCGCGCCGACCGTGCTGCCGCGCCTGGCCGAGCTGTATGCGACCAAGGACGTCGAACTGCGCGCCGATCCGGAAGCGTTCGCGATCCTGACCGGTTATACGCATCTGGTCGCGGCAACGGAAGAGGACTGGTCGACCGAATACCTGGCCCCGATCCTGGCCGTGAAGGTGGTGGCCGGCATCGACGAAGCGATGGACCATATCGATGCGTATTCGTCGAAGCACACCGAATCGATCGTCACCGAAGACCACAGCGGCGCCATGCGTTTCCTGCGCGAAGTCGACTCGGCGTCGGTGATGATCAATGCGTCGACGCGCTTTGCCGATGGTTTCGAATACGGCCTGGGCGCCGAGATCGGCATTTCGAACGACAAGCTGCACGCACGCGGCCCGGTAGGGCTGGAAGGCCTCACGTCGCTCAAGTACGTCGTGTTCGGGCACGGCGAAGTACGCAACTGAATTCAACGTTCACCACAAGGAAAGCATGTACCTCTGGATCAAAGCACTGCACATCGTCTTCATTGCGTCCTGGTTCGCCGGCCTGTTCTACCTGCCGCGCCTGTTCGTCAACCTGGCCGAGGAAACCAACCCTGCGGCGCGCGACCGCCTCTTGGGCATGGCGCGCCGGCTGTACCGCTTCTCGATGATCCTGTCTGTGCCGGCGGTGCTGCTGGGCGGGTGGCTGTGGCTGGGCTACGGCATCCAGGGCGGCTGGCTGCATGCCAAGCTGCTGCTCGTGTTCCTGACGATCGGCTACCATCATATGTGCGGCGGCATCCTCAAGAAATTCGAGCGCGGCGTCAATACGCGTAGCCACAAATGGTACCGCTGGTTCAATGAAGTGCCGGTCGTGCTGATGCTGGCGATTGTCATCCTGGTGACCGTCAAGCCGTTCTAAACCTGCATTTTTTGTATTGCTGCGTCATCGGCCCGGGCCGGTGGCGCGTTTAATTTTTCATCGTTTCATCGCTTCATCAACGGACAAAGGGTACCCCTCATGGCTTCCTATTTTTGCCCATGCCCACGCGGCATGGAAGCGGCGCTGGCCGAAGAAATCGGCGAAATCGCCGCACAAAGCACCACGCTGAAAGTGCACAACCAGGTGCCCGGCGGCGTGCACTGCTCGGGCACGATGCAGGACGCCTGGCTGCTCAACCTGCATTCGCGCATCGCCTCGCGTGTGCTGATGCGCATGGCCCAGCGCAGCTACACCACCGAAAACGACATTTACGACCTGGTGCTCGAGCAGACCTGGGAAGACTGGTTCGGCCCCGATCACACGATCCGCGTCGACGTCACGGCCGTCAAGTCGCCGCTGCGCAGCCTCGAATTCACCACGCTCAAGATCAAGGACGCGATCTGCGACCGCTTCCGCGACCAGTACGACAAGCGCCCGTCGGTCAACACGCGCGAACCGGACATGCGCATCGTCGGCTTCCTCGACGCCCGCAACTTCATCGTCTACCTCGACACCTCGGGCGAAGCGCTGTTCAAGCGCGGCTGGCGTGAAGAGACGGGCGACGCGCCGCTGCGCGAGAACCTCGCTGCGGGCCTGCTGCGCGTCTCGGGCTGGAAGCCCGGCGTGCCGCTGTTCGATCCGATGTGCGGTTCGGGCACGATCCTCGTCGAAGCCGCCCAGATGCTGCAAGGGATTCCATCCGGCGCGCGCCGCAGCTTCGCCTTCGAAAAGTTCGCCGACCACGACCGCCAGGCCTGGGCCGCGATGAAAGCGGCGGTCAAGCCGAACGTGCTGCCGCAAGAGCCGACCATCTTCGGCTCGGACATCTCGGGCGACATGGTCGAAATGACGCGCCATAACCTGAAGATCGCCGGCATCCTGTTCGATGTGCCGCTCAAGCAGATCGAAGCGCAGCATGTGTCGGCGCCGACGACCGAGCCGGGCATCCTGCTCACCAACCCGCCGTACGGCGAGCGGATCGGCGTGCGCGGCGACAGCACCCTGCCGCAGGACGACATGGCGGCCGGCTTCTACGCCGCGTTTTCCACGACGCTCAAGCAGCGCTTTGCCGGCTGGACCGCCTATCTGTTCACGGCCGACCTGGGCCTGCCGAAAATGCTGCGCCTGAAAGAGTCGCGCAAGACACCGTTCTTCAATGGCGCGCTCGAATGCCGCCTGTTCCGTTTCGACATGGTGGCGGGCTTCAACCGCCGCGAGGAAGCCAAACCAAAGCAGGACTGACCCGGAACCGCCCCATGCTGCCAGAACCATCCGATCTGCCCAAGGACCCCGTCACCCCCGTGCCGCCGCCGCCGCCGCACAAGATCGCGATGCTCTCGGCAGGCGGACTGGCAACGCTGCTGGCGGCGCTGTCGATGCTGGGGCCATTCTCGATCGACGCCTACCTGCCGGCGTTCCCGCAGATCCAGGCCCAGCTGGCCGCCACGCCGTTGCAGGTCCAGCAAACCCTCACCGCCTACATGCTGGCCTTTGCCGTCATGGTGCTGTGGCATGGCGCGCTGTCCGATGCATTCGGGCGCCGCAATGTGATCCTGGTGGCGCTGGTGGTGTTCGCGATCGGCAGCTTCGGCTGCGCCTCGGCGTCGTCGGTGGAATACCTGTGGGTGTTTCGCATCCTTCAGGGTGTGTCGGCCGGGGCCGGCGTGGTGGTGGGGCGCGCGATCATCCGCGATTTGTATTCGGATACGGCGGCGGCGCGCCTGCTGTCGATGGTCACGATGATCTTCTCGATCGCTCCGGCTATCGCGCCGGTGGTGGGCGGCTGGATCGTCACGCTGCTCGACTGGCGCGCGATCTTCCTGGCGCTGTCGGTCTACACCGTGCTGCTGTTCTGGTTCTGCTGGAAGCACCTGCCCGAGACGGTGCCGCCGGCCGAGCGCCAGCCGTTCAATCCGCGCTTCCTCGCCCAGAGCTATGGCGCCATCTTCAGCTCGTTCCTGTTCCTGACGATGGCCGGCGTGACGGCGCTGAACTTCGCCGGCCTGTTTTTGTACATCGCTGCAGCGCCTGTCATGCTGCCCGAAAGCCTGGGCCTGGGCCCGTCCGAATTCGCGTGGCTGTTCGTGCCGACCGTGAGCGGCATCTTCCTCGGTTCGCTCGTTGCCAACCGGCTGGCCGGCAAGATGGACTTCGCGCGCCAGATCCGCATGGGCTTTTTCTTCATGCTGGGCGCCGTGACCTTCAACGTGATCTACCACGCGTTTCTTCCGCCGGCCCTGCCGTGGACCGTGGCGCCGATGTTCTTCTTCACCTTTGGCAGTTCGCTGATCGCGCCCGGCGCGACGCTGCTGGCGCTCGACCTGTTCCCGCGTATTCGCGGCACGGTCGCGTCGTGCCAGTCGTTCATTCTGACGCTGCTGGGCGCTGTCGTGGCCGGCGCCGTCGCGCCGGCGTTGTCGCATTCAGTGCTGGCGCTGGCGCTGGGCCAGGCATTCTTCGTGCTGTTGTCGCTTGCATGCTGGGATACCGCGCGGCGGCATCGCCGCAAGCTGCGCGCCCGGGGCGAACTGACACCCTGATATCGCATCGAGCGAGTGTGAATCGTGGAAACAGTCGTATCGTTACAACAAGTTTCAAGCGCGGCTGTGTTTACTACCCGAGAAAGCCCGTTGCAACGAGTATTACCGTAACTATTGTTCCTGATCAGAAATGTATATATGTTACGATACGTTTTTATCATCTGGAGCAGTTGGCAGACCTCTCGCCTGTTCCATGCACTGAAGTGCAGGGCGACGTGGCATGCCTGTTCGGGCGCGATCGCCACCTACCAGAACCCTTCGACAAGTGGCGGCCGTGCTTGATAACATGCTCCTATCCGATCAGGATATTCGCAATCGCTTGCTGATCGCCCGGCTGCCGGCCATGCCGCAGATCCTGGTCAAGCTGATCGAGCACCTGCAGGCCGACGATCTCGGCATGCCGGAACTCGCCGCGCTGATTGCGAAGGACGCCGGCATGACGGCCAAGCTGCTGGCCGTTGCCAACAGCTCGGCCTACCACCGCAGCACGCGCAGCGCCAACCTCGAACAATCGCTGGTGGCGCTGGGCACCGACATGATCAAGACGCTCGTGATCAGCGACTCGGTGTTCCAGACCTTCAACAGCTTCCCGCATGCCGGCAGCATCGACCTGCGCGCATTCTGGAAAAACTCCCTGACGGCCGCCGTGATCGCGCGCGATGCCGCGCGCATGCTCGACTACGTGCATCCCGAAGAAGCCTACCTGGCGGGCCTCCTGCACAATGTCGGCCGCCTGGCGCTGCTGGCCGCCGCGCCCAAGGAATACGCGTTCAACTTCACCGCGATCGATGACGAAGACTTGTGCGCGGTTGAACAGCGCACGCTCCAGATCACCCACGCCGAAGCGGGCGCCTGGCTGATCGAACGCTGGCAGCTCGATTCGTTCCTGGCCGATGCAGTGCTGTACCACCACGAGCCGGGTGACCGCCTGGAAGGCAGCCATCTCCTGATCCGCATCGTGCGCCTGGCGCATGTGCTGACCTGCCATGCGCACGACGAGGAGATGGTGCACGACGCCTGCGCGCTGTGCGGGATCGACGCTGTGCGCACGACGCACCTGATCGACGGCGCTGCGCGCCAGGTCGAGCAGGCCGCCGCGCATCTGGGCATCGACCTGGCGGGCGCCGATGACATCCCGCAGCCATCGGCTTATGCGCCGCCGCCGCCGGTCGACCCGGTGCAAAAGCGCCTGAACGAAGAAGTGCGCAATATGGTGCTGGTGTCCGAGGTCGGCCAGACCCTGGCGCGCCAGCAGGGCGAGTCGGGCCTGCTCGACGCGATGACGCGCACCGCCCGCATCCTGTTCGATTTCGAGAGCGCGGTCGTGCTGCTCGAGAATGCCACCGGCCATCTGTTGTCGGGCGCCCCGGCGCCGGGCGTGGCGCGCATCGCCGATTTTTCGGTGTCGCTGGCCAAGGGCGGCCCTGTGGCGCGCAGCGCGCTGGAGCGCCGGCCCGCGTTCGTGGGGGGCAACCGCCAGCAGCTAGGCCTGGCCGAAGAGCAGCTGCTGCGCATCCTTGGCACCGACAGCCTGGTGGTGGTGCCGCTGGTGGCCGGCGCGCGCTGTCTGGGCGTGCTGGTTGGCGGCGTGCCGGCCTGGCAGCTGCCGCATTGCCAGCGCCGCGAGCGGTTCATGCAGGCCTTTGGCGCGCAGGCCGCCGGCGCGCTCGAGAACCTGCTGCTCGAACGTGGTCACGCACGCCGCCAGCTGGCCAATGTGGCCGAAGAATTCCGCGATGCGTCGCGCCGCGTGGTACATGAAGTGAACAACCCGCTGGCGATCATCAAGAATTACCTGAGCATCCTGGATGGCAAGCTGGCGCGCCAGGAACCGGTGGGCGGCGAGCTGTCGATCCTGAACGAAGAGATCGACCGCGTCGGCCAGTTGATCGGCTCCCTGGCCGAACCGCAGGTGCCGGAGACCGGTCCGCGGCCGGTCGATGCCGCCCGTGTCGTCGACGATGTGCTGCGCCTGTTCCGCACCAGCGGCTTCGTGCCGGGCGGCGTGCAGATCGCGGCGCACATGGACGGCGACAGCGCGATCGAGGGCGACCCCGATGTGCTCAAGCAGATCCTGGTGAACCTGATCAAGAATGCGGTCGAAGCATTCGGCCCACAGCACAAGAACAGCGGCCGGATCGAGGTCGTCAACCGCGGCCACGTCAACCGCGAGCGCCACCTGTACGTCGAACTTGGCGTGAACGACAATGGTCCGGGCCTGTCGCGCGAAGTGCTGGCCAACCTGTTCATGCCCGTCAAGAGCAGCAAGGAAGGCGCGCTCGATGGCGGCAAGCGCGGGCTGGGCCTGTCGATCGTCCATGGCCTGGTCAAGAAGATGGGTGGCCATATCGCCTGCCGCAGCGCCAGTTCCGGCACTTCGTTTGAAATACTCCTGCCGGCGTACACCGGCGCTGGCACGGCGCTCGCGCTGCCGGCGCGCGCGCTCGGTTCCGCCTGACCCTCACCATGCACGCGCACCCTGCCACCATGCTCCCTGGTGAACCCTCCCCATTTTCCCCGACACTTGACGCCGACAGCCAGCCACGCCTGCTGCTGGTCGACGATGAACCCCGCCTGCTGGCGTCGCTGTACGAATTGCTGCAGGGGCGCGGCTACCGCCTCACGACCGCGCCATCCGGCACGGAAGCGCTGGCGCAGCTGTCGCGCCAGCGCTTCGACCTGGTCCTGCTCGACCTGCGCCTGCCCGATATCGGCGGCCACGAGATCATGGACTTCATCAACGACAAGGGGATCGACGCCGACGTGATCGTGATGAGCGGCGAGGTGGGCATCGACGCCGCGATCGGCGCGCTCAAGCGCGGCGCTTACAGCTACCTGCGCAAGCCGTACAGCCGCGAAGAGCTGCTCTCGACCGTCAGCAATGCACTGGGGCGCCGGCGCCTGGCGCTGGAAAACGCGCGCATCGCGAACCAGCTCGAGAACTCCGAGAAGATGTACCGCTACCTGGTCGACTCGTCGCCGGACATCATCTATACGCTCAACCACGAGGGCCGCTTCACGTTCGTCAACGACCGCGCCTACCAGCTGCTCGGCTACACGCGCGAAGAGCTGATCGGCAAGCATTACTCGATCGTCGTGCACGAAGAAGACCTGGAACGCGCGCGCTACGTGTTCAACGAGCGCCGCATCGACGAACGCGCGTCGCGCAACGTCGAACTGCGCCTGAAGTGCCGGGGCGGGAATGGCAACACCAGCAACGACCGCACGTTCAACACGACGCTGATGACGATTTCGCTCAACGCGATCGGCATGCACGTGCCGGACCAGGAAGTGAAAAAGCTCGAGTTCTTCGGCACCTATGGCGTGGCGCGCGATATCACCGACCGCAAGCGCGCCGAAGAAGTCATCGCCTACCAGGCCTACCACGACATCCTGACCGACCTGCCGAACCGCATCCTGTTCAAGGATCGCCTGGGCCTGGCCGTGATCCAGGCCAAGCGCAAGCAGACCGAACTCGCTGTGATGTTCATCGACCTCGATCGCTTCAAGCTGGTGAACGACACGCTCGGCCACGTCAAGGGCGATGAACTGCTGCAGCAGGCGGCCAGCCGCCTGAAGGAATGCCTGCGCAAGGGCGACACGCTGGCGCGCCAGGGCGGCGACGAATTTACCATCGTGCTGCCCGAACTGGTCAGCCACGACGACGCGCGCATGGTTGCCGACAAATTCCTGGCCTGCCTGCAGCTGCCGTTCGACCTCGATGGCCACGAAGTGCACATCTCGGCCTCGATCGGCATCGCGATCTATCCGAAGGACGGCGAATCGATCGACGAACTGCTGCGCCACGCCGACATCGCGATGTACCAGGTGAAGGCGCTGGGCAAGAATGGCCACAGCTTCTACCACGACTCGATGCTGGAAGTGTCGCACCAGAAGATCGCGCTGGAACAGGCGCTGCGCCGCGCGCTCGAGCACGACGAGCTGGAAATGTTCTACCAGCCGCAGATCGACGCCATGACCGGCAACATCACGGGCGCCGAAGCGCTGATGCGCTGGAACCATCCGACCCGCGGGCGCTTGTCGGCCGGTGAATTCCTGCCGTTCGCCGAAGAAAACGGCCTGATGCTGCCGATATCGGACTGGATGATCGGCGCGCTGTGCCGCGACATGCTGCGCTGGAACGCCGTCGGCGGCAGCGACATCCGGCTCTCGCTGAACCTGTCGCCGCAATACCTCGACCGCGGCGACTTCTTCGAGAAGATGCGCGGGGCGCTCGCGCGTTACGCGATCTCGCCGCAGCAGATCGAGGTCGAGATCACCGAGAACATCTGCATCCGCAACCCGCAGTATGCGATCGAGCAGCTCAACAAACTGTGCGAGCTGGGCGTGTCGATCGCGATCGATGACTTCGGCACCGGCTACTCGTCGCTGTCGTACCTGCACCGCTTCCCGATCCACACGATCAAGATCGACCAGTCGTTCGTCAAGGAGATCCACGAGGAAGACGGCCACTATCCGGTGATCCTGGCGATCATCTCGATCGCGCGCGGCCTGGGCCTGAACCTGATCGCCGAAGGCGTCGAGACCGAAGAACAGGCGCGCTACCTGCGTGCCAACGGCTGCATGACGATGCAGGGCTACCTGTTCTACCGCCCGATTTCGCTGGGCGACTTCATGGTGGCGCTGTGCAGCCGGCCCGGATCGAACCTGCGCGCCGTTCTGGCCTGAAGTGGGCATGCCCGACACGTCGTTGTACAGCGCCGAATTCCTGCGTGTGAAAGGCCTTGCCGAACGTGGCGTGGCCGAGGCCCAGCACAGCCTTGGCTTCATGTACGTGAACGGCCAGGGCGTGGCGCAAAGCGATGAACTGGCGGTGCGCTGGTACCGGCTCGCGGCCACGGCTAACCTGGCGCAGGCCCAGTACAACCTCGGCGTGATGCTGCAGAAGGGCCAGGGCGTGACCCAGGACTTCATGCTGGCCGCCCACTGGTACGAGCGCGCCGCCAGCCAGGGTTACGCGCTGGCCCAGTACAACCTGGGCTGGCTGTACGCCAAAGGACAGGGCGTGGCGCAGGACGTGGGCCGCGCCCTGCACTGGTTTCGCCTCGCCGCAGAGCAGGGCGAGCCGGGCGCCCAGCACAATCTCGGGATGATGTACGACACCGGCAAGGGCGTGGCGCAGGACCAGGATGCGGCGCTGGACTGGTACCGGCGCGCGGCCAGCCAGGGCTACGCCCGTTCGCAGTACAGCCTGGGCCTGCGCTACGACAGCGGCCAGGGCGTGGCGCGCGACCCGGCGCAGGCGCTCGAGTGGCTGCGCAAGGCCGCGCTGCAGGGCTATGCGCCGGCCCAGTTCAATCTGGGCCTGCGCTACGACAAGGGCCAGGACGTGGAAGCGGACGGCGAACAGGCGATGCTGTGGTACGGCCGCGCGGGCATCCAGGGTCATGCCAGTTCGCAGTTCAACCTCGCGCTGATGTATGACACCGGCCACGGTGTGCCGCAGGACGATGCGCTGGCCGCCATCTGGTACCGGCGCGCTGCCCAGCAGGGCCACGCCGGCGCACAGGACAGCCTGGGCATGCGCCATGAACACGGCCAGGGCGTGGTGCAGGATGCAGCGCAGGCCGCCATCTGGTACCGGCGCGCGGCCGAGCAGGGCTTGCCGGTGGCGCAGTACCACCTCGGGCAGCTCCTCGACACGGGCAATGGCGTCGACCGCGATCCAGTGGAGGCCACGGCCTGGTACCGCAAGGCGGCTGACCAGGGCCACCTGCGCGCGCAGTTCGACCTGGGCCTGCGCCACGAAAACGGCATCGGCGCGGCGCAGGACAGCGTGCAGGCACTCGGCTGGTACCGGCGCGCCGCAGCGCAGGGTTACGCGGCGGCGCAGTACATGGTGGCCACGCTGCTCGACCGGCTCGATCTGGGCGACCCGGCCGAAGCCACCGACTGGCTGCACAAGGCGGCCGACCAGAAGCACGCGCTGGCGCAGTTCGAGCTGGGGCTGCGCTACGACTGCGCCAAGGGCGCGGACAAGGATTACGAAGCCGCCCATTTCTGGTACCTGTGCGCGGCGCGCCAGGGCCACGCGCGCGCCCAGTTCAACCTGGGCGTGATGTATGCGGCGGGGCAGGGCGCGCCGCGCGATCTGGTCGAAGCCTATGCGTGGCTGCATCGGGCCGGCGGCGCCGGGATCGGGCCCGCACGCGACTACCTGGCCCGCACCGCGCGCCGCATGGATGCGCAGCAGCTGTCGCTGGCCGAAGGCTTGCTGCTAGCTTAATCTGCGTCCCGTCTTTGACCCGGCGCCACCCGCGCACGGGTGCGCTGCCGCACCCTCTGTCATGACACGCCACGCTATACTGTATGCCCATACAGCCACGGGCGTCCGATGGAACTCAACGACAAGCTCGAAATCCTGGCCGACGCGGCCAAGTACGACGCATCCTGCGCCAGCAGCGGTGCGCCCAAGCGCGGCTCCGAGGGCAAGGACGGCCTGGGCGCCACCACCGGCATGGGCATCTGCCACAGCTACACGCCCGATGGCCGCTGCGTTTCGCTGCTCAAGATCCTGCTCACCAATTTCTGCATCTACGACTGCCAGTACTGCATCAACCGGCGCACGTCGAACGTCCCGCGCGCGCGCTTTGCGGTCGATGAAGTGGTCAAATTGACGCAGGATTTTTACCTGCGCAACTACATCGACGGCCTGTTCCTCAGCTCCGGCATCATCCAGTCGGCCGACTACACGATGGAGCAGCTGGTGGCCGTGGCGCGCACCCTGCGCGAGGTGCACAACTTCCGCGGCTACATCCACCTCAAGACGATTCCCGATGCCGACCCGCTGCTCATTACCGAAGCGGGGCGCTGGGCCGATCGCCTGTCGGTCAATATCGAGCTGCCGACGCACGACAGCGTGACCAAACTGGCGCCCGAAAAGAGCGTCCACACGATCAAGCTGGCGATGGGCTCCATCCGGCGCAAGCTCGATGAAAAAGCCGAAGAGCCAAGGTCGCCCGCGTTTGCGCCGGCCGGCCAGAGCACGCAGATGATCGTCGGCGCTGACGCCAGCGACGACCACACGATCCTCAACACCGCCGAGACGCTGTACGGCAGCTATAAACTCAAGCGCGTGTACTACTCCGCCTTCAGCCCGATCCCGCAAAGCCCCAAGAGCGTGCCGCTCGCGCCACCGCCGCTGCTGCGCGAGCACCGCCTGTACCAGGCCGATTTCCTGCTGCGCAGTTACGGCTTCACGGCCGGCGAGATCATGCCGCAAACGGGCAATCTGGCGCTGGACATCGATCCCAAGCTGGCCTGGGCGCTGTCGAACCGCGACCAGTTTCCGATGGACCTGAACCGCGTCGATGCGACCCTCATCGCGCGGATCCCCGGCATCGGCCTGCGCAACGCCAAGCGCATCGCCGACCTGCGCCGCATCCGCCGCATCCGCTGGGAAGATTTATCGCGGCTGCGCTGCAGCCTGAAAAAACTGGCGCCGTTCGTCGTCACCGCCGACTACAAGCCGGCGCAGGGCGCGACCAGCTCCGACCTGCTGCGCAAGCACATGGCCGACGCGCCGCAGCAGATGAACCTGTGGCCGGAGCTGCAGGCAGCATGACCCCCGCGGCCAGCGCAGCCGTCGTCGCCAGCGAGGCCGTCGCCGCAGTCCGCGCGGGCCAGCCGCTGCTGGTGGCCTCGTTCGTCGAGTGGCGCGCTACGGCCCGCGCCCTGTTGCGCGCCGGCGTGCCGCCCGAGGCAGTGACGTGGGGCGAGCCGGGCGCCGACCTGTTTTCGAGCGCGCCGTCAGCGCCCGCATCGGCCCTGGAGACGGTGCAACCGACTGGCGACCTTCTCGCTGCCCCGCCTATCGAACGGGTGGCACAAGCCACGCCCAGGCCGCAGGTGCCGCGCTCCCTGATGGAGATGCTGCAGACGGCCGCCTGCTACCGCGACCACGACCGCTGGGCCTTCCTGTACCGCGTGGTTTGGCGCTGGCAGCAGGGCGAGCACGATGTGCAGTCGCCCGCCGACCCCGATGGCGCGCGGCTGGCGTCGATGGTCAAGGCCGTGCGGCGCGAGGTGCACGACATGTTTGCGTATATCCGCTTTCGCGAACGGCCGATCGAGGCCGGGCCGCCGCAGTTCGTCGCCTGGTTCGAACCCGCGCACGACGTGCTGCCGCAGGTGGCCGAACATTTCGTCGCCCGCATGGGCAAGATGACCTGGATGATCGCCACGCCCGAGGCCAGCGTGCTGTGGGATGGCGCCACGCTGCACGACGCCGGGCCATTGATGTCCGGCCCCGCCCACCTCGAGGACGACGGCGAGGCGCTGTGGCTGACCTATTACCGCAGCATCTTCAACCCCGCGCGCCTGAACACGAAGGTCATGCAAAGCCATGTGCCGTCGCGCTTCTGGAAGAACCTGCCCGAGGGGGCGCTGGTGCCGTCGATGGTCAGCCAGGCCGGCCTGGGCGCGCGCCGCATCGGCCAGGTCGCCGAGGTGGGCCAGCGCCGCGGCACGACGATCCCGATCGCCGCCGAAAAAGCCCAGCCCGACCGCGAACAGCCATCGAAGCTCGACGAATGCCGGCGCTGCGAACTGTGGCAGCACGCGACGCAGGCCGTCGGCGGCATCGGACCGGACCACGCGCAGATCATGCTTGTCGGCGAGCAGCCGGGCGACCAGGAGGATTTGTCCGGCCAGCCGTTCATCGGGCCAGCCGGCCAGCTGCTCGATCGCGTGTTCGCGCAGGCGGAGGTAGACCGCAAGGGGGTCTACATCACCAACGCCGTCAAGCATTTCAAGTGGGAGCCGCGCGGCAAGCGGCGCCTGCACAAGACGCCGGCGCAGAAAGAGATCGAGGCCTGCCACTACTGGCTCGAAAAGGAAATCGCCACCCGCAAGCCGAAGGTGATCGTGGCGATGGGCGCTACTGCGCTGAAATCGGTGCTGCAGAAGGGGAACGTGACGCTCAGGGACAATCTCGGCCAACCGGTGCGCCATGGCGACGCGTGGGTGGTGACGATCTATCACCCGTCGTACGTGCTGCGCGTGCCGGACGAGGCGACCAAGCACGAAGCGTTTGCCGTGATGGTCGAGGGCTTGCGTGTGGCGCAGTCGCTGCTTGAGCGGCCTGGCGAGAACTGATCCACGTCGCGATATCGTGACGCGTGCGGAGGCGGGCGGGCACCCCTCCCAGGCCATCCTTATCCGCACACTGCGCCTTGCATATGCATTCGAAAGTCCTTGTGATCGCCGCGATGGCCGCCTCATAATCGGCGCACGCTGGCTACTTTCACAACAGGATACCTTCATGCGCCCACTCGTCGTTCCCGCACTGTGCTTGTCGTTGCTGGCTGCCCCTGGATGGGCACAGTCGCTTGACGGGGCCGGTGCCCCGCCTGCCGCTGTCGTTGCCACGGACGCGGTCGAACCTGCGCCGGAACAGATCCACGTCGTCGCCCAGCGGCCCGGTCCCGGCATGTGGAAAGTGAAGAAGGGCGACCATGTGCTGTGGGTGTTTGGCACCTATGCGCCGCTGCCGAAGAACATGACATGGCGTTCGCAGCAGGTAGAAAACGTCATCAAGCATTCGCAGGAGTACCTGTCACCGCCTGGTGCCACGGCCAAGCCGGGTTTTTTCAAAATGGTCACGCTGCTGCCAAGTCTGATCGGCGTGCGCAAGAATCCGGATGGCGCGCAGCTGCGTGACGTGCTGCCGCAGGCAGACTACGCACAGTGGAGCACGCTCAAGGCAACTTACCTGCCCGAAAACAGCGACGTCGAACGCGAGCGGCCGATCTTTGCCGCGCAGGCGTTGACAGAAGCGGCGCGCAAGGAAGCGGGGCTGGTGAACGGCTACGCCGTGCGCAAGCAGGTGCTCGCCCTGATCAAGAAGAGTGAGCTGAAACAGACATCGACGGAGGTTGAACTACCGACGGACAATGCGCGCGCGTTGATCAAGAACTTCAAGAAGTCGAATCTGGCTGATGCCGCCTGCCTGAGGACAACGATGGCCATACTGAAGCAGGATCTCGACGGCGCTACAGCGCGCGCCAATGCCTGGGCCAAGGGCGACGTGGATGAGATGCGCAAGCTGAACTACGCCGAACGCGAGGAGGCGTGTTTCGGTGCGCTGATGAACAGCGCCGCGCTCGATACGGAGCCTGAATGGAAGAACGTGAAGGCGCGCTCGCATGCGAAGTGGATCGCATCGGCCGAGAAAGCACTTGCTGCCAATGCATCGACCTTTGCGCTGTTGTCGATGGACGATATTTTCGATCCGAAAGGCGTGATCGCGGCGCTGGTGGCGAAGGGGTATGAAGTCGAGTCGCCTGAATGATGTGATGCCGCGCGCATGGCTAACGAGCAGCATGCGCGTACTTCGGTTGAGAATTTGTCAAACCTTCGCAAACGCGCGTAGAATGCTGGCAACGCGGGTGTAGCTCAATGGTAGAGCAGAAGCTTCCCAAGCTTACGACGAGGGTTCGATTCCCTTCACCCGCTCCAATGAGAAACGGCCACAGAAGTACATTTGCCGCTCCACAAAAAATAGATTGCTCCACAAAATGCAGTTTAGGTTGTTTCTGCGGAGCGCCTTTGCTTGCAATCTTCGTTCTAGATGACTACTCCAATCCATCGCAGTGACGCCTATCTTGTAGGGCTCGTCAATGAGCTGCGCAAGCTTCCTGTTGAGACAGGGTGGGTTGAATTCAAGGTCAACAATAAGGATCAGCAGGAGATCGGCGAGTACATTTCTTCATTGTCAAATGCAGCCACATTGGCAGGCAAGGGGCATGGGTATCTTGTTTGGGGGATTGAGAACGAGACCCATGAGGTCATTGGAACTGAGTTTGATCCCAGCACGGCAAAAAGGGGCAATGAGGACTTGGAAAGTTGGTTGCTCCGTTTGCTTAGTCCGCGGTTGCACTTTAGCTTCTTCAGTTTGGTTGTTGAGGAAAAGCCGATTGTAATCTTGGAAATTCCTGCAGCGAGTGCAAAGCCCACGTCGTTTTCAGGTGTTGAATACACAAGAGTGGGCAGCTACAAGAAGCCGCTTAAGGATTTCCCCGAGCATGAACGGAGTCTATGGCGCGCATTCGACAAGACGCCTTTTGAAGAGCTTAGCGCTTTAGGAAATCTTGGTAGTGAAGAGGTACTCGCGCTGCTCGACTACCCGGCCTACTTCTCGCTTTTAGGCTTGCCGCTTCCATCAACTCCCACTGGGCTTACCGCCGCACTTGAGTCGGATCTGATGATTCGTGCAGATGGATCAGGCCGATGGGAGATCACAAATCTTGGCGCCATTTTGTTCGCACGCGATCTGCATTCCTTCAAGAGGTTAGCTCGGAAGGGCTTACGACTGATCGTTTGGGAAGGACCTGGTCGATTCAAGACAGTTCGAGAGCAGGTAGGTCAGAAGGGTTATGCTGCTGGATTCGAAGGACTGATTGAGTTTCTCACTGCACTACTTCCTCGCAATGAGGTGATCGGCAAGGCGCTTCGAAGAGAAGTGCCAATGTATCCAAATCTGGCAGTCCGAGAGCTGATTGCGAATGCACTGATACATCAGGACTTTTCAATTTCTGGTGCGGGCCCGATGGTCGAAGTTTTCAGCGATCGCATGGAAATTACAAATCCCGGTGGTCCTTTCGTTGTAGTCGAACGATTGCTTGACAGTCCACCGCGTTCGCGGAACGAAGCGCTTGCTTCGTTCATGCGCCGTGCTGGCATTTGTGAAGAGCGCGGTAGCGGTGTAGACAAAGTCGTCTCAGAAACAGAGGCATACCAACTACCAGCGCCTGTGTGGGAACTCCCTGATCACTCTATGCGGGTGGTCCTCTTTGCTCATAAGGAATTCCGTGATATGGATAAGGCATCGAAAGTACATGCATGCTACTTGCATGCATGTCTTCGCTGGGTGATGAGGAATCCGATGACGAATACATCTTTACGTGAGCGGTTCGGCATTGATGCAAAGAACAGCGCAATTGCTTCACGTATCCTTGGCGATGCGAAGGAAGCCAACATGATCAAGCCGTATGGGGACATGCGGGGTAAACACGGAAGCTACGTGCCGTTCTGGGCATGACACAACATCTTATTTGATGGTTATTTGATCGGATCACTACGTACCATCCTTCCTTCGTAGGTACGTACTAATTTACCGTTGTAAATCAAAGGCTTACCCACAACCAGGTCTAGACCGCTTCTTGATGGTTAATTGACGATGCCGTCAACACTTCGTTTACTTGGTTGGAGTTACGATCTTGCCGCGGCGCAAGTAGTGCCGCTGGGTAGTTCGAACGCTTTCATGACCCAATAAGTCACGGGCAGCTTCTTCGCCCCGGCCGTCAGCAGTATCGTCTGCCGCCTTCGCACGAAGGTCATAGAAACGAAATTCCTTAATCTCCTTGGCCAACCCTGGAGCCTTCGTCGCCGCAGCCGTCTTGGCTTTGTCAAATTGTGATCGCAGCGTCGGCGCGGTAAGCCGCTTCCATGTTCATTAACCAGAAGCGCGGCAGTCACAACATTGTGGCCGGCCTTCCGGGCCTCAATGCGCTCGAGTAGAGTGGCCAGTTCGCCGACCAGTCTGATGCGTAGAGGCTGCTTGGTTTTTTCCTGGGTAATGATAAGATGGCCATCGACCATGTCATGCACCGTCATTTTCAGCGCATCCGCTGGCCGCTGGCCGGTTAGGTACGCCAGATCCATCGCGTCCTGGGTAATCCCCCCACAAAAAGAGCGCGATCAGAAGTAGAATTCTCTACTTAAGACACAGAAAGCTCTGCATGAAGGCCTCCCCCTTTACCGGCAGCCAGATCATCGCCATTCTAAAGCAAGCCGAAGCCGGCAGCCCTGTACCAGAGCTGCCGCGAGCATGGCATCAGCAACGCTACGTTCTACAAGTGGCGCTCCAAGTTCGGTAGCATGGATGCCTCGCTGATGGCACGCATGAAGGAGTTAGAAGAGGAAAACCGTCGCCTCAAGAAGACGTATGTCGAGGAGCGCCTCAAGGCCGAGATAGTCGCGGAGGCACTCACAAAAAAATGGTAGCGCCATCTCAGCGGCGGGAGATGGCGCAATGGGCCGTGTTGGAGCGGTCAGCCACGGTCAAGCTGGCGTGCCGGGCATTTGGCATTAGCCAGACCTGCTACCGATACAAAGCGAAGCTGGATGCGGAAAACAACCTCATTGCCGACTGGCTGGTACGGCTGACGAACAACCAGCGCAACTGGGGCTTCGGCCTGTGCTTTCTGTACCTGCGCAACGTGAGAGGCTTCAAATGGAACCACAAGCGCGTCTACACAATCTACCGCGAACTCGAGCTGAACCTGCAGATCAAACCGCGTCATCGTCTGGTGCGGGAGAACCCGCTGCCGTTGACAGTGCCGAGTTCGATCAATCAGAGCTGGTCGATGGACTTCATGCATGACCAGCTTGCCGATGGGCGCAGCATCCGTTTGTTCAATGTAATCGATGACTTCAACCGCGAGGGCTTGGGGATCGAGGTCGATTTCTCGCTGCCGTCCGAGCGGCTAATCCGGTCACTCGACAGAATCATCGAATGGCGCGGCAAGCCGGAATCCATTCGATGCGACAACGGTCCTGAATACATCAGCGCAGTGACCTTGGCGTGGGCCGCAAAACGCGGCATCCGTATCGATTTCATCCAGCCCGGCCAGCCTCAACAGAATGCCTACGTTGAGCGCTACAACAGGACGGTTCGTTACGACTGGCTCGCCCATCACTTGTTCGAGACGCTCGACGAAATCCAGGAATTTGCCACCAGCTGGTTGTGGACCTACAATCACGACCGGCCCAACATGGCGCTCGGTGGTATTACGCTAAAACAGAAACTGGCGCTCGCCGCTTAACCTCTACTTTTAGCATGCTCTAAAAATGGGGGATCACCCAGACAATGCTCGAAGAGGAACCAGTGATCAAAGAGCAGGGGAAGTCGTAAGACTGGCGCATTGAGCATAAATGACCCAAGGCGTAACTTCTGGCGTAGCTTCCTGAGTTAGTGCTACGTCCCCATAGCTACACCCCCCCATGCATCATTAGTATTTACGGTGGATCCGAATATGCGGCCGCAGGATGTGACATGCGCCGTGTGTAAAACAGAACGGGATATCTTTAGCGCGACTTTTTACGGCGACGGGAGATGCCAGCTGCGCCGAGAGCGCCCACAGCTAACAGAGCGAGGCTGGCGGGTTCCGGCACGTTATTAGGTCCGAGGTACGTAGGCACGATGGGAGCTACGCCGTATTCGTAGCCTCCCGATGCATCTAAATCATGTGCTGTATTCACATCTACGAGACCTTTAACAACGGTACCGGCAAGCGTTCCTGAGACTGTATAGAACACAAATTGATATCGGTCGCCAACAAGATCGTAATATTTTTGCTTATGAGTGAATTGTCCGGTGTAGACGAATTCGCCATTATTTGTCCGTGAGAAATTGATGCTGGCAGTTGAATAACCACCGTCGTCGAAGTTTTCAAAGACGCTGAAATTTGTCGGCCCATTATTTCGGAAATACGTACTCTCGTCCGTGATTCCTCCGATAACGTAGCCAGGCGCAATCATAGGGTAAAAGCTTGCATAGGCTTGCGTAGGCAAGCCTGGGGCCAAGAACGAGAAGTTGTAGTCCGCTATGGCTTGATTATCATCTCGTTGGATAAAAGAGCCATGAATTGTGCCTGAATTGAAGTTGTATTTAACATAACCCGCCGATGCATTAACCGAGAAAAAAGCGGTCGCTGCAATAGCAATAATTTTCTTGATCATTTTATTTCCTAGTGAGGGTAGCGAATCGCTGGTCTATGTAGCAATAATCGTGCCCAATGAAAATGGTTGTATTAGATCAATGGCTTACCAAAAGTCGAGCGAGACGTTTATCGAGAAGTGTAAGGTTTGTCGACGGCGCTTACCGTAGCACGCTGAGAGGTCATGATTATTGAAGAATAGCAACATGTTTCTCAGCCGATGACCGTTGAACTGATACGCCGGATTTGCGGAACGAATGAGGAATTGCGGAAAAGCTTGATTGGGTAGATGAGCAGCTGAAACCCGCATGAATACTAATGGTGCCGGAGCCGGAATCGAACCGGCACGCCTCCCGGCGCGGGGTTTTGAGTCCCTTGCCGCAGAGTATGGTTCGTTCGATTACTCCTGATTTGGCGTGTATCCAACGTTGGTGAGGCCGTCATCGTTCACATCTGCGTTGGGTACTTGGGCAGGTTGGCCCGTGATGACGGCCCCGATACGCTCAATCGCCTGTTGTGTACCGTACCGTCGTGAGAGCTGGAATTCATCAGTTGCGATGTTGTACAACTGGACCTAAAACACTGTTTTCTCGTTGCCAGTTTGTGCGATTACAGGCATTTTCTACCTCATGGAATTGTCGGAAGGAAGGGTGATCTTAATACAAAATATGCTCCACAAAACGAAATAGTCCCGCATGGATAGTGGTTCTAAAGCGATAGAAAACACCTGTTTTGTGGAGCTAAAACCAGCGGGTGACCCGCATGGTTAAGCCATTCTTCTACTAGCTTCCCAAGCTTACGACGAGGGTTCGATTCCCTTCACCCGCTCCAATCATGACCTGACGCGAACGCCTGGGTTCAAGACTTTCCCGAATCGACAGGCACATCGCCGCTACGTATCGGCTTCACCAGCTCCCACTCATTATCGGACAATGGACGCGCGTCAGGGTCATCCAGCGCTGCGGCTGTAATTTCTGCATCTTCTTCCGGTGTTGGAACCATCGTTCCAGGTCTGAGATTCGGCGTGGCATTGACTTCCTGGACATTTGCTGCCTTCAAACTGGATGCGGCATGTGCTTGTCGGATCACGGCGATGATGTAGTGTAGACGATGCCTGACCCAGCATCCCACCGTGTAGCGCTGCGCCACGTTCAGTCGCGCCCATGTAGCCTTGCGTTTCACCCGTCCAAGCAAGGAGCGCTCTGCGTGCCACCGACCTCCCCATCACGCCGTCATCTGCTGACGTCCATGATTGCCGCCTCGGGCGGCCTGGCCCTGTCACCGCTGCTCGCTGCTGCACCGCACGCGCCCTTGCTCACGCGTCCGATTCCTTCAAGCGGTGAACAACTCCCCGTCATCGGCCTTGGCAGCTGGATCACGTTCAACGTCGGCCGCGACCCGCAGGGCCGCCGCGAATCGGTCGACGTGATGCGCCAGTTCTTCGCCGGTGGCGGCAGGCTGGTTGATTCGTCGCCCATGTACGGCTCGGCCCAGGACGTGATCGGCGAGGCCGTGCAAGCGATCAAACCTGCGCGGCTGTTTGCGGCCGACAAGGTCTGGGTCAGCGGCGGCGCGCGTGGCGTGGCGCAGGTCGAGGCGTCGCGCAAGCTGTGGCGCGTGCCGCGTTTCGATCTGCTGCAGGTGCATAACCTGCTGTCGTGGGAAGAGCACCTGCCGCTGCTGCTGGCGATGAAGCGGGAAGGGCGGCTGCGCTACGTCGGCATCACTACGTCCGAAGGCCGGAGGCATGCCGAAATCGAAAAAATCATGGCGTCGCAGCCGATCGACTTCGTGCAGATCTCGTACAACGCACTCGATCGCGACGTCGAGCAGCGCATCTTGCCGCTGGCGCGCGAGCGCAAGCTCGGCGTGATCGTCAACCGGCCATTCCGCCAGGGCGACCTGACGCAGGCGCTGGCCGGCAAGCCCTTGCCGGGGTGGGCGGCCGATATCGGCTGCACGACGTGGGCGCAGGCGCTGCTCAAGTTCATCGTGTCGCATCCGGCTGTCACGTGCGCGATTCCGGCCACGTCCAGCGTCGCGCACGTGCGCGAAAATCTGCTGGCCGGCACTGGCCGCATGCCGGACGAGGCGCTGCGCAAGCGCATCGCGCTGGATGTCGAAAGGCTGGCATGAGCGAGTGGTGGACGTATTCGCTGTCCGACTTTTTGATGTTTTCAAGCCGCAGCTACTACCGGCTCATCGAGAGCTACAACGCAGCGATCTGGCCTGCACATTTTCTGGCGCTGGTGGCGGGCATCATCGTGCTCGGCGCCATCGCTCGGCCACGCCAGCACCTGCAACGATCAGCGGCGCTGGTGCTGGCAGCCGCCTGGGGCTGGGTCGCATGGGCGTATCACCTGGAGCGCTATGCCGAGATCAACACGGCAGCGCCGTATTTTGCTGCGGCGTTTGCCCTGCAGGCGCTGCTACTGGGCTGGCTCGCGTACAGGCCAGGAAACGCGGTGCCAGCGCCGCAACCTGTAGCACTCGGTTTGACTGGCCTGGCCATCTTCGCCTACCCCGTGCTGACGCTGGCGCGCGATGGCGGCTCATGGCGTCAGGCAGAAGTCTTCGGGATCGCACCCGATCCCACGGCCGTTGCCACCCTGGGCATGCTGCTCGCATGGCGTGCGCCCGCGATCTTCTGGCTGATCCCGGTAAGCTGGTGCCTGGTCAGCGGCGCGACGCTGATGGAGTTGAAGATCGGCCACGCGTGGCTGCTGCCAGCGCTCGCATTGACAGCCATACTTGCCCGAGTCGTGGGCAGCAAAAAACCGCGGGACCTTAACTCGACAGCAAATCCCCGATCCTGAACGAGTCCGTCCCGGCCACTTTGCACACGTGCATCCCGCGCAGCAGATGCCGGTGCGCCGTGCACGCAAACAGCAACCCGGGCCGGCTCGCCGCCACCGGCGTGACCTGCCCGCTGACCGGATTGACGATGTCCGCGATCGGCTCGCCCGCCTCGACCCGGTCTCCCAGCGTCTTGCGCAGCACCAGCACACCGGCATGCGGCGCGGTCAGCGGTTCGACGGCGTCGAGCGGTGTCGGCGCGCAGGCGTAGGCGGGCATGTCGCCAACCGGGATATCCAGCACGCCCTGGTGCGCCAGGTAGCGCAGCAGCGCGTCGGCATCCTTGCGCGCGTAGTCGTAATTGACGTCGTTCTCGCCCCGCAGTTCGACCGTGACGGCCACGCAGGCCGGAGGAATCGCGGCATCCGGATAGTGGCGCGCGAGGTCCCACCACAGGCGCCCGCAGGCTTCGTCGAACGGTTCGCCGCCCGACTCCGTTGCCACCAGCAGCACGCGCGCTTCCATCAGCGCGGCCAGCGGCAGCACTGCCTCGACCAGCGGCGTGCCGGCGTACATGTGCAGCACCGCCTCGGTGTCGCAGTGCAGGTCGAGCATGATGTCGGCGTCGATCGCCATCGTGAGCAGCGTTTTCTTGAGCACGGAGGTCGCGTTGCCAGGCTCCCAGCTTGCCACCGAGCGCCGTGCATGCTCGCGGATCAGCGCGACGTTTGCGGCGGCGTCCTGACCCAGCTGGCCGGCCACTGCCTCCATCACATCCTGCTCCACGTGGCGGTAGGCGCGATTGAAGTTGGTGCCGGTCGCCAGGTCGTAGCGGCCAAACGGCGCGCCATGAATCACCTGCGCCAGCCCGATCGGATTGGCCACCGGCACCAGGATCACCTCGCCCTTGATGCGGCCTTCGGCATCGAGGCGCTCGAGTTCCTGGCGCAGCACGTGCGCGACCAGCATGGCCGGCACTTCGTCCGCGTGCAGCGAGGCCTGGATATAGACCTTCTTGCCGCTGCCTGGCGCGCCGTAATGGAACGAGGTCAGGTTGACGGCGGCGATATGCTCGTCGATGGCGATCGGGTGTTTCGTGGAATGCATGGACAGACTCCGGCAAGCTGGATGAAGACGCGATTATGGCCGATCCGGGCGGCGCGGCGCGTCGGCTATAATGACAGCCGCATTTTCCTCTTCACTTTCTTCGTCCCCACATCCCATGTCTCTTGATAAGCCCAACAATGGCCCGGCGCGGTCCATGCTGTACGATCCCACCGAACACCGCATCCGCAGTTTTGTCACGCGCGCGGGCCGGCTGTCGACCGCGCAGGCGCGGGCCTTCGATGAACTGGGCCCCAAGTTCCTGATCGGGTACAAGAAAGAACCGCTCGACGTGGCGCAGGCCTTCGGCCGCACCGCGCCCGTGATCCTGGAAATCGGCTTCGGCATGGGCGACACCACCGCCCATATCGCCAAGCTGATGCCCGAGAAAGACTTCATCGGCGTCGAAGTGCACACGCCGGGCGTCGGCAGCCTGCTCAAGCAGATCGGCGAGCAGGACATCGCCAACCTGCGCCTGATCCAGCACGATGTGTTCGAGGTGCTGAACCACATGATCGTGGACGGCTCGCTCGAGGGCGTGCACGTGTTCTTCCCCGACCCGTGGCACAAGGCGCGCCACAACAAGCGCCGCCTGATCCAGCCGGCGTTCGTCAAGCTGCTGTGCCAGAAGCTGGCCCCTGGCGGTTACCTGCACCTGGCAACCGACTGGGAAGACTATGCAGTGCAGATGCTCGAGGTATTGAGCGCCGAGCCCGAACTGACCAATACCGCCGACGGCTACGCGCCGCAACCGGCTTACCGTCCGCTGACCAAGTTCGAGAACCGTGGCATCAAGCTCGGTCACGGTGTGTGGGATCTGGTTTTCACGCGCAAATAAAGAAGTCGTCGTTCACACCATTCCCTGCGTCGTTCGTCGCCCGGCGCTGGGCATGAACGCCGATGCTTCCTAGACTGTCTCCATTGTTTTACATTCAAGAACACGGAGGACATCATGTGGAAGCGCATCGTCAAATGGCAGAAAGAGCTGGACCAGGAGCGTATCGGCGTACTCCGTGATCCTTGCCTGGTAAAGGACGCGCCTGCCGGTTATCGTCGCCTCGTTGCAAAAACGCTGGCGGACTTTTCGGTGATCGAGCGACAGGAACTGTATCGTTTTTTGCTTAACTATCACGGCCGTGATCTGTGGCTGGCGCTGGCCAAGTTGAGCGCCACATGTTGTGTGGTCGGGGTTCTGGTCAAGCTGGCCCTGTTTCCCGAGAAATCCTGGCTGCAGATACTCGTCGCCGCCAACGGGATCGGCCTGGCGATGGCGATGTCGATCGTTGCAGTCTGGTTCAACTACAGCAAGACTGCCCGCTTCAAGTATCGTGTCCTGTTGAAGGTCGCCGTTGTCGGGATGTTCATTGGCTTCGTCAGTGCGCTTGGCACCACGTTGTTGCGGGGAGATTCGTGGCAAGCGTTCTTCGATATCCTGCCCAAGATTATGCTGGGGGCGCCCGTTGCCATGATCGTGCTGATCGCGGCGCCGACCATTGCCGTGGCCGTATTGCGCAGCCGTCACTATGACATTCTCACCGTCCGGCTGGCGCAGGAGGCAGAGCAGGCGCGCCTGGCCCGCGAACTGAGCGAAACCCAGCTGCGCCTGCTGCGCGCCCAGATCGAACCGCACTTCCTGTTCAACACCCTCGGTGCCGTGCAGCAACTGGCCGAGCAAGGCGCGCCGCGCGCCGCCGAACTCACGGTGCACCTGATCGATTTTCTGCGCGCCAGCATGAGCGACATGCGCTGCGAGCAGGTGAGTCTCGCCACCGAATTCGGCCTGGTCGAATCGTACCTGGCCGTGATGCAGATCCGGATGGGTGAGCGCCTGCGGTTCCGGATCGACCTCCCCACCGGCCTGGCCGCCACCCGGATCCCGAGCATGCTGGTATTGACCCTGGCCGAGAACGCGATCAAGCACGGCATCGAGCCGTCCCTGCGCGGCGGCGACATCACCGTCACCGCGCAGGAAGACGCCGGCCGGATTCGCATCGCGGTGCATGACAGCGGCGTGGGCATGAGCGACACGCCTGGCAACGGCACGGGCCTGGAGAATGTGCGCAGCCGCCTGCGCCTGGCCTATGGCGAGAGCGCCAGCCTGGCGCTGAGCGAAGCCGAACCGGGCCTGCTGGCCGAACTCTTCACCCCCCGCAAGGACGCGCAATGACCGTCACGATTCTGGTCGCCGAAGACGAACCGCTGATGCGCGAGCGCCTGCTCGGCATGCTGGCGCTGGCCTGGCCCGACGCGCAGGTAGTCGCGGCGGTCGACAATGGCCTCGATGCCTGGGAGGCCTATCTGGAGCATGCGCCGCGCGTGGTGTTTCTCGATATCCGCATGCCCGGCCTGTCGGGCCTGGAAGTGGCAGAGCGCATCGGCCGCCAGGCGCACGTGGTGTTCGTCACCGCCTACGACCAGTACGCCGTCGATGCGTTCGACGCTGGCGCGGTCGATTATCTGCTCAAGCCCATCCAGCCGGGGCGCCTGGACAAAGCGCTGGCGCGGCTGCGCGAAAAACTCGACAGTCAGCCGATGGATGTGAGCGCAGTCGTCCGGCAAGTAAAAGCGGCGTCACTTGCGCCAGCGCGCGAACAACTGAAGTGGCTGAAAGCCAGCGTGGGCAAGCAGATCCGCCTGATCGATGTTGAGGAGGTGCTGTTCTTCCAGGCCGATACGAAGTACACGCGCGTGGTGCTGGAAGGGTCGGAGGCGCTGGTGCGCATCCCGTTGAAGGATTTATTGGGCGGACTCGATGCCGACCGCTTCTGGCAGATCCATCGCGGCACGGTCGTAAAGGTGACGGCAATCCGCGCCGCCGAGCGCATCGACGCCGAGCGCATGCAGGTGCTGCTGCGCGGCAGCAGCGAAGTGCTGCCCGTCAGCCGCAGCTTCACGCACCTGTTTCGCGAATAGCGTTACAGCATCTCGTTGATGATGGCGACGATCGCGTCGCCATACGACACGAGCTTTTTCTCGCCCACGCCAGTCACGCCGCGCAGCTGGTCGATCGAGGTCGGCTTGACCTTGGCGATCTCGCGCAGCGTCGCATCCTGGAACACGACATACGCCGGCACGCCATGCTCGCGCGCGGTGCCCATGCGCCATGAGCGCAGGCGCTCGAAGATGCCTTGCTCGGAGCGCGACAGCTCCACTTCCTCGAACGTCGAGCGCGATGTGGAAGGGCGCTTGGCCTTGACTGGTTTCTGGTACTGGCGCAGTTGTACCGTCTGCTCGCCCTTGAGCACCGGGCGCGCGGCGTCGGTCAGCTTGAGTGAGCTGAAGGCATCGTGGTCGACCGTGACGAGGCCCAGCGCAATGGCCTGGCGCAGAATGGCGCGCCACTCCTGTTCACTGCGGTCGGCGCCAACGCCATACACGGTGAGCTTGTCGTGGTGCCACTGGGTGATGCGCTCGGTGGTCGCGCCGCGCAGCACGTCGATCACGTGGCCACCGGCAAAGCGCTGGTCGACCCGGTAGATGGTGGAAAGGAGCTTTTGCACCGGCACCGACCCATCGAAACTCACCGGCGGGATCAGGCAGGTGTCGCAGTTGCCGCACGGGCCGGAGCGTTCGCCGAAGTAGTCGAGCAGGCGCATGCGCCGGCACGACAGGGTTTCGCACAGGCCCAGCATGGCGTCGAGCTTCATCGACAGCACGCGCTTGAACGTTTCGTCGGCCTCGGATTCGTCGATCATCCGGCGCTGCAGCACCACATCTTGCAGGCCATAGGCCATCCAGGCACTGGCGGGGCCGCCGTCACGGCCGGCGCGGCCGGTTTCCTGGTAATAGCCCTCGATGCTCTTGGGCAGATCGAGGTGGCACACGAAGCGCACGTCGGGCTTGTCGATGCCCATGCCGAAGGCGATGGTGGCGACCATGACGATGTTTTCTTCGCGCAGGAAGCGCGCCTGGTTCTTGGCGCGCACCGCGTATTCCATGCCGGCGTGGTAGGCCATCGCGCGGATGCCGTTTTCGTTGAGGAAGTCGGCGGTTTCTTCGACCTTCTTGCGCGACAGGCAGTAGACGATGCCCGAGTCGCCCGAGTGCTCGCCGGCGATGAAGTCGAGCAGTTGCTTGCGGCCGTTGGCTTTCTCGACGATCGAGTAGCGGATGTTGGGGCGGTCGAACGACGAGACGAACTGGCGCGCTTCGCCCAGTTGCAGGCGCAGCGCGATCTCGGCGCGCGTTTGCTGGTCGGCCGTGGCCGTGAGGGCGATGCGCGGCACGTTCGGGAAACGCTCGTGCAGGATCGACAGGCGGATGTACTCGGGGCGGAAGTCGTGGCCCCACTGCGAGACGCAGTGCGCTTCGTCGATCGCGAACAGCGAGATCTTGGAGGCATCGAACAGCTCGAGGCAGCGCTGCGTCATCAGGCGCTCGGGCGCCACGTAGACCAAGTCGATTTCGCCGGTGCGCACGAGGCGCTCGATGCGCATCGCTTCTTCGAACGTCTGGGTCGAATTGAGGAACGCGGCGCGCACGCCGACTTCTTCGAGCGCGTCGACCTGGTCTTGCATCAGCGCGATCAGCGGCGAGATGACCACGCCGACGCCGTCGCGCAGCAGCGCGGGAATCTGATAGCACAGCGACTTGCCGCCGCCGGTGGGCATCAGCACCAGCGCATCGCCGCCACTGGCCACGTGCTCGACGATTTCGCCCTGCTGGCCGCGGAAGGCGGGGTAGCCGAAGACGGTCTCGAGCACGTGAAGCGCACGTGCGCTGAGGTCGGCGCCAGGTTCGGCGCCGGTGTCTGAATTCATACGATCAATGTCGGACAGAGTGTTCACGCTGTGTGTTGGACCGGCTGATGCTGCAAGTTTAGTCCGCCCAGGTAAGCAGGTCGAATTGGGCGGTCACGAGGATCAGGATACCGAATACGATACGGTACCAGGCGAAGATCGTGAAGTCGTGCGTACTGATGTAGCGCAGGAGCCAGCGCACGCACAGGAATGCGGAAATAAACGCTGAGAAAAAGCCCAGGCTAAACAGCGGCACATCGGCCATCGACAGCAGGTCGCGCTCCTTGGCGATCGAGTAGACCGTGGCGCCCAGCATCGTCGGCATGGCCAGGAAGAACGAGAATTCGGTGGCCGCCTTGCGCGACAGCCCGAACAGCATGCCACCGATGATCGTCGAGCCCGAACGGCTGGTGCCGGGGATGAGTGCAAAAGCTTGCGCGAAGCCGACCTTGAGCGCATCGAGCATGCTCATGTCGTCGACCGTTTCGACCCGCGCTGGCTTGGGGTTCTGGCGGTTGCGGTGTTCGACCCACAGGATCACGATACCGCCGAGCACCAGGGCAACGGCCACGGGAATCGGGTGGAACAGCACTTCGGTAATGGCCGCGCTAAACAGCACGCCGGCAATGGCGGCGGGGAAGAATGCGATCACGACATTGCGCGCAAAGCGCTGCTGGACGGGATCGGCGCCCAGCCCGGCGAACACCTTCGCGATGCGATCACGATATTCCCAGACCACGGCCAGCATGGCGCCGGCCTGGATGACAATCTTGAAAACGGTTGCCTTGGTGCCCGTGAAATCGAGCAAGCTGCCCATCAGGATCAGGTGGCCGGTCGACGAAATCGGAAGGAATTCAGTGAAACCCTCGACCAGGCCCATGATGATTGCCTTAATGGCGAGAACGATATCCATGGTGTTTTTGTGCTGTGGAAGTGAACTGTGGGAGGTACATGCGAGGGGGCACAGCTTACCATGAGCGGGGCGGCTGCCGTTGGGCTAACTGAACCGTACGAGCTGCCGCGGACGGCATCGGGGCCGTTTTAATCTCGCTGTAAAGATGTGTCATGCGTAAAAACGCGTGCTACACTCAAGCCCATGAGTCTTTTTCTTGTCCTCATTCTTGCTGCGCTGGCCTGGGTAGCATTTCATGATTGGCAGTTGCCCAACGCCTTGCGTTACCGGCCTTTCCAGGGCCGGGCGTGGCGCAGTTCTTTCCCTTCCGCATCCCGCAAGGACATCCGCGATTTCCTCGCCGTGTTCGGTTCTGCCTGCGCCTTTGGCGCTTGCGACCGCTTGCATCTGCGCCCTGACGATCCGTTGCTCAATGTCGTGCGCGCTGCCAAACCAACGCGCTGGATGCCCGACGCCACCGACATCGAACCACTGGCGCGCGCACTGCGCGAACGCTATGGCGTCTTGCTGGGCGACATCTGGCACGACGGCCTGACACTCGGCGGACTGTTCCAGCGCGTGCAACAGGCGCGCGGCAAGCCAGCGGTCTAAGCCACCGTATTCACACGGGCTCGGGCGCCGTCAGCCGTTCCAGCTCACCCAACCAGACCATCGCCTGCGTCCGCGTATCGCCACACATCTCGTGCGACGGTTGCAGGCCGCCGCAGAAGGCCGGTCGCTCGGGTTGCCCGAAAATGCGGCAGCGCTCGTCCTCTCCCAATTGCACGCAACGCACGCCTGCCGGCTTGCCATTGGGCATGCCAGGGATCGGGCTGGTGATCGACGGGGCGGTGCAGCAGGCGCCGCATTGCGGCCGGCACTGGAAGGGGGCGGGAGTGGACAGCATGGTGGTTAGAAAGTAGCGGACCGCAAGTATACATCGGACTGCGCTGCAGGTATGACATGATGCATTGTCTCCTTCTCGTACAATTCCAGCAGGAATAGTTTCGATTGCACAACGGTCGCTTGACGGCAGCAACATGGCGGGTCTATATTGGTTGTTCCTTAGATAATTTTCTGGGTGGGTGACATGGACTGCCAAACAGACAGTAAGCCACGCTGGGAACGTCGCAAGGAAGCGCGTCCGCAAGAACTGCTCGCGGCTGCCATCGAGCTGTTCGTCGAGCGCGGCTTTGCCTCCACCCGCCTGGAAGACGTGGCCAAGCGCGCCGGGGTGTCCAAGGGCACCTTGTATTTGTATTACACCAACAAGGAAGACCTGTTCAAGGCCGTCGTGCGCCAGAGTATCGTGCCGATGCTGGGGCAGGCAGAAATCTCGGTGGCTGAATTCGAAGGCCACAGCGCCGACCTGTTGCGCAGTGTGATCCTGTCGTGGTGGCATCGGGTAGGCGCGACCAAGGCATCCGGCATCAGCAAGCTGATCTTTGCGGAAGCCGATAATTTCCCTGAGCTGGCGCGCTTTTACCAGACCGAAGTCATGAGCCGCGGCATGCGCATGATCTCCAGCATGCTAGAGCGCGGCGTGCAGCGCGGCGAGTTTCGCGCGATCGATATTCCCCAGACCACCCAGGTTTTGATCGCGCCGATGCTGATGCTGTCCACCTGGAAACACACCATCGCCCCGTGCGAGCGCTGCGACCTGCATCCCGAAGCCTTCCTCGACGCCTTCCTCGACATCACCCTCAATGGCCTCGTGCCGGCTGGCCAACCGGCCCGCTGAACGCCCGTTCACGCCAGGGACGGTTTTCTGGCGTTCATCCCCTCCAAACTGCAGACTGTCGCAATTTTCCTCTGGGGAAGGCGTGCGTCGATAAGATGTGCCTCGAGATACCTATTCAGGTAGGTTCCAGCACCGTTCACGGATTAGAATATCGGATTGTTTATTTTTCCACCGAGAACTGAAATGAATATCGAACAAGCCCGCTTCAATATGATCGAACAGCAGATCCGTCCTTGGAATGTGCTGGACCAGGACATCCTCGACCTGCTGCACGTGGTCAAGCGTGAACAATTCGTGCCACAGGCCTACCAGAACCTGGCATTTGCCGACACCGAAATCCCGCTGCCGGGTGGTGAAGCCATGCTTAACCCGAAGGTCGAAGCGCGCATGGCGCAAGAAGCCGCCGTCAAGCAGGGCGACAACGTGCTCCAGATCGGCACCGGTTCGGGCTACCTGGCGGCGCTGCTGGCGAGCAAGGCGCGTCATGTGACGAGCGTTGAAATCCTGCCGGAAACTGCCGCCCAGGCCAAGCAGAACCTGGACGCTGCCGGCATCACCAATGTGTCGGTTGAAGTGGGCAACGGCGCCCAGGGCTGGGCCACCGGCACCGACTACGACGTGATCGTCGTCTCGGGCGCGCTGCCGCTGCTGCCGGAGTCGCTGATCAAGCAACTGAAAATTGGTGGCCGCATGATCGCGATTGTCGGCACTGCGCCGGCCATGACGTGCCAGCGGATCACCCGCACCTCGGCCACCGCGCATGACGCGGTCACCGTGTTCGAAACCGTCGCCAAACCGCTGACGGGCGCAACGAAGCCGTCCGGCTTCACGTTCTGAGGGAATCGTAATGCAACAGATTACTGCTCCCGAACTGGCTGCCTTGCTGGCCGATCCGGCGCGCGAGCAGCCGCTGCTGCTCGACGTGCGCGAGAACTGGGAATTCGAGACGTGCCGGATCGCCGGCTCGACCCAGATTCCGATGAACCTGATTCCGGTGCGCGTGACCGAGATCGACGACGACCGCGAGGTCGTCTGCATCTGCCATCACGGGGCGCGCAGCATGCAGGTTGCTGCCTTCCTCGAGCGCAATGGTTTTGACAATGTAACCAACTTGACGGGCGGGATACACGCCTGGGCTTTGCAAGTCGATCCGTCGATGCCGACGTATTGACCTGATTCCAAAAACTTGATGACCCCTGTGGAGATAGCAATGCAGAAACCCCTTATCGCCGTGCTGCTTGCGAGCGCGTGCTTCTCGCTCAACGCCGGTGCTGCCGACCTGATCCAGGTGTATCAGCAGGCACTGGCCAATGACGCGACGTATGCGAGTGCGCGTGCTTCGCTGTCGGCGAGCCGCGAGCGCATCATTCAGGGGCGTGCAGGGCTACTCCCGACCGTTGGCATCAGCGGTGCGCTCAGCAAGAACGACAGTGACTTCGATCCATGGAATGTCGGTCAGCTCGGCACCTTGCCGAACGGCCAGCCGGGCATCGTCGGCAGCAGCGGCTCGAACCTGCGCACCAACGAATACACGCTGGCGCTGCAGCAGCCGCTGTATCGCTGGGATCGCTGGGAAACGTACCAGCAGAGCAAGCTGCAGCAAGCCATCGGCGAAGCCCAGTTTGCCCAGGCGCAGCAAGACCTGATCACGCGCGTGGCGCAGGCCTACTTCGACGTGCTGGCGGCGCAGGACAAGCTGGAATCGACCCGTGCCCAGAAGGATGCAACCACCGAGCAGCTGGCATCGGCCAAGCGCAATTTTGAAGTCGGCACCCAGACCATCACCGATACGCACGAGGCGCAAGCCGCGTATGACCTGGTGCTGGCGCAGGAATTTGCTGCCGTTAATGACCTGGACAACAAGCGCAATGCGCTGCAGGCCATCATCGGCACCGCACCGGGCAACCTGGCGGCTCTGAAGCCCGGCACGACGCTGGCCGTGCCGCAGCCGGCCACGGTCGACCCGTGGGTGTCGTCGGCCGAGAACCAGAACTATGGCGTAACGGTCAGCCAGCTCCAGGTGGAAATCGCCACGCGCGACATCTCGCGCAACCGCGCCGGGCACATGCCGACGCTCGATCTCGTGGCCAGCTCGACGCGCCGCGACATCAACGGCCGCACCGGCAGCTCGGGCGATACCAAGAACAATGCGATCGGCCTGCAGTGGAGCGTGCCGATCTTCAGCGGCTACGCGGTCACCAGCCGCGTGCGTGAATCGATCGCACTGGAAGACCGCGCCCGCAACGAGCTGGAAGCAACGCGCCGCAATGCAGCGCTGCAGGCGCGTCAGTCGTTCCTCGGCGTGAGCAGTGGCCTGGCGCAGGTCAAGGCACTGGAAGCGGCGGAAGTGTCGAGCCAGTCGGCGCTCGAATCGAACAAGCTCGGCTACCAGGTGGGCGTGCGGATCAATATCGACGTGCTCAATGCGCAGCGCCAGCTGTACCAGACCCGCACCGACCTGTCGCGTGCGCGCTATGACGTGATCGTCAATGGCTTGCGTCTGAAAGCGGCGGCAGGTTCGCTGCGCGAGACCGACCTGACGCCGGTGAACAGTTTGCTGGTAGAGTAATCTGCTGCTGCATCACGCAAGCCCGGTCGACCAATGTCATTGGCGACCGGGCTTTTTGTTTTACAGCGCCCGCGCCTTGCGCCACTGAATCAACTCAGCAATCGTCAGGATCGGAAAATCGCGCTCTGCGGCGAACTGCTCGATCTGCTCCCCGCGCATCATCGTGCCATCGGGGTTCATCAATTCGCACAGCACGGCTGCCGGCTGCAGACCGGCCAGCCGGGCCAGGTCGACCGAACCTTCGGTGTGCCCGGCGCGGGCCAGCACGCCGCCTGGTGTGGCGCGCAGCGGGAACACGTGGCCCGGGCGCACCACGTCGTCCGGCCGGGCGTCATGCGCGATGGCGGCCCGGATCGTGGTCACGCGGTCGGCGGCCGAGACGCCGGTGGTCACGCCATGGCGCGCCTCGATCGAGACCGTGAACGGCGTACCGTAGCGGCTGCCGTTGTCCGGCGCCATCGGCGGCAGTTCAAGTGCGCGAACCTTCTCGTCAGGCAGGCACAGGCAGACGATGCCGCTGCATTCGCGGATCATCAGGGCCATGGTGTCGCTGGTGATGTGTTCGGCGGCGACGATCAGGTCGGCCTCGTTCTCGCGATCGAAATCGTCGAGCAGGATGACCGGAATGCCGGCGCGCATGGCGTCCAGCGCCGCGGCGATGCGGCCTTCCAGGTCGTGACTGAAAAGGGTATGGGTAGAAACCAGCATGTGAAACGCTCCTCGCAAAGTGGGCGAAAAACGCATCAGGGCAAAGCGCAGCCGCGCGCCCGTCTGCCCCCACGCAAGGCAGGGCAGGCCGGGCGCGTGAACGCGCACATCTTCTTTCATCCGGACTATACCGTCGGCTCTGGCATCGCACCAGATCTGCTGACCCTGCCCAGTAGTATGCCGGGCAGGCGCTCGCGGGCTCGACCGTTGCCGGTCATACCGCCGGTGGGGAATCGCACCCCGCCCCGAAGACGTAATTTTGTAGTTGCCTGCAGGATGCAGGCGCGGCGATTGTAGCAGCGCTGCGCGATCCCTGCAGGCGGCAGGCTTACTTGCTCAGGCCGCCGCCGCTGGCATTGTCGGCGCGTTCGATCAGCTCGACCTTGTAGCCGTCCGGGTCGGTAATGAAGGCGATCACCGTGGTACCGCCCTTGACCGGGCCTGGCTCGCGCGAGATGTTGCCGCCGGCTGCGCGCACCTGGTCGCAGGTCGCGTAGATGTCGGCGGTGGAGATGGCGATGTGGCCATAGGCCGTGCCCATGTCGTAGCTGTCGGTGCCCCAGTTATAGGTCAGCTCGAGTTCGGCGTGATCGGGATTGCTGCCGTAGCCGAGGAAGGCCAGGCTGTATTTGTACTCGGCGTTCTCGCTCGTGCGCAGCAGTTTCATGCCCAGCACGGTGGTGTAGAAGTCGATGGAGCGTTGCAGGTCGCCGACCCTCAACATGGTATGCAGGATGCGCATCGTGTGTGCCTTATGTGGTTCGGAAAGACCGTCATTTTATGCCTTTGACAGTTTCCTTGCCGGACAGGGCCCGATGCGCATCCGATCTTGCTATCAGCTCTCGAGCTTGGCGTCGAGCGTGATGGTGGCGTTCAGCAGCTTCGATACCGGGCAATTTTCTTTTGCCGTGGTCGCTGCCTTGTCGAAGGCTTCCTGGCTCGCGCCCGGAATCTTCGCACGCAGCTCCAGGTGGATCGCCGTGATCGAGAAGCCGCCTTCGACTTTTTCCATCGACACGGTGGCCTTGGTGCGCAGTTCGTCAGCGGTCAGGCCGGCCTGGCCGAGCTGGCCCGACAGTGCCATCGTGAAGCAGCCTGCGTGCGCCGCGCCGATCAGTTCTTCCGGGTTGGTACCTGGTGCATCTTCAAAGCGGGTGTTGAAGCCATATGGCTGGTCCTTCAGTGCGCCGCTACCGGTCGACACCTGGCCCTTGCCATCCTTGATACCACCACTCCATACGGCGCTGCCGTCGCGTTTGATTGTCATGTCTTATTTCCTTTCGTTGGTGTTGTCAGTATCGTCGTCGTCTTTTGCCTCGGGCGCCGGTTCGGCCTCGTGGTCGCGCATGTCGCGATGGCGGTCCGGCAGCGGGGTGGCCTGGCCACTCGCGCCCGGCGCCGCATCGACTGCCTGGGAAATGCCCGGCGTATTGCGGGCATCGGTGTCGACCAGACCTTGCTCGAGGTCGCTGGCGGCCTGCTTCATGATGCCGCGTGGCTCGGTGTCCTGGCCATCCGGCGTTTCATCGCGTTCGTGCGGCTGGCGTTTGACGCCATCGTTGCCCATCGGTTCGTCCGTATTCACGGCGCGGTCTTTTGCATTGGTCGCCATCGCGATCTCCTTTTGTATTTTCGTCATCCTCATCCTAACTGCCCACGCCCAAAACGGTCGCTCAATTGAACTTTGTAAATATGATGCTTTTTTGCAATTACATGGCTAAGATAGGATTCTGAATGTTTTTTCGGAAGATGTACCGTGACGCCTGACACCCTGCCGCAGCACGCCACCTCGGTCTGCAAGAACTGCTGCGCCGCCACCGATGGCAACTATTGCCATCAGTGCGGCCAGGCCACGCACCTGCACGTGCCGAGCGCGCGCGAGTTCCTGCACGAATTCATCGCGCACTACGTGGCGCTGGAAGGCGCGCTGTGGAAGTCGCTTGGCGGATTGGTCTTCAAGCCAGGCTTTCTCACCTGCGAATACATCGAAGGCCGGCGCGCGCGCTACCTGCAGCCGCTGCGCCTGTACCTGACGTTCAGCATCATCTTTTTTGCGCTGTTCAAGTTCAGCGGGATGGAAGTAATTAATCTCGGCGAAGAAATACCGCCTTCGGCGATCGCCATTTCCGGTGACAGGCAAGAAACCGCCAAGCCTGCCACTGAATTCAACCGCGCCGTCGCGCCACTCGTGACTGGGGCCGGATCCTTCAACGCTACCCTGGGCCAGAAAGTCCAGCACTTCCTCGACCTGCCGCGGCGCGATCAGGAAGTGGCGCTCAAGGGGGCGTTCTTCAGCTATACCCCGTATGCGGTATTCGCGCTGATGCCGGTGTTCGCCTTTTATCTGCGGATCCTGTACGTGCGCACGGGGCGGCGATATGGCGAGCATTTCCTGTTTGCGCTGCACACCAATGCGTTTGCCTTCCTGATGTTCAGCGTGCTGCTGACGCTGCCGCCGATGCTGGACTTTCTGGAGCTGCCACTGTCGCTGTGGCTGCTGTTGTATCTGCCGCTGGCGATGCACAGGGTGTATGGCGGCGCGCGCCTGGCTACGGGTCTGCGCTGGATCGTGCTGAGCCTGCTTCATGTACTGAGCCTGATCCTGGCGGTGATGGTTGCCATGGGCGCGGCACTGGTGGGCTGAACTTGCGGGACCGGGGCGGCGACCGGTATACTGTGCATCTGTACAGTGTTTGCCGAGCGCTGCTATGGCAGCCGCAGGAATTATCGGTTAATCTCCAGCGTGTTGTTAACCTACTACTGCCGAGATCGCTATGCCCGCTTCGCCCCAACCGCAACAGATCATCGCGCTCGTGGTGCGGCATAACACGCCAGGCGTCGAAGAGCCGGTCAGCCGCATCCGCGATTTTCTGGCCGGGGCCGACTACCGCGTCGTGTTCGAGGCCGATACCGCTGCCAATCTCGCGCTCGGGAACCTCGAATCGATGAGCGTGGCCGAGATCGGCGCCCAAGCGCAGATCGGCATCGTCCTCGGCGGCGACGGCACCATGCTTGGCATCGCGCGTCAGCTGGCCGAATACGATATCGCTCTCATCGGCATCAACCTGGGGCGCCTGGGCTTCATCACCGACATTGCGCTGGACGACATGCTGCCGCAACTGAGCAGCATCCTGCAGGGCTGCGCGCGGCGCGAAGAGCGCACGCTGCTCGAAGCGCGCGTCATGCGCGATGGCGTGCTGATCTTTTCCAGCGTGGCCGTCAACGACGTGGTCGTGGCGCGCGGCACCGGCGCCGGCATGGTCGAACTCAAACTGAGTGTCGACGGTCAATTCATGTACAACCAGCGCTCGGACGGCCTGATCGTTTCCACGCCCACCGGCTCGACGGCGTACGCGCTGTCGGCCGGCGGGCCATTGCTGCATCCGAGCCTGGGCGGCACGGTGCTGGTGCCGATCGCGCCGCATGCGCTGTCGAACCGGCCGATCGTGGTGCCCGACACGAGCGAGATCGTGGTCGAACTGGTCAGCGGGCGCGACATCAGCGTGAACTTCGACATGCAGACCTTCACGAGCCTGCAACTGGGCGACCAGATCGTGATCTCGCGCTCGCCGCACACGATCACGTTCCTGCATCCGCTCGACTGGAGCTATTACCACACGCTGCGCCAGAAACTGCACTGGAACGAGTATCCCACCAACGACGGCAGGCTCAAGTAAGCTATCCATCGCAGCCGCCCGCATTTGCTACAGAGTCGTCAAAGAATCGCCCTAACCGCCGGAGACCCGATTTTTCATGCTGCGCACACTTACCATCCGCGACTTCGTCATCGTCGACGCCATCGAACTGGAATTCTCGAACGGCTTCTCGGTGTTCACCGGCGAAACCGGCGCCGGCAAGTCGATCCTGATCGATGCGCTGCAGCTGGCGCTGGGCGGCCGCGGCGACGCCAGCATGGTGCGCGAAGGCGCTGCCAAAGCCGACATCACCGCTGACTTCGCACCGACCGAGGTGGCGCGTGTCTGGCTGGCCGAGCACGACTTCAGCGCTGACGAGGGTGGGGCGCTGCTACGCCGCGTGATCGACAACGCCGGCCGCTCCAAGGGTTATATCAACGGTGTTGCGGCCACGGCGGCGCAACTGCGCGAGCTGGGCGACCTGCTGGTCGACATCCATGGTCAGCACGCGCACCAGAGCCTGCTCAAGCCCGACGCCCAGCGCGCGCTGCTCGATAACCAGATCGGCGTGCGCGATCCGGCCGCGCGCATCGAGGCGCAGGAAGTCTCGCAAGCCTGGCGTACCTGGCGCGCGCTGGTGCGCCAGCGCGAAGAATACGAAGCCGATGCCAAGAACGTGCTGATCGAGCGCGAGCGCCTCGAGTGGCAAGTGGCCGAGCTCGACAAGCTGGCGCCGAAAACCGGCGAGTGGCTCGAGATCGGCAACGAGCACAGCCGCCTGTCGCATGCCGCGACGCTGCTCGAAGGCGCGCAGGAAGCGCTGGCCGCGATCTCCGAATCCGACCATCCGATCCTGTCGCAACTGTCCACGCTCAACGCCAAGCTGGGCAAACTGGTCGACGTCGATACGCAATTGCAGTCGGTGCTCGACTGCATGGAGCCGGCGCGCATCCAGCTGCAAGAAGCGGTGTCCGAACTGAACACGTATATCGACAAGGTCGAGCTCGACCCGGCGCGCCTGCGCGAAGTCGATGCGCGCATGGAAGCGCTGCACACGGCGGCGCGCAAGTACCGCGTCACGCCCGAAGAACTGCCGGACGAACACGCGCAGCTGGCCACCAAGCTGCGCCAGCTGGCCGACGCCACCGACATCGACGGCCTGCGCAAGCAGGAAGAAAAAGCCGAGGCTGCGTACATGGATGTGGCCGGGCGCCTGTCGGTGCGGCGCGCGGCAGCGGCCCACGAGCTGGGCACGCAGGTCACCGCAGCGATGCAGGAACTGAGCATGAGCGGCGGCAGCTTCGCCATCGGCCTGAACCGCGGCGAGCCGGGCGCGCATGGCCTGGAGCAGATCGAGTTCCTGGTGGCCGGCCACGCAGGCGTCGTGCCGCGTGCACTGGCCAAGGTCGCGTCGGGCGGCGAGCTGGCGCGCATCTCGCTGGCGATCTCCGTCATCACGTCGAATGCGACGACGGTGCCGACCCTGATCTTCGATGAAGTCGACACCGGCATCGGCGGCGGCGTGGCCGAGGTGGTGGGGCGCCTGCTCAAGCGCCTGGGCCAGCAACGCCAGGTGCTGTGCGTGACGCACTTGCCGCAGGTGGCCAGCCAGGCAAACCAGCACTTTCAGGTGGCCAAGGGCACGACCGATGCCGGCCGCACGGTCTCGCGCATCGACGTGCTCGACAAGCGCGCGCGGGTCGAAGAAGTGGCGCGCATGCTGGGCGGGATCGAGATCACCGAGACCACGCGCAAGCATGCAAGGGAGTTGCTGGCGTCGTGATCGTTTGCATGGCGCGGGGTCCGGGTGTTTTTGTGGCACAGTAAACACCCCCATCAACCACTCCGGAAGGAACTCGCATGAGCATCGAAAAAGTCCTGTATCGCGCACAAGCCACGTCGCAAGGCGGCCGTGAAGGCACGTCGAAAAGTTCGGACGGCGCCTTGGACGTGACGCTGTCCACGCCGAAGGAACTGGGCGGCGGTGGCGGCGCGGGCACCAATCCCGAGCAGCTGTTTGCAGCCGGCTATTCGGCCTGCTTCCTGGGCGCGCTGAAATTTGTCGCGGGCCAGGCCAAGGTCACGCTGCCGGCCGACCTGACCATCACGGGCGACGTCGGCATCGGCCAGATCCCGACGGGCTTCGGCATCGAAGTCGACCTGAGCATCAAGGGCCCGGGCATGGACCAGGCCCAGCTGCAGGAGCTGGTCGACAAGGCCCATATCGTGTGCCCGTACTCAAACGCCACCCGCAACAACATCGACGTGCGCCTGCACGTGAGCACCTGATTCTGATCCTGATCTTGCGCTAGCCTTGCCGGTCCGTGGCTCGAACACCACGGACCGGCAACCCAAAGCGCACTGACCCGCTGTTGGGTCCTGCGGGCAGGACATGCCAGACTTATAATGGCCAGATCCTGTCTTCACTACGCCCCCATGTCATTTCGCCCTGAACCGCCTTACACCCACGGTACCATCCCGCGCAGCGCGGTCCTGCTGGTCAACCTTGGCACGCCTGACGAGCCCACGCGCGGCAAGGTGCGCAGCTACCTGAAGCAGTTTCTGTCCGACCCGCGCGTGGTCGAGGTGCCGCGCCTGGTCTGGTGGTGCATCCTGCACCTGATCATCCTGCCGTTCCGCTCGGGCCAGTCGGCTGCGAAATACCGCACGATCTGGACCCGCGACGGTTCGCCCCTGCGCGTGAACACGGCCCTGCAAGCCACGCGCCTGCAAGCGATGCTGACCGAGCGCGGCCACGAAGACGTGAGTGTGGCGATGGCGATGCGCTACGGCTCGCCATCGATGCCCGAGGTGCTCGATCGCCTGAAAGAGGAGGGCGTCGACCGCATCGTCGTGCTGCCCGCCTACCCGCAATATTCCGGCACCACCACGGCATCGATCTGGGATGCCGTGTTCCAGCACTACGCGAAGGTGCGCAACATTCCCGAGCTGCGCCTGGTGAAGCATTACCACGACCACGAAGGCTATATCCACGCGCTGCGCGACAACGTGCTGGCGCACTGGGACAACCATGGCCGCGGCCAGAAGCTGGTGATGAGCTTCCACGGCGTGCCCAAGCGCACCCTGCTGCTGGGCGACCAGTACCACTGCGAGTGCTATAAAACCGCGCGCCTCCTGGCCACCGCGCTCGACCTGTCGCAGGACGAGTACATGGTCACGTTCCAGTCGCGCTTCGGCAAGGCCGAGTGGCTGCAGCCGTACACCGCGCCCACCGTCGCGCAACTGGCGCGCGATGGCCTCGAACGCATCGACATGATCTGTCCGGGCTTTACCAGCGACTGCCTGGAAACGCTGGAAGAAATCTCGATGGAAGTGCGCCACGATTTCGAAGCGGCCGGTGGCAAGGAGTTTCATTACATCCCGTGCCTGAACGCTTCGCCCGCCTGGATTCGCGGCCTGGCCGAAATCGCCGAGCAGCACCTGATCGGCTGGCCGACCATCCTCACGCCGGCCCAGCGCGAAGCGCGCCGCATCGATGCCGAACGTGGCGCTGCGCGCGCCAAGAGTCTCGGCGCCGCCAACTAGTCCATACCGACTTGCCTGTTGACAACCTGCTAAAATAGCGGGTTGTTGGCGCTGCAGGGCCGCATTTGCCTGAATTTCAGATGGCTTTCCTGCAATTCCCCTTGAAATTGTAGGAGATCGCCCCATCTGGTGCGCTGTGTATCAATCAGGATACGTTTTTAAATCAGCCAAGTCCTTGATTCCAGGAGTTTTTCCGATGCAAGACCAAGAAAACAAAGAGATGAGCAACGAGCAGGATGTACAGGCGCCCGGCGCTGACATCAACGATGGTGCTACCGCTGGCGCCGCGCAGGCTGGTACGCCGGGCCTCGAAGAACAATTGAGCGCCACCGAAGCCAAGCTGGCCGAGATGCACGACGCCTTCATGCGCGCCAAGGCCGACGCGGAGAACATCCGCCGCCGCGCCCAGGAAGACGTCAGCAAGGCCCACAAATTTGCCATCGAAAGCTTCGCCGAGGCCATGGTGCCGGTGCGCGACAGCCTGGAGATGGCACTGAAGGTCGAAGCGCCGACGGTCGAGTCGATCAAGGAAGGCGTCGAGATGACGCTCAAGCAGCTCACCAGCGCGTTCGAAAAGAACCGCCTGATTGAGGTGCTGCCGCAAGTGGGCGACAAGCTGGATCCGAACAAGCACCAGGCCGTTGCCGTGGTGCCAGCGGAGCAGGAAGCCAATACCGTGGTCACCGTGCTGCAAAAGGGTTACATGATTGCCGACCGCCTGCTGCGGCCAGCCATCGTGACGGCAGCAGCACCAAAATAAGAATGGCCGCGTGCCGCGTAATGCTCTTGAAAGCACGCCGTTTTTCCCAATATTGAATCCATCAGAAACTCAGCATATAAAAAGGAATACATCATGGGCAGAATTATCGGTATCGACCTTGGCACCACGAACTCGTGCGTGGCCATCATGGAAAACGGTCAGCCAAAAGTGATCGAGAACGCTGAAGGTGCGCGTACCACGCCATCGATCATCGCTTACCAGGAAGACGGCGAGATCCTCGTCGGCGCGCCGGCCAAGCGCCAGGCCGTGACCAACCCGAAGAACACGCTGTTCGCAGTCAAGCGTCTCATCGGCCGCAAGTTCGATGAAAAAGAAGTACAAAAAGACATCTCGCTGATGCCATACGCCATCGTCAAGGCCGACAACGGCGACGCATGGGTTGGCGTGCGCGACAAGAAACTGGCTGCCCAGCAGATCTCGGCTGAAGTGCTGCGCAAGATGAAGAAGACCGCCGAGGACTACCTGGGCGAAGAAGTCACCGAAGCGGTCATCACCGTGCCGGCGTACTTCAACGACTCGCAGCGCCAGGCAACCAAGGATGCCGGCCGTATCGCGGGCCTGGACGTCAAGCGCATCATCAACGAGCCGACCGCTGCTGCACTGGCATTCGGCCTGGACAAGACCGACAAGGGCGACCGCAAGATCGCCGTGTATGACCTGGGCGGCGGCACGTTCGACGTCTCGATCATCGAAATCGCTGACGTCGATGGCGAAAAGCAGTTCGAAGTGCTGTCGACCAACGGCGACACCTTCCTGGGCGGCGAAGACTTCGACCAGCGCATCATCGATTACATCATTGACGAGTTCAAGAAGATCAACGGCCTGGACCTGTCGAAAGACGCGATCGCCCTGCAGCGCATCAAGGCTTCGGCCGAGCGCGCAAAGATCGAACTGTCGTCGTCGCAGCAGACCGAAATCAACGAGCCGTACATCGCCATGGCGAACGGCGCGCCGGTCCACCTGAACCTGAAGATGACCCGTGCCAAGCTCGAGTCGCTGGTGGAAGAGCTGATCATCAAGACGATCGAGCCATGCCGCATGGCCATCAAGGATGCCGGCGTCAAGGTTTCGGATATCGACGACATCATCCTGGTCGGTGGTATGACCCGTATGCCGAAGGTGCAGGAGAAAGTTAAAGAATTCTTCGGCAAAGAAGCACGCAAGGACGTCAATCCGGACGAAGCCGTCGCTGTCGGCGCCGCGATCCAGGGTTCGGTCCTGTCGGGCGAGCGCAAGGATCTGCTGCTGCTGGACGTGACGCCACTGTCGCTGGGTATCGAAACCCTGGGCGGCGTGATGACCAAGATGATCCACAAGAACACCACGATTCCGACCAAGTTCTCGCAGGTGTTCTCGACTGCCGACGACAACCAGCCGGCCGTGACCATCAAGGTGTTCCAGGGCGAGCGTGAAATCGCGGCCGGTAACAAGGGCCTGGGCGAGTTCAACCTCGAAGGCATCCCGCCAGCATCGCGTGGTACGCCACAGATCGAAGTGACCTTCGACATCGACGCCAACGGCATTCTGCACGTCGGCGCGAAAGACAAGGCCACCGGTAAAGAGAACAAGATCACCGTCAAGGCGAACTCGGGTCTGACGGAAGAAGAAATCCAGAAGATGGTCAAGGACGCCGAGCTGAACGCCGAAGAAGACAAGAAGGTCAAGGAAATGGCGGAAGCGCGCAACCAGGGCGACGCCCTGGTGCACTCGACCCGCAAATCGCTGACCGAATACGGCGACAAGCTGGAAGCCGGTGAGAAAGAGCAGATCGAAGCGGCAATCACCGACCTCGAAGGCGCGATCAAGAGCGGCGACAAGGCGGACATCGATGCCAAGACTGCAGCACTGTCGAGCGCGTCGCAGAAGCTGGGCGAGAAGATGTACGCCGACATGCAGGCGCAGCAGGCTGGTGGTGCTGGCGCGGCCGGTGGCCCTGGCGCCGGTGCAGCCGGTGGCGAGCAGTCGGGCAAGCAGGACGACGACGTTGTCGACGCCGACTTCAAGGAAGTCAAAGACGCGAAGTAAGCGTCTCCGGCGCGAAGGCCTTGTGCCTTCGCGTACAGGCCGAGCCGACACCTTCCAGGTACTCGGCTCGGTTTTTTTGGTTTAAAGAATTCAGTTTCAAGATAACTTTAGGTGCCGACCATGGCGAAGCGTGATTTTTACGAGATCCTTGGGGTCGCGAAGGGTGCGTCGGAAGACGAGATCAAGAAGTCTTATCGCAAGCTTGCGATGAAGTACCACCCTGACCGCAATCCGGATAACAAGGAAGCGGAAGAGAAGTTCAAGGAGGTCAAAGAGGCCTACGAGATGCTGACCAACCCGGAGAAGCGCGAAGCGTATGACCGTTACGGTCACGCGGGCGTCGATCCGAACAGTGGCATGGGCGGCATGGGCGGCGGCGCCGGTGGTTTCGGCGATGCGTTCGGCGACATCTTCGGCGACATCTTTGGCGGTGGCCGTGGCGGCCGTAGCGCTGGCCCGCAGGTGTACCGCGGCGCCGACCTGCGCTACAACCTCGAGATCACGCTGGAACAGGCCGCTCACGGCTTCGACACGACGATCCGCGTGCCGAGCTGGGACAAGTGCGACACCTGCCACGGCAGCGGCGCCAAGCCGGGCACCCAGCCTGTGACTTGCACCACCTGCGCCGGTCACGGTCAGGTGCGCATGCAGCAGGGCTTCTTCAGCGTGCAGCAGACCTGCCCGAAATGCCATGGCAGCGGCAAGATCATCCCTGAGCCGTGCGCGGCCTGCGGTGGCGCCGGACGCATCAAGCGCAACAAGACGCTGGAAGTGAAGATCCCGGCCGGTATCGACAACGGCATGCGCATCCGCTCGTCGGGCAATGGCGAACCGGGTACCAATGGCGGGCCGGCAGGCGACCTGTATGTGGAGATCCACATCAAGCCGCACACCGTGTTCCAGCGTGAAGGCGACGACCTGCACTGCGAAATGCCGATCTCGTTCTCGAAAGCGGCTCTGGGCGGTGAAATCGAAGTGCCGACCCTGACCGGCAAGGTCTCGTTCACGGTGCCTGAAGGCACCCAGACCGGCAAGACCTTCCGCCTCAAGGGCAAGGGCATCAAGAACGTGCGTTCGGGCTACACGGGCGACCTGTTCTGCCACGTGATCGTCGAGACGCCGGTCAAGCTGACCGACAAGCAGAAGGACATGCTGCGCGAGTTCGAACGCCTGACGATCGAGGGCGGCGCCAAGCACAGCCCGCAGAGCAAGGGCTGGATGGACAAGGTCAAGGACTTCTTCGAGTAAGTCCACTTACCGCTGAACGGCATATGCCTTCAGCGGTTTTTTTTTGCCTGTTCGGTTGGCCCGCCAACACGGTTATACTCCCCCTGTTTCGAGACCTACCCGCCTTTGAAGCCTGCTCCAGAACAGGCCTGGCAACGCCCCTTCTGGGACGGTAATAAACATAAGGAACCAATATGGACAAATACAAGACCAAGGGATTGACCGCGGCAGAGCTGTTCGAACGCAACCGCACGTGGGCCGCCACGATGGTGGCCGAGGACCCGAACTTCTTCAAGGCGCTGTCGGAACAGCAGGCGCCGGAATACCTGTGGATCGGCTGCTCGGACAGCCGCGTCCCCGCCAACGAACTGCTGGGCATGGCGCCGGGCGAACTGTTCGTTCACCGTAATATCGCCAACGTCGTCGTGCACTCTGATTTGAATTGTCTGAGTGTGCTGCAGTTCGCCATCGACGTGCTGAAGGTCAAGCACATCATCATCTGCGGCCACTATGGCTGCTCGGGCGTGCACGCGGCGCTGACCGATGCGCGTGTGGGCCTGGCCGACAACTGGCTCGGCCACGTGCGCGATGTGCGCGACAAGCATGGCAAGTACCTGGGCCACGTGAGCGGCCGCGCCGCCACCAATCGTCTGGTCGAGCTGAACGTGGCCGAACAGGTCATGAACACGGCCCACACGACCATCGTGCGCGATGCGTGGGAACGTGGCCAGCCATTGACCATCCACAGCTGGGTGTACGGCGTACACGACGGCCTGCTGCGCGACCTGGGCATCACCGTGAGCAGCTTCGAAGAGATCGAGCCGAAGCTGCGCCGGGTACTCGACGGCTACGTCGAAGGCGGCGTCGTGCGTGAAGAGCGGCGTGGACAGTGATTTGATGCGACTGCGCGCGCTGGTGCGCGCGTTCGTCGACGAGCGTGACTGGGATCAGTTCCACACGCCGAAGAACCTCGCGGCGGCCTTGACGGTCGAGGCGGCCGAGTTGCTGGAGCATTTCCAGTGGCTGCAGTCGGGCCGTGCCGAAGAACTCGGCGCCGATAAGCTGGTCGAAGTGCGGCACGAGATGGCCGATGTGCTGGTGTATCTCGTGCGGCTGGCAGACAAGCTCGACGTCGACCTGGTCGCGGCGGTCGAAGAAAAGATGGTGCTCAACCGGGCGAAGTACCCGGCCGAGCTGGTGCGCGGCGATGCACGCAAGTACTACGAGTACAAAGAGTACAAAAAAACGTGATCGCCGGCGCCGCTTACATGCCGCCCATGCAGATGTACTTCACGACCAGGTAATCATCCATCCCGTAGGTCGAGCCTTCACGCCCCAGGCCTGATTGCTTGACCCCGCCGAACGGCGCGACCTCGGTCGAGATGATGCCGGTATTGACCCCCACCATCCCGCTCTCGATCGCCTCGGCCACGCGCCAGACGCGGCCGATGTCGCGCGCATAGAAGTACGACGCCAGCCCGAACTCGGTGTCGTTGGCCATGGCAATCACGTCGTCTTCGGTCGTGAAGCGGAACAGCGGCGCCAGCGGGCCGAAGGTTTCTTCGCGCGCCACGAGCATGCTTGATGTCACATCGGTCAGCACCGTCGGCTCGAAGAAGCTGTGCCCCAGTGCGTGGCGTTTGCCGCCCAGGAGCAGCTTGGCGCCCTTCGCCTGCGCATCCTCGATGTGCTGCTCGATCTTGCGCACGGCTTTTTCTTCGATCAGCGGGCCTTGCGTGACGCCTTCTTCGCGGCCATCACCCACCTTCAGTTTGCCCACCGCGACGGCGAGCTTGCGCGCGAATTCGTCGTACACGCCATCCTGCACGTACAGGCGGTTGGCGCAGACGCAGGTCTGCCCCGCATTGCGGAATTTCGAGGCGATTGCGCCCTCGACTGCCGCATCCAGATCGGCATCGTCGAACACGATGAACGGCGCATTGCCGCCCAGTTCGAGCGAAATCTTCTTGACCGTCGGTGCGCACTGCTCCATCAGCAGGCGCCCCACGGCGGTCGAGCCGGTGAAGCTCAGCTTGCGCACGAGCGGATTGCTCGTCATCTCGCCACCGATGGCTTTCGAGTCGCCAATCACGACGCTGAACACGCCTTTCGGCACGCCGGCGCGCTCGGCCAGCACGGCCAGCGCCAGCGCCGACAGCGGCGTGAGTTCGGCCGGTTTGAGCACGATCGGGCAACCGGCGGCCAGCGCCGGCGCGACCTTGCGGGTGATCATCGCAGCCGGGAAGTTCCACGGCGTGATCGCGGCGCACACGCCGATCGGCTCCTTGGTCACGACGATGCGTTTATCGGGCCATGGCGAAGCGAGCGTCTCGCCGGCCACGCGCTTGGCTTCTTCGCCAAACCACTCGAAGTAAGAGGCGGCGTAGGCCACTTCGCCCTTGGCTTCAGCCAGCGGTTTGCCTTGTTCCAGCGTCATCAGCAATGCCAGGTCGTCGGCATTTTCCAGCATCAGGTCATGCCACTTGCGCAGGATCGTGGCGCGTTCTTTTGCGGGCAGTTTGCGCCAGGCAGGCCAGGCGGCGTTGGCGGCATCGATGGCGCGCTTGGTTTCGGCAGCGCCCATGTGCGGCACGCTGGCCACGGTTTCGCCATTGGCGGGATTGGTCACGGCAATGGTCTGGCCGTCGTCGGCGTCACACCAGGCGCCGCCTACAAAGGCCTGCTGGCGCAGCAGGGAAGGGTCTTTCAAATTCGGCATAGTGTCCTCGTCAATTCATGTCGAGCATCGGCTGCAGAGCGCGGATGCAAGCCGTCATGGTAGACCCATTTGCAAACGAACGTGCCACCGCGCCCGATTACTGCATACTGAAATTCTCGAAATTGTGATGACTTTTGGAAACGTGTGGGCTGCCTCAGCCGAATGAAGTTAAGCTTTTGACATGAAATTTCCCCCGCGCCCGACCCGTTGACTGCCTTGTGGTCGCGCGCCTCAAAGAGAAGGACAACCACCATGCGCCCTATCGTAATCGTCCCCGCATGCACGCGTGATTTCGGCGAACATCCGTATCACGCCGCCCAGCACAAGTATGTCGACGCCGTCACCCTGGGCGCCGATTGCGCCTCGCTGATCCTGCCATCGTCCGGCGAATCGCTGGACCTGGAAACCATCTTCGGCACCATCGACGGCATCATGCTGACCGGTTCAGCCTCCAATGTGCATCCCAGCTACTACTCGGAAGAAGTGCTGGATCCATCGCTGCCGCAAGACCCGGCGCGCGACCAGACCACCTTACCGCTGATCCGCGAAGCGGTGCGCCGCGGTGTGCCGATCATCGCCATCTGCCGCGGTTTCCAGGAGATGAACGTGGCGCTTGGCGGCAGCCTGCACCAGGCGGTGCAGACGGTCGTGGGCAAATTTGATCACCGCGAAAAAGCCGAGCTCGGCATGGATGAGCAATACGGCGACGCGCACAACGTCACGGTCACTCCCGGCGGCATGCTCGAGGGCATTCTTGGTGCGGCCGAGATCCCCGTGAACTCGCTGCACGGGCAGGGCGTCAATGAACTGGCGCCGGGCCTGTCGGTCGAAGCCGTGGCCGAAGACGGTCTGGTGGAAGCGTTCACCGTGTCGACGTCGCCCGGCTTCACGCTGGCCGTGCAGTGGCATCCCGAATGGCGCATCCAGCACAACCCGTACTCGATGAAGATGTTCCGCGCCTTTGGCGACGCCTGCCGCGCTTACCGCGAGCAGCGCCTGGACGGCGGCTCGCTGTTGAAATGACCCGGCGCGCCCGGCGTGAAGCGGGCGCGCAATCGATTACCGACATGAGGCAATAATGGCAATACGCGAAAATTTCAGTTATACCGATATGGACGAGTGGCTCGATGCAAAGCGGGTCACCGAAATCGAATGCCTGGTGCCCGATCTGACCGGCGTTGCGCGTGGCAAAATCCTGCCGCGCGTGAAGTTCACCGACGACCGTGGCATGCGCCTGCCTGAAGTCGTGCTGGGCATGACCGTGACCGGCAACACGCCGGAACGTGACGACGCCTACGAGCGCGCCATCTCGAGCATCGACCGCGACATGATCCTCAAGGCCGACCCGACCACGATCACGATGGTGCCATGGGCCGTCGATCCAACTGCGCAAGTGATCCATGACTGCTATTACGCCGACGGCCGCCTGGTCGACTTCGCGCCGCGCAGCGTGCTGCGCCGCGTGCTCAAGCTGTACGAGCAGCGCGGCTGGAAGCCACTGGTGGCGCCGGAACTCGAGTTCTATCTGACGGCCAAGAACATCGATCCCGACCTGCCGCTGGTGCCGCCGATCGGCCGCAGCGGCCGCGCTGAAACAAGCCGCCAGGTCTACAGCATCGACGCGGTCAACGAGTTCGATCCGCTGTTCGAGGACATCTACGATTACTGCGAGCTGATGAACCTGGACGTCGACACGCTGATCCACGAGATCGGCGCCGGCCAGATGGAAATCAACTTTCAGCATGGCGAGCCGCTGGGCCTGGCCGACAAGGTGTTCTACTTCAAGCGCACGCTGCGCGAAGCAGCGCTCAAGCATGACATGTACGCGACCTTCATGGCCAAGCCGATGGCCAATGAGCCGGGCTCGGCGATGCACGTGCACCAGAGCGTGATCGATGGCGAAACGGGCAAGAACATCTTCAGCACCGAAGACGGCGCGCCGTCCGAGCTGTTCCACCATTACATCGGCGGCCTGCAGCGCTACATGCCATCGGCGATGGCGATCGTCGCGCCGTATGTAAACTCGTACCGCCGCATCGTGCGCCACACGGCTGCGCCGATCAATCTGCAGTGGGGGATCGACAACCGCACCGTGGGCATCCGGGTGCCGGTGTCGGGTTCGCAGGATCGGCGCGTGGAAAACCGCGTGATCGGCGCCGACGCCAACCCGTACCTGGCGCTGGCGATCACGCTGGCCTGCGGCTACCTGGGGATGGTCGAAGCGATCGAGCCATCAGCGATGGTCGAAGGCAGCGCCTACGACATGCCGGTGGACCTGCCGCAAGGGCTGTCCGAAGCGATCACCGTACTGCGCCGCGAAGACCGCCTGCGCGACGTGCTGGGCGAGCGCTTCATCGACGTTTATACGGCGGTGAAAGACCTGGAGCACCAGGAGTTCATGCGGGTGATCAGCCCGTGGGAACGCGAGCATTTGTTGCTGCACGTCTGATCGAGTGATCGTTGAACGCGTGGACGGGGAACCCGTCCACCCTACCACTTGGGCTGATTATCGACGTAGGGTGGACGGCTCTGCCGTCCACGCGTCCAACCAAGGCTTACGCCGCCACTTCGCGTCGATTGACCAGCACCTGCGGCGCCAGCGACCCGACGACCATGCCGACAAACGCCATGATCAACCCGGCCAGCTGCCCCGGGAAATGCACACCCCACCCGGTGATCTGCTCAAAGAACAGCACCCACGTCAGCAAGCCGCCCGCGATCGACAGGATTGCACCTTGGGTCGTCGCGCGCTTCCAGTACAGCCCCATCACCAGCGGCACGAACGCGCCCACCAGCGGCACCTGATACGCGCTCGAGACCAGCTCGTAAATCGACGTACCTTCCATCGCGATTGCATACAGTAGCACCAGCGTGGCGAAGATCACGATCGTGATGCGCATCGCCAGCAGCTGCTGGCGGTCGGTCATGCCGGGCCGGATGTTCTTGAGGATGTTCTCGACAAAACTCGTCGACGGCGCCAGCAGTGTGGCCGACGACGTGCTCTTGATCGCCGAGAGCAGGGCGCCGAAGAACAGGATCTGCATCACCAGCGGCATCTTGGTCATCACGAACGTGGGCAGCAGGCGCTGGTAGTCGTTCTGCGCGATCTCGAGCGCCTGGCTGCCCATCACCACCACGGCAGCGGCCACGATGAACATCGGCACGAAAGCGAACAGGATGTAGCTGACGCCGCCAATCACGGCGCCGGTGCGCGCGGTTGGCGCGTCCTTGGCCGACATCACGCGCTGGAACACGTCCTGCTGCGGGATCGAGCCGAACATCATCGTCACGGCCGCAGCGATGAAGAACATGATGTCGGTAAAGCTTGGCTCGGGCCACACGCGCCACAGGTCGGCGTTCTGCGCCATCGCCATCACGTTGCCGGCGCCCCCGGCCAGGTCGGCCGCGAACCAGGCGATCACGCTCATGCCCACGACCAGCACGATCATCTGGATGAAGTCCGTGATCGCCACGGCCAGGAAGCCCCCCACCACCACATAGATCAGCACCGTCAGCGTGCCGACGATCATGCCGGCGGCCGGCGACATCGCCCCGGCCGTCAAGACACTAAACACCAGCCCCAGCGCGGTGATCTGCGCCGCGACCCAGCCGAGATAACTCATGATGATCGCGACCGAGCAGAAAATCTCGATGCCCTTGCCGTAGCGCTGGCGGTAGTAGTCGCCGATCGTGAGCAGGTTGAGTTTATACAGCTTGGTGGCGAAGAACAGGCCCACCAGCACCAGGCACATGCCGGCGCCGAACGGGTCTTCGATCACGGCGTTCAGGCCGCCCTGCACGAACTTGGCCGGGATGCCCATTACCGTTTCGGCGCCGAACCAGGTCGCAAACGTGGTGGTGATCACCATGATCAGCGGCAGGCTGCGGCCGGCCACGGCGAAGTCGCTGGTGTTCTTGATCCGCGTGCCCGCCCACATGCCGAGAGCCAGCGTGCCGAGCAGATAGAGCACGACGAAGGTGATCAAAGTGAGGTTCATGCAGTAGGTGCTCCGAGGCCAGGAAATTTATGAGCGGAAAATTCCGCGATTATAAATCCGAAACCTGGCCGGCGGCCTAAATTGCCATCTCACGCAGCAGTCTGGATGCCTCGCGGTTGGCGCCGATGCAGGTCCCGTCGCGCATGAAGATCTGCAACTGCGACTGGTCGTCGGCGCGCATCGATTCGACGAAGTCCAGGTTCACCAGCGCCGAGCGGTGCACGCGGATGAAACGCCGTGGATCGAGCTGCGCTTCGAGTTCCGACATCCCGATGCGCACCAGGAAATGCTGGCCGCGCGCGGTGATCACGGTGTACTTCGAATCGGCTTTCATGTATTCGATCTCGTGCGCCGCGAGCGGGAAGATGCGGCCACGGTCGCGCACGAGGATGCGATCGAGCGGCGCCGGCCCGGTGCTGGCACGCACCAGCGCATCTTCGACGGCCGCGCGTTCGGGCCGCGCGCCATCGAGCAGGCGCGCCACGCTGTCGGCAAAGCGCGCCCGCGTGAACGGCTTGAGCAGGTAGTCGACGGCGTGCAGTTCGAACGCGGCCACCGCATAGTGATCATAAGCGGTCGTGAAGACGATCTGCGGCAGGTAGTCGAGCTGGCGCAGCACCTCGAGCCCCGTCATCTCGGGCATCTGGATGTCCATGAACACGACGTCGGGCCGCAGCGTTTCGATGCGTGCCAGTGCGCTCGCGCCGTCAGCCGCTTCGCCCACCAGCCGCAGGCCCGGATGGGCGTAGATGGCGTCGCGCAGCACGTCGCGCGCGAGCGGTTCGTCTTCGGCGAAAAATACGGTCTTCATGGTCATGGCGTCGTGGGCACGGTGACGCAGGCGGCAAAGCCGGCGCCGGGTTGGGAGTCGATGCGCAGCGCAGCGCGGCCGGCGTAGTCAAGGTCCAGGCGCCGGCCGATGGTGCGGATGCCCAGGCCGGGCGAGGCCTCGATCGTGGCCGGCGTGGCGCCGGGGCCATCGTCGCGCACGGTCACGCGCAGCAGGCCGGTAGCGGGTTCGCGCCGGCTCTCGATGCGCAGGACGCCATGGCGGGTGAATGGATTGAAGGCGTGCTTGATGCTGTTCTCGACCAGCGGTTGCAGGCTCAGGGCCGGCACCAGGCAATCGCCCAGGTCGGGGTCGAGATCCCACTCGACCCGCAGGCGCTCGCCCAGGCGCAGGCTTTCCAGCTCCAGGTAGTCGCGCACGAAATCGAGTTCGGCGTCCAGCGTGACGCGGTCAATGCCGGCGCGCTCGGTGTCGAGCACGTAGCGCAGCATGTTCGAAAACTGGAACAGTGCCGTTTCGGCCGCCTCCGGATTGCGGCCGGTGAGGGCGATGATCGAGTGCAGGGTATTGAACAGGAAGTGCGGATTGAGCTTGCTGCGCAGCGCGCCCAGTTCGCTCGCCACCAGCAGCGTCTGCGCCTGCTGCGTGGCGAGCGCCTGGCGCTGGGTCGCGGCATTGGCGCGCACCAGGTGAAACACGCCGGCCACCACGGCGTAGCTCATCATGTTGTACAGGAAGGGCCACAGGTGCCAGGACAGCGGATGGGGTGGCGGGTTCTGCGTCACCACCAGCACCGTGTGCGCGTAGGTGGCAAACGCCACTGCCGCCACGACATGGATGATGAAGCGTTGCACGCCGGGCACGGCGCGCCGTTCGAACCGGCCACTGAGCGGCCAGAGCAGGGCCAGCATCGCAGCCGATGGCGCAATGCTCACAAAGGCTCGCCAGAACAGGGATGGGTCGAGCCGGCCCGCCAGCAGGGTGTCGGCCTGCATCACCAGCGCGATCACCAGCATGTAGCTCAGCCAGGCGGCGATGTACAGGCGCCACATGGGTGACAGTAAGGAAGACTTGGTCATGGTCATCTGTCGAGTATCGCGCAGAACGGCTGGGTTGCGGCGGGTCTTGCGCCGAAATACAGAAATCCGGCGCGAACTGCAAGAACGTGGCCACGAGGTGATGATGCCGGCACCCTTGCCAGGGTTGACACACCTCACTACAGTAGCTGTACTGAAGTAGCCGTACTGAACCAGAAAGGTATCGCATGACCCACGCATCCACCCTCGACCGACGCAGCATCGACGCGGCGCGCTGGGCCATCTCCACCGTGTTCCTGCTCAACGGCGCCGGCATCGGCCTGTGGGCCGCGCACGTACCGACCGTGCAGGCGCGCATGGGGATCGATACCGGCATGCTGAGCATGGTGCTGCTGACCGTCGCCGCCGGCGCGCTGCTGGCGATGCCGCTGATGGGCGGGCTGACCGGGCGCTGGGGCACGCGCCGTATGGTGCTGCTGTCGGGCTTTGCCTTTGCGGCGATGACGCCCCTGATCATGGGCGCGCCGAGTCTGCCGCTGCTGTTCATTGCCGCGTTCCTGTTCGGCGTCAGCAACGGCGCGCTGGACGTCGCGATGAACGCCAACGCGAGCGAAGTCGAAACCGCGCGCGGCTTGCCGACGATGTCGTCGTTCCATGGCTTCTTCAGCCTCGGCGGCCTGTTCGGTGCCGGTATTGGCGGGCTGCTGGTCGGGCAGGGCCTGGGCCATGGTCAGGGCGCGCTGATGGTCGGCGTGGTCACGGCGGTCGTGCTGGCGCTGTCTGCGCCACGCGTGATGGGCTTTGCCGCCAGCCACGATGCCGGCAGCCACTTCTCGCTGCCGCGCGGCGCGGCGCTCGGCCTGGGCCTGCTGGCGTTGCTGTGCTTTGCGGTCGAAGGTGCGCTGGTCGACTGGAGCGCGTTGTTGATGCAGGAGCGCACCGGCGCCACGCCGGCATCGGCGGCGCTGGGCTTCTCGGCGTTTTCGATTGCGATGGCGGCGTGCCGCTTTGCCGGCGACCGGCTGATCGTGCGCTTCGGTGCGCTGCGCATCATGGTCATCGGCGGCCTGGCGATGTTCGCCGGGCTGGCGCTGGCAGTGGCCAGCACACACTTCGTGCTGTCGGCTGTTGGTTTTGCGCTGGTGGGACTGGGCGCGGCGAATGTGGTGCCGCTGCTGATCGGGGCCGCAGGGCGCATTCCCGGCATGAGCGCCGGGAACGGCGTGGCGGCGGTGGCCACGCTCGGCTACGGTGGCTTGCTGCTGGCGCCACCGGTGCTCGGCTGGGTCGCCATGCACTCGAGCATCATGGTGGCGCTGGGCGGACTGTCGTTGTCGGGCCTCGTGATCGCCCTGAGCGCCCGTGTGATTCGACGCTAAGCCGGCGCCAGGGCGTCATCACGATCAGAAGCAGTGTTCGGCAGCCGGGAAGCTGCCATCCTTCACGGCAGTCACATAGCTCGTGACGGCTGCATCGATGCTGGTCTGGCCGTCCATGAAGTTCTTCACGAAGCGCGCCTTGCGGCCCGGGAACACGCCCAGCAGGTCGTGCATCACCAGCACCTGGCCCGAGCAATCCGGGCCGGCGCCAATGCCGATCGTCGGCACCGACAGCAGCTCGGTGACTTCCTTGCCCAGCGCCGCCGGCACCGCTTCGATCAGGATCAGCGCCGCGCCGGCCGCCTGCAGCGCCAGCGCATCATTCTTGAGGCTGTCGGCGCCCGCGTCGGTCTTGCCCTGCACGCGGAAACCACCCAGCTGGTGCACGAACTGCGGCGTCAGGCCAATGTGCGCGCACACCGGAATGCCCCGTTCGACCAGCAGGCGCACGGTGTCGGCCAGCCAGGCGCCGCCTTCGATCTTGATCATCTGCGCGCCGGCGCGCATCAGTTGCACGGCGCTGTCGTAGGCTTGCTGCGGGTTGCCGTAGGCGCCGAACGGCATGTCGGCCAGCACCAGTGCGTGCTTGTTGCCGCGTGCGACCGAGGCTGTGTGATAGACCATGTCGGCCACCGTCACCGGCAGCGTCGAATCGTGCCCGGCGCAGACCATGCCGAGCGAGTCGCCGATCAAGAGGATCTCGACGCCGCAGCGGTCCATCAGCGACGCGAAGCTGGCGTCGTAGCAGGTCAGCATCGCGATCTTGTTGCCGGCTGCGCGCATGGCCAGCAGCGATGGCACGGTGACGGCTTTCGGGGTTGCCGGTACGGGGGCCGCGGGCGCGGGCACAGCGGCAGGCACGGGTGCACCTGCGCCAGCCGTCATCTCGTTACCCTGCAAATAACCACTCATGAAGAAATCCTTTAAAACAATGCGTCCTGGCCGCGTAGTGTAATGCGGCCCCTGCGAAGCTGCAGGATCTCGAACGAAAAATGAAGCCTGTGGCGCTCGGTTCGTTCAAGCGCGCATTCTACTGCAGCCTGCCTTTCCTGACACGGCTACCCCAGGAGCCTGGTCGGCCCCATGTCATCAAGCCGTCAAAATACTTCAATATTCTTTGAATCGTTGTACCGTTGGGATATCATTCTCATGTCTTGTAATGCACCGATCGGGAACGCCATGGATACCAAAGCAACACTTGCAGCCCTTTCCGCCTTGTCGCAGGGGAGCCGCCTTGCGATTTTCCGGTTGCTGGTCCAGGTGGGGCCGGCGGGGCTGGCGGCCAGCCGGATTGCCGAGCACCTCGATGTGCAGCCTTCGGCGCTGTCGTTTCATTTGAAAGAACTGTCGCACGCAGATTTGCTGTCGTCCCGGCAGGACGGGCGCTTCGTGATCTATTCGGCCAACATCGCGACGATGAATGGCCTGGTCGGCTTTCTGACCGAGAACTGCTGCGGTGGCGTGCCGTGCGACGCGGCCACGGGCGATGCCTGCAAGCCGCACTGACGTTACACACGACCGGTACCACGCCAAATTGACCCTTTAACTAAAACAGCCATCCCATGAACATTCTCTTTCTCTGCACTGGCAACTCCTGCCGCTCCGTCCTCAGCGAGGGCACGTTCAACCATCTGGCGCCCGAGGGGTGGCAGGCAATCAGTGCTGGCAGCCAGCCAACGGGCTCGCTGCATCCGCGCGCTGTTGCGCTCCTGCACCGCAAGGGCATCTCGACCGAGGGCTACTACAGCAAGTCGTGGGACGATTTGCCGGTCACGCCGGATATCGTCGTGACCGTCTGCGGCAGCGCTGCGGGCGAGACCTGTCCTGCTTACCTCGGCCCGGTGCTGCGGACGCACTGGGGCCTGGACGACCCAAGCCACGTCGTCGGCACTGACGAACAAATCGAAGCGGCGTTCGAGCGTACTTATGCCATCATCCTGGCCCGCACGCAGGCCTTCCTGGCCCTGCCGCTGGAGGAACTGCAAGCCGACCGCAACCGGTTCAAGGCCGAGCTCGACCGCATCGGCACCCTCTTGCCCTGAGCGGCATCCGGCACTGCCGACGCTGTATTTGATTGACCTGTTCACTAGGACCCTTTGTGCTGATCGCATCGCTGATTTTTCTCGCAACACTCATTCTGGTCATCTGGCAGCCCCGTGGGCTGGGCATTGGCTGGAGCGCCACGGCCGGCGCTGCGGTCGCGCTGCTGACCGGTGTCATCCACGTCGCCGACATCCCGGTGGTGTGGGGCATCGTCTGGAACGCGACGGGAGCATTCGTCGCCATCATCATCATCAGCCTGCTGCTGGACAAGGCGGGCTTCTTCGAATGGGCGGCCCTGCACGTTGCGCGCTGGGGCAAGGGCAATGGCCTGCGTTTGTTCATCCTGCTCGTGCTGCTGGGCGCCGCCGTGTCGGCTCTGTTTGCCAACGATGGCGCAGCGCTGATCCTGACGCCGATCGTGATCGCGATGCTGCTGGCGCTGCGCTTCACGCCCAAGGCCACGCTGGCCTTCGTCATGGCGGCCGGCTTCATCGCCGATACGGCCAGCCTGCCGCTGGTCGTGTCGAACCTCGTCAACATCGTCTCGGCCGACTATTTCGGCATCAGCTTCGCCCGCTACGCGTCGGTGATGGTGCCGGTCAATCTGGTCGCGGTGGCGGCAACACTTGGCGCGCTCATCTGGTTCTTCCGCAAGGACATTCCGGCAAACTACGACATGGCGCAATTGAAGCATCCAGGCGACGCCATCCATGACCGGGCAACCTTCATCACCGGCTGGTGGGTGCTGGGGATCCTGCTGGTCGGGTTCTTCTGGCTTGACGACATGGGCGTACCGATCAGCGCCGTGGCGGCGGCCGGCGCAGCACTCCTGCTGGCGGTGGCTGCGCGCGGGCACCGCATCTCGACGCGCGCCGTGCTGCGCGATGCGCCGTGGCAAATCGTGGTCTTTTCGCTTGGCATGTATCTGGTCGTGTATGGCCTGAGGAATGCCGGGCTAACGGTCTATCTGACCGAGCTGTTGAACTGGTGCGCGCAATACGGTGTCTGGGGCGCCGCGCTTGGCACCGGCTTCATCACGGCGATCCTGTCCTCGATCATGAACAATCTGCCATCGGTGCTGGTGGGCCTCCTGGCCATCGACGCCACCACGACCGCTGGCGTGGTGCGCGAGACGATGGTGTACGCGAACGTCATCGGCGCCGACCTCGGCCCCAAAATCACCCCGATCGGCAGCCTGGCCACCCTGCTGTGGCTGCATGTGCTGGCGACGAAGGATATCCGGATCTCGTGGGGCTACTACTTCCGGGTCGGCATCGTGCTGACGCTGCCGGTCCTGTTCGTTACCCTGTGCGCGCTTGCGCTGCGCCTGAGCTAAGAAAGGTTGCCCACCATGAACGACACCATCCCGAACCTGCCGAATATCCGGCCCAAGCTGCTGGACATGCCGACTATCGACAAGCTCGAGCCGGTGGGCGACATGAATCACCCGCCGCGCATCCTGCTGCTGTATGGGTCGCTGCGCGAGCGCTCGTTCAGCCGCTTTCTCACCTTCGAGGCCGCGCGCATTCTCGAGCACTTCGGCGCCGAGGTGAAAATCTTCGATCCGATGACCTTGCCGATGGTGGGCAGCGTGCCGGAGACGCACCCGAAAGTCGTCGAACTGCGCGCGTTGTGCCTGTGGTCGGAAGGCCAGGTCTGGTGCAGCCCCGAGCGCCATGGCACGGTGACCGGCGTGATGAAGAACCAGATCGACTGGATCCCGCTGGAGCAGGGCGCCGTGCGCCCGAGCCAGGGCCGGACGCTGGCCGTGATGCAGGTCTGCGGCGGTTCACAATCGTTCAACGTCGTCAACACGCTGCGCCTGCTGGGACGCTGGATGCGCATGATCACGATTCCGAACCAGTCGTCGGTACCGATGGCGTATAAGGAGTTCGATGAGGAAGGCCGGATGCGGCCCTCGGCTTATTATGATCGTGTGGTCGATGTGATGGAGGAGCTGGTCAAGTTCACGCTGCTGACCAGGGGGCGGAGCGATTACCTGACCGACCGGTATAGCGAGCGTAACGAGCGTGCGCTCAAGGCGATTGACCGGCAGATCGGGAAAATTTGAACGACATCGGTATTAGCCGGGCGCAGCTGTGGAGGAGCAATAAAGTTCGACACAAGGGGCCAGAACGGACATGCTTTAACGAACTTCCGCTATCGGCCAAAAGCGGACTTCTCGAGAAGGCATAAGCGCTGATATATCGTTTCCTATCTGTCGTGGTGAGAATCCGAGCATTTCCTCCGAGCTGTCGTCTGGTAATCTCGCGCATCTTCAACAAAAAACAATGCGCAGATTCACATGATCGGCTCCTTGAGTAACTGGCAACGTCGTGGACTTGGCGTCCTGTCCATCGGTGGCGGGGCACTTGGATTCGGCTCAAGCATGACCGCAGTTCTGCAAGGTCAGGAGCTCGCCCCAACAAATATCGTTCCCTTCGCACTCGGCATGGGGTTTTTTCTATGGGGTATATGGTGTGGCGTGCAAATGCTTGAAGGCACTCGGCACGCCCTATACCGAAATGTGATTTTCTGGTTTATAAAGACACCTCTGCTACAGACACCCTTTCTCGGCTACACAGTGTTTTGCGGTGCGCAACTTCAGGTCTTCGCCAAGCTGTCACCATTTCAAGTCGGCTTTTTCGGTTCGGGATTTGGTGCGCAATTCAGTATCAACCTGGGACAACCGGGTGCGCGCTTCGCCATCGCATAAACCTTGTCGCATTGTGCATTTCACTCTGGCTCATGCATAAATGCGAATTCAATCATCCAGCGTTATCTTCGGTCCCAACGAAGTGAGTCTGGCAGCGGATTAGATAGAGCGCATAAGGTCGCCATCTCCGCGCCGGGTCGGTAGCGGCCTGTCGTGACAGTCAGTGCTTTTTCAAGCCGTGCAAACTGCTAAGCTGATGTGAACGGCCGGGTTCGGCCAAGAGCGGTCGTCTAGCGTAATGTGAAAAAGCGCGCCTTTTTCCCTGCTCCGACTGCGGTAAGATTGAACTCCATCCGTTAATCGTTTTCCATGTCCAACAATACTCGCCGTACTAAAGCGCTCGCAATCTTGGCCGATACTGGCATGTGGCGCAGCAATTATGAACCTCCGTATCTGCGTTTGCTCTGGCGCCTTGGTGTCGATGCAGCCCCGCCTCACTTCGTGCCGTTCTGGCGCACCCTTCCAGTCGCTGGAATATGGTTTGGCTCTTTTTGGGGAGCCTTTATGTCGCTGTTTGTTTGGAGTCAACAGGGCTTTCCGGTTGCACTGGCTGTCGTGCTTACCGCAGGCGTCGGCTTGTTTTTCGGTCTCAGCATGGCAGGCTATTACGCTTATGGTCGCCGCAAGTATCATTTGCCTAAGTGGAATTCCATACTGTCCTAATGCAGGTTCTCGCGTACGTTCAAGGATGGTCTGATGTACAAGCTAGAGCTTCCGAAATCGGCCACAAGCGGACAATTACCCCATGCAAATTGCACGAAAAGGAAATGTTATGAAGTACTTTGTTGGTCTTGGACTTGGTACGGCAGTGGGCACGCTGCTTTTTACAGGTCTTTTAAGTGCCGCCCATGAATTTGACTGGGGTCGCGCACTGTTCGTTGGCTTGTTTGTTGGTTTCGCAGGAGCAGGCTTATCGTCGCTTACTCAGAAAAAGAAACAGGATCGATAGATAGCGCGTTCGCCGGAGTGAACGTCCGGTTTGGGTCGGTGCCGGCCTTCGTGACAGTCAGTGACTTTTCGTCAATGACAGCCTGATATGCTGAGCTAACAGCCGGGTACGGCCAAGAGCAGGCATAAAGCTCTGGTTCGCCTAAACGAATTCAACGTTAGTCTGATACGGAAATATGACATCAAAGCTTGAACGCAAATGGTGGTTCGCCCTGCCAGTTGGTGCCCTAGCGGCAATCTTGACCCTACATTTTTTAAGCAGTGCTGGCATCACGTATCCTTTCAATTTTTCGCAATGGATACTGTGCGCAATGTGCTTCACAGGACTACAGCGCGGGCTTTCTTTCATCGGTTGGTTTCTCGTTCTTAGCCTGTCGCCACAAAGCAAGGCACTGGAGCGAACCAAGTAGCCAAAACGTCGTGCCCAAGACAATCGAGGATTTGAAGCGGTCTTCATTACCATTGTCTGCTTTGGGTCTTGGATTCAACCGGTCGATGCAACAAGTTTGCTGAATCGTTCAGCGGGCGTTTGGTATTCTAAAGTCTTCCTTGGCCGTTCGTTCAATTTGCGAGCTACTTCGTTAAGTTGAGCCTGCGAGTACGCGGAGATGTCGATGCCTTTAGGAAAATACTGGCGTATTAGCCCATTGGTATTTTCATTACTGCCGCGTTGCCAAGGGCTGTGTGGGTCACAGAAGTAGACATCGATGTCAGTGGCCATAGTAAAACGCTTGTGGTCAGCCATTTCCTTGCCCCG
>NZ_JCASIK010000008.1:0-173878 GCF_059685835.1 Telluria sp. RB2R28 | reverse complement strand
GTTGTAGTCTTTCCAGTTGGTCGTTCGGTACTTTGGTTTTGCTGGGGCAGTCATGCCGTCAGTTTACCCCGCACCCACGCTAGACCGCTGAACGGGGCCTATTTGTGCAACAAAGCCCTTGGGAAGTAAAAGCAATACAGCCAAACATCAAGACTATCGTAATAAGCGGACTTGGACGCCTTGAGCACCTATCTCCATATGTTGATGCGTTCATTACCAAGCCCTTCTCAGTTGTAAATATCTTAGGCACGATCCGAACAGTACGGGCTGAAAGTCAGGAGGATTTTGACTACAAGACGCCTCAGTCAAGAAAATAAACCAAGCCATTCGATTCAATACGATGATAATTTTCGATAACAGACCTCCGCAGTATATGACTTCGGCAGAGCTTGAAGACGCAGTCCGACGACGCCGTGACCATACCAAGAAGTTAGTTGTGGAAGCACGCAAACGTAGAGCTGCGTCGTCTAATTCTCCTCTTGCTAACGAAGTCGAAAAACCGATACATAGTTGAAACAAACGATACTTGACCGTCAGCACTCAGCTACCTTCACATTAGCGGGAATGCTCCGCTCCACAGTCCGCTGAGGGTTGGGAGCAGCCAGCCACGGGCCTGCCTCTGTTGGTGGCGTTAAGACAGGTAAGACACGCGAGCCGCGGCTAGCCGGCTAATTGCCTAGGGGAACGGAAGCGGGTGCGTCGCAATTTTCGTCCGGGTTCTCAGGCGCTACCGATGTCACAAGAGCACTGCCATACACGGCACGCACGCCACGCGTGGCCGCGGCGATTACCTCCGTCGCGCTTGCCGATGGCGGCTATGACGACGTGAATGACGCCTTTCCCCGCAGGACTGCCGGGATCTGCTCCACGAGCTCGAGCGCCATGTGCATCTTGGCTAAGCACTGCGCCAAGTAAGCGCGATCGCTCACCATCTCGATTGCGCCGTGGAAGGCACGATCTGATGACGAACCGTAAGCCTGGCGTACCTTATCCCAGGCTGCCTGCGGTACTGCACCCCAATGACCGATCATCATGGCCAGATCGATGATGTCTCGGCTAGCCACTGCCTTGTCGCGGTACCGATCGGTGTTGGCCAGTAGCTTTTCAGCGTACATATCGGCGCGAGAGAGGGTCGGCACACCTGTCGCCGTGTTCATCTCACCTTCAATCTGGATACGTCCCTCGCTGACGATCTCGAACTTCACTGGCACGTCGTCGATGCGCAGAAATGTGCGTATGCCGTACCGGTCCGCGCGTACCTCGCGCGCTAACTGCACCGGCCGGGAGAAGATAGCGCCTAAGGACGTGTCATGGATTGTATTGCGCAGCTCGCGATAGCCTTCTTGAGAAGCGCAGAGAAAGTCGATGTCGACTGATTCCCGGTATTCGTTCAAAGCAAGCACGATCGCGGTACCGCCGCCGAAGAAGCACTTGTTCTGGGAGAGGAAGTCGGCGTCGAGGGCGGCCAGCAGGAGCTGAATGCGATTATGGTGGTCGCGCTTAAACATTCATCAGCCCATGGCCACAGGTCTCCGTCAGGCCATCGATCAGCTCGCGCTCCTGGTCATCCAGCTGTTTGTGGTCGACGAAACGCCAGTTGCTCTCGTAGAGCCCGAAAGCCTCTTCTGCCGTGATGACATCGTCCGGCCGCCGGCTCCAGGCAAGCAGAGCCAGTTGTGGGTAGTCCCCGATCCTCAGGGTGAGCGGTGGGATTTTCATGAGAACGATTATCGGTCTTCCCGGCAGAAAGTCAACGCCTTGCCCGTGCACTCCTGATGAGGGTCCAAATTACCCGAGACCAGTCAACCCAGGAAAATCGGTTCACTTTGCTATCAATCAAAGCTACTGGCTTCCAGTGTCACCCCAGGAGGGGTGACGGTTGTTGAACGATTTTCCATTACACCGTACTTGAAGGTCCGCAATGGGTTGGGTGACGCCATCCGACTCCGTCCGTAACTACAGCAAGAGTACGCCAAAATAAGGTCCGATTCCTAAGGAGGACCTCATGAAACCGTGCATGCAGACGTCGGCTTCTCAAGCTGCCTGGAATAAGGGGAAACTGGTTGGCCAGAAAAGTCCATTGAAATTGAAAGAGATATGGGCCATCCGAATTCGCCTACAGTTGACTGAACAAGTCAGGGATCTTGCCCTATTCAACTTGGCAATCGACAGCAAATTGCGCGGCTGTGACCTGCTGAGCTTGAAAGTTAGCGACATCGCACAGGGACGTAGCATCATGCATCGTGCGATAGTCATGCAGCGTAAAACGCACCGTCCAGTACAGTTTGAAGTCACTGACATGACAAGGCAGTCGCTGTTGGCATGGATTGACCGAGCCAAGCTTTCTAACAACGCGTTCCTCTTCCCAAGCAGAGTCAAGCGGTCGCCGCATTTGTCCACGCGCCAGTACGCTCGCATTGTCAGACGGTGGATTACTTCAATAGGGCTTGATGTCGCAGCATACGGCACCCACACCATGCGTCGAACGAAAGCGACACTCATCTATCGAAGGACCAAGAACCTTCGTGCGGTTCAGCTTCTGCTAGGGCATACCAAGCTCGAAAGCACAGTTCGATACCTTGGCATCGAAGTTGATGACGCACTTGAAATTTCCGAGCAAACTGAGGCTTAGACTTACTGCCGCCGGCCGATGTCGGGGGGTATTCTGTCAACCTGATCGTTTGCTCAAGGTAGTAGGGCAGATAACTCAAATCATTCCGCATGCTTTGTTCAGGCCCTTTAGAAGACCGCTGACGGTGCTTCGTAAGACATGTGAATTAATGAGCACGTAGTAGAATCGGCACCAGAACGTTATAACTTACTGAAAAGGAAACAAAATGACTAAGATCGACCTGTCAAGCTACAGCCTTAGCGAACTGAAGGAACTCCAGCATGGCATCGGCCAAGAAATCAAGAACCGCCAACAAGGCGACTTAGCAAAAGCACGTCAGCAAATTCTATCGATTGCACAGGACGTAGGCGTGACAGTCGAGGAATTGCTCGCAGTAAATTCGAAAAAGTCGTCGAACGGGAAAGGGCAAAAGGTAGAGCCGCAGTACCACAATCCAGCTGAAAAAGGTCAAACTTGGTCGGGCCGTGGACGCCAGCCGAAATGGATCGCAGAAGGCATCGCTGGCGGCAAGCAACTGGCAGACTTCAGAATCTAATTTCAACGGTACACAGGTATATTTCTCCGTGCTAGCTCAACCGACAGCAGTTGTTGAATACGCAGCTTTCGGCCAAAAGCGGCCCTTTGGAAGCACAGCAGTGAGATGATTTTAGCCAGCAGTATTGATGAAGGATTCTGATGTTTCTCGTCCGTTGTGAAGCCAGATGTGATGAAGCTACGGCATTCCCGTCAAGGCTGCGCTCTGCCGTGCGTGACGCTGTTGCCTCCGTGACTATCGGCGAGTGGCATCCGCCCAGACATGCGTTCATGGTCAACGTGGAGGGCGAAGCGCTTCGCATACCTTATCGGGTCTACTACGATCCTGACCTATTACGTCGGCAACTAAGGGAGTTGCAGGCTGCAGCTAGGCTAACACTCCTGTGCTTGGGGACGCGCCATTACGACGGCTATTTACGTCAAGAATGTCTTCGGGAATTGGTTAAAAACGAAGCGCCCTGGCTCACGCCGTATGTTCTTCAGCTTGCTGGCGAATACGTTGTCGAGATTATAGAGGACGTCGCTAACGCCATTGGCGAGCACAATCCTGCCACGCTGCGGGCTTTCGCATTGGAGAATTCTTCATATCTGGCGACACTTGGACGCCGAATCACAAGTTACTGGAGCTACCACCGACATGCTTATCCGGAGCGCCATTCGTATCCAGGAGCCAAGGTTTTAGCTGTCCTGAATGCTGCTTTGGAATGACTGTTTAGGGTCGTCGATTCCGGCCTGTCGCGACCGCCGTTGGATTTTCAACCTGGCAACCTGCTATGCTGGCCTGAACGGCCGGGTTCGGCCACAAGCGGACAATTACCCCATGCAAATTGCACGAAAAGGAAATGTTATGAAGTACTTTGTTAGTCTTGGACTTGGTACGGCAGTGGGCACGCTGCTTTTTACAGGTCTTCTAAGTGCCGCCCATGAATTTGACTGGGGTCGCGCACTGTTCGTTGGCTTGTTTGTTGGTTTGGCAGGAGCAGGCTTATCGTCGCTTACTCAGAAAAAGAAACAGGATCGATAGATAGCGCGTTCGCCGGAGTGAACGTCCGGTTTGGGTTGGAAGCAGACGTAACCTGTAGGTCTGCAACCGGCCAGAAGCGAACTTTCGGTAACGCTAACGCATTAAAATGGAAGGATGGCATGTCTGGAGTACACCTGGAATTGATGCGGGATCCTTCCCGGATATTTCCACAAGTCGCCGATCCTGAATCTGTACATAGTGCGAAGGTTTGGTTCTGCAAATACAGGAGCCTTGGATCACTGGCAGAACTATGTGACTTGGAAGAACTGGTGATCGCTGGTTTTCCTGATGAGTCCTTTGAATTCCTCGCAAGGCTTGAAAAGCTGCGCTTTTTGAGCGTGCTGCATATGCCTAAGATTTTTGATATCGCGCCATTAGCCAGACTAACGCAGCTGACGTCATTATCCTTGTCAACTCTTCCAAGTTGGGACGCATCACGGAAGACGACCACCATCCAATCGCTTGAACCATTGGCGGCAATCCCCGGGCTAGCACATCTGGAGCTTTTCGGTGTCTGCCCACCGGACAAATTGCTTGCTCTACTTGAAAAATGCCGGCACCTCCAAACGGTTCGAGTCTCGCAGTACCCGCGAGCGGAAACGAGCCGATTCTATGCTGCAACCAATGTTGACAATCGGTTCAACGCAGCACCATCCTTCTCCTGAGCCATCAATGGCCGCTTCGGGTCGATAGCAGCCGGTCACGTGGGACCGAAACGCTCTGGGCGTTGTGTCAAACTTTATTGTTGCAAACTTTGAACTAGGCAGGCTTCGACCGGTGCTTGTGTCAAACATTGTTTTGACGCGCTGCATATCGAAATCGCCCACTTTCATAGGGGAGCTTGTGTCAAACATTATTGTTCGTCCACAGCAGCGAGCATTGCGAAGGCATACGACACGGCCTTGCCAGCGCAAGAGCAAGAAGCTGTCCGACGCCACCTAGCCTTCATTCTCCCAAAGTTGAAGGAGCCGAACACTCTTATCGCGCCAGTCCAAGCCGCGCTCATGGCAGTACAGAGCCGTCCGGTTGTAAAGCAATTGCACGAACACGCAGTGGCCAGAGTGATCGGCGCAGTACTGCTCGCTTTGGTCATCGCGGGCTTGACTAAACTACTTGGCTGGAATTAACCAAGAAAATCCGCACAGCAGCATCCACGGCCCGCATGACGGGCCTGGTGCAGTGAGAGCTGGCACGGTGCCGGCAAACATCCGAAAGCGCGCCACGCGCCCGATAGCCAGCCGGAAGCTGACAAAAAAATCTAGGAATTAGGCAAAACATGAGCGACTTCTTCGCAAATCAGTTATCCCCTGGCCCCGCACTCGGAATGCTCGGCATCTTCATCGCGATTGCCACCTATTTCAACTGGAATGAACTCGCTACGGCATCGGTCCAGATCGGGCTTCCCTCGGCAAATGTGTTGCCAAATTTAATGGGGATTTTTGCCACGATGGTCAGCGTGGCAGGATTCATCTATGTGCTGGTAAAGCGTCAGTAACCCTCGGAAAACCCAGCGGTACCGATGCCAGCCACGAGCTGGCGTCGTCAATGAGAGGGTCGGGTACTGTGCCTGGCCAACGAGGAAAAAGGAACCATGGCAGAGCACAATAAATTGCATATCGCGGGGCAGCTCTTACTCAATGCGGCCAAGGATTTTGAAACGGCAACAACGGACGCCGACTACGTGAAGTGCATTCTGCTGGCGGGTGCAGTGGTGAACGTCTGCTATCCAATAGTTGAAGAGAGGGGTGGTAAATCCAGCCAACGAGCGAGCGCGGAGCTAGCAACCAAACTGACGGAGATGCGTTCCGGCGAGCCCTTCGACGCGAAGGCCTGGGAGGCCCAGGTAAAGCGTTACATTGGATTCGACGCGTTTGTGTACAACGCGCTTAAGCACGCAGGAGACACACGAAAGAAAGTGGCCGCAGTTGATGACATCTTTTTTGAGGCGGATTTGAAACATGAGGCGAGAAACCTCATTCTCAACGCGATAGATGACTTTAGGTCGGTTCCACATTCGCACGCTGCCATCGCTGAGTTCGACCCTGAGCTGCTAACACTCGTGAACTCTCCCTGGCCCCTAGGTCGGCGAAGCTGAAATCACGGAAAATAGCCTCGTGCAGCAGAGCGAATTCGAGGGCCATGGAGATTAGTCGTATTTATTTCGGAAAATGACACACACATCATGATCGAAGACACCCATGGATGAGGCCCACGTGCTGTACCTGTACAAATGTGCTCAATGCCGGCACGAAGGCGAAGTGTATCTGCCCGGCGATGCGCACGACGGCGCCCCGCATGAGTGCAGTTCGTGCGGCGCCAAGGTCTTTCTCGAATGGGACGGCGGCGTGACCTTCGGTGCCGAATCCGTCAAGCCACCGATCGAAGAGGCACAGCGCTGGCGGGAGGAAAAGGGCTATGCCGGCCGCGGGGGCGTAGTAATTATTTTCAAAGGTACCGCCGATGCCTGGGTTGACAAGCTGCGCAACCCAAACCATTGGCAACCGGGGTGCATCGCCGTTGATGAGAGCGGCAGGACGTGGACGGCTATTGGCGGCACTGAGCGAGACGGTGCGCTAATGTGGCTCTCAGACGACCCGATCCTGGATTGAAGGCCGGAGTAAGAAGAAAAGCTTCAACGGGTTGACCGAGATAGCCGCTGTTGAACATGCACGCATCGTCAGGATATCCACAATCCGTGTGGAGAACACCTTCAATCCAGACATGAAAAGCAGCAGGCATGCGGGTTCTATCGGCGTGCCTGCATTTTAGGCATTGGTGCCCTAGCCTAAGTCATATCAACGCGGCGCCTTGTCAATGGCCATGCGGTCAAGAACGGTCATCGGGTCATACGGCGTGCCAAAGATTCGCTGCAGAGCTGCCCGGAATTCGACCGGCAAAGTGCCGTTCTCTTCTCGCTCTTTCCCCGGGTTCGACATCTCATCCATGATATCGAACGCTGGCAGTCCAATCCTTGGCCTAGTGCTCGCATGCCAGACCATTGCATCTTCGAAGTCTTCAGCGGTTACAACGAACGGCAAGATAACTGGTGGCGGGGCGAAAGCGCGATCCGGCAGCTCATGTAGTGGAGCCCATGAAGCGCGAACGTCGACGATCTCGTCGTTGTCCTTTTTCGCGCAGCTGAGAAGTGCAGCGCCGAAATCTTCGCATCGCATTGAGGCGCTGTGCTTTCCACTTGCGCGCACGTGGACGGCGACCTGGTCGATCGTGTCGTTTGGCAGCTGGATATGCACTGGCGGACCATAAGGAAATAGCTCGCAGATCGCAGCATGGAGAGCGGCAAAGTCCACATCCGAATGGTTAACCCGCGGCGGCTGCGCTCGGCCCGCGAGCACCTGCGAAAAGTCGGGGTTCACCCAAAGCCCACACACCATCTGAAATTTCTTCGCCATTTCTTTCCCTGTTAAATTATCGAGCCCATCGAGCAGATGAACATAATAGTAGTCGTGAACACAACAATCTAGACCGGGTGCCTGTTGTATTGCGTCCTGGTGTACTCAAGAGCACTATCTAGTGAAATTTCACCGTCGATATACCGATTGAGTAACGCAGTGAATTCCGAATCGGGCTTCAAGCCTTCCAACGCGGAATTAGCCAACGCTCGCTTTACCGCCTTTTCGCGGTCTTGTCTTGTGGCAGCCATGATTTATTAACATCTTTCTGGTGAGTATTAGGGCCAGCTTACACATCCTGGTGCGCCGATTTACGCATTTTCGATAACGGCCTGGCTACTACTTTGGGACGGATTCTATGTCGTCAAAAATTGCCGGCGATTGAACCTGCGCAATAGCGCCAAAGTCGACCTTTTCGCTCGCACGCACTACGTCAAGCGCACCCTGGCGCGTATAGTTCATCGTCGTCTCGACGCTGCTATGGCCGAGCATAGAGGCGACGGTACGAATATCTTGCCCTTTCAGGAGTGCGGCCGTGGCAAACGTGTGGCGCAGCCAATGCGCAGATGCTTCCCTGAGCCGATCAGCTGTAGCGCGATCCCCTCGGGATTGGATGACCGCGGCAGCATCGGACAGGCGAGCCTTGATGATCTTGTTGAGGCCTTGGCGCGTGGTTACGCTTGCCCAAGCGCCGAAGAAGCGTTTGTCGGCCGCACGTGTAATCGCGCCTCCCTTAAGCTCTATTTTCTTCGTGCGGGGCGACAGCAGCAGGGGCGTTGAATCTCCGTGCGAAGGATAGGGGGGCAGGGCGAACGAGAGGCGGTAGGCGATCAGTGCGTCCATCAACAGGCTTGTCACCGGTACTGGGCGTTCCTTGCCTCCTTTAGCGTTTTCACCGGACACAGTGAACACCCAGTACGTCTTGCGGTTCGCAGGATCTGCCAACTGCGTGAACGCGCCCATCTTTGCTCCGACAATTTCCGTCGCACGCAATCCCGCTTCGCGCAGACATACGAGGATAAAGCGATCACGCAAATGCCGGCGTCGGTCAGTCAAGCATGAGCGATCCTGCTCGTCCATCACATGAAGGACCGTGTCGTACACATCAAGATGAATCGCTCGCGACACGTTCAGGCGCCGGGCTGCTGGAGCCTTTGTCATGGCCATTGGGTCGCGCTGGAGATATCCGCTCGCCTGCAAGGCTCCGAACATCGCCTTCGTGAACCGCATGATGTCGCTTTGCGAGCTAACTGAAGGCTGCGACTTAAAGGGAGTGTGGTTCGGTTCGCCCTTATTCGCGGGAAGGTACCGCGGCGGCACCTCCTTGAGGAAATCGCGGAACGCCTCAACGTCTTGCATGCTCCATGTCGAAGGCGGGCGGCCGAGCACCTTTTCGCAGAACCACCGCAGCTTCGCAAGGTGGAAGCGATATGTGGCAACCGTGGATGTCTTCCCATTGCGGCTGTTGGACGCCACCGTTGCGAGCCAGACCTCGATTGCGTGCCAGTCGTCGACCACGGCGCCCAAGATATGCGGCGTAGAGTCGATCGGGCGGGTGGGGAGGGCGTTTGGCTGAACAATCAGGTCGTTCTTCATCGTTTTTGCTCCGTGCGCAGTTCAGGAGGAATCGCGCCGCCGCGCTGATAGGCGGCCTGGCGAAACACTTCCATCAATCGTTCATTCGTTTTCAGCAGTTCTTCAAGCTGGCTCCGGCGGTCACGCTCCGCCCGGGTTTCCCCACGCACGTCATCAATGGAGCGCATGGCGAACTTCCGTATCTCGGCAAGCTCGTCAGCCACTGCCTGCATTGCTGCACCATGAGCCTCGCGCAGCGCCTGCGCCGACGCTTCGGCCTGATGCAGCCTCGCGGTCGCATCAGCTACACGCTCCGTCGACACCTGGAGGTCGGCAGCCAGCTTGGCAGCGAGCCCTCGCGTTTCTGCCAACGCCCGGTCTGAGGCCGCAAGGCGGTTGCAAAGGTCGGCAATGTAGGTTTGAGCCATTTGCTGCTCTCCCTGGACTGCTTTTCCTACGGCGCCGAGCTGACGTGCCAACACATCCTCAACCGCACCCCTTATCAAGCCATCAATGTCGCCGGTTGGCGCTAGCCAGCTCGGGGCCGCTGCATCGGGAACCGACGCCGGCGCCGCCGCACCTGAGATCTCCCGTTCAACGGCTTCTTTTTCGAGCGCAAGCGTATTGGTCGATGGCTTGTAATCAGGCGCGTAAGCATTAAGCAGGCGCCGGTAAATCGCTGGACTGAACGTCCGCCCAGTCGCTGTATGGACAGCCCGAATGAACTCATGCACGAATGGCCTGTTCGACGGGCGACCAGGTGGATATTTCTCTTTGAGCGGCGAGACAAACAGCAGCAGCTTACTCGCTTGCTCGTCGGACATCTGGAACGGTATTCGGGCCAAGGTGGTGCTCTTTCGTTGGCGCTGGGGGCGTGGCCGCAATGCTGCGCCAGGCAGATCAATCAGCGCGTAAAGTCAGTTTTCGAACACGGCAGGGTGAAACGCAAGTGCTCTTACCTAAATCTACTAACTGAGCTCGGTACTAAGTCTTTGATTTGAAACGACGTTAAATCAATGACGAAGTTTTAGGTATCTGGTTGCGCTCGATTTACGCGACCCTGTACCTAACAATACTCACTCAGCGCGCACTGAAAAAAAAGTACCTAAACACCGTCACATAGCGACACTGACTCTGGCGAAACGCGCCGAGAATCATCTCGATCGCTCGCTGATCTTGGGAACCGGCAAGTCACGGCCACGTGTAGTGATGACACCGCTGTTAAAGCGAACAAATGATTTATCTCGACAGAGGCACGTACAGCCGCGGTGCGCGGGCCTCCTGCCAAGGTGACGGGTCGCCGGGATAGCGTTTCGGGCTTTGGCATTGACTCAGGTCGGGGCCCATCTTTTGGCGCAGGGGAAGGCTGAACAAGCCTTTTATTTGTCGAGGAGAGCTGCATCGCCGTTTTGCTGTATTTTCAGCTGCGGCCCCGTTTGCCGCTGGCACGGCCGGCACCACATGTCCTTGTGCTGTGAAATGAGCAGGGAGCCGGACGCCTTCACCGCCGTGTTGCAGAGTTTCCAGTGGGTTGTTCGGTGTTTCGGTTATTTTGGGGCACTCATGCCATAAGCTTACCTATACCATGCTCGAAGGCTGCACGGGTCGATTTCTGCAACAGCACCTCGACACGTCGACACATGCATACAACGTCGTTTGCGGTTTCAGCTACTTTGATTCAGACGCCTCCGAGTGCGTTGAGTATCGCGCACGAGCGAGTTGCATCCGTGCTGTTGCATCTGCTGCGCAAGCGCCTCAATTGCTCGTCGAGCATCGTCAGCGCCGCAATCCGTGCACTTACCTCTGCAATATGCTGATCCAGCAAAGCGTTGACCTCGGCGCAGTCCTGCTCGGGGAAGTCCCGAAGGTCGAGGAGCTTACGAATCTCGTCTAGTGGCATATCCAGAGCGCGGCAATGCCTGATGAAGTCTAGGCGTTCAGCGTGCGCATGCCCATAGGATCGATAGTTGTTTGCGCTGCGAGCGGGCGGGGCCAGCAACCCAATTTGTTCGTAATATCGGATGGTTTCCACCAGGCACCCAGAGCGTTGGGCCAGTTCGCCTATTTTCATGATATCGGTCCCTTTACGCAAATAGTGCTTGACCCTGTACCCGCTTCAGGGATTTAAATGGCGACTATACACCAATCTGAGAGACGACCATGTCGAAATGCCAGTCGAAATCCTGTTGCGAAATCAAACCGCCTGCAGCGTCGCTTGCTAACGAAGTGACGATAGAGGACGCTCCGCACGAAGTGACGATCCACATCGCGCAGATGTGCTGCCCCACGGAAGAACGTCTCCTTCGCCATGCACTCGCCAAACTGCCTGGCGTCGTAGCGCTCGACTTTAACCTGATGCAACGCCAATTGAGGGTCACCCACACGCTGCCTGCTCCTGAGCCCATTCTTGTGGCGATCCGCGCACTTGCCATGATGCCGGTGCCAATGGCACTTCCGGAACCCATTCGCATCCAGGATTCGGATCAGCCGGATTCTTCGAAGCCCAGTGAAACCCGAGCGGACCAAGTCACCCCCGCCGCGCCGTCGCGCGCTCCGTTCATCAAACTTTTGCTTGGCTTGGCAGCGGCGGTTAGTGCCGAAGTTATCGCATGGACGACCGGAGACGAGAACTCACTTTTGGTAATTGTGCTTGCGGTGCTAGCCATCGCGCTCACCGGGCCGGACGTTTATCGCAAAGGGTGGGCCGCGCTACGGCATCGGAACCTGAACATCAACGCACTGATGTCGATCGCGGTCACTGGCGCCGTGCTTATTGGGCAGTGGCCGGAGGCCGCAATGGTGATGGTCTTGTTCTCACTGGCCGAATTGATCGAGTCTCATGCTCTTGATCGCGCACGCAATGCCATCCAAGGTCTGATGGCATTGACGCCCGATCGTGTCACTGTTCGCGGTAACAATGGCGTATGGGCAGAGCGCGATGCCGCCGGTGTCAATGTCGGCGCTCTTGCACGCGTTGCGCCAGGTGAGCGTGTCGGCATGGATGGCCAGGTCACCGCCGGTGAGTCTACCGTCAATCAAGCACCCATCACCGGGGAAAGCATGCCGGTCGCGAAGGTCGCAGGGGACAAGGTATTTGCCGGGACGATCAATGAGAGCGGCTCATTCGAATACCAGGTCACCTCGTTACATAGCAACTCGACTCTGGCGCGCATCATTCGAACTGTGCAGGAAGCCCAGGGAAAACGGGCTCCGACCCAGCGGTTCGTTGATCGCTTCGCCACCGTTTATACCCCAGTTGTATTTTTCGTCGCATTGCTCGTAGCAATCTTGCCGCCTCTGTTTGCTGGCGGAGAGTGGATGGACTGGATTTATAAAGCGCTGGTATTGCTCGTCATCGCCTGTCCATGCGCACTGGTCATTTCAACACCGGTGACGGTGGTGAGCGGCCTGGCGCGCGCCGCTCGAGCGGGAGTGCTGATCAAGGGCGGTGTCTACCTGGAGCAGGGCGCGAAGTTGCGTTACATCGCGCTCGACAAGACGGGCACCATCACGCGTGGGAAACCTTCGCTCACCGACGTCGTTCCTGTCGATGATCCCGATGAGGCCGCGTTGTACTTTGCCGCGTCGCTCGCCGCACGCTCGGACCACCCGGTCTCCAGTGCCATCAGTCGCCATTGGCATGATGAGTTGGCAGGCACGCAACTGGCTGAGGTAGAGAGCTTCAAGGCCCTTGGTGGGCGTGGAACGCAAGGGCGTATCGACGGCGTTCTGTATCACCTTGGTAACACGAGACTGTTGGACGAACTAGGAATTACAAACGAACAGGCTAGCAGTTTGATCGCAAAACTGGAAGGCGAGGGCAAGACCGCTGTCGCCCTGATCAACGGGCAACGTGTCCTTGCGATCATAGCCGTGGCCGACACGATCCGCCCAACAAGCATTGAGGCCATCGAGCGTCTCCATCGCCTCGGGATTCACACCGTGATGCTCAGTGGCGACAACGTTGCTGCAACAGCGTCCATTGCGCGACAGGTTGGAATCGACGATGCCAGAGGCGGTTTGCTGCCGGAAGAAAAACTCTCTGTCATCGACGAGGAACTGGCACGCCATGGAAGCGTAGGGATGGTTGGTGATGGCATTAACGATGCGCCAGCCTTGGCACGCTCGAGCATCGGTTTCGCCATGGGCGCAGCGGGCACTGATACTGCGATCGAGACGGCCGATGTCGCTCTGCTGGAAGACGACCTTCGCAAAGTGCCGCAGTTTATTGTCCTTAGCCGCGCTACCGGGACCATCCTAAGGCAAAATATCGGCGCCGCCCTTCTGATTAAGATCGTGTTTTTGATACTCGCAATCGTTGGTTGGGCGACTCTCTGGATGGCCGTTTTCGCCGACGTGGGCGCAAGCCTGCTCGTCATTTTTAATGGCATGCGTTTATTGCGCATAAACCTGCATGAGCGCAACCATTAACAGTGCACGATGTTATACTGCCGCCCATGACCCGCCGATTTCTCACTTGCTTGCTGATGATGCTCGCATTCCAGTTCACCTGGAGTGCGATCAGCGCCTATTGCATGCATGAGACCGGGCGCGCGGCGCAGCACCTCGGACATCACCAACACAAGGCCGATGCCCACGATCAGCTAGCGAAAGCTGCTGATGATGGCAAGCCTGCCTCGACCAAAAAGATTGCTCAGCACTCGCACTGTTCGTCTTGTGCTCATGCTGTGTTGGCTCCTGCGGCCGCACCTGTTACGCAGTATCTGCTTACGGCAGGCATTGCGCCAACCAGTATTAACGTCAAATTCGCCTCAGTTCCCCAGGTTCCTCCTGAGCGCCCCCAGTGGGCTGCCGCCATTTAAGTCCGGCGGCAATCCCTTTTATTTCCAGGTAATCCTCGCTGTTTCCGATCGTGCGCTTTGGCGCAAGGTCGGCGCTTGCGCAGTCGCCGGATAGCTTTCGATTCTTTCACCTCGGAGTTATCCATGCAATACAGATCTATGATCCTGGGGGCGCTCTTGCTGCTTGCGCAGTCGGCCCCTCTTTACGCTCAAACAGCGCAGTCGGAAGTACTGCGCGACCGAACTATACCGCCGGGGGTTGCCGATACTGTGCAGCTCCCATTGACTCTCCAACAGGCTATTCGCGCGGCGTATGCTAATAACCCCAGTCTGCGCGCATCATCGCACGCAATAGGGATCGCCGAGGGCGGCCGCATCCAGGCCGGTGTTCTGCCGAATCCGGAGCTGTCCCTGTCGACCGAAGGGACCGACCGTCGTTCTCGAGTCGAGACAGCACAAATTACCCAGACTATCGAGCTTGGCGGCAAACGTGGGGCGCGTGTCGCTGCCGCCGAACAGGAGCAGTTGCTAGCTGCCCGGTCACTAGATGTTCGACGCGCTACGCTGCGCGCGGACGTCATGGCGGCCTATATGGAAGCATTGACTGCGCAGGAGCGCGTTGTCCTCGCCGAAGCAGCATTGGAGATTGCCCGGCGCGCGACAAATGCCGCAAGTCGTCGTGTCACCGCAGGCAAGATATCGCCGGTCGAGCAGACCCGCTCCAGCGTGGCAGAGTCGGCCGTGCGCATGGAACTTACTCAGGCGATGGCCGACCGGGCTTCAGCTCGGCGCCGGCTCGCTGCGCTGATGGGGATTTCGCGTGCCGTCGAACAGCCTTTGCAGATGCCGGCCATCGAGTTCGCCGCCATTCCTGCCATGGCAGAACTCGAGCAACGCATGAGTGCATCGCCGCAACTGCGACAAGCCGAGGCGCAAGTGGGTCGGCAAAACGCGCAGGTGACCATTGAACGTTCGGCACGGATACCGGATTTATCAGTCACGGTGGGAACTCAGCGTGATCGCGAGCGCGGGGGCAGTGAAGCAGTATTTGGCGTTTCCATACCGCTGCCCTTGTTTAATCGTAACCAAGGCAACATGCTCGCTGCCCTTAGACGCGTGGACCAAGCACGCGACGAGCTGGAAGCTGAACGCCTACGCCTGTACCAAGAACTCGCCGATGCACGCCAACGTGCCGAAGTCGCGCAGTTACAACTCGATAGCCTCAAGACTGAAATGGTGCCGGCGGCACAACAAGCGTACGACGCCGCCGTGATCGGTTTTGAGCTCGGCAAATTTGGGTTCCTCGACGTACTTGACACCCAACGCGCATTGATTCAGGCGCGCACGCTCTATCTGCGCGGCCTTTCGGAGCGCTATAGGGCAGCCACGGATATTGAACGTGTCGCGCCCACAGCTGGCCCTTACGGCACAGCTATTTTCAAGGAACACATGCAATGAAATCACTAAGCAATCACCAGAAGAAAAGTCTGCCGATCATCGCCGCGATCTTGGCCATTGGCGCCGTCTTGGCGATGACAATACTGTTCTGGAACAAGAACGGTGGCGAAGTCGGCGCAGGCGAAGATGCCCATGGCCACGCCGAGACCGAGAAAACAGAAGGAGCCAAAGAAAGCCGCACCGCCAGCAAAGAGGGTTCAGAAGAAAAAGAGGGTTCAGAAGAAAAGCATGACGACGAAGGGTTGGTCAAGCTGTCGGTCACGCAGGCTGAGAAGGCGGGGATCACGACCTTAATTGCCGGGCCGGCCACGATCAATAACATGGTGAAGCTTCCTGGCGAAGTTCGTGTCAACGACGACCTGACGGCGCACGTCGTGCCGCGCTTGAGCGGGGTGGCCGAATCTATTCCCGCGCAGCTGGGGCAAACAGTCAAGAAGGGACAAGTGCTTGCTGTGATCTCCAGCCCTGATCTGGCCGACCTGCGAAGCGCTGCTAATGCAGCGCAGGTCAGGCTCGGGATGGCAAAAACCGTCTACGAGCGTGAGAAAAAACTGTGGCAGGACCGCATTTCTGCCCAGCAGGACTACCAACAGGCGGAGCAGGCATTGCGTGAGGCTGAGCTGGCCCTGCAGACTGCCCGCTCGAAACTGGCAGCGCTCGAAGTTTCAGGCGCAGGTGGCGCATTGAACCGTTACGAATTGCGTGCACCGTTTGACGCTGTCGTCGTGGAGAAGCACATCACTCTGGGCGAAGCGGTGCAGGAAAACACCAATGTGCTCGTACTGACTGACTTGTCGCGGGTCTGGGTAGACGTCGCTGTCACGCCAAAAGATTTGGGGAGTGTGCGCAGCGGCGCATCCGCGACCGTCACAGCCACTGGCTCAGACCTGACTGCTGTTGGGAAAGTGAGCTACGTGGGTTCGTTGGTCGGGGCACAGACGCGCACTGCGACTGCGCGCGTAGTTATCGCCAACCCGGGCGGCGCCTGGCGTCCAGGTCTGTTCGTCGACGTCATGCTGGTGCAAGGAACAAGACAGGCCGCAGTTGCTGTGCCTGTCGACGCCATCCAGACGGTCGAAGACAAGACCGTTGTCTTCGTAGCCGTTGAAGGCGGCTTTCGCGCACAGCCGGTCGTGACCGGCACCATCGACGGCAAAGGAGTCGAAATCCTCGAAGGCTTGCGCCCAGGTACGCGCTATGTCAACGGCGGAAGCTTTGTACTCAAGGCCGAACTCGGCAAGGGTAGCGCCGAGCACGGCCATTAAAAGGGGATTCCATGTTTGAACGCATCATACGTTTTGCCATTGACAGCCGTTGGCTCGTCATGGGCCTGGTCTTCGCCATGGCGGCGATCGGCGTCTACAACTATCAGCGCCTGCCGATTGACGCAGTACCCGACATCACCAATGTGCAGGTCCAGATCAATACATCGGCGCCAGGCTACTCGCCGCTCGAGGTCGAGCAGCGCATCACCTATCCTGTCGAGACTGTGATGGCCGGCCTGCCTGGATTACAGCAAACACGCTCGCTGTCGCGTTACGGGCTGTCGCAGGTGACCGTCATCTTCAACGACGGTACTGACATTTATTTCGCGCGTCAGCTGGTCAACCAACGACTGCAAGAAGCGCGGGAGGGACTGCCTGAAGGTGCGACACCGGTTATGGGTCCGATTTCCACCGGCTTGGGCGAAATCTACTTATGGACGGTCGAGACTGAAGCAGGGGCAAAAAAGCCTGACGGCACACCCTATACTCCGACGGACCTGCGCGAAGTACAGGACTGGATCATCAAGCCGCAACTGCGTCAGGTACCAGGCGTTACCGAGATTAACTCGATCGGTGGCTACGCCAAGGAATACCATATCACCCCCGATCCGAACCGCCTCAGCTCTTACGGGGTCACTCTGGCTGATGTCGCCACAGCAGTCGAGCGCAACAACGACAATACGGGCGCAGGTTACATCGAGCGATCGGGCGAGCAGCTCCTGATTCGCGCGCCTGGCCAAGTACGCACTATCGACGATATCCGAAACACAGTCTTGAAGAACGAGGATGGGGTCGCGGTGCGTATTCGCGATGTCGCTGACGTCGCTGTTGGACGCGAATTACGCACGGGTGCCGCGACCGACAACGGTGTCGAAGTTGTGCTCGGTACCGTATTCATGCTCATCGGTGAGAACAGCCGGCAGGTCTCGCAATTGGTCGCAGACAAGATGGTGGAGATCAATAAGACCCTGCCTGCCGGCGTCAAAGCCGTTCCTGTGTATGACCGCACGGTACTGGTCGATAAAGCGATTTCCACAGTGCGCAAGAACTTGCTGGAGGGCGCAATCCTGGTCGTCGTGATTTTGTTCATCTTCTTGGGCAACATTCGCGCGGCCATCATTACAGCGATGGTCATCCCTCTGTCGATGCTATTCACATTTACAGGGATGGTTACATACCGCGTTAGTGCGAACCTGATGAGCCTTGGCGCACTCGACTTCGGCATCATCATCGACGGCGCCGTAGTGATCGTTGAAAATTGTGTCCGGCGCCTGGCGCATGCACAGGAACAGAACAAGCGCGAGCTGACTTTGCAGGAGCGTTTTCGGGAAGTCTTTGCTGCTGCCAAAGAGGCGCGCCGACCGCTCCTGTTCGGTCAATTGATCATCATGGTGGTATACCTCCCGATCTTCGCGCTGAGCGGGGTAGAGGGGAAGATGTTCCATCCGATGGCTTTTGCTGTGGTCATCGCACTGCTGGGTGCCATGATCCTGTCGATCACTTTTGTACCTGCTGCGGTAGCCCTGTTTATCGGAAAGCGAGTGGCGGAAAAAGAGAATCGTTTGATGACGATGGCGCGCAACGCATATGAACCGGCGCTGCGTATTGTCCTGCGCAACGGGCCGATAGTACTGACCGCCTCAATCGTGATCGTGATGCTCTCTGGGCTTCTGGCAACGCGCCTGGGTAGTGAATTTATTCCGAACCTGAATGAGGGGGATATTGCGATTCAGGCTTTACGCATTCCAGCGACTAGCCTGACTCAGTCTGTGGACATGCAAAAGAAGCTGGAAGTAGGACTGAAAGCGAGGTTCCCTGAAATTGAACGTGTCTTTGCTCGCACCGGGACAGCCGAGATCGCATCTGACCCCATGCCGCAAAATATTTCTGATGGCTACATCATGCTTAAACCGGAGTCTGACTGGCCCAAGCCCAAGCGCAGCCACGCCGAGCTGGTGGAAGCGATCCAGAAAGAGGCGGAAAAATATACGGGTAACGCGTATGAGTTCTCGCAACCTATCCAGCTGCGTTTCAACGAGCTGATATCAGGCGTGCGTAGCGATGTGGCTGTAAAGCTGTACGGGGACGATATGGACGTGCTGGCATCGACTGGTGCCCAAATCGCTGCAGTACTGCAACGCGTGCCGGGCGCGGCTGAGGTGAAAGTAGAGCAGACCACCGGTTTGCCAATGCTGACGGTCAATATCGACCGTGACAAGGCAGCGCGCTATGGCCTAAACATTACTGACGTTCAGGCAACCATCTCGGCGGCAACCGGTGGCCGCGAGGCCGGCACCATGTTCGAAGGCGATCGCCGTTTTGCGATCGTTGTGCGGCTGCCGGAGGTACAGCGAACAGACCTTGATGCGTTGCGCCGGCTTCCGATCGCACTACCGGCTCGCTCGGGCTCTAGCGCCGCCGGTACGAACTTCATTCCTTTAGGTGAATTAGCGACACTCGACATTGCGCCAGGCCCAAACCAAATCAGTCGCGAAGACGGCAAGCGACGTATCGTGATCAGTGCCAACGTACGCGGGCGCGATATTGGTAGCTTCGTACCGGAAGCAGAGGAGGCGCTGGCCAAGAGCGTGCGCATCCCGGCCGGTTACTGGACCACGTGGGGCGGTACGTTCGAGCAACTGAAATCGGCGACCCAGCGCCTGCAGATCGTCGTGCCTCTTGCACTGTTCTTGGTGTTCATACTGCTTTTCATGATGTTCCGGAACGTGAAAGATGGACTGCTGGTGTTTACCGGCATTCCTTTTGCCTTGACCGGGGGGATTGCGGCCTTGGCACTGCGAGACATTCCGCTCTCTATCACGGCAGCGATCGGTTTTATTGCCTTGTCCGGAGTGGCAGTGCTAAACGGACTGGTAATGATCTCGTTCATCCGGTCGCTGCGTGAAGACGGCATGTCGCTCGATGAAGCCATAACGCATGGCGCGCTTACGCGCCTCCGCCCGGTGCTGATGACGGCATTGGTGGCATCGCTCGGGTTTGTGCCGATGGCGATCGCTACCGGTACGGGAGCCGAGGTTCAGCGCCCGCTGGCTACAGTAGTGATTGGCGGCATTTTGTCCTCGACAGTACTTACTCTGCTGGTATTGCCGCTCCTGTATCGCATGGCGCATCGAAAGGATGCTGAGGGCCCTCTACGTGAAAGTCGTGTAGTAACCCCGGTCTGAACCGTTGAGCAGAAGATGCGCCGGGACGGTCCCGTCAACGCGCCGTCCCGCAGATGCCAGTCGACGATCGACAATCGATATTTGACAGGCTATCCGCGCCGTTGGGTCTTGTTCATTGAGACGGGCGGGGCGCGTCGCTCTGCCGCGTTTGGGAGATTTTGTTTATGCGCATGACACCAAGCGGTCTCGATACCGCCGTATCTCACGTAGTCCTGGGATCGAGCATTGTGGTGGTCATCTTGACTATGTACGGAGCTTTCTTTTGGGAAAGTTTTTCTTTAGCTGCAGGCGCGTCGTATCAGCTTGCCATTATGACGCTGAACAGCGGGAATCTTGAGGGGGAGCGGAGCAAAATGGGCAAGGCAGCTCAAAGCGCTGTAGTGCGTTTTGCCGTAGTCAGCGTCCTTGTGTTACTCACTCCATTTCTTGCTGGCGGCGCAGTGCATGCCTTGAATCATGCATCAACTTTGGTGCCACTCGAGTTGTTGCCGGGCGCATTATGCGCATTTTTGGTTGGTGTGCTACGTGGGTTTTACTACCGGTATAGCAGCGCCCAAAAGGGCGCGATCGTTTTGGTTAATGCCGCTCTGGCAGCACTTCCATTTATTGCGCCGCTTCTCACTGTATTGGCGATCGCAGCAGGGTTCCAGAATGCCGATGGCATTGTCGGTGTGGGCTTGATGGTTATTATGATATTCGCTGTGCTGGCACCGCAGGTAGTGCAACTGAGTCGGTTGTTGGATTAGAGAAGAGCTATGCTTGTACAGATCGCGGTCGGATCACATTGATATCCGATCCTCGAGTCCAGATGCCGGTCTCGATCTTAAAATTAACGACGTAACGAATTAAGGAGAAACCATGGGTTCGGGTCATTCACACTCCCACACCGTCTCACCCACGCAAAACACAAGTCGCTTGTGGATCGCGCTTGGCCTGACGTCAACGTTCTTGGTCGCCGAGCTCATCGCCGGAATTATGACCAATAGCTTGGCGTTGATCTCTGATGCGGCGCACATGTTCACCGATGCTGCAGCACTGGCTATATCACTGGCGGCAATTCAAATCGGGCGCCGGCCGGCCGATACACAGCGCAGCTTTGGCTACTATCGCTTCGAAATTCTGGCCGCTGCCACGAATGCGATCCTGCTGTTCATGGTAGCAATGTACATTTTGTTCGAAGCGTGGAAACGTCTGCAAGATCCGCCCGAAATCGCCTCTGGGACCATGCTAATCGTGGCTGTACTTGGCCTAATCATCAACTTGATCAGCATGCGGCTTCTCTCTGCTGGCAAGGACTCCAGCCTGAATGTCAAAGGCGCTTATCTTGAGGTGTGGAGTGACATGTTGGGATCGATCGGTGTAATCATCGGTGCGCTTCTGATCCGCTGGACTGGAGCCGCGTGGATTGATTCCGTGATTGCCGTGGCGATCGGCTTTTGGGTACTGCCGCGTACTTGGGTGCTGTTAAAAGCAAGCTTGAATGTGTTGCTTGAGGGCGTGCCTGAGGAAATCGTCCTTGCTGATGTGGAGAAAACGATTTTGGCGGTGTCCGGTGTCGTTACCATCCACGACCTGCACGTGTGGGCCATCACGAGCGGCAAGGTGAGCTTGACCGTGCACGTCGTACGCAATCCCGATCAAGCTGACGACGACACTGTGTTGGCCGGGGTACGTCGTGCTGTTGCAGACAAATTCGACATTCACCATTCCACCGTCCAAGTTGAGCGTGCACCTTGTGAACAGGCGACAGGAGCACACAGTTTTGAGTCACGCACAAGTCATTGAAAGTATAGGAATTTACATGATTGAACATATCAAAAATGGCCTGACCGAAGCGCAGCAGGTGCTCGATCAGTTTGTAAATGATCAAAGCAAGCTCCAGAGTGTCGCCGCCGCGGCTCATTTGTTGGTGACAGCTTTTCGTAGTAACGGAAGGGCATTTTCGTGCGGTAATGGCGGATCAATGTGCGACGCAATGCATTTCGCGGAAGAGCTAACAGGGCGGTTCCGTCACGATCGCCCGGGGATTGCCGCAACTGCAATCAGCGACCCCACTCACATCACGTGCGTCGCGAACGACTACGGGTATGAAAATGTGTTCAGCCGGTACATCCAATCTCATGGCCGTCCTGGCGATGTCTTGCTTGCGATAAGTACTAGCGGGAAAAGTGCTTCGATCCTAGTAGCAGCCCAGATGGCTCAGAAACTCGGCATGCAGGTCATCGCATTAACCGGGGCTTCTGGATCGCCCTTGGAGGACCTATGTGACGTCTGTATCAGTTGTCCATCTAGGGCGTTTGCCGATCGGACTCAGGAAATGCACATAAAGATCATTCATATTTTGATAGAGCTGATCGAACGAGAGCTTTATCCAGCGAACTATTAATGTAGTTTGAGTATATTTTGACCGGCATGCGGGTACCATACAGGATCTAAATTGAAACAACCGGATAAAACCACTCGGAAATAAATTTCTCAGATCGATATCATATCTGTCCCTAGCAGAATAGGTACCTTGTCAGGCTTGACACGAGGCTTTTCTTCTTTTTGTTTAGGTAAAAAAGGTACTTCGCCGACAGATGTATTGATTCAATTAGAACTGTGTCCATTTAGGCTACCTGAAAGCTGCGATGACTGTAACTAAAAATCAGCTTTCAGCGCAAGGTGAGAGCCTACTCAACGCCTATCGCGGGTATGGCAGCGAGGACAGGAACCAATGGTTTAATTAAATATCAAAAAGAAATAAGGAGCGCTTTCCATTCCAACATTAGTCTTTTTTACCGGCCAACGTTCCTCTAAAGAAATCCTATGGTTGTCGTGTTTCATCCTATTCTCGAACATGTGAATGACGTGCTTGACATTGTCCCACGGTGCGCGACGTGTGGTTTGACATGCATTTAACGAGCGCTTAACAGGCTAATCGCTACGATATTCAAAATTGCGAAAGCAAAGCTCATATCTCCTGTCAGGATGACGGATTTCTTTAAAACGTGGAGGGCCTATGGCGATCAATAGTATTGATAGTATAGACGGCAGCGCGACTCAGGCTATGTTGGAGCAACTGAGGGCGGGGTCACGCAAGCCAATATTATTGCAAGAAATTGTAACTTATTCATCTGCGTTAGGCAGCAAGCCGGCAGTCAAAATTGACTTCGCGCAGACCCTGGAAAAGACATTGCAGGCCGTGAGCGACCGTTCTGCAGAGGCCCGGGAGCTCGGGCAGCGTCTTACACTAGGTGACAACTCGATCAGCTTAGCGGACACTATGATAGCGATGCAAAAATCGAGCATTGCCTTTCAGGGGACTCTTCAGGTACGGAATCAGGTAGTGACTGCTTATACCAACATCATGAATATGCAGGTGTGATCCATTGGACTGATCCAGCATCGCCCACTGAGTTTCGGCACATACTGCTATGTAGTCACTCTACACAATAATCGACTGCTTGCGAATTCTTTGGGCAATTCACCTGACCGCAAAACAGCTCGGATTACGTCGCAGTGCCAGATAAGCCCCTCACGCCGGTCGCGCTGCGGCGACCGGTCCGCCTCCTAAGCGTAACATACCTATTTTTTCTTTTTTAACGCTTTTTTGCTCCTCTTAACTCTGATTTTACGGGCTTGATGAGAGCATTTGCAAGTTAGGCGATTTGGGAGCTCGTAGCAATATCGTGAGCTTTCTATGTTATTGAATCATAAAAAAATCATATTAAACGAAATCGTTATGAAAATCGACGAAGATTACTCGAGCCAATACAAGAGCGTCGGCGGCGCTAAACGGGTGACAGCTGCATTTGGCTACTCAATAAAGGGGCTTCGAACAGCGTGGCGAAACGAGCATGCGTTCCGCCAGGAGATGGTGGTAGTTTGTCCGGGAATAGTAATTGCTTTATGTGCACCAGTTTCAACAATCGAAAAAGTTGCGCTGACAACTGTTTTGCTGCTTGTTCTGATAGTAGAGTTGCTCAACTCCGCTGTTGAGGCTGTGGTCGACAGAGTGTCGCTCGACTACCATGTTCTATCAGGGCGTGCGAAGGATCTGGGCAGCGCGGCCGTGTTCACTACGATATTGCTAGCTGTGCTGACTTGGGCGATCTTGTTTGTACCAGTCGTGCTATCACAATTATTGTAATGCGTTTGCCACTTAGTTTGAGAACGCCCAACGACAAAGAAATATTTGATGCCATTGTCATTTTTTCATCCTCCGTTTATCAGGAACTTAACATCATTTTCACCTTAGCGATACGGTTAAAAATCTATTCTGAATGAATTATGTTGCCTAACGGGGCACTGACTCATCAAGGGTAATCAAGTGACGCAGATTTTCAAGAAGCATTTTAGTGTATTTTCGACAATTGTAATTGCTGCTGTGTATCTTTCGATATTCTCGAACTCGGGGTTCTGGGTCGGTTATATCGAGTACATCGATGGCATCGATTTTGCCCGCGTTCCGCTGCTACTTGGAATGTTCGCTATTCTGGTTCTATTTTTCATTGGAATTCTGACTTTATTCAGCTTTAGTCGAATTTTCAAGCCCGTCGTTATTGCGGCTATCGTTATTTCTTCCGGCATTAGTTATTTTATACATCAATATGGTATTTCTATAGATAAAACGATGATCCAAAATGTATTTGAGACCGACTTCAAGGAGGCGACAGAGCTGTTAAATTGGAGGATGTTCGTCTACGTTACCGTTTTCGGTATCATTCCTTCGGTTTGGTTTGCCGGCACAAAGATCATTTATCCTGGAGGCAGTAGCGGAATGATGACGCGTCTCACGCTATTCACTGGTGTGATCTGCGTTGCCATCTTGTTGCTAATCTTAACGTTCAAGAGCTTGGCGCCTACCTTCCGCCAGTACCATGAATTGCGGTATAGACTGACTCCGATGAACCTAATTCAGGCGACCCAAGCCTATGCCAGCACTCGATTGCGCACCCCTATCATAGTGAAGCCGCTCGGACGGGATGCAATTAAAGGTCGAACGTGGATCGAGGGGCGAAAGCCAGTAGTTTTGGTGATCGTAGTGGGAGAAACCGCCCGAGCCTCGAGCTTCTCGTTGAACGGTTACGCTAATGATACTAATCCGCTACTGTCGCGCCAGAAAGGACTCATTAATTTCACCAATGTCCAATCTTGTGGCACGGCGACTGCCGTCTCTCTCCCGTGCTTGTTTTCCACATTGGGGCGTAGCGATTATGATGCGCTAAAGGCCCGCGGGCAGGAGGGACTACTGGATGTCTTGTCGCATGCTGGGATGAGAGTCATTTGGCGCAGTAATAATTCCGGATGCAAAGGCGTATGTGATAGGGTTGAGTATCAGGATCTTTCAATTCCCGAACCGGGAGCAGTACATTGTTCAACAGAGGAGTGTTACGATGAGCGCCTGCTCGCAGACTTCCCTGAATTTATTGGTAAAATCACTAAGGACACGGTGTTGGTCCTGCATCAGAAAGGTAGTCACGGACCGGCTTATTCGCTGCGGTACCCTGAGCGTTTCGCGAAATTTGGTCCTGCCTGTACGACGACCGATTTCCAGCAATGCACGCGAGAAGAGATCGTTGCTGCCTATGACAATACCATTCTCTACACAGATTACATCCTCAGCCGAACGATCGCCCAACTTGAAGCGGCGGCTAACGTTGGCGTTGTAGACACTGCGATGCTCTACGTATCCGATCACGGAGAATCGCTTGGCGAACGAAATATGTATTTGCATGGCGCACCTTATCTGATCGCACCGCGTGAGCAAACCCATGTGCCAATGATAATGTGGATGTCTTCCGCCTTCAGTAGGCGCTTTCGGATAGATCAGCAGTGTCTTAACGCGCGACGTCAGCAGGAGTTCACGCACGACAATTTTTTTCACTCTGTGTTAGGCATGTTAGATATCAATAGCGCCACCATTAATCCAGCGTTAGATATCTTCAACCCGTGTGTTCGTAAAATCAATTCCTGATCGCCGAAATGCTTCATTTAATGGCGCAGTTTGAGGACAAAACAGACCGTGTTTCTCATGGGTCAATGCTATACTTCACGCCATGACTCGCAGGCTCGTTCAGGTTTTACTCCTCATGTTTGCACTGCAGTTCAGCTGGAGTGCAGTTAGTGCTTATTGCATACAAGAGACGGGTCTAGTTGCGCAGCATTCCGGCCATCATCAGCATCAGGCCGACCGAGGCGACGGAGTCGTTTCGATCGAACCAGGCAATGCAACTGGTTCAAAGAAAGTCGTAAGCGCGCACTCTCACTGCTCGTCATGCAACCACGCAATATCCACGCCGGCTGCACTCGAGCAGGCCATGCCAGTTCGTGTCGCGAACCGCGTCTTTCCAGTCGCCAATGATGCTGCATTCACTTCCCTCTCTCTTTCTCGCCCTGAGCGCCCGCAATGGCGCGGTGCAACCTGACCACCGCTGAGAATAAGCAGGTTAAACCCTTCACAGGATTTGACTATGTCGACATTCGTTTCTAGGTCTTAAATTACGACACGCTTTGTAGTTAAGCGAACGCGGTTAGCACGGTCGTGGTTGTAAAAGGATCTTCGGCGCAATGTACTTAGCTGGCTCCATAGTGCACCACTAAAGCGGATATTGCGATGGCGCAATCGGGTACGCGGGCGCGAGCTGACTTCCAGTGCAATTAACGGCAGCTAATGCCCCATCACTCCGAGCCGATGAAATATAGGCCCTGTAATCCATGACTCCAGATTTGCAATTGCGCTGGTCGCGATCCAATGTTTCTCGCAAAGATTTTGCTTGCCGTGCTTTTATAGCGACTTGGACTGCAATCGATGCGATTTTATTAGGCAGCGTTTCGCTCGATGCCGCCGCCTTGTGGTTGTTCGCAATATTGGCGCACTACACCTCAACAACCAATGGTAGCGATGAGTCGGAAGCCGCTGTGAACTTGTGATGGCGTTGACAGGTGCGCCTAAATCTAAGCTTGAAGACTAAGAAAGTGAATTCAGTTGCGAACGTGGGCGACAATTCGCAAATCGATCGCATGCACTTCATTTCCAGGTGATTCATATTCTAATCGAACAGGTCGACCACCGTCGCAATGTGATTGCGACTTGACAGAATCGTGTCCTGAGTAATATCGAAGTCACGATAAACTATTGTGAGAGCAAACATGCGAGTGTTAATAGTAGAAGACAATTCAGAAATCCTTGCAACCCTTTACGGGTTTCTTGAGCCTAAAGGCTACACGCTTGACTCAGCGCGCAACGGCTATGGCGGTCTAGCCCTTATTTCAGAAAACGAATATGACGCGATTGTCCTTGATGTCATGTTGCCGGGAATTAGTGGGATCGAGGTTTGCCAGAAATTACGCTACGAGTTCAAGCTTAGCACTCCAATCTTGATGCTGACTGCGAGAGATAGTCTAGCTGATAAGGCATCTGGGTTCGAGAGCGGCGCAGATGATTATCTCATTAAACCTTTCTCAGTTGCCGAGTTGGACATGCGGTTGAGGGCAATGATACGTCGAGCTACCGGTGCCCATGGAATCGACCGGGCTCTACGTTTCGGAGCCTTGTCGTTCGACCCGGAGCTTCACGAGGTATCGCGTGATGGTGTTAGGATTGCGTTGACCCGAATCGGTTACGTCATGCTTCGCGCGCTGATGGTGGCCGCACCTCGTGTTGTAACCCGTGAGACGTTAGAGCATGTCGTGTGGGGCGAGAATCGACCGGAAAGTGATTCACTTCGAACCCACATCCACTTTTTGCGCCAAGCTATCGATAAGCCGTTCGAGTTCCCGATGCTAGTAACGGTTCCAGCCGTTGGGTACAGATTGGTGCTTCCAGATGCGTAACGATGTCCTGTTAAGTCGACGCATACTCTCCGCCTTCACGCTTTTCGGCTTTGTTCTCGCCGGTTGCTTTTCCATACTCGTTGCCGTTGCTGTAGAAGGAATAGAAGTCCATCTCGTTGATAACCGGCTTGCAGAAGTGGAGAAGTGGGCTTTGCCGCGCGAAATTGCTGGAATAGAAGTCGATCTGCCGGCTGGGCTTCGCTTTCACCGAGGTGATGACATCCCCACATCGCTGCGCGGGCTACCGCCAGGGATCTCCGACTCGGCAAGTGGACAAGAAAGCTTGCACGTACTAGCGGGAGCCGACGCGTTCGGCCCATATGTTGTCGTAGACCATGGCAGTGATTATGAAGAAGTGGAACTGGTCGTCTACTCTACCTTTGCTGCGTTCTTTGCTTGCTGCGTTCTCTCAGCTGCAGGCCTGGGAAGATTTGTGGCACGCCGCATCGTTTCTCCGATCAGCGAATTAGCAACTGCTGTCGCGCGAGGTGCTAGGGTTCTGCCGCTTACGGAGCGCAAAGACGAGTTAGGGTTTCTCGCTAGAGCGCTTGAGGCGCATACTGTTGAACTACGCAGAGTGCTTGATCGTGAGCGTTTCTTCACCGGAGATGTGAGTCACGAACTTCGTACACCACTCATGGTAATCACTGGTTCTACTGAGATCCTTCTAGAAGGTGAGAATGACGAACGTAGGCGAGCGGCGGCTTTGCGTGTCTTCAAGGCCGCCAAAGATGCCGCCGAATGCATTAACGTGATGCTTCTGCTCGCGCGTGTTCCCGAACTGAGCAATTTTGAACCTGTTTCGGTTGGTGAAGTAGCATATGCGGAGGTTGTGACTTATCAATCTCTTGTTGCCGGCAAACCTGTTCGACTTATATGTGTTGGCGACGCCCCACTTATCATGCGCGCGCCTGTCGAACTTTGTAGGTCAGCCGTTGCCAATCTCGTTCGAAATGCCTGCGAATACACTGAGCAGGGGGAAGTGACGGTCATCCTTGGAGAGAACCACTTGACTGTCCAAGATACGGGCCCGGGTCTTCCAGAGGCAGTCAAAAGTACGTTAGGGCACGGGAATCGTCTTGCCCCGTCAAGCGGGTCCCTTGGTACTGGACTTGGTCTGTCGCTTGTGACGCGCATTTGCGATTACTTGAACGCCTCGTTCGAGTACGAATCAAGAAAAGGCGGTGGAAGCCGTTTTACTATCCGCTTCCGAGCGACCGAGAGTACTGATCGGAAAGCAGAGCAGGAGTGAGAGTGCTTATCAGCAAAGACTGAGGATCTAGACCGTGAGCGGACAGTAGTGATCAAATTGCAAAAGTAACCCGGAGCCGAGCACCGCGCTTCTGCAGCCCGGATCGAAGATATAAAAGCTCAGGTTCAGGCGTCACAGCTCCAGCTTACGCGGCAGGGTCAGGAGCTTGGCACTTGCATGGCATTGTTCGAACTGCTCGCTGATGAACGTGACCGTTTAGCAAAATCAGCTCCAAGGAGTGAACTGCAGAGAGCTGAGCTGCACATGGCGCTTGCCGCAGGGCACGCGACGGTCCTTGAGCTGCGCGGACAGCTCGATCGAATATCCGTCGCATCGAAACCAGCCGTGCGATAACGGCGCTGAGCGCCGGCAACGCCTACAAAACGGCGCCGTACGAATGGCACATCAAGCATATAACGCAACGACATTGCTAGCGCACCAAGTCCGCATAGGTGTGCACGAATAATAAAGTTTGACACAACTTCTTTATCAAAAACAACAACTTGCGAATTTCTCGGCCGACGCCACCAAAATAGAGTTTGACACGAATTGCATGAATTCGAAACATGTCGGCGTTCTTGCAAAGATAAAGTTGCACACAACCTCCGGGCTTCTTCGACCTATTCGACCGACCGCTTTCGACCTTGGATTCAAAGCAGACCTTTGACGTGGGCGTCTGTTCAACGTAGCCCTGAAGAATAGTTGAACTAGCATGTGCTTATCGGACAGCACATCTCGCTATGTCATAGCACTGAATGTCTTTCGCCAGTCTCTGGGACTGACCTGAAACCGCTTTTTAAAGTGTTGGCGAAATGAGGTTGGCGTCTGGAACCCGGCCATACTCGCAATCCTGTCGATCGACAGCGATGTCGTTTCCAGAAGTTCGCGCGTCTGGTGAAGGCGTTCATTGACCAGCCATTCGACCAGCGTCATGCCGGTTGCCTTGCTGAAATGGCGGGTAAAGGTGCGACGGCTCATGGCGATGCGCTCTGCCAAGTCGTCGATGCTGTGTGTCCGGTCGAGGTTGTGGCGAAGGTAGTCGAGCAGGATGTTGAGCTGCGCATCCTGGGTGGACGCGGCTACCGGTTGTTCAATGAACTGGGCTTGGCCGCCCTCGCGGTGAGGAGGTATAACCATGGTGCGCGCCACCTTGTTGGCCACGCGGGCGCCGTAATATTCGCGCACGATAATCCCCCCACAAAAAGAGCGCGATCAGAAGTAGAATTTTCTACTTAAGATACAGAAAGCTCTACATGAAGACGTCCCGCTTTACCGACAGCCAGATCATTGCCATCCTCAAGCAAGCCGAAGCCGGCAGCCCGGTACCGGAACTGTGCCGCGAGCACGGCATCAGCAACGCCACGTTCTACAAGTGGCGCTCAAAGTTCGGCGGCATGGACGCCTCGTTGATGGCACGGATGAAGGAGCTGGAGGAGGAAAACCGGCGCCTCAAGAAGATGTACGTCGAAGAACGTCTCAAGGCCGAGATCATCGCGGAGGCACTCACAAAAAAATGGTAGCGCCATCTCAGCGGCGGGAGATGGCGCAATGGGCCGTGTTGGAGCGGTCAGCCACAGTCAAGCTGGCGTGCCACGCCTTTGGCATCAGCCAGACCTGTTACCGCTACAAGGCTAAGCTGGACGCGGAAAACGTCCTGATTGCCGACTGGCTCGTGCGGCTAACGAACAACCAGCGCAACTGGGGCTTCGGGCTGTGCTTCCTGTATCTGCGTAACGTTAAAGGCTTCAAATGGAATCACAAGCGCGTCTACAGGATTTACCGGGAGCTCGAGCTGAACCTGCGCATCAAGCCGCGTCATCGCCTGGTGCGCGAAAAACCGCTGCCGCTGGCGGTACCGACCTCGATCAACCAGAGCTGGTCGATGGACTTCATGCACGACCAACTCGCCGATGGGCGCAGCATCCGTCTGTTCAACGTGATCGATGACTTCAACCGCGATGGACTGGGCATCGAGGTCGACTTCTCGCTGCCGTCCGAACGCGTGATACGCTCACTTGACCGGATCATCGAATGGCGCGGCAAGCCGGCAGCGATCCGGTGCGACAACGGTCCTGAATACATCAGCGCAGTGACCTTGGCGTGGGCGGCCAAGCGAGGCATCCGCATTGATTTCATCCAGCCCGGGCAGCCCCAGCAAAACGCTTACGTTGAACGCTACAACAGGACGGTTCGCTATGACTGGCTTGCCCATCACCTGTTTGAAAGCCTCGACGAGATCCAGGAATTTGCCACCAACTGGCTGTGGACCTACAATTACGAACGGCCTAACATGGCGCTCGGCGGTATCACGCCAAAACAGAAACTGGCACTTGCCGCTTAACCTCTACTTTTAGCGTGCTCTAAAAATGGTTCATCGCACTTTACCGGGGAACGCATCCTTGATCTTCAAGAAGAAATATGATGCGTCCCGAAATCCGTAGGCCATGCGCTTAATGACCTTGATGCGGTTGTTGACGCCTTCCAGGATCGATGAACTCATCGGATAGATAGCAGAAGCGAGGATGCCACGTCGGTATTTAGCCAGGCGTTTGGCAAACTGGATCAACGGTGCGATCTGGCTTTCCAAGGCGAGCTTGAGCCAGGTTTTCCATCGACGAGCACCTTCCCGAACTGATGGCGAATACCAGATTTCCTTCAGTTCGGTCTTGAGCAGGTAGACCGTTGCCAAGGGCTGGTTAGCAGCGAGCAGTTCTTCGAGCTTGATGGCCTGTTCGGCCTTAAGGTTGTCGCGGTTGCGTAGTAACAGCCAGCGACTGCGCTTGATGACCTGGCGGGCCTTTGGTTCGGCGCGCAAGGTGTTGGCTTGGTCGACACGAACCCGATCGACCACTTCGCGGCCGAAGCGCGCTACCACGTGAAACAGGTCATAGACGACTTCTGTGTTCGGACATTGCTGGCGAACTTCAAGGTCCATGGCCGTGTTCATGTCCATGGCGACGGCTTTGATGCGCTGGCAGCCTTGCTCTCCCAGCAGCTCGAAGAATGGTCGGATCGCTTCCCGGCTATTGCCTTCCCCAACCCACAACACCCGCATTCTCTCGGCATCGAGGGCGACAGTGGCATACCGGTGTCCCTTGTGCAGGGCGAATTCGTCCATGACCAGGCGCTGTACGCTTTCTGCCGAAAAGTCACCATGCAGGTGTTTCAAGCGCTGGTGATCGATGTCCTTGATGGTATGCCAGTGCAGGCCAGTTAGCCGGGCTATATGGGCAATGGGAAGCAACTGCGCCAGCGCCTCGACCCAGAGGCGCACGCGGTGCGTGATGCGCGACCGGCGGTCGAGCCAAACAATGTGCTCGGCCACCCGTGCATTGCAGTGATGGCAGTCCAGTCGCCGCACCGGCACATCGAGCCAGACACGCTTGTCCAGAACGTCGCGATCGCGCACCTTACGCCTTCGGCGCTCATGCACTAGGGCACAAGGCTGGCGACACGCCCCGCAGACGGCATCACTTGCCGGACAGGTATCAAGAATGATTAACAGCGACCCATCTTCCTGTTCCTCGACGGCATCGACAATATGACCTTCCCAAAACGGGAGAGACGACATAGCATTGAGCATGGCGGTGGTTTGATAGATTGACTTGTTTGGCGACTATCAATCTACCAACATCAAACCTCCGCCGCCACCATCTGCTCAGATCGTCAACCCCGTCTTCCCCCGTTATCCGCGTAGAACCCTAAAATGGGGGGATTACCGGATCTGTATCGGGAAGCCTGCAGCATCATGTTCTTTAGATACGGCCTAACGCCGACCACGAACGCGCTCTACCAATTCGTTCGTAAGGGAAGCATGTCTGTGCCAAACGAAGCACTGAGGCGGTTCTGGAGCGACCTCAGGGAACGGGCCAGGGTCGACCTACAGCACGCGGACTTGCCGGACCAGGTCAAGCATTCAGCCGGCCAACTGGTCGGGGAAATCTGGTCGTTGGCCCGCCAGGCGGCTGACGAATCAATCGCAGCCTTGCAGCAGAGCGTGGTCGTCGAGCGCGAAGCGGCACTGGCCGAGAAGGCGACACTGGAAAACCAATTCGCCCAACTGTTATCACAGTTCGAGAACGCTCGCGCTCAGATTGCGTCGGCTGAGGCGACAGTTGCGCAACAGCGAGAAGAACTAGGCGCGAGGGCAGCAGTCGAGCGGGAGACGGGGAAGCGGCTTGTCGAATCGCTGGCAGAAATCGAACGGCTGCAAGGCCTCATCGATTCAATGTCCACAGCACACGTGACCGAGATCGACAAAATAACGGGGCGCGTTGTCCAAGCCGAAAGACGCTACACCGACTTGGAAAAACGTACACTGCTTGACCTGGACCGTGAGCGCACGACGACGTCTAAATTACAGAAGCAGCTCGATGCAGAGCGCAAGGCATCTGCCGCCCGAATCGAAGGAATGCAGAACCAGGTGCAAGCGGCGCAGTTCCAGCTTGCGAGACAAAGTCAGGAGCTCGGCGGCTATATAGCAAAGACTGAACTACTGTCCGACGAACGCGACCGAGCCGCCCGCCAAGCTGCGGAAAGCGCGAACCAGAGTGCGTCGCTAGGCAGCCAGCTTGCCGCCGAGCGCGCCAGAGTGACCGAGCTTCGTGGACGGCTTGAGCAAAAGGCGCTGAAATCGGCATCGGCCAGAGAAGAGTTGGGTTCGGCACGCGCAGCGTCTCGTCGGCGGCGACCCGCACGAAGCAAGCCAGACAAATAGGCCAGGCCTGACGCTAGCGGCCCGATTCCCACACGCCGATCCGCGAGCTGCACCCAGTTGTTTCGTCTGTCATAACTGAACGTCCGACGCGATTCCGTATCCAAAAACACTTCCGTTGTACCTAAAGCTGTTGACGTGATGAGTAAGCCATGAAGATTTACCTAAACATATAGACTCGACGGCGAAAACGGGGCTTATACGCAGAGTCGGTAGGTTTAGGTACCCCGAGTACGGAGTTTTAGGTACGAGCGCTCGCACACTGCGCATTTTCTCGTAGCGGTTAGGCACTTCCCTTACGTGATTATTGTTATAATCACGTAAGCACTTTTGGTCAAAAATTTCACGTGAAACAGTTGCTGGTGACCTGTGTCTGTCGCAAGTGATTGATAACTATGAAGAACTATTCGTGAAACAATGACGCTGCGGACAACATGCGCGCAGCGTCGGCATGCGCTGACAACACAACCGACATAGCTTTCGAACAGACAGCTCTGCTGGCCAGACGGTCATAACCCCCGACCCACATACCAAGATTCAGATGGCACAGCACAGCAAAATCGCGCTTCCCGACATTGACTACAACCGCACTGACTACGCCGCATTGCGCGCCTACTGCAGCGGAATCCCGGTTGCGCGTATCGCTGACCTGTATTACGCGTCCGATAGTCCCGAGGTCGAAAACGGATTGGAACGCCATCTAAAGCGGATGCGCGACCACATCGTCGAGCGCTCGATCGAGCGAAACCCTGAGTTCGCGAAGACCTTGCAGACGGCACGTTTGACTCGCGATATCTCGACCTCTCAGCTTGGCATCTTGGTACAGGCAGCCGAAGCGACTAACCCAGGACCGCATCGCGACCACCGTCTTGGGCAGTGGTTCCGGCCGACGATTTCAAGGCTGCTACGGGAAGAAGGCATCACGACGATCGGCGAGCTGGTCAATCGCATCGAACGCCGCGGCGCCGGCTGGTGGCGCGCCTTACCGCGGATCGGTGCCCGTCGCGCAGACGCGATCGTGCGATGGTTAAGCAAGTGGCCCGAGCATCTCGGGCAGATCGACGCACACCAGTTGCGAGCGCCGGCAAACGCCGTGTCCGCAGTGCGCCCACTCCTGGACCCGCGCGCACTAAACCCGATTGCGCCGCTGGGCACGTTCCAGCTGCCCCCGTACCTGGCTGGCGTAGACGGCATCAATCGCGCGCCCGCGTTCTGCTTCATCGCCGCCCGCGACGACCTCGAAGCCGTCGACACCTTTCTGGCTCGCTACGACGACTCCCCAGAGACTCAGCGCTCCTACCGCAAGGAGCTTGAGCGCCTGCTCCTTTGGTGCGCGCTCGTTGCCCGCAAGCCCCTTTCTTCAATGCTAGCGGAGGACTGCTTGGCCTATCGAACGTTCCTAGCGGTTCCCGATCCCCGGTTTTGCGGCCCTCGTGCGCCCAGGAACACCGAGCGCTGGCGGCCGTTCGACGAAAAGCCTATGAAGCCGCAATCACAACGCCTGGCGGTCGTCATCCTACGCAGCGCCTTCGACTGGTTAATCAAAGTGCGCTACCTGGGAGGCAACCCGTGGGTGACCGTGAAGGATCCCGCAGTTACGAAGCGAAAACACCTGATGAAGATCGACCGGGCGTTGCGCCGCGACACCTGGGAAACCGTGGTCGAGATTTTGCAGCGACTTGGGGAAGTCGAAGCGAACCGGCAAGACCGGGTCACGCTGGCAGCGTTACTGCTGATGGGTGATTCCGGCTTGCGAAGAGCAGAAGTCGTCAGCGCCCTGCGTGCCAACTTCATCCCCAGTCCGGATGCGGCCGGCGTGTGGATGCTCACCGTCGAGGGCAAGAGGAAAGTCGAGCGCGAGGTCCCGGTCAACAGCCGCACCGAAGCGGCTCTACGCATGCACTGGCGCGACCGAGACCTTGACTTCGACGACCCGACGAGACGCGGCTACCTGATCGCGCCGATCGTCACGCCGGTAGCGAAGGCAGAGGCAAAGAGGCAGGCACGCGAACAACGCGCCAATGAGATGGGAACCGAAGAAGCCTTGGCCGAGCTCGAGCAGGGCAACAGCTATCACGTCAACTCGCTTTATTATGTCGTCGACGCCGCATTGCGCCGTGTACGCGCTTTCGCTGCTGCGCTGTCGTTAAACGAGATGCCGGCGTTTTCCCAGGGCGAAATCATTCAGCTACAACGAACGTCGCCGCATGCGTTCCGGCACACTTACGCCACCAACGCCGTGGAAGACAACGTGCCAATGGAAGTGGTCCAGGACGTCCTCGGACACGTTAATATCATGACTACGAAAGTGTATGCGAAAACGCGCCAACGCCGCATCGCACAGGAAGCAGCGAAGCAGTTTGCACGAAACGAGGATGCAGCAGAGAAGCGGCGACGGGATAGAACGTGACTGCTGTTTCATCGAACCTTGGCCTAGAAGTGCCAAGCGACGCAACAACTTGGGTTTACTGGTGGCGGTAACTACTCGAAATCGACAATAGGTTTACTAATGTCGAGTAGAGGCAAGGTATTTTTCCAGCTCTGACATCAAGCCCGACGGTTAGCACTAGCAGACATGAACGAGATTTGTGCGTCGATCTGAAGACGTCGGGTTGCGCCTAGCAGCACCTTGGGCCGCGGAACGTATGACTGTGACAACATACTGGCCTAGAAGCGGTTCACCTAAGCACCCTGCCCGTTTCGCAGGCATTCCGACAACATCCCCATGCAGAGCGGCTTGCGCCCTTCACGAACCTAAGTTGTCCACAGAAAATGTGGATAACTATACCGCACACCCATCCCCTACTCTCGTTCCACCATTTTCGATTCTTTGCCAAGGCCTTGCCGAGCAGCTAACGACACTCGTACACTGCATCGGGTGAAGGTCCGAGTTCGGCCAGAACCAGACGTTGAGACCTTGCTTAAACAACACGTTGGCTTCCCGCGCCGATTACTAAATGGCAGGTGCATCGTGTGGCGAAGCGCGCAAAGCAACGAGATCGGCATTGGCACCAAAAATACCCCAGTTACTTTCAGCAACTTCATTAATCAGAATATAGACAGGCGCCAGGTTTCCTGTTCTCGTGTCTTTGCCCAGTATTGCAGTGGCTTCCTGAATGAACCTGCTTTTTGCAGTCATATCCAGGCCGCCCGCGATCACATATATCTGAAGCGTGACGATCCTGCATGTCGCGGGTTCTCCGCCCATAAAAACGGCATCGGTTGAGTAGTGGTTGAAGTAGGTCCAAACTGTGCTGCGCACGAACGGCGACGCAGGCAACTGTTCGCATGCGAGCCCAAGGTCGGTCAAGGCTGCTGCAATACGCTGGCACGCGGCTGGATCGAAGGTGCCTGCGGGAGCATGAATAAACATTTTCGGCACGTCATTCTCCTGATGAACAAGCGACGCTGCTGCATTTGCAGCAGCGTCTGGTCTCTATTGTTGAACGGTCAGATGGTCTGGCCGCCCGATACTTCGATGCGCTGGCCTGTGACCCAGCGGTTGTCCGGGCCGAGTAAGCTTGCCACCATCGGCCCGATATCGTCGGGCACGCCGACGCGTCCAAGTGCCGTCATGCCCGCGAATTGCTTGTTGAGGTCCGGCAGATCGCGCACGGCGCCACCGAGGAAGTCGGTCTCGATCGCGCCTGGCGCAACGGTGTTCGCCGTGATGCCGCGGCTGGCAAATTCCTTGGCCATATACAAAGTTAAAATTTCGACAGCGCCCTTCGCCGCAGAGTAAGCAGAAAAGCCGGCAAATGACACCCGGGTCAGACCCGAGGAGAAATTGACGATACGTCCGCCATCGGACAGCAGCGGCAGCAACGCCTGGGTCAGGAAGAAAACGCCCTTCACGTGCGTGTCGAACAGGGCGTCGAACTGGGCTTCCGTCGTGTCGGTAATACTTGCCATATCGCCCTGTCCGGCATTGTTAACAAGGTGATCGAAATTGGTACGGCCCCAGATCGACGTGAGTGCGGCGCGGACCTGTTCGGAAAATCGGTTGAATGACGCAATATCGGTCACATCCAGTTGAACAGCGGTTGCCTTGCGGCCCAGTGCTTCGACTTCGGCGACGACAGCTTCTGCTTCGCGCTCGCCCGAACGATACGTGACGATCACGTCGCCGCCCCGGCCGGCGATACTAAGAGCGGTATTGCGGCCGAGGCCGCGGCTTGCACCGGTAACGAGTGAAATAGTGGACATCGGCAGATCCCTTCAGATCGAGTATTAAGAGATGCTCATCATGGCGTCCGACCAGGCGAGCAAGTTGCGCAATTGGCCGCATTTTTTGCCCAATCGTCCAATTCCGGATCAAACACGTGCATATTCATGCGCTCTCCATTGTCATCCACGGGCGCCTTCGCTAAGCTGAAGGAATGAATAAGACCTTATTGAAAGTGGCAAGTCTTTATGCGGACACACACGTGGATGCCGACGGGGTTGCCCGAACGCCCATTCCCGGGCTGGTACTCCTGCGTGAAACGGCCCCCACGTCGCTCCAATATGCGATATCGAAACCATTGGTCGCGTTGGTCCTGCAGGGCAGCAAACGCGTCAGCGTGGGAGCGCGCGACTTCGATTTCGGTGCGGCCGAATCCCTCATCATCACGGCTGATGTGCCCACGGTCAGTCAAATTACCAGCGCCTCTCTCGACAGACCGTATTACCCCATTGTCGTGGAACTTAATCCTGCGGTGATTAGCACCTTGGTTGAGGACATTGGATCCACGCCCTTCCTTGCTGGAATGCCGATCCGCGTCGATCCGACCGAGGTAGAAGTTAGTGACGCTGCTCGTCGCTTGCTGTGTTTGCTTGATCGTCCAGTAGCGCTTCCCGTACTGCGTGATCAACACATCCGCGAATTACACTACTGGCTGCTGTCTGGCCAGCATGGCGGAGCGATCCGTGCCCTCGGCATTACCGACAGCCATGCAGGACGCATTGCGCGTGCAGTGGAGATGATTCGTTCAAATTTTAGGATACCGCTGCGCATGGAGCAGCTTGCCGACGCAGCGGGCATGAGCGTCTCTGCTTTCCATGTTCATTTTCGTTCGGCCACATCACTGTCACCGCTTCAGTTCCAGAAGCAGTTGCGGCTCATTGAAGCGCGGCGAACCATGCTGGCAGATGGCGCAGCGATCGCCACGGCAGCGTTCGCCGTGGGCTATGAAAGCGTCCAGCAATTCACGCGCGAATATGGGCGCGTATTCGGCCAGCCCCCAGGTCGCGATATCCGAACGTCCAAGATGGAAACCGTTTCGATCCGCCAGCGTCTGCAGCAGTGATCAGGAACTCGGATCGCTGGAGCAGGCGCTGCGCGATCCGGTTGCGACATAGTCGTGCGTGGTAACTTCCTGGGTCCCCTCGTAACCCTAAAATTTCGGAACGTCAACAAGGCTTTTTTCCCGGACACTGCTTGGCTGTTGCAATCTTCAACTCATGGTGCAAGGGCACGCCAAATGTTTCTCTCGACCAGTGTCAGGCGACCGTCCGTATATGGACTCCTCCTCGTTTGCAAACAATCCGTTTTCAGGCCGTGAGGTACGACTGCTCACGTATATCCGGTCTCGTACTACTGCACCTGCTTCAGGCGCTGGACCCTGATGGGCTATTCGCGCGCTGACTCCCTATCGCTTCGACGGGCTCGAAGGCCTCAGACGTTATCGGGTTTCATCAGCGCCGGTTCGACCTGTTGGCCATCATGCGGCTTGTCATGCAATCGTGGTTCGGATACTTCTTCAGTACTTCTACAGCTGTGCTTACGCGGCTTGAGGTTGGTAATCGGTCCCTTTGGTCAGCATTGCCCAAGCGATGCGCGCAGTCTTATTCGCTAACGCCACTGCGGCGATATTGGGGTGGCGGGCCGTGGCAATGCGGATTACCCATATGCTCAATCGATCTGTCTTCGCTTGTGCGGTTCGGATGACCGCTCGGGCTCCATGCACGAGCAAACTGCGCAGATAAGCATCGCCGCGCTTGCTAATGCCGAGCAATCGCTCTTTTCCAGCTGAGCTGTTCTGTTTGGGCGTGAGCCCAAACGAAGCAGCCATCTCGCGCCCGCTAGCAAATTGCTTGGCGTCACCTACTGTAGCCAGCAGAGCCGTTGCGGTCAGCGGCCCGATACCACGTACTTGCTGCAAGCGTATAGCAGCCGGGTCTTTTCGAGCAATCTGTTCAATCTCCCGATCGAGTTCTTCAATTCTTTCATCGAGTGCCTTCAGATCTCGCCACAGCCCATGCAAGAGCCGGCGAAAACGTTCGGTCAAACCGTTTTCCTGATCCTCAAGCCAGCGCGGGATTGCTGACCTCAGGTGCAGCAGTTCTTTCGATGCCACCAATCCATATTCAGACGCTAAGCCGCGCAGCTGGTATGCCTTGGCCTTGCGCTGATCCATCAAACCTGAGCGCACCCGGTGTACGGCCTGGATGTCTTGCTGCTCGACGGTTTTGATGGCCACAAAACGCATGCTCGGCCGACTCATCGCCTCACAGATCGCTTCTGCATCGTTTGCGTCGTTCTTGTTGCTCTTGACGTAGGGTTTAACGAACTGCGGAGCGATTAACTTCACCGTATATCCCTGTGCCTGCAGCATCCTGGCCCAGTAGTGTGCACCGCTACATGCTTCCATCCCAATCTCGCAACCCGGCTCAATCCTTTTAAGCAGTTTCTTGATCCAATCACCACGGACCAGCTTGCGCCGCCAGACCGTCTTTTCCGAGCGGTCTACGCCGTGCAGTTGAAAGACATTCTTTGCCAAATCGACTCCAACGCGGATAAGCTTCATGGCGGACTCCTTCTTCCAAACCGGTTCTGTGGAGACTCCAGTTTGGCACTAACGTGCCCTCAGGGGGAGGAGGAGTCCATCCCATTGCTTCGGGTCTTGGATTCAACCGGTCGACGCATCACACTAAACTCAGGGTAAGCAAAAGGAGTGTTACGGATGAAGCAGAGAGCCAGGATTTAGTATACGGAAGCCCAGAAGCAGGCGCAGCCGGTACCTGAACTTTGTTGAAAGGCACGGAAAAGACGGACTGCCGCTCGGGCAGGCGCGAACATCACGGTGGTCGTGAAGGGGCACGTTAAACTTGCACCAGGCAGCAAGCGGTCGCGGTCATCATGTTTTCGGACAAGAAGGCCATCACCGTCCGTTTCTCCGTCAAGTACTCGCCACGCCCGTTGCCGTATCAACGTCCAGCGGAGCAAGATGTCGACGAAGTTCTTGAAAAACGATGCTTAAGGACAGATGATGAAGTGGCTTATCACAAAATACATGATTACCGCGGCAGTTGTCGTGCTGGTCTCGGAGGCCGCAAAGCGGAGCGATCGCTTTGGCGGGTTCATCGCAGCCCTTCCGATGATCACGCTGCTCACCCTTTTCTGGCTCCATTTCGAAAACCAGCCGGACACCAAGCTTGCGAATCACGCTTGGTACACGTTCTGGTATGTTGTACCAACCCTTCCGATGTTCCTGGCCTTCCCATGGCTGCTGCAACGTTTTGGGTTCTGGGGGGCCTTGGGGGCGTGTGCATTGATCACGTTGATCTGTTTTGGTACGTTCGCATTTGTAGTCAAACGTTTTGGAGTAAATCTTCTTTAGGATCGAGCGCTGAACTTCGACAAGGAGACCATTTATGCTTAATAAAACTGCAGTGTAGCATTCGAGAAATATCAGTTCTCGGGCGATCGCTTTGGGTCGAGGCTGGTCCTCGGGCGAGTAGTTTCTGTAAGCCACTCGAGCCCTTTCTGCTAATCGGCATTTTTGCCTGAAACGTAGGGGAGCGCGCAACGCTAGAAATCGCACTTTGCTTCATATCTTCGAGAAGTCTTATTTTTACTTCATCGTACGAGTGGCCATTACATCCCACGGACTCGTGCCGAGTGAAATTTTCACTACACAAGCCGTAGCATTTTTTCTGCAACGGACTGGTGCCGTCAGTTGAGTCTGATGCGTTCGCATGGTAAGCAACAGACCAAGCAATCAGGCACGTACGCAATCCGGCTCAAAGCGAGCAAAGCCAGTACAGAAATGGTCACATCACCAAGCCATGTTAGATTTATTGCTAACTTGGCAATATTTTAAATAATGTCGATCGTCATAGTTGCGTTAATGCAATACTCAGTAACGGATGTTAAGGCATGCCGTTGTCCTCACTTGTCCTCCTTTGTGCGGCGCGGGGGCGCTAGTCACAATAGTTGGTGTTCGCAATGTGATTTAACATAGTTTTAACGGAACTAGTGCAGAATACTGATGGTAAATATAAGATTGATTCAGCCATATGCTGATCGACTTGCGACCAAAATTCTCTCCATAGACCATCAAATAACATGTGTGATGAAAAAAACCACAAGCAGCCATTCCTTATTTCAGTGTTGATTCCAGCGAAGAATGAGGCTGGCAACATCGGGGATCTGGTGAACGAGATTCATCGCGTCCTCGCCGGTCGTTTTTCCCACGAGGTAGTACTGGTCGACGACGGAAGCACCGACGACACCGGTGCTGTGTTCCTGCAACATTGCCAGCAATCAGGCACGCCTGCGAGGCTAATCCGCCACGCGCAAAGTGCCGGGCAGAGCACGGCGCTGTGGACAGCCGCGCATCACGCTGCCGGGCATTTTCTCGTCACGATAGACGGTGACGGTCAAAACGACCCAGCTGACATTCCGGCATTGGTGGCGCAGGGGCTGACGTTAGAAGGGAAGCACCGGCATTTCTGCATTGCGGGCTTCCGCAAGAACCGGCGTGACACGCGCTGGAAGATAGTTCAGTCCCGCATCGCCAATGCCGTGCGCCGCCTTATACTCGACGACGGCGTACCGGATACTGGCTGCGGCCTCAAGCTGGTACCGCGCGAAACTTGGCTTGGCCTGCCCTACTTTGATCACATGCATCGGTTTGTGCCGGCGATGGTCAAGCGCCTAGGCGGCGCGATCGCGGTAGTGCCGGTACACCATCGGCACCGCACCGCTGGTGTATCGAAATACACTGCATGGAACCGGCTGTGGGTCGGTATCGTCGACATGTGGGGCGTGAGCTGGCTAATCCGACGCAGCAAGCTGCCGCTGATCGAACGCATGGAAGTACGACAGTGAAAACCGAACTAAATCTGCTGTTCAAGCCGCTGCTTCTGACCTGCCTGCTAGCGCTGGGCTTTGCCTCGCTCCATTTCCATTGGTGGGGATCATTCTCCGAAATGGACCTATTGAACCGGCTGTTCGAGCGGCATTGGGCGGTCGCTTGGCCTATCTTCGTGATCACCGGCGTCGTCTATACTGCACTCGGTGGTCCGCGCCAGCTGCTCGCCTTCAGTTGCGGTTACCTGATGGAAGGCTTAGCAGGTGCGCTGCTGAGCACCGCCCTCACGGGATTCGGCGCCTTGCTCGCGATCTACTGGGTGCGCAATATCGGCATGGAGCTCATGCTCAAGCGCCACGGCGAACACGTGGTTTTCATCCGCCGGCTACTCGCGCAGGACACTTGGCTGTGGATTTGCACGGTGCGCCTGATGCCAATCGGCAGCAACCTGGCGACCAATATCGCAGTGGCCTTGGCCAGGCTGAGCATACCGGCAGTGTTCTGGGGCAGCCTTCTAGGCTACCTGCCGCAAATGCTGCTGTTCAGTTTTGTCGGCGCAGGCCTGGCGGTGCAGGACGAGCAGCAGCTCTGGATCAGCCTGTTGATGCTGGTGCTGTCCACGGCGCTCGTGCTCTATCTCTACCATCATGGCTTCAAGCAGCGGCTACAAGAAATCCGAGGACAAATGCATGCAAGTCCAATCCAATCTCAATGCTAGGCAAGACACAAGCTGGTGGCCGTGGATCACAGCCCTACTGATCGTAGTACTGTTCGCCGGAATTGGCCTGCGCGACCCTTGGCCTGCCGATGAGCCGCGCTTTGCCCAAGTCGCCCGCGAAATGGTGGAATCGGGCCAGTGGTTGTTCCCCACGCGCGGCGGCGAGTTTTATCCGGACAAGCCGCCAGTTTTCATGTGGCTGATCGCGATCTTCTACCAACTGACCGGACAGCTGAAAATCGCTTTCCTGATGCCCAGTGCGCTAGCGGGGCTGGGCACGCTGTGGCTGGTATTCGACCTGGGTCGCCGCTTGTGGGGAGAGAAGGTCGGGCGTTCGGCAGTGCTTGCCCTCGCGTTCACGCCACAGTTCCTGCTCCAGGCTAAGGGCGCGCAAATCGATGCGACAGTCTGCTTCTGGATCACGCTCGGATGCTACGGACTGCTCCGTCATTTTCTGCTCGGTCCGGCCTGGGGTTGGTATGCCGCCAGCTGGGTGGCCATGGCATTGGGCATCGTGACCAAGGGTGTTGGTTTCCTGCCGGTGCTGATGCTGATACCGCTGGCGATCTGGCGCATCCCTGCCACTGTGTCTGGGCAGCAGGCTTGGTGCAGGCGCGCGTGGTTGGGGCCAGCCTTATTGCTGGCCACTGTGGCGCTTTGGCTGGTGCCGATGTGGATGGCAGTCGAACGCATCCAGAGTCCGGAACTACTGGCCTACCGCGACAATATCCTGCTCAGGCAAACTGCTGAACGCTATGCAAATGCCTGGCATCACATCAAGCCTTGGCACTACTACCTGACAATTGCGGCGCCGAGCATGTGGTTTCCGCTGGCGGCGCTGTTCCTGCTGCAGCAGCGCCGCATTAGGACGCTTTGGACGTCTAGCGCCGCACTGCGCGTACTGCTGAGCTGGGTTGCGCTAGTGTTGCTCTTCTTTTCTATCAGCCCCGGCAAGCGCGAGGTCTACATCCTTCCCGCGCTGCCGATGTTCGCCTTGGCGCTCGCCTATGTATGGGAACAGGCACCCGCAGAAGGGCGCCACATGGCGACTGTTCTGTTGCGTGCGGCGCTAGCGCTCATGGGTCTGCTCCTGATCCTGCTCGCGACGGTCGCGCTGCTTGCTCCAGAGCATCTGCCTTCCCGGGCGGACGACTATGCCGACGCCGTCGCGGTGCTGGCTCCGGGCTTGTTGGTACTTGGACTGGCGCTGTCTGGCAGCGTCTGGCTGTTGCGCAAACGTGCATTGTTCGAACAGCTCGCCCTGGCTAGCATGTTGGTCTGGCTGTTCGTCTCTTTCTGGCTATGGCCCATCCTAAACACACATCGGACGCCGCGTACAATCATGCAGGAACTCGAACGGCGCGTTCCTCCCGAAACGGAAGTAGGCATGCTCGAGTTCAAAGAACAGTTCCTGTTGTTCGCAGAACGGCCCCTGGTCCATTTCAGCTATCTGGCGCCTCTGCCCCGGCAGGAATGGAATGCGTGGCGCTGGATGCGCGCCGATCCGACGCGTGTGCTGTTGCTCTCTGACGACCTAGCGATACGCTGCTTCGACCTGACGAAGAAACGGGTTCTCGGCGAAGCCCATCGGCGCAGCTGGGTTCTGCTCGATGCCTCGTCGGTACGTAAAAGCTGCGATGAGGCCGCTGATCGCGCGCCCTACCGATACGTACCGGTGAAGAAAGATATCCTCGAGTGAATTAAGGCGAACGACGAGTACCTAGTGCTCGTCACCAGAGGCGGTACATGTTGTTTTCTCCGAGAGAATCTGCGTGATCGGAGAAATACAGCATCGCCATATCGAGGCCCCGCTTCCCGCGATGTCGCGCAATACATCGATGGTAGTGCGACGATCGGCCTGCTTAACGAATCAGCCTGGCGCATCGGGAAGAATAAGCCTGTAGCGGACTCCAGGAACAGTATGGACCATGGGGAAAGCAAAAGGTTTGTCGAGCGCCTGGCGCAGCGCGTGGATGTGCGTACGCAAGGCATCGCTGTCAGGGCGGTTATCGCCCCAGATAGCTTGCTCGAGAACTTCGCGTGGCACGATCCGCGGCGCGGCACTCATCAGACAGCGTAGCAAGACATACCCTGTCTTGGTAAGCACGATTTTCTTGCCGTCGCGAGAAGCATCGAGCATATCGGGATCGAAGACTAGTCCGTTAAAGCGCAGCGCGCGGTTGACCGGAACCGAGCCGCCGGCACGACGCACCAAGGCTCTCAGCCGAACGTCGAGCTCTACCAAGGAATAAGGCTTGACTAGGTAGTCGTCTGCACCACTGTCAAAGCCGGCAACCTTGTCGAGCAGGCTGTCACGCGCCGTGAGCATCAAGACCGGTGTCGATGCACGGAGCTCGGAACGCAGCTTCCGGCACAGTTCGAGGCCGTTCAACCCGGGAAGCATCACATCCAAGATGATGACGTCATACAGGTTTTCAGAGGCGAGGGCGAGCCCGCCGTAGCCATTACGGGCGGAATCGACCGTATATCCCTTTGGTTCTAGAAAGCCATACAAATTTGCGAGGATATCGGAATTGTCTTCTACGATTAGGATATGCATCCATGCATTGTAAGACGAAAAAATCCCGGTCGAGCAGGGCCGGCCGGGTGAGTCCGCTGCCGGCATGGATGACCAACGCCATCTATCCCAGATTGCTGTGCGTGGCAGCCCTAGTGTCCAATGCCAGTTGAATTTTCTATGGCAAATATAGGTGGAGTAACCACAGTTCCACGCCGAGCAAAGGCGCGAATATGATCTGGAATGGCTTGGCACGAACTCCAATCAGATCAGGCAACGGGATGCAGCCGCAATCACCTCAGGCTAGCACGGTCGTGTTGAGATTCCCGGACAAGCTGACATATAGATAGCTGCCCGCCATGAATACGTCAGGTTTGCAAATTCACCAATACTTCCCGCCTTCACAAATGTCATCGTCTGCTGACCGCGGTTACCGCTGCCAGTCTCTTCGATGATCCGGAGGAAATGAATTGCCAATCCGTTGATCAATAAATGCTCGGCTGGCATGCCACGCTCTACGATCATCAACTCGATGTGCCGATAACTCTACGGGTAGGCCGAATACCAATGGATGCAGATCAAGATGACATCCCTCGAAAAATCATCTCTTGAAGCTCAGCATATCGGTTTGTGCTCGGTTTGAGCACCGCAGTTTACCTGATTGACCCAGCGCCATTCGCGATTGCAACAAATCCTTTGATTTTTCGGGCCACCGGTGTCGAGCGCCGGACCAAATTTCGCACTTCGCTGGCAACGACGGCGAGACCACAGCTCTGTTCGCCGGCCTAGACTGCCTCGACAGTGGCATTCAGGGCAAGGTTTTGGCCTGGAGGGCGATGCAGTCGATAACGCAAACGATATCCAAGATACGGCGCGCCGACTCGTTGATCGAACAATGGCACTGACCGCTTCGAACAACACCGCGCAGCCTTGGGTTTGCGACCACGTTGGTGCAAGACTGGCTGTTTCGATGTTTGAAAACGAGATCGAAACTGGGCAGTTATCGCGCCACCTGAAAACCCGAGTAGCCCAGATTCTCAATTGATCATTTCGTCCCTAGGGGAGAACTAATCTATTCAAGGCGGCGGTCTTGGCCTGTATTAAAACACCCTGCTTCGTTCTAAATCCTCGACATACCACCCGGTATAGCTGTGGTCAGCTGCGACCGCCGAAGCCATGCCGGCCGCTTTTTTACCTTACCAATTCCATCACCAGAATAAACCAGTGCTTCCCTAGGCAACTGGGAGAAGTTCATATACCAGATGAACAAAATATAGCTAATGTCCTTACGTTCGAAGGGGCTCGATCGAGGGCACGCTGCAAATCCCATCGAGCGGTTTTGGTCGGCACCGACTAGGGCTGCCGCCGGTCAAGGGCTTCTGCTAATACTTGAACGCGTCGCGCGTATACGAAACCCGGCCACATGGAGCAGTCGCATCACGATTACTTTTTCTATGCCGTTCACGCCACCCTAACGTCGCTTTGACAGTGACTTGAGGTCGTCCTTTCTATCCTTGAAGCACTGCAGTGGCCTCCGCTGCACCATTAACAAGGACGTGAATTGGACAAATTATTTGCCAAACGTATCGATGCGTCCCTGCTCGTGTTGGTCGTGGCGCTGTTGCTAGCAAGCCTCGGCAACGTAACGTTCTGGGCCGTGTTGGCACGCGCTGTCGGTGGCGTCTCGCTGGCCAGCCTTCCCATGCTGGTGGGCACGTTCCTAATCGTCGTCCTATTTTTCAATGCCTGCTTGACACTGGTTAGCTTCCGTTATGTCGCTAAGCCGGTGCTGATGGCCCTCGTGCTGGTGGCTTCCGCGACAGGCCACTTCATTGCGACCTACGGTATCGTGATCGATAAAGCGATGATCCAGAACGTCTTTGAAACCGATACCCGCGAAGCGGCTGAGCTGATTAGCTGGCAGATGGCAACTAGGATCGGCTTGCTCGGCATGCTGCCATCGCTGTTAATTGCCCGCTCCAACATCCAGTTCCCCACCGGCTTGAGAGGACTGCTTAAGCGTAGCAGCACTGTCGGAGGCTCGCTTCTTTTGGCGTTCCTACTACTGGTACTGCTGTTCAAGAGTTTAGCACCGACGTTGCATGAGCACCGTGATCCTCGGTTTTGCGGCCCGCGTGCGCCCAGGAACACCGAGCGCTGGCGGCCGTTCGACGAAAAGCCCATGCAGCCGCAATCGCAACGCCTGGCGGTCGTTATCCTGCGCAGCGCCTTCGACTGGTTAATCAAAGTGCGCTACCTGGGAGGCAACCCGTGGGTGACCGTGAAGGATCCCGCAGTCACGAAGCGAAAACACCTGATGAAGATCGACCGGGCGTTGCGCCGCGACACCTGGGAAACCGTGGTCGAAATCTTGCAGCGACTGGTGGAAGTCGAAGCGAACCGGCAAGACCGAGTCGCGCTGGCGGCGTTGCTGCTGATGGGCGATTCCGGCTTGCGCAGAGCAGAAGTCGTCAGCGCCCTGCGTGCCAACTTCATCCCTAGTCCAGATGCGGCCGGCGTGTGGATGCTCACTGTCGAAGGCAAGAGGAAGGTCGAGCGCGACGTCCCGGTCAATAGCCGTACTGAAGAGGCTCTGCGCGCGCACTGGTGCGACCGACACCTTAACTTCGACGACCCGACCAGACGCGGCTACCTGATCGCACCAATCGTCACGCCGGTAGCGAAGGCCGAGGCAAAGAGGCAGGCACGCGAACAACGCGCCAAGGAGATGGGAACCGAAGAAGCCTTGGCCGAGCTCGAGCAGGGCAACAGCTATCATGTCAACTCGCTTTATTATGTCGTCGACGCCGCATTGCGTCGTGTACGCACATTCGCTGCTGCGCTGTCGTTATACGAAATGCCGGCGTTTTCCCAGGACGAAATCATTCAGCTACAACGAACGTCGCCGCATGCTTTCCGGCACACTTACGCCACCAACGCCGTCGAAGACAACGTGCCAATGGAAGTGGTCCAGGACGTTCTCGGACACGTCAATATCATGACTACGAAATTGTATGCGAAGACGCGCCAGCGCCGCATTGCACAGGAAGCAGCGAAGCAGTTCGCACGAAACGAGGATGCAGCAGAGAAGCGGCGACGGGAGAAAACGTGACTGCTGTTTCATCGAAACTTGGCCTGGAATTGCCAGGCGACGCAACAACTTGGGCTTATTGGTGGCGGAAAACTACTCTAAATCGACAATAGTTTTGCTAATGTCGAGTAGAGGCAAGGTATTTTACTGGCTCTGGTATCAGACCCGTCGGCTAGCACTATCAGACATGAACGAGATTTGTGCGTCGATCTCAACGCGTCGGGTTGCGCTTAGCAGCACCTCGGGCCGCCGAACGTATGACTGGGACGACATACTGGCTTAGAACCCGCTTACCTAAGTACCCTGCTCGTTTCGCAGGCATTCCGACAACATCCGCATGCAGACCGGGTCGTACCCTCCACGAACCTAAGTTTTCCACAGAAAATGTGGATAACTATACCTCACACCCATCCCCTACTCTCGTTCCACCATTTCCGATTCTTTGCCAGGGCCTTGCCGAACAGCTAACGACACTCGTACACTGCTTAGGCTGAAGGTCCGATTTCGGCCAGAAGTCGACTGTCACAGCAGGCACTCCAACATTCATTTGGATTTGGTATGTCTTTATGCGATGCACTCCTGCGCGACCTTTCAGCATTGATCGGGGAAGAATGCTGTGCGGTGAAGGTACAGGGTCTGTCCTTGGGCTGGACATTGGCGTCCGAACGCTAAAACGAAGGCCTACGAACAAGGTTCTGTCGCATTAAGCAAAATCTTGAAATTTGGACCACAACAGGTCGTGTCGAATCACGAGCACGAGTTCACATGTCGTATGCCAACTCTGCTAAAAAAATTAATGCGACAGAACCTGGCGTTGACCTAGGGCTCGACTACTCGCGGACAGGCCTGAACCTTTCCTTTTTCGCCAACTACTTGGAACGCTACGACGTCAAGAACTCGAGCGGCGCTATCGAAAAATTCGTGGAGCGTCCGCTCTTTCCCAAATGGCGCATCTCAGTCAACGGGACGTACAACGTGACGAAGCGGTTCGATGTGTTCTCGCAACTTCGCTACCGCAGGGCGACAAAGGCGTTCTTGGAACCGAACAACTTGTCCCCGGACTTGAACAAGCTCGATTCAGCGACCTATGTCGACCTCCGGTTCAATTACAAACTCACGGAATCCGTGGACATGTATGTCGGCTTCAATAACCTGGCCGATGTCCAACCTGACATCAACCCACGCGATCCGGCCACTGGCACCCGAATATCGCCGCAGTGGCGTTAGCGAATAAGACCCCGCGCATCGCTTGGGCAATGCTGACCAAAGGAACCGATTACCAACCTCAAGCCGCATAAGCACTACTGTAAATGTACTGAAGAAGTATCCGAACCAAAACTGCATGACAAGCCGCATGATGGCCAACAGGAAACGGCGCTGACAGAACCCGATAAGGTCTGAGGCTTCCAAGCCGACATACACAACGCAGACTGCCGACCGGTTGATCAACGTTAAGGCGCGTGCATTGCAGACCGGTCGACCCGGCAGCAACGGGGTAGCGCCGGGTGAAGGATGCTGCTGAAGCCCATGCTTCGCTACGGATTGTTATGATGCGCGTCAGGAGGTTTCTCATGCATATCATCACCATCGTCCTGGCGCTGCTGCTGGCCGTCGTTGCCAGTGCCTTTATCGTGCGGCTGTTGCCGTTCAAGGCCCCCGCGCCCCTTGTCCAGATTCCGGTCGGCGCCCTGCTCGCCAGCGGATTCAATGTCGCCATCACCTTCGATCCGCACGTCTTCTTGCTGCTGTTCATCCCGCCGCTGCTGTTCCTGGACGGCTGGCGCATTCCCAAGGGCGCCTTCTTCCACGACTGGAAGCCCATCCTCGCGCTGGCCATCGGCCTGGTCGCGTTTACCGTCGTCGGTCTGGGATACTTCGTCCACTGGCTGGTTCCCGCGCTGCCGGTGGCGGTCGCCTTTGCGCTGGCCGCAATCCTGTCGCCGACCGATCCAGTGGCGGTAGGCGCCATGACTGCGAATGCTCCGCTGCCTTCGCGCCTGATGCACATCCTGGAAGGAGAATCGCTGCTCAACGATGCGAGTGGACTGGTCTGCTTCAGCTTCGCCGTCACCGCGGCTCTGACAGGCGTCTTCTCGCTGCCCCAGGCCTCGCTCAGTTTCGTTACCGTCGCCGGCGGCGGCCTGCTGGTGGGCGTGGCCGTGATCTGGGCCGTCTCCCGTCTCAACCGCCTGCTGGTGCGGCGCGCGGGCGAAGACCCGGCCACGCAGATCCTGATCAGCCTGCTTATTCCTTTTGCCGCCTACCTGGCCGCCGAACACCTGCACGTGTCGGGCATCCTGGCCGCAGCGGTGGCCGGCATCGGCATGCATTACGGCGAGCTCGCCGGTCCGCGGCTGGCCGCTACCCGCATGCAGCGCACCGCGGTCTGGGACACGGTGCAGGCCACGCTGAACGGTACCATTTTCGTCCTGCTGGGCGCCCAGTTGCCGCACATGCTGGCCAGTGCGCCGCAGGTGGCGGCGGCGGCCGGGGTCGGCAGCGCCTGGCGCCTGCTCGGCTACGCAGCGGTCATCACGGTCATGCTGGCCGCGTTGCGCTTCACCTGGGTTTGGCTATCACTGAAGCTGACGGTTTTTCACGCAGCGCGCCACGGCAAGACGCACGCCATGCCGGAACTGCGCCTGATGGCGGTAACGGCCATGGCCGGGGTGCGCGGCGCGATCACGCTGGCCGGTATCCTGACACTGCCGCTGGCGATGGCCGACGGCACGCCCTTCCCCGGGCGCGACCTGGCCATCACCCTGGCGATGGGCGTGATCCTGCTCTCGCTGCTGGCCGCCAGCGTCGGCCTGCCGCTGCTGGCGCGTGGCCTGGGCGGCGACCTGCCGACCTCGGCCCCGGCCAAACATGACAGCAACGTGCAGATTGCCGCGGCCGAGGCGGCGATCCGCCATATCGAAGCGCTGGTCGCCGAACCGCTGGCCGATCCCCACGCCGACGCCATGCGTGCCGAAGCGGCGATGCGCGTCCTCGACGTGTATCGCAGCCGGCTCGATTATGGAGAAGCGTCGGCCAAAAGCGTGGCCGACTTCCGGCGGCAAGCCGAGGCCGAGCGCAGCCTGCGCCTGACGGCACTGCACGCCGAGCGCGACGAACTGTACCGCCTGCGCCGCGCGCGCGACATCGACGACGTGGTGCTGGGGGAACTGGTGCGCGAACTCGACCTGACGGAAGCGCGCCTGACGCGTGGGCCGGCGCACTGAGGCGGGTACGGCCGGCACCAGGCCGGCGGCTCGCGCCAGGGCCAGCCCGGACAAGGCACTACCATCGAGGCCTACTAGGATGTTGGTTTATAGGCGTGCTACGGCATGCCCGCAGCCACGGCGCTGTCTGGCGCCGACCAGCCGCCCCCCAGCGCCCGGTACAGCGCGACCATGTTCACGGCCTGGTTCTGGCGCAGCCCAAGTTCCTCGAGTTCGGCCTGATACAGGTTGCGCTGGGCGTCCAGTACTTCCAGGTAGGCGACATAGCCGGCGTCGTAGCGGTCGCGGGCGAATCCGAGCGAGCGTTCCAGGATGGCGCGGCGCTGCTGGACATGCTGCATCTTCTGCTCCAGGCGCGCCACGGCGCCAAGCGCATCCTCGACTTCGTTAAAGGCCGCGAGCACGGTGCCGCGATAGGCAAACGCTGCCTGGTCACGGCGCGCCGTGGCGGCATCAACCTGGGCCGTCAGGCGACCGCTCGAGAAGATGGGCGCCAGCACGCTGCCGCCGACGCTCCACAACGTCACCGGATCGTAGTCGAGGCCGTTCGCGAACAGGCTGCCGAGGCTGGCGCTGAGCGCCACTTGCGGCAGGAACTCGGCACGGCGCGCCGCCAGGCTTGCGTCGCTTGCGGCCAGCAGTAGTGCGGCCTGGGCGATATCGGGCCGGCGCGCCAGCAGGTCGGAAGGCAGCGCCGCGGCCAGTGGCGGCGTGCGCAACTGCTGCAGGCGCGCCGCGCGCGCCACCGCGCCCGGCATCTCCCCGGCCAGCAGGCTCACGCCGTTTTCCTGGCGCCGCAATGCCAGCTCCAGCTCGGGAATGGCGGCCATTACGGCTTCGTATTCCGCCTGCGCCTGAGTCAGCTGGAGCTGCGAGGTATAGCCGATCCGGGCCTGGTCTTGCGCCAGGCGCAAGGCCTCGGCGCGCGATGTGGCCGTGGCGCGGGTAATGGCCAACTGCGCGTCCAGCGCCAGCAGGCCCACATACGCCTCGGCGGTGGCGGCAGCGACGCCGAGCGCCACGCCGTCGCGTTCGGCCGTGGTCGCCTGATACTGCAGGGCGCTCGCGCGTTCCTGCTGGCTCAGGCGGCCCCACAAGTCGATTTCCCAGCTAGCCCGCAGTTCGGCCTGCGCCGCACGCGTGGTCGCGGGACCGGCTGCGCCAGGACCCCGGTCGGCCTGGGCGCCCAGCACGGCGTCGAGTGCCGGCCGGCCGGCCGCTTGCGCTACCTGCGACAGCGCGCGCGCTTCATCGACCCGCGCCACCGCCACCAGGATATCGCTGTTGTGCGTCAAGGCTGCCTGCACTAGGGCGTCCAACGCGGGATCGCCAAAGCCGCGCCACCATTGCGGATCGACCGCCTGCGGCGCGGCGGGACCATCGCGCCAGCCGTCCGGAACGGCGAACTGAGACAACGCCGGCGCCGGCCGCTGGGCCGGCACGCAGCCCGCAAGCGCGGCGACCGCCAGCGCGGTTACCGCCAGACGCTGGAGTGCGCTGGCGCTGTGTCCGGGCGCGTTCATTGGGCGCGCTCCCGGCCGGCCGCGGTGTCGACCTTGATCAGCACCGACATACCCGGACGAAGGCGCTCGGCAAGCCGCTGGCCGGGGTCGATCGCGATTCGGATCGGCAGGCGCTGCACGACCTTGGTAAAGTTGCCGCTGGCATTGTCAGGGCGCAGCACGCTGAACTCGGACCCGGTCGCCGGCGCGATCTGTTCGACGCGGCCGGTCAACACCGCGCCTTCGAAGGCGTCGACCGCGAAGCTGGCGGTTTGTCCGATGCGCATGTTCCAGGTCTGGTTTTCCTTGAAGTTGGCGACGATCCACAGGCTGTCCGGCACCAGGAACAGCAGCTGCGAACCGGCCGTCACATATTGCCCCAGGCGCACCGACGCTTCGCTCACCTGGCCGTCGCGCGGCGCCTTGATCAACGTATTGTCGAGATCGATTTGTGCCAGCGCCAACTGCGCCTGTGCGGTCTTGACTTGCGCTTCGAGCCCGCCGCGCGCCACCTGCGTGGACTTGACGGTCTGCCCGGCGATATCGATTTCGGCTTGTGCTTTCAGGACGTTGGCCGTGGCCAGCCGCGCGGCGGTCCGGATCTTGTCGCGCTCGTTGAGCGACACCGAGCCGCGCCCGGCGAGTTCCTCGACCCGCGCCAGCTCGGCCCTGGCACGGGCCTCTTCGGCGCGCACCGCCACCAGGTTGGCGCGCGCCGCGGCCAGCGAGGCGGCGTTCTGGGCCTCGGTCTGGGTCGCGTTGTTCAGTTCCGAGACCGCTGTCTCGCGCTGCGCCGCCGCCTGTTCGACCCGTTGCCGGTAGATGCGGTCGTCGATCCGGGCCAGTACTTGCCCCGCCTTGACGTGCTGGAAATCCTTGACCAGCACTTCGGCCACATAGCCGTTCACCTGCGGCGCCAGCACCGTCACGGCGCCGCGCACATAGGCGTTGTCGGTTTCCACGACCGCGGTCTTGAACGGACCGAGGTTCCAGGCGGACAGAATCAGGACAATCGCGGCCAGCGCGACGCCGGCCATGAGCAAGACGGTCCAACGTTTGGGTTTGATGTACTTCGGAGGCGCCTCGGTGGAAGCCGGCGCGCTATCGCTCGAATCGCCGGGGACCGGCGGATTCGGGTTGTCCGAAGGGGCTTCTGCGCGAGGTGGAATGACAGGGCTATTCATGGATTTAAATTGCGGCGCCCGTTGACGCCGGGGTTGGAGAAGTCGGAGCGTTCTTTTTTGCCAGGGCCGCACGGATTGCAAGCGCCAGGCTCCAGACCAGGAACAGCATGGCCGCGGCGCCGCACAGCGCGAACACATCGTTGAATGCGCGCACATTCGCTTCGCGCCGGCTGGCCTGCGCCAACTGCGACATGCCGGTCGCGGCGCGCAACACCGGGTCGCCGATGGTCGACTGGTAAATCTGCTGCTGCTGGCGCAAGCGCTGCCCGGCGACCGCATCGGCCGGGTTGACGTGCGACACCAGCGCGGTCGAATAGGTATGCGCGCGGTGTACCTGATAGGTGCCCAGCACGGCGGCCCCGACGAAGCCGCCCAGGCTCTGGGTGATCGACAGCATCACGGCAAACGTGACGATATGGTCGGCGCCGAATTTGAGCGCCTGCATCACCCCGATCAAGATCAGGGGACCCATGAAGATTCCCGCCCCGACGGATGCCAGGAATTGACTGACGAAGAAATCATGCGGCCGGTCCAGGTTGGTACGGCCGTAGTCGAGGCCAGCGGCAAGGCCAAGCAGCAAGATCGACAGCATCAGCTGCGGAATCAGTGTTTTAGGCCCGAACGTGAGTGCGCTGGCGGCAATGCCGCACAGCGTACCGGCCAGGATCACGGCAAACAGCGGCTGCATCTGCTCAGGCCCCATGCCCAGGCTGCGCAGCATGCCGACCGCGCCGTAAGACTGCTCGGCGGTCAGGAGGCGAATGACTAGGGCGCCCACCAGGAAGCGCAAGGTCGCCCCCTTCATCAGCCAGCGCGTCTGCACCAGGGGGTTGCCCCGGTGGTGTTCCACCAACAGCGCAACACTCAGCAGCAAGACGGCCGCCACCAGCATGTATGCCAGCCACGGGGTATCGAACCACCAGTGGTTGACGCCCTGCGCCAGCACCGCGACGAGCATCGCCACCGCCGGCGCCATCAGCGCGAAGGTCAGGAAATCGAGTTTCTCGAACACCTTGATGTGCACGCCTGGCGGCAGCTTGAGCACCACCACCGCCGCCAGCGACAGCAAGGCCAGGCCCGCTTCGAACCGGTACAGGTTGTGCCACTGGCCAAATTCGAGCAGGGTCGGCGAAATCAGCCAGGCCAGCGGCGTGGCGAGCTGGGAGATGCCGACCCCCAGCACCAGCATCTTCCCGGTGTACTGCTTGGGCAGCGCCTGCAGCATGTACAGGGTGGCCAGGGTACTGGTGGCGGCGCCGGCCAGGCCGCTGGCGGCGCGCAAGACGACAGCCATCTCGAAGCCGCCCACCACAAGGTGCAGCAAGGCCAGCAGCGCGTAAAGGGAGAGGCCGATTTCGGCGAATGCACGCATGCCGAACTGCTGGCGGAATTTATACACCAGCAGGTTCGAGGTCACGTTCGCCATCACGTACGCGGCAGGCAGCCAGGCGCCTTGCGCCGGTGTCAGTCCCAGCGAGCCCTGGATGGCGCCCAGATTGACTGAGACCAGCGCATTGCCGACACCGCCGGTGATACCGATGAGTACGGCAATGCAGGCGTAGGCGAAGCGCGTGTGCGGCGGATGCCATGGCATCGAAGCCGAACCGGGAATCGAGGGTTTTTCGTGCTCCTCCCAGTTCGGAGGGGGTTTCAGGTACTGCGGTGTCGCCATGTGGGGTTTCCTATTGTCGCGGCGGCTGCCGGGCGCACTGCGTTCGCGCCCGTGAATCGCCGAGCCGAAGTAAACGATGGGTTGGGCCCTCATTAACGAGTATTCTATCGTTAATGGGTCGAACTCTACCATATTACCGGTAGACCTAACGTTATAATTGGACGCGCTCGGGATCTTGCTGAATGCGGCGGCTCGCCAACGCTCTCTTACACTTTTGGAACGACTACATGACCGACTCCCCGCCGACACCGTCCAAGAAGCGGGTGCGCCTCGCACCGGCCGTCCGCAAACGCCTCATCCTCGATGCGGCGCTGGCCGAATTTGCCGCCAACGGCTTCGGCGCTACGAGTACCGAGAAGATCGCCCAGCGGGCCGGCCTGTCCCAGGCGGGGCTGTACGCCCATTTCGACAGCAAGGATGCGATCCTGGTGACCCTGTTCCAGGACTTGCTGGAGCCGGAGTGGGGACTCTGGATGGATGAAGGCGAAACGATTTCCGGCGCGGCAATCGATGCCTGGATCGACCGCAGTTATGCGAAACTTGACGATCCGGTCATCCAGTCGGTTTTTCGCATCCTGATTGCGGAAGGCCAGCGCGTCCGCCATCTGGCGGGGCAATGGCGGCGCAATGTCGTCGATCCGCGGCGTGCCGAACAAAAGCGCGTCACCGACGCCCTGGTCGCCCAAGGAAAAGTGCGGCGCTGTACCCTTGCCGAACATACCGAGCTGACCTTGTCGCCGCTGCTGCACGCGCTGGTCTTGCAGCTGATCCATGGCAGCGGGGACGGCCTGAGCGAAGACATCGTCGCCATCCGCGAAGCGCACCGTCGCTTATTGAAAGAGCAACTTTTGGGCGAACGCGCAGCGCCGCCCGCTGGCGGCAATGGCGATTGACGGCGCCACCGCGCTGCGGACGGGTCCCGCATGTTAATACAATGACCAGCAATTGCACGATCATCATATTCGACCCGGCATGCCAGATCGCGCCGGCCCTGCCGCTCGACTGCCGCCTGCTGCTGTGCGGGCACTACGCCGACTATGCCTATGAGCAGGGCGCGCTGGCGTCGAGGCTGCCCTCCCCCCGGCTACGGGCGCCGGGCTACATCAAAGCGTGCGCGCAGGCTGCCGGTGGCGCCTACTCGACCGCTTTTTCACAAGCCATCCGCGCCGGGATTCCCGGCGCGGGGGCGCAGGAGCCGCAATGAATCTTCGTTCCACACCAGCGCCCGGACGGCCGCCGCTGCGGCTGCAGCTGCAGCTACTACCACTGCTACCACTGCTGCCGCTGCTGTCCGTGCTCCTCCTCGGGGGCTGCTCGGTCCTGCAGCAGTTCGAAGCGCGCGTCGCGGTGCGTGCGGTCAAGCCCGCCGAATACGCCGCCGCCAAGCGCGCCGACATCCTGACCAGCGGCGTGCCAAGCGCGGCCGCCCTGGAAGCCGTCAAGGTGGCCGGGCTCGACGCCGGTCCTTGCGCGCGCCTGGAGGCGCGCTCGGAAGCGGCGGCGCCGGCCTGCATCGGCGCCCTGGCCGCCGCCCAGGGCATCCGCGCGGAGCGGCAACTGTCGGCGCTGGCCGAACTCTGGGCCCAGCAGGCGCTGCTCGCCGCAGCCAGCCCCGACGCGGCCACCTCGCACGCGCCGCTCGAAGCATGGCTGGAGACGGCGCGCCATGCCTATGCCTATCTGTTCTTTTCCGAGCGCCAGCCGGGCGAACGCGCCTTCGAGGACCGCCAGACCCAGGTGCGCGACTACTACAACCTGGCCGTGCAGCAGGCCGCCGCGATCCTGTTCCGGCGCCGTGGCGGCGCCCCGGTCGGGGAAGACGGCATCACCGTCGGCGCCTGGACGCTGCGCTCGGACCTGTCGCACATCCGTCCCGCCGCCACCCTGGGGCCGCCGCAGGAATTGATCCCGGCCTCGTCGCTGGCATTCACGGGCCTGCGCAGCCTGTACCGGCGCGACGGCTTCGGCGCCGAACTGGTGTCGGCGGCGGGTCCGGGTCCGGGCGCACACCGCCGGTTCGGCGCACGCGCGGACAGGGAGCCCGGCCAGTCCTGGAGCGAAATGCCGTATCCGGTGGTGACGGCCCTGCTGCGCTTCGAGGGCAATACGCTGGCCGAGGTGCTGGCCACGCGCGCTGTCACCTTCGCCGCCTACGATGCCTACGAGCACGAAGAAATCGGGCTGCACGGGCAGCGCGTGCCGCTGGCGGCCAATTTCACGGCCGGCTATGGCCTGTGGCTGGCGCGCTCCGGTTTTTCCGGGCAGTCGATCCGGGTCCTGCTCGGACGCGAGCAAAGCCTGCAGCGCCCCCACCTGTACCTGATGCAGCCCTACGATTCGAAGCGCCGCGTCATCCTCATGATCCACGGCCTGGCGAGCAGCCCTGAAGCCTGGGTCAACGTCGCCAACGAGATCCTCGGCGACGAGCGCCTGCGCCGCGAATTCCAGGTATGGCAGGTGTTTTATCCGACCAATATGCCGATCGGCCTGAATCATGTCGAGATCCGCGGCGCCGTCGACGCCGCCATGCGCCACTTCGATCCGGCGCAGACGGCGCAGGCCTCGCGCGACATGGTCGTCATCGGACACAGCATGGGCGGGGTGATCGCCCACATGATGGTGGCGTCGACCCAGGGCGGACTGTTCCAGCATCTGATCGACGACACCGCCATGAGCGAAACGCGCAGGAAGCGCCTGCGCGCGCGCATCGGCCCGATCCTCGATTTCGAACCGGTGCCGGCGGTGCGCCGCGCGATCTTCATCGCCGCGCCGCACCGCGGCACACCGGTGGCCGGAGGACGCGTCGGCCGCTGGCTGGCGGGCACGATCCGCCTGCCGCTGACGGTGCTCGAAGGCTTCGCCGATGTGCTCCAGGACGACGGTCCAGGCAACAACGGCAGGCGCGGCGCCCCGCCGCGCTTCCCGAACGGCCTGGACAACCTGCGCGAGGACGACCGCTTCATGCAGGCGGCCAGCAAACTGCCGATCGCGCCGCAGGTCACCTACCATTCGATCATCGCCAGGGCCGACCCCGATGGCCCGCTCGAAGAATCCGACGATGGCCTGGTGCCCTACCGCAGCGCCCACCTGCCCGGCGCGGCGTCCGAAAAAGTCATCGTCTCGGGTCACAGCGTGCAGGAGACGGCGGCTGCCATCCTGGAGCTGCGCCGCATCCTGCATGCCGACCTGGCGCAGCACGGCGATGCCGCTGCGGCGCTGGCGCCTGCGCCGGCAAGCGATTAGGGCCGCCGCGATGCACAGTCTCCCCCATCCGGTCCAGACGCTCGACTTGCGCGTGCGCGAAATACGGCAGTTGTTCAACTCGCTCGACCCGTCGCCGTTCCTGAACAAGGACCTCGACCGCAATTGCGAGGCCTTCATCGAAAGCTGGGCGCTGTCCCTCCCGCACAAGTCCCGCCTGCAACTGAGGATCCAGGTCGAGCAGCTGGACTGCGTGACCGAGACCGGCGAGCTGCTGGTCGAGGCCATCCATAACTATTACGCCCAGAAAGCATCGCTGGTGCGCGCGCAGCTGCGCCAGATGCTGCGCGAGGGCCGCACCAGCCTGCTGATCGGCACCGCCTTCGTCAGCCTCTGCCTGGGGGCGGCCGAGGCGGCAAGCACCTTGCTGAGCGGCTCGGCGCAGGCGATCACCCGAGAAAGCCTGACCATCGTCGGCTGGGTCGCGATGTGGCGCCCGGCCGAGATCTTCCTGTACGACTGGTGGCCATTGCGCGGGAAAATCAAGGTGTTCGAGAACCTGCGTTTCGCGCGCGTCACGGTCGCGCAAGCCTGATTCAAGCCAGGCAGCGGGCCGTCACTGCGCGGTATAGCCGCCATCGGCGGTCAGCGCGGCGCCGTTGACGAAGCTGGCTCCATCGGACAGCAGGAAGGCGACGGCGTGGGCGATCTCTTCTGCCCGCCCCAGTCTGCCGATGGGGTGTAGCCCCGCCACGGCCTGGCGCTGGGCGGCGTCGAGGTTACCGAGAATCGGGGTCTCGACATAGCCCGGATGGATCGAGTTGACGCGGATGCCGCGCGCCGCATACGCCAGCGCCGCCGACTTGCTCAAGCCGGTCACGCCGTGCTTGGCCGCGACGTAGGCCGGCGCCGCGGGGCTGCCGACCAGTCCGAGGATCGAGGACATATTGACGATCGCCCCGCCGCCGGCGTCGAGGATCGCCGGGATCTGGTAGCGCAGGGCATGCGCGACGCCGCCGAGATTGATGTCGATCACGCGCTGCCAGTCCTGCGCCGGCAACTCGCCGGCAGGCAGGCTCACCCCGCCGATGCCCGCATTATTGACCGCATACGCGAGGCTGCCGAAGGCCTCCAGCGCCGCGCGCACCGCGCCTTCGGCAGCCTCGGGCAGCGACACGTCTCCCGTGTGCGCCACGGCCTGCCCACCGCCCGCCCGTATCTCGTCGACCACGCGTGCCACCGTGTCGTGCTCGACATCGGACGCCACCACAGCCAGGCCGTTGGCCGCCAGCAGGCGGGCGGTCGCCGCGCCGATACCCGACGCCGCACCGCTCACCAGCACCACGCTTCCCTTGAACGAATATTTCATTTATCTATCTCCTGTCGCGTCATACGATTTACTTGCGCTGGCGGTTTTTCGGTCCCGCCCCTTCCTGCGCGGGCGCGCCCGGTGCGCCTGCCTGTTCGAATAGTGCCTGTGCACGCTGCAGGTCGGCCTGTTCCCCGGCCGAGAGCCCCTCCGGGGCGCCGGCGAGCCTGCCCAGGAACAGCGCCGCCTCATGCAACTGCTGCGGCGGGACCTGTTCCAGCAAAGGCGGGATCGTCCGCAGCGCGGCGTCGCCTTCGCGCCGTACCCGGGCATGCTCGCGCCGCACCAGATCGCGGAATTCCCCCATCCGGTCGCCAAGACGCGGACGCACCAACTCCCACGCGGGCCGGAAATAACGCTCATCGGTCTCGGCACGGGAACGGAAGACCCAGCACAAGGCGCGCAACATGGCGTCCGGCACGCCTTCCGCCAAGGGTTCGCCTGCGGAAGCGCCGGACTGCATGCGCGCCCGAAGCGCCGGGGTATCGCCTGGCCGCTGGCGCACGTGCGCTTCGTCGCGCATGCTTTTTCCAGCCAGCGCCTGTAGCGCGGGCGCCCCATACAGCGCGTCGAAGGTGGCCGCATAGCCGGCGTCGCGCGCATCGCGGGATTGGTCGAGCATACGTTCCACCGCGCCGGACATCGCGTCGCGCATTTGCAGGAACGGATTGTCGGGAGAGACCGGCTGGCGCCTTTCCCGTACGCCCTGCGCGGCGCGCTCCACGACCGCCGCCAGCGGATGCCGGTCGGACCACCATTCGTAGCCGATGCGCAGTGGGTGCAGCGCCTGCAGCCAGCGCGCCGAGAGCGGCGTCGACAGCGCACGCACCCATGGCTGCAGCAGGTCGCGGTACTGGGCCAGGTTGCGCTCGGAAACGCATGCGGCGGCGGCGAAGCGGCGTTCGCCGGCCTGGTCGGGCTTGACGATGGCGCGCACCTCGTCGATGCCGCTGTCGCGGATTTTCATCAGGTAGGCGTCATCGCTCAGTTCGACCCCGGGCTCCTGCTCGGGGCGATCCTCGACCACGGCCCGATAGATGCCGCTTGGGAGCAAGTCGATCAGGTCGATGTTCGAGGCGAATTCACGGTGTTCCTTGCGCCCGACGCTGCCTGATACGAAGATGCCGAGATGGCCGATGCTGTCGTGGGTAGCGTAGACAATGGTCTGGTCGTGGGCAGCGACATCCTGGTCGTCGCGGTACAGGTCGGTAATCCAGCCCAGGGCCTGGGGCGGTGGCGTGATGTTGTCGCCGTGAGAACAGAACACCACGATCGGCGAGCGGATGTTGCGCAGGTCGATCCGGGTGCCGTCGGACATGCTGAGTTCCGCCGTGGCGAGCTTATTGCCGATAAACAGATTATCGACGATGTACTGGATTTCCCCCTGATCCAGGAACACGTGTCCGCCCCAGTACTTCTCGAATTCGAGGTAGCGCGGCCCTTCGGTGTCGACCTGCGCGTATAGCTTGTACTGCTTGGACCACAGGGTGTTGGCCGGATCCAGGTTCTCGAAATTCCCGACCAGCCAGGCGCCGTCGAAGCGGCCGGCGCCCACATCGCTGGTCAGCGCCGTCAACCAGCTGCCGCCCAGCAGGCCGCCGGCATAGCGCATGGGCGTGTCGCCGGCCCAATACGACATCGGGGCGCCGGCCACGATGATCGGCCCGAACAGTTCCGGCCATACCGCCGCCGTCATCAGCACCTGCCAGCCGGCCTGGCAATTGCCGATCACGGCAGGCTTGCCGACGGCCTGCGGATGCAGCTCGGCTACCCGCCGCACGAATGCCGCTTCCGCGTGCATGACGTCCTCGATGCTCTGGCCCGGCACCGGATCAGGAAGGAAACCGACAAAGTAGCAGGGGTGGCCGGCCTTCAGTGCGGCGCCGATCTCGCTGTCCGGCTTGAAGCCGCCGATGCCGGGGCCGTGGCCGGCGCGCGGATCGACGACGACGAACGGACGCCTGGCGGGGTCGATCTCCATGCTGTCCTCGGGAACGATCCGCACCAGCCAGTAGTTGACCGGGCGCGGCAAGTCCTTGCCGGACATGAGCACCTCGGTCTGGAAATGCAGGACGTTCGGCACCTCCTCCTGTAAATGTTCGCGGTACTGGTTGCCCCGCTGGCGGCGCACGTCGGCGTACAGCACGCTGCGCTGCCAGGCATCGGTGGCATATTCCATGGCCGCGCCGGCCAGCGCAAACGGATTGCGCCATGCAGCGGCCGACAACGGTAGGTTGACCTTCTCATCCTTGTTCATGTAACTCCCCTCTTGCGTCGGAATGTGACGAAACTTCAAATCTGTGCCGCCGGTCGTTCGAGCAGCGGTGCGGCTCCAAATGTGGATGCGGATGCGGATGCATATGACGGACGCGTCTGCCTGACGAGGATGACGGTCACTGGCGAGAGCTGCACCAGGGCGCCATCGTCCCCGAACAGCAGCGCGTAACCGTCGGGGCGGCCGTCCATGCCCACGACCATCACATCGCAACCGAGGTCCACGGACAGGAGCGCGACCTGCTCCGGGAGGCGCCGTCCCGTCGCGGCGCGCCGCAACACGGTTTCAACCTCGATGCAGTCGATCCGTAGCGAATCGGCGGCCTGGGCCAGCAAGCTCTCTCCCGTGTCCCAGCGATGCGGCATGCCATCGTCATCGGCTGCCGAGTCGACGATGTGCAGCAGGACCAGCGTGGCATTGCACGCGTGTGCGATGTCGCCGGCATGGTCCAACGCCAGCTTTCCCGAGGCATAGCCATCGATGAGTACCAGGATTCTTGCGTACATGGTCTTTTTCGAAATGAGTGGAGGGCGTGGGCGCCGCTATACCAGGCGCAGAGCGTCGCGCGCAGCGACCCACTCTTCGTTGGTCGCTTCGATTGCCACCGTCACGCGGCTGGCGGGCGCCGAGATCAGCGGCGCACCGGCGGCATTGCGCCCATCGTCGAGTTCGACCCCGAGGAATGCCAGCGCGCGGCACACGCGCTCGCGCACGAAGGCGTTGTGCTCCCCCACGCCGGCGGTGAACACCAGCAGGTCCAGTCCTCCGAGCACGGCCACCAGGGCGCCGACTTCGCGCACGATGCGGCGCACGTACAGTTGCAGCGCCAGACGGGCGCGCTCGCCGGTTTCGCCCTCGTCCTGCTCGTGGCGCACGATCACCCGGGGCTCCGAGGAAATACCGGAAACGCCGAGCAAGCCGGAATGGTGATACAGCATGTCGCCGACCTGCTCCAGCGACAGTTTTTCCACTTCCATCAGATACAAGACGGCGCCAGGGTCGATCGCGCCGCAGCGGGTTCCCATCATCAGGCCGTCCAGTGCAGAGAAACCCATGGTGGTGGCCAGGCTCGCGCCGCCATGCATCGCGCACAGGCTGGCGCCGCTGCCCAGGTGCGCGACGATGACCCGGCCGCGCGCCGCATCCGGGTAGCGTTCGGCCAGGACGGCGGCCATGTACGCATACGACAGGCCATGGAAGCCGTAGCGGCGCAGGCCGCGCTGCCAGGCGGCATACGGCAGGGCCAGCGCCTGCTCGACCGCCGGAACGGTATGGTGGAACGCGGTGTCGAAGCACGCCACCTGCGCCAGTCCAGGGTTTGCTGCGAGCAGGATCTCGATGGCTTCGAGCGCGAACGGCTGGTGCAGCGGCGCCAGCGGAATATAACTTTTCAGGTCGGCAAGAACGTCGGCATCGATCCGCGTCGGCTGAAAATATTTCGTCCCGCCGTGCACGACCCGGTGCGCCACGCCGCACAGGCGCGCGATGCCGAAGCGCGCCAGCACCAGTTCAAGGATCAGCTCCAGCGCGCCATGGTGCGACGTGTCCGGGGATAGCGCAAGCTGGCGCGCGGGGATGTCGCTGGCACTCAGTTCCGGATTGGCGCCCCCGATTCCCTGCACCTTGCCGCTCCACAGCGGCGCGCGCGGCAAGGGCGCGATCCCGGTATCGAAGAGCGCGAACTTGAGACTGGATGAACCGCAGTTCAGCACCAGCATGAGGCGATAGGAAAGCGTGGCTGGCATCGTGATGGCCTTGGCTGTTGACATGGACGGCGCGCCTTCAGGGCGGCGTGCTGCGATAGCGATGCGCCAGCAGCAGCGCGATCGCGCACGAGACGATCCGCGACGCGCGCGAGTCGGCACGGCTGGTCAGGATCACCGGTACCCTGGCGCCGAGCACGATGCCGGCACTATCGGCGTCGCCCAGGTAGACCAGCTGCTTGGCCAGCATGTTGCCGCTTTCCAGGTCCGGCACCACCAGGATGTCGGCCTGGCCGGCGACCGTGGAAACGATGCCCTTGCTGCGCGCCGCACCGAACGAGACCGCGTTGTCCAGCGCCAGCGGACCGTCCACGATGGCGCCTTCGATCTGGCCACGGTCGGCCATCTTGCACAGCGCGGCGGCGTCGAGGGTCGCCTTCATCGCCGGGTTGACGGTTTCGACGGCCGCCAGGATGGCCACCTTCGGCCTCGATATCCCGAGCGTGTGCGCCAGGTCGATGGCGTTGCGCACGATATCGGCTTTTTGCACGAGGTCGGGCTCGAGATTGATCGCGGCATCGGTGACGATGAACGGCCGCGGATAGTGGGGCGTCTGCAGCACGAAGCAATGGCTGACACGGCGCTTGGTGCGCAGCCCTGATGCGGCGCCTACAACCGCGCCCATCAATTCATCCGTGTGCAGGCTGCCTTTCATCAGCGCCTCGACGTTGCCGGCCTGCGCCAGGGCGGCGCCGCGCGCCGCTGCCGCATGGCTGTGCGGCACGTCTTCGATCGCCACCCCCGCCAGATCCAGCCCGGCGTCGGCCGCCACGGCGGCCAGCCTGGCGCGCGGCGCGACCAGGACCGGCACGATCAGGCCGGCGTCGCGGGCCTCCAGCGCCGCCGACAGGCTTGCCTCGTCGCAGGGATGCACCACCGCGACCCGTATCGGCGCCAGGCCCGCGGCCCTGTCGACGAGCCACTGCAAACGGACCGGCTCAGGGCTACCCGGCACTGGCCCATCAACGACCATCCTGGGATGCTGCATCGGTAAGGCGCCAGCGAATAGGGCCTGGTTCGAGATACTCATCCTGGTGTTCTCCTTGCTGTGTTGAACGGTGGGCAGGTGCACCCCGTTCTTACGCCATACTGGCAATGGTTTTCCGGAATCGGAGGTTGGACAGCGTGAATAGCACGACGCCAATCAGGAACAGCGCGGCAAACGGTTTCCATACGACGTCGAAGCCGGCGCCACGGAATAGGACCGCCTGGCCGAGCGCGACGAAATGCGTGGTGGGCGCGGCCTGCATGACGATCTGCACCGCCTTCGGCATGCTCTCGTAGGGCGTGGCGCCGCCGGACAGCATCATCAAGGGCAGCAGAGTCAGCACGGCGAGCATCCCGAATTGCGGCATGTTGCGCACCAGGGTCGCCATGAAGATGCCGAGCGAGGTGGTGGCGAACAGCATCAAGGCCGCGCCCGCGAAGAACAGGGGCGCGGAACCGGCGATCGGGATCCCGAGCCAGACCCGTACCACCAGGTTCAGGGACAGCATCGCGGCGGCCAGCACCACCAGTCCGGTCGACAGGATCTTGGCCAGCATGATTTCGGTCGGCGTCACCGGCATCACCATCAGGTGTTCGATGGTGCCGTGTTCGCGCTCGCGGATCAGGGCGGCGCCGGCCAGCACGATCGACAGCATGGCGATCTGGTTGATGATCTGGTTCAGGGCGCCGAACCACGATTTGTCGAGCGTCGGGTTGAAGCGGGCCCGCAGCGCCAGTTCGACCGGCGCAGAAGCGCTCTGCCGCACATGGCTCAGGTACTCGTCGATCTCGGCCATGGCGATCTGCTGGATATAGCTGCTGCCGACAAAGGCCTGGGTCATGCGGGTGGCGTCGGTGTTGAGCTGCAGTTCCGCGCCGCCGCGCCCGAGCACGTCGCGCTGGAAGTTTTGCGGAATGACCAGCACGAAGGTGTAGATGCCGGAATCGAGCCCGGCATCCGTCTCTGCCCCGCCGATCAGGAACGGATGGCTGAAGGCCGGCGGATAGAATGCCGAGACGATCCTTTGCGAGAGCGGCGAATTGTCCTCGTCGACGATCGCTATCGGGGCGTTGTTGAGCGTCTCGGGCATGGAGCCGGCCGCGGAATAGACCGAAAACGTGAAGCTGAATGCGATCAGCAACAGCATGATGGGATCGCGCCACAGGCTCCACAGCTCCTTGACGCCCAGGCGGTAAATGTTCGATAGCGTGCGGCGCATGTTCAGGTCTCCTGTTTCTTCACCAAGGCGATCGCGGCGCCGACGATCACCAGCGCGGCAATCAGCAAGGGCCAGAACGATGCGGCCAGGTCGGTAAAGCCGAGCGCCTTGTTGAACACGCCGCGGCTGACGGTAAACATGTGGCTGGCCGGATAGATCTGGCCGATGATCCGTCCCGCCCCCTCGAGCGAGGAGACCGGGTCGATCAGGCCGCCGAACTGCATCGCCGGCATCATCGTGCCGACGATCGTGAAGAACAGCGCCGCGATCTGGCTGCGCGTGACCGCCGAGGCGAGCAGGCCCATGCCGGTCGAAATCACACAGAACAGGAGCATCGCGCAGCTCAGGGCCAGGAAGCTGCCGGTCACCGGCACCTTGAACAGCAGCACCGCCATCAGGACCATCAGGAGGAAGTTCACCATGGCCAGGCCCAGGTAGGGCAGCTGCTTGCCCAGGATGAACTCGGTGCGCGTCACCGGGGTGACGTACAGGTTGATGATCGAGCCCATCTCCTTTTCGCGCACCACCGCCAGCGCGGTCAGCATCGCCGGCAGCATCAACAGCAGCAGCGGGATCACCGCCGGCACCATCGAGGGCAGGCTCTTGACGTTCGGGTTGTAGCGGTAGCGGTTCTGGATCGTGACCGCGCTGGCGCCGGCGCCGGTGGCGCTCGCCCGCTGGGTCAGCCAGTGCTGGTGCAGGCCCTGCAGGTAGCCCTGCACGGTCTCGGCGCGCTGCGGCATGGCGCCGTCGAACCAGGCGCCGATCGCGGCCGGCTTGCCGCGTTCGAGGTCGCGCGCGAAACCGGGCGGGATTTCGATCACCATGCTCAGCTCGCCGCTGCGCATGCGCCGGTCGAGCTCGTCGTAGTCGCCGACCGGCGCTTGTTCGGAGAAATACGGTGAGCCCGAGATGTCGAGCTGGTAGCTGATGCTCGACGGACTCTGGTCGCGATCGAGCACCGCGTAGCGGATGTCGGTGACGTCGGTGCCGATGCCGAAGCCCATCACGATCATCAGGATCAGCGACCCGGCCAGGGCCAGTGTCGCGCGCACCGGATCGCGCTGCAACTCGAGCGCCTCGCGCCATGCATAGCTGAACAGGCGCTGGGTACTGAAGCGGCGCTCCTTGCGGGAGACTGCCGCCGGCGCGGGCTGCGGGCCGGGCGGCGCCGCGGCGGCTGCACCCGGTTTGTCGGCTTCCGGTTTGTCGGCCCCCGCCTCGAGCAGGTAGCCGATGAAGGCCTGCTCCAGGCTGTCCGCGCCGCGCTTCTCGACGAGTCTGGCGGGCGTGTCACTGTCGAGCACTTTACCGGCGTGCATCATCGACACGCGGTCGCAGCGCTGTGCTTCGTTCATGAAGTGGGTGGAAATGAAGATGGTCACCTGATCGCGCCGCGACAGCTCCGCCAGCAGGCGCCAGAACGCGTCGCGCGCCACCGGATCGACGCCGGATGTCGGCTCGTCGAGGATCAACAGTTCCGGCTGGTGCACCATGGCCACCGCCAGCGACAGGCGCTGGCGGATTCCCAGCGGCAGCGCATCGGGCAATGCGTCGATCGACGCCTCCAGCCCGAAGCGGCGCACCATCTCGTCGACCCGCTTCGGGATCTTCTCCGGGGACAGGTCGAACAGGCGTGCATGCAGTTCCAGGTTCTGGCGCACGCTCAACTCGCCATACAGCGAAAAGCCCTGCGACATATACCCGACCCGGCGCCGTGTCTCGATATCGCGCGGATCGACTTCCTTGCCGAACAGCCAGGCCTGCCCCTCGGTGGCCGGCAGCAGGCCGGTCAGCATCTTCATCGTGGTCGACTTGCCGCAGCCGTTGGACCCGAGAAAACCGAAGATCTCGCCGCGCCGGATTTGAAAGCTGACGTGGTCGACGGCGACGAAATCGCCGAAGCGCATGGTCAGCCCCTGCGCTTCGATCGCGGTCTCGCCGCCCTCCGCCTTCAGCGCCGGAATACTGACAGGCTCGTGGTCACGCGTTTTTTCCTCGGGCAGGAGGCGGATGAAGGCCTGTTCCAGCGAGTCGCTGCCGGTACGTTCGAGCAGCTCGGCCGGTGTGCCGGTGTCGAGCAACTTGCCTTCGTCCATCGCGGCGAGCCAGTCGAAGCGTTGCGCTTCGTCCATGTAGGCGGTCGCCACGATGACGCTCATGCCGGGACGATCGGCCCGGATACGGTCGATCAGGTCCCAGAACTGGGCGCGCGCCAGCGGATCCACTCCCGTGGTCGGCTCATCCAGGATCAGCAGGTCGGGGTCGTGGATCAGGGCGCAGCACAGGCCGAGCTTTTGTTTCATGCCGCCGGACAGCTTGCCGGCCGGGCGCTGCAGAAACGCGCGCAGGCCGGTGGCCCCGGTCAGTTCGTCGATGCGGCGGCGCCGCTCGTCATGGCCATGGCCGAACAGGCGCGCGAAGAACTGCAGGTTTTCCTCGACCGACAGGGTCGGGTACAGGTTCTTGCCCAGGCCCTGGGGCATGTAGGCGATGCGCGTGCATACCGCCTCGCGGTGCGCCCTGTCCGCCATGTCGCCGCCCAGCACCTCGACGCTGCCCTTCTGTACGGCGCGCGCGCCGGCGACCAGCGACAGCAGGCTCGACTTGCCGACCCCATCGGGCCCGATCAGCCCCACCATGCGCCCGGCAGGGACGCACAGGTCGACACCGTCGAGCGCGGTCGTCTTGCCATAGCGCAGCACCACTCCGCTCAGGCGCACAACCGTCGTGGATTCGGACTCGCTCATTTAGCGCGCTCGACCGGGAGCTTGTCCGGCCACGGCTGGGTAGGGTTCAGCTTCAGCCAGGCCACCCCTGGCACGCCGGTCTTGACCAGCTGGATATTCTTGCGCAGCAGGTCCGGTGCGATCTGCGCCTTCACGCGGAACATCAGCTTCTGCCGCTCGCTGGCGGTTTCGACGGTCTTCGGCGTGAACTGCGCAGTGGCGGCGACGAACGACACCTTGGCCGGAATCGCGCGCTCGGGCGCCGCGTCGATGATCAGGCGCACTTCGCTGCCCAGTCCGACGCGGCCGGCGGCGACTTCGGGAATGAAGAAGGTCATGTAGACATCCGACAGGTCGACCAGGCTCAGCACGCGGCCACCGCCGGCCAGCACTTCGCCCGGCTGGGCCACGCGCACTTGCACCCGGCCGTCGCGGCTCGCCTTGAGTTCGCTGTCAGCGAGCTCCGCGGCAATGCGCCGGATCGCCGCCTCGGCAGCGGCAACGCGCGAGCCGGAGCCCGTCTCCTGCGCTTTCGCCGCCTCGACGGCGGCGCGCGCCGCCAGTACCTGGGCCTTGGCGGCATTCACCGCGGCGGCCGCGCTGCGCTCGCGGGCGCGGTTGTCGTCCAGCTCCTGCATGGAAGCCGCACCCTCCTTGCTGAGCGTGGTAGAACGGGCCAGGCGCCGCTGCTCGGCGTCCAGCTCGGCTTCGCGCTGCACAAGCTGGGCTTCGGCCGCCACGACATCGCTGACGCGCAGGGCAGTCTGGGCCTTGGCGGCGGCCACGCCATGCAAGGCTTCCTGCTGGCCCGCCACCGCCTCGTCGCGCTGGGCTTCGAGCGTATCGGTCTGCATCCGCGCCAGGACCTGCCCGGCCTTGACGAAATCGCCCTCGTTCACCAGGATCTCGGCGACCCGCCCCGCCAGCTTGGTGGAGACGTCGACTTCGGTTGCTTCGATGCGCCCGTTACCGCTGACGAAACCCTCGCCAGGCGCGTTGTCGGCCATGCGCGACCATGCATACCAGCCCAGGCCTGCCACGACCACGACAGCGGCGCCAATCCACATTTTTTTCTTTGAAAACTTCGATATGTCCATGACGAGAGCCTTAAGGATTGAAGAAGGCGAACGGCGCCGGGGCCTTCCCGGCGTCGATGGCGCCGCCACCGAGGGCGGCGTACAGGGTCACGTGACTCGACAACAGAGCGCGCCGTACCTGCACCAGTTGCTGCTGCGCGGAGAGTAGATCGCGCTGCGCATCGAGGACCTCGATATAGGCGGCGGCGCCGCTGTCGTAACGCAACTGCGCCAGCCGTGCGCGGCGGACCTGCACGTCGAGCGCCTGGCGCGCGATCGCGACCTGGCGGCCAAGCGAGTCACGCGCGGAGAGTGCGTCGGCCACCTCGCGGAACGCGATCTGGATCGTGCTCTCGTACTCGGCGACCGCCATGTCGCTGCGCACCACGGCAAGGTCGAGGCTGGCGCGGCGGCGGCCGCCGTCGAAGATCGGGACGGAAATCGAGGGCGCGAACGCCCAGGCGCGGCTGCGGCCATCGAACAAACCGTCGAGTTCGGCGCTTGCGCTGCCCAGGCTGCCGGTCAGGACGAGCTGCGGAAAGAATGCGGCGCGGGCCGCGGCGATATTCGCGCGGGCGGCGCCCAGGCGCTGCTCGGCCGCCGCAATGTCGGGCCGTGCGCTGAGCAGGCTTGCCGGCAGGCCGACCCGCAATGGCGCGAAGACGGCCTCATCGCGCCAGCGCGGGTCGGTTTGCGGCGCCAATGCGAGCGGCGTCCCCACCAGCTGCTCCAGCGCGTGCGCCTGGGACGCGCGGGCCTGCTCCAGCTGCGCGCCCAGGCCGCGCGCCTGTACCAGCAGGGTCTCGACCTGGGTCACTTCGAGTGCCGACGCCGAGCCCACCTTGTTGCGGCGCCGGAAGATGCGCAGCGCCTCCTCGCGGCCGGCGATCGACTCCTTCGCCAGCGCCATGCGTTCGTCCAGCTCGCGTAGCGCCAGGTAGGCATTCGCCACCTCGGCGATCAGTGCGATCCGCGCTGCCCGGCCGGCGGCGTCGGTGGCCAGGTAGTCGCGCAGCGCGGCCTCGCGCAGGCTGCGCACTCGGCCCCACAGGTCGAGCTCCCAGTTATTCACGCCGAAGGACGCCTCGTACTGGCTTGCCGTGACCGCGTTACCGGTCGGGCTCAGGTCGCCCGGCACCCGGCTGCGCGCGCCCTGCGCGCCCACGCCCACGGTCGGGAATAGCGCGGCCGATTCGAACCCGTAGCGGGCACGCGCCTCCTGCACCCGCAATAGCGCCAGACGCAGGTCGCGGTTCTGGGCAAGCGCCGTGTCGACCAGGGCCACCAGTTGAGGGTCTGAAAAATAACTACGCCAGCCCAGTTCGGTCGCGGCTGCTGGCGGTGTGGTCTGGTGCGAATCCGGTTGCGGCCAGCTCGCGGAGACCGGCACCACCGGCGAAGCCGGCTGGCGCTGCTGCGGCGCGCACGCCGTCAGCATGAAGGCGAGGGCCAGTATTCTCGGCGGTGCGGCCGCGCGCGTTCTCGTCAGGCTGTCCGCCTTGCGGATCTGAATCATGCTCGTCAATCCTCTCGTCTGCTGCGAAGTCGATCGCGCCATTTTAACGATTAATCTATCGTTAACAACACGATCGGGACTTTAGCACACTAACGATTAACCTAGTGCTAAAACTTCATCCGTGGCATAAAGTCCAGCCGCGCGCGCCCGGGTTTGCTCGCCCCGGTCGGGAATAGCGTGCTGAACATGGTGTGCGTCAGCGACTGCCGGGCTCGGTCCACATGGAACGGCCCGGTCTAGGCAATGTACGAGCTGGCCCCGGCCTCATACTCCTGGGGCGCGCCTGCGGCAGGTGAAGACGCTGCACGACACGCGGGCGATGGACAGCGGGTGCCGCGGACCGGCCCCTTGAGTTTGGTTATTTCCCGGCTCTACACCTGGTTCGGCGCGACGGCCGGCAGATCGGATCGGTGTACTCGGGATGGCGCAGCTGGTTACGGCGTTCGCGCACGGCAGCGTAGCCTTGCAGCAGGCGGTACATCGTGCGCACCGATGCTACATAGCTCCCCTCGTCGAGCAACTGCGCGTGGATGGCGGCCGGCGCCCAGTTGGCAAAGCGCGGGCTGTCGAGCACCTCCAGTACGACGCGCCGCTCATGTTCGGACAACGCGAGCGGTGGACGTCGGGCTGGCGCAGCCGGCTTCACAGGCGGTGATGAACAAAGCCGTTGCGCGCTCCGATGGCGATATAACGCGCTGCGCGGCAGCCGTAACGCGCGTCAGGCTGCGGCCACGCCAGCTTCGCCGGCGAGGTGTTCGGCAGCGCTGATCACTTCGGCTCGCTCGGCATATTGTTGGTACTCAGTCCCAGCAGGGCGGTGTCGCCGGAGCGGTTGACGGCGAATAAATCAGTGCTTCCCTAGTGTCCTGAATTGGAAATTCGTTGAATAATAAATGTGGCGATATCGTCCCGAGACAAGGAGCAAAGCACGGCAAGGCCGGGGCCTTGCGCGTATTTGCGACGTGGTATCGGGGCGATTCTCGCCGCATTTATTCAACGACTCTTCAATTCAGGATCCTAGACGGCCAGATGCGCCAGTCCGGGCAGTTGACCCAATGTGCCGACTGTCGGTGGTGCTCCGCGTAATTGCGCTGCGGCGATGACCAGCTGCCAGGCGCGTTCCACGAGTTCGCGCTGCGCCTCGAGGGTTCGTGCATACCTGACGCCGCTCATCATCACGATGAGAAGGATGATGTCTGAAAGATCGAGGTCCGCCCGGCAGTTGCCAGCCTTGACTGCTGAGGCCACCGGTTTAGAAAACGTGCCGGAAACCCGCCGCAGTGCGGTGCGTAGCCGGGGATCGTCGTAGTCCAGGGCAAGCCAGTACTCGACCAACGCTCCCTGGCTGACCATGCGCTGCGCTGCGTAGCGCAGCAGGTGCCCGAGGGCATCCGCACCGCTCCCGACCGCTGCCGCCTGCCTTTCCAGCGCAGCCAGCGAGCGATCGAGCAAGCCGACCAGCAGTTGCCGGCGATCGGTGAAATTCCGGAACAAGGTCACTCGCCCCACCCCGGCGCGATCGGCCATGACGTCCAGGGACGTATTGACGCCGGATTCGAGAAAGACCGCTTCGGCCGCCGCGAGGAGTTTTTCACGGTTGTGTACCGCGTCGGCACGCCTGCGCACCAGCCCACGATCAGCGGCCGTTTCGTGCTCGACGACCGCTGCGGTCGATGCATTGGTCCTGTCGATGGCGGGTGGCGCATCGCCGATGCTTGCGGCCTCACTCAACGGCGGACGTTGAGGCCCGTTTGGTGTTTCCATGTCGTTCATGCGAATGCAATCGCTAAAGATTTTAATATCGGACATTACCATGGCTCCCTCAGCCGCTGATGGACGCTGGCTCGCCGGCAGATGATGCCGGCGCCTGGCGGATGTCACGCGAATTCCGGCCTTTGCCACCACAGGAATTTGCAAACCGCCCCCGGAGCACGCTTGCGGCCCCACGGCCCGGGAGGGTACTGTCAACTTGCTGAACCTGGACGGCGAGTTGTAGAATTCGAAGTGAAATTGCTTCTGGTCGGGTAATACTGCCCCACGAATTAAGCGTTCTTTGCGACCTGGGTGACCTCACTCCATATAGAAAATGCCTGCGTGCGGACGTGCCGGTACTGCTCCGCTGTCAAGCGGTTGCGCTGGCAGCGGAAAGCATTGTTGATCGGGCCATGCGCCGACAAAAAGCGCTGACCTTGCCCGGCTGATTTGAAGCGGCGCATCTGTCGTTCTCGTTGCCGCGTCGGTTGATGCGAGAGTTCGGCCCGGTTGTTGAGGCCCTTGTGCTGGCGATGCTCGACACCCGGCATGATTTGCTTCTTCGCCGCAGCATAGCTCTTCAGCTTGTCGGTGATCAGCACCCGTGGTGCGTAACGCAAGCCCTTGAGGAGCTTGCGCAAAAAACGCTTTGCTGCCTGCCGGTTACGCCGACTCTGGATCAAGATATCGAGCACCTGACTGTTCTGATCGACTGCACGCCAGAGGTAATGGTGCTTGCCCTTGATTGTTAGCACCACCTCGTCAAGATGCCATTTGTCCCCGCGCTGCGGTTGACGCCGGCGAAGTTCATTGGCATAGCCCTGGCCGAACTTCAATGTCCATTGGCGGATCGTCTCGTACGTTACGCTGATGCCACGGCTTGCCATCAGCTCTTCTATGTCGCGAAAACTCAGCGCGAACCGGAAGTAGAGCCATACGACATGACTGATGATTTCTGCCGGGTAGCGGAAACCGCAGTAGAGTTGGGATTTTTTCATCCCGCTACTTTACAAAGTTTTCCCCGCACCTGTAAGTTGACAGTACCTACATGACCTGAACCGGCAAACAAACCGGCGCTTGGTCGATATTTATTTCGACAGATTTTAAAAAAGTGTATCCTGTTTAGATTCTTCATTGATCAGCGCGATGAACCCGCCCGAGCTCCATGCAGCCACCATCACCACAAGCCTTTCCCTGGACCGATCAATTCCTGCTTGGTTACGGCCCAATGGACGCAACCCACCGCGAGTTCGTCGACCTGGTTGCGGCGCTCCTCTCGGCGCCTGACGACGACCTGCCGCGCCACCTCGATGCATTCGCCGTACACGCGGAATGCCATTTCGCCGAGGAACGCGGCTGGATGGAGTCCACTGCCTTTCCGGCTACGCAATGCCACATCGACGAGCACGATGCGGTGCTGAAATCAGTATATGAAGTACGCGATCTGCTCGCCGGTGGCGGTCACGGCCACACCTGCCGCGCCCTGGCGCAGGAGCTGGTGCGCTGGTTTCCCGGCCATGCCGATTATATGGACGCGGCGCTCGCGCAGTGGATGGTCAAGAAGCGCGTGGGCGGAATCCCGGTGGTGCTGAAACGCCGCAGTGCCAGGCCGCCGGCGGCGCCGGCCGGCTGACGAAAATACATTTGCAAAATATATTCGCGTCGCCCGGCCTCATATGTTGAACAAATACCTGATATGTGTACAATTCAGGAAGAAGGCAAAACAAAGGAGACGATAATGCACAGGAACGCCGATACGACACTACGGGACGGTACGAGGATTTCCGACCTGATCAACCACGAGACCCGCGAAGTCAAGGTACGGACCCTGTCCGACCCCGAGCTGTATGAACTCGAGATGGAGCGGATTTTCGGAAAGACCTGGGTTTTTCTGGGCCACGAAACGGAAATCCCGAACAAGGGCGATTTCGTCACCCGCGACATGGGGTCGGACGCCGTCATCGTCGCCCGCGACCGCGAGGGCGACATCCACGTCTCGCTCAACGTGTGTCCGCACCGCGCCATGAAAGTGCAGACCCACGACGCCGGCAATACCAACGTCCACATGTGCATCTACCACGGCTGGGCCTTCAAGCCGAACGGCGACTTCATCGGCGCACCGGTCGAGAAGGAATGCATGCATGGCCATATGACCCCGAAAGACCAGCTGGGCCTGAAGAAAGCACGGGTCGCCCTGTACGGCGGCCTGATCTTCGCAACCTGGAACATCGATGGCCCGAGCCTCGACGAGTTTCTGGGCGATGCCAAGTACTACTTCGACACCCTGTTCCTGCGTACCGAGGGCGGCCTCGAAGTCCTCGGCCCGCCGCAGCGCTTCCGCATCAACGCCAACTGGAAAACCGCGTGCGAGCAGTCTGCCGCCGACGGCTTCCATACCTTGACCCTGCACCGCTGGCTGGCTGAAGTCGGCCCCTACGCGAAAAAACCGGATGCGGAAGGCAAAGGCGCTGACCTGTCGCCGGAAATGTATGGCTGCGAAGTATGGACGGACCAGGGCCATGCGCTGCGCTGCATCGACCTCGATCGCAAGATCGTGCGCCTGACCGGCAAGAACCCGTCCGAACTGACGGTCGTCGAGAAGCTGACGGCCTTGCCTCCGCCGGGCGTCACCGCCGCGATGGTGCCGGAATTGCTGGAGCGTTTCGACGATGGCCAGCTCAAGCTGATGTCTTGGCGCCCACCCCAGGTCGGTGGTTTCTTCCCGAATGGCCTGTTCGAGTTCATCTACCTGCCGCAGCCCGACGGCACCGTTGTCGGCGCTTGCGCCCTGCACGCCTACATCCCGAAGGGCCCTGGCCAGCTCGAGTTCATGAACTGGATCTTCGCCGAGAAGGACACCCCGCCCGAACTGAAGGCGCGCATGCTGCGCCAGTCGATCCAGATGCTGGGCACCTCCGGCATGGTCGAGATGGAAGACTCCGACACCTGGCCGCACCAGACCGAGGTGGCGAAAGGCGCGATGGCGAAGACCATCACGCTGAAGTACCAGGCCAAGTTCGAGCAGGGTGCGCCTGAAGGCTGGTCAGGCCCGGGCCACGTAGGCGACGGTTTTACCAAGGACGACACCCAGTGGGCATGGTGGAAAGCCTGGCACGAGCTGATGACTTCAGACAAATGAACCCGTCGCTCGAACCTCTACAAGACCACCAGGAGACCTAGATGGAAACGAATACGCTGGAAACGAATCCGCTGGAAAAAAATCCGCTCGAACCGACACCCCTGCCGCCGTCGCTGCGCGCCAACCGGGTTGCGATCGGCAGCCAGCTGTACAACGACGTCGTCGAATTCCTGTACGACGAAGCCGAAATGTTCGACACGCTGCGCTTGCGCGACTGGATCGCAATGGTCGCCAAAGACATCGAATACACGGTGCCGCTGCGCCATACCCGCGCCACACGCGACCAGGACAAGTCGGTGATCCGCACGGTCCAGCACATGTACGACGACTACCGCTCGATCATGCTGCGCGTGATGCGCGTGATGGATACCCGCAGCGCTTGGGGCGAGGACCCGCCGTCGCGCACCAAGCACATGGTGTCGAACATTCGGGTCTACCGTACCGACAAGGAGAACGAGTTCAAGGTCCAGAGCTACCTGCTGCTGACCCGCAACCGCTTCGACAACGATCGCTTCGACCTTGTCCCGTGCGAGCGTCATGACGTGCTGCGCAAGACAGATGATGGCTACCTGCTGGCGCGCCGCGAGGTCATCATCGACCAGGCCGTATTGGGCACGCCGAACCTGGGCATCTTCCTATAAGCCACTGCCGCCCGGCGCAAGCCGCCCCGCGCCCGCAAAAGGGGCGCCGGGCGGTTTTTTCATGCTCCTGCCGCCCCACAAGTGCGCGCCAGGCGGCTCACCAGTACAGTAGGGTGGGCACTTGTGCCCACGCGGTCGTACGGCCGCGTGACGCACGGCGTCCGGAGCACGTATCGGTGCGCATACCGCGTCCGACGTTCGACCGTTTCCAGTTTCCGAAAACGTTGCGGTAGCCATGGGAATGACGGCGTGGGCACAAGTGCCCACCCTTCGGGGAAACGCAAATTTCCCGGCGCCGTTCAATGGCGCCGGGCGGTTTTCTCACGCTCCTGCCGGTCCACCCGAGGGCGCCAGACTCGCCAGGCGGTTCGCCAGCAACGTCGCCAGCCCGGCACATAGCGACAGCCCCGCCGCGGCAATCGCCAGCGACAGCAGCGAACCCCAGGCCAGCGGCGCCAGCACCGCAGCGATAAGGGCGTTGAAACCCGTCTGTACGAAGATCTGCACCGACGAGCCCATGCCGCGCCTCGCCGGCACGCAATCGAGGGCGCGCATCGTCAGCGTGGGAACCGCCAGCGACATGCCGAGGTTGAAGACGAACACATATGCCACGTACCACGCCCCTCCGTCGGGCGCGGCCATGCACACTGCCAGGTTATAGAGGTTGGCGGCCGCCATCAGGGCAAAACCTCGCGCCAGCGTCCTGTTGCCGGACCAGCGCACCGCGTAGCGGCTGGCCAGTGCGGAGCCGCCGATGAGTCCGGCCGTGGCGGGGCCGAACAGCCAGATGAAGTCGGATTCGCCCAGGCCGAGATGGCGCATCAGGAATACGGGTGCCGATAGCACGTAGACGAAGAACGCGCCGAACATGAGGGCATATGCACAGGCCCACACCATGAAGACGCGATGGCGCAGCAGTTCGCCGTAACCCGCGGCCAGTCCCCGGGCATTGAATGGCTGGCGGGCACTGGCCGGCAGCGTCTCGGGCAAGCGCAGCGCCACCGCCGCGAACAAAGCGGCCGCCAGCAAGCCCAGGAACAGGAACACGGAGCGCCATCCGAAGGCCACCTGCAGCGCAGCGCCGATCAGCGGCGCCACGGCAGGCGCCAGGCCGTACAGCATCACGACCTGTGACATCATGCGCCGCGCCAGCGGACCGTCGTGCAGGTCGCGCACTACCGCGCGTCCGATCACGATGCCGGCGCCTGCCGAGCAGCCCTGCAGCGCCCGAAGCACCCACAGGTGCTCGACGCGGGTGGCAAGGGCGCAGCCGAGCGAGGACAGCGCGTACAGCGCCAGCCCCGCCAGTACCACTTTGCGCCGCCCCAGCGAATCGGAAATCGCCCCATGCCACAGCGACATGAACGCGAACGCGGCGAAGTAGACGGAAATGGTCTGCTGCAGCGCCACCTGGTCGGTATGGAGGACGACCGACATCTCGTGGAAGGATGGGAGGTAGGCGTTGATCGAGAACGGCCCGAGCATCGCCAGGCGGGCAAGGATCAGCGTGATGCTGCGTAGGTCAGTCCGCGCCGTCGGCACAGGCCCATTCTCAGCCATGGGGGCCGACGTTCAGCCGCGCACCCGTGCGGTGATCTTGGCGTGAGGTCCGTCGATCTGCGCCGCCCATGCTGAGGCCGCGTCTTTGAACGCAAAATCGGCGTAATCGATCTGGATGTCCTGCTCGCGCGCGACGCGCAGCAGGCGCTCCCAGATCGCGCGGCGGTCGGCTGGCGGGCGTTGGCCGGTACCGATGCACGACAGGGTGCGAAACAGCAGGTCGGCAATATCGAGGTTGAGCTGGCGTCCGGCGCCGGTGCCGATAGTCATGATGCGCGCGCCCCAGCGCGTGGCCTTGAGGGCATTGAGCATCGGCTGGCCGCAGACGAGGTCGAGCACCACGTCGAAACCGGCGCCTCCGGCCGCTTTCAGGGCCGCCACATCGTCGCTGCCGCCCAGGACCACGATATCGTCGGCGATGCCGCGTTCCCTGAGCCGCTCGAGGGCGGGGGCTGAACGTGCGGCGGCCACCACGCGGCCAGCACCGAGGTAGCTCGCCAGCTGCAGCGCGATCTGTCCCAGGGTCCCGGTGGCGCCGAGCACCAGCACCTGCTCGCCGGGCTGGATGTTCGCCGCTTCAAGCGGCACCAGCGCGCCGGTGGCGGCAATCCCCATCGCGATCGCGGTGCGGTCGTCGACATCGTCAGGCACGTCCCACAGCTCTTCGACCGGCACCACGGTGCGCTCGGCCCATGCGCCGTAGGGCTGCAACGAGCGCTCGCCGAAGTAGACGCGGCGACCGTCCTCGAGCCGCCCTACCCCTTCACCCCGTATCACGCATGGGAACTGCACGCCAAGACGGTAGGCGCCCAGCACGTCCCATCCGCCGAGGCCGGCGGTGTCGACATGGACCAGCAAGGCTCCCGGCTGCGCCGTCGGCGCGGGAAAATCCTGGATCGCCGGGGCGGCGCCCTTTTCCGTGATGATGGCTGCTTTCATTGGGGCTCCTTACATTCCATGGGCGCCAGTTTGCGCAAAAAAAGCCTTCATCGCCACCAGCGAGGGCGTGTGGCTGCCGAAGCCGCCGTCGGCGACGAGCGTCGTCCCCGTCACGAACGACGATTCGTCCGAGGCCAGGAAGGCGACTACATCGGCGATCTGGCGCGGGGTGCCGACGTCGGGCGTCAGGTGGTTATCGCGCAGGATGCCGATCAGCGGTGCCGGCATGCTCTCATGCGCGTTCTCAGCTGGCGCCAGCCCAATCTGCAGCGCGTTCGAACGGATGCCCTGCTTTCCGTATTGGGCAGCCACCGAGCGGCTCAGCATGATCAGCGCCGCCTTCGAGGCAGCGTAGGCCGATAGCGACAGGTCGCCCTGGGCGCCCAGGCCCGAGGTGGCGAAGATCACCGATCCTTTCTGATTCCTGAGCATTTCGCGCACCGCGTACTTGGTGCACAGCATGGCGCCGCGCAGGTTGACCGCCATCGCCAGGTCCCAGGCCTCGACATCCATATTGATCACGTCGCGGTCGCGTCGGCGCTGCTCGACGCTCAATATCGCCGCATTGTTGTGGAGGACATCGACGCGCCCGTAGCGCGCCACCACCGCCTCGACCATGGCCTTGACTGCCGCTTCGGACGACACGTCGGTCTGCACCGCCAGCGCCTGGCCGCCATCGATCTCGATCGAGCTGGCCACACGCTGCGCTGCGTTGCCGTCGATGTCGACAATCGCCACATAGGCGCCGTGCATGGACATCACCCGGGCCGCCTCGGCGCCGAGGCCCCCGCCGGCTCCGGTGATGATCGCTACCCGCCCTTCCAGCTTTCGTTCACTCATGGTTTGTCTCCTGTGTTTTTCTTGTACTTACGGCTCAGTGGCCAGAAAAGTTCGGCGCGCGCTTTTCGCGGAAGGCGCTGGCCGCTTCCTGCGCGTCGTCGCTGGGTTTCAGCATCGCGAACAGGTCGAGCTCGAGGTCGAGTCCCTGCTTCAGCGCAAGGTCGAAGGCGCTGCGTGCGGCGCGCTTGGCCGAGAGCGTGGCCGCAGGCGCCCGCGCCGCAATGCGCAGGGCAAAGACCCGCACTTCGTCGACAAGGGCTTCGGACACGCTGGCGGTACGCGTGGTCAGGCCCATTCCCCTGGCGGCGGCAGCGTCGAGGCGCTCGCCAGTCAGCAGCAGGTCCATCGCGCGGCCCGGGCCAACAATGCGCGGCAGGCGCTGGGTGCCGCCGCCGCCGGGAATCAATCCAAGCGCCGTCTCCGGCAGGCTGAAGACCGCGTCCGGCGTGGCGAAGCGGATGTCGCAGGCCAGCGCCAGTTCGAGGCCGCCACCAAGGCAATAGCCGTGGATGGCGGCGATCACCGGCTTCTGGATCGTGTCGATCGCCTCAATCCAGCGCACCCCTTCCATACGGCGCCGTACCTCGATCGCGGTTTCAAGACCGCGCGCTTCCTTGATGTCGGCACCGGCGCAGAAACCGCGCGACCCTTCGCCACGGATCGCAATGACGCGGATATCCGGGTCGGCATCGAGTGCACGCAAAGCCTGCGGCACGCCCTGTCGAATCTCGTCGTTGATGGCATTGATCTGGGCTGGGCGGGTCAGCACGACCCACCCGAGCGCGCCTTCGCGCTCGACGCTGACCGATCCGTTGACCGCTTCGCGTTGCAACGCGCATGCACCTCCTGCGCTGGCCAAGTGGCTACCCATGTCAAGCCTCCTCGAATTCGAATACCTGGCCGCGCAAGCCACGCGGGTCGATCCTGATCAGCGCACGTCCACCGACCGCTTCCGATTCCGGGACCCAGGTAAAAGCGGTGCCGCGCGCCTTCAGGTCCTCGGCCTTCGCTTTCAGATCGTTGACAGCGATGCGGATGTAATACAGGCCCGGTCCCCAGTTGTTCAGGTAATGGGCGGCGTCGGTATTCCAGGCCTTGGGCTGGATCACGTGCAGCGCCGCGCTGTTGGCGACGGTGAACGGCATCACCGCGCGGCGGTATCCCTCGTGGCGCAGGTCCTGCACGGCAGCTCGAGGCTCCCAGTCCAGGTTGTTGGCGCAGCAGCGCAGCGTGTGGTCCAGGTCGCGCACCAGGAAGCCGCGCGCGGTCACGCGGATCATATCGCCCGGCTTCGGGTCGCGTGGCTGGGCCGGCGGCGTGGCGAACGTCTCCGCTGGCATCTGCAGCGGCTCCATCGGCATCACCTCGATACAGAGGCCGCCGTCGACCTCGGGGCTGTAGCGCGGGCGCTCGGGCGTGGCGCCCAGCCACAGGCGGTCGAAGGGCATTTCCGGTGTGCGTTGCGCCATGCGGAAGGCGAGATTGCGGCGCATCAGCTTGTCGACGAAGACGTCGAACTTGGGGCCGTGCAGCGACAGCACCAGCGAGTGGGTGAGCATCGGGCGGTGCCGGCCCTGGTAGTCCTTCAGGCTTTCGAGGAACTCGTGGAACATCGGGTCGCCCGGATTTTCGTAGTCCAGGTGCCACTGCGGCTCGACCCGGGTTGGCGCCACCGCCAGCGACTTATGCACGCGCAGGAAGTGCGCAATATATGGGTGGTTGTCGAAGGCCTGGCGCCAGTTCGCATGGCCATGGATGCCCAGCTTGTCGATCAACAGGGCCGCCATCCCGTCGGGATCGGGCAGCATCATGTCTGCGGACATCAGCAAATCAAACATTATTGTTCTCCAATTTCGTTCAGTTAGCGGCCGACCGCGGCGCGGGCCGGGGCGGCGGTTTCAATCGCGGCGTCCGCCGCCGCAGTGGGAGCGCGCGGCTTCGGGTTGAGCAGGAAATAGGACAGCGCCGGCGTCAGGACCAGGGCGCCGAGCATGTTCCACAGGAACATGCAGGTCAGCAGGATCCCCATATCGGCCTGAAACTTGATCGGCGACCAGGCCCAGGTGACGACGCCGGCCGCCATCGTCATTCCGACCAGCGCCACCACCTTGCCGGTGAAGTCGAGCGAGCGGCGGTATGCGGCGCGCAGGCTGTCGCCGCGGCGCTGGCAGGCCAGCTGCACGCTGAGCAGGTAGAGCGCGTAATCGACCCCGACCCCGACCCCGACCGCGATTACCGGCAGCGTGGCGACCTTCAGGCCGATGCCGAGCCAGACCATCAGCGCCTTGCACAGCAGTGTGGTGATTACCAGCGGGATCAGTGCCACGATGGTCGCGCGCAGGCTACGGAAGGTGATCAGGCACAGCAGCGCGGTCGAGCCGTACACGGCCAGGTACATCGTGACAATGCTCTTCTGGACTTCGATATTGGTGGCGGCCTCGATCCCGGCGTTGCCCGCCGCAAGCAGGAACTGCACCGGTTCCGCGGCGCCAGGGCCGGTGTTGTTGGCCGCGGCGTAGGTTTCGGCAGTCTTGAGGATGCGCGCCACGGTGTCGGCCTTGTGGTCGGACAGGTAGGCCACCAGCGGCGACACCGAACAACTCTGGTTGGTGATGTCCGGCGTCGCGATTACGGCGGCCGACATCGAGCCGTCGGTGATCGACTGGTTGCGGCTGATGGTCATCCACTTGCCGCTGCCTTCGGACATGGCGGCCGTGACGAAGCGCACGTTCTCGGCGAGCGAGGTGGTGGCCTGCACTGCCGGATCGGCGCGCAGCAGCTGCGCCAGGCCGTCCATCTTGTTGAGCGACGAGTACAGGCGGCAGCCTTCGTCGCCGGTCTTCATGATGATCACGAACTGGTCGCTCGACAGCCCGTAGTTGCGCGTGATGTAGGCGTTGTCGCGGTTGTAACGTGAGTCCGCGCGCAGCTCGGGCGCGCCGGCATCGAGGTCGCCGATGCGCAGGTCCTGCATCATCACCACCGAGACGATCGTCACGACGACCGAAGCGAGCACGACGCAAATCGCCCAGCGCCGTTCGGTCAGCGCATCGAGCCCGGCCCAGACGCGTCCCAGCAGCGAGTTGCCCTGCGCCGTCTTCTGTTCGTCGGCGATGGCGCGACGCACCGCGGACTCGCTGATGCCAACATACGAGAGCGCCACGGGAATGAGGAACAGCTTGGTGAAGATCAGCACCGACACGCCGACGCTGGTGGTGATTGCCAGGTCGCGAATCACCGGGATGTCGATGATGACCAGCACCGCGAATCCGACGATATTCGCAAGTAGCGCCGTGATGCCCGCCACGAACAGGCGGCGGAAGGTGTAGCGCGCCGCCACGTACTTGTGGGTGCCGCGCCCGATATCCTGGATGATGCCGTTCATCTTCTGGGCGCCGTGCGACAGACCGATGGCAAAGATCAGGAAGGGCACCAGGATCGAATAAGGATCGAGCTCATAGCCCAGCAGCTGCATCAGGCCGAGCAGCCAGACCACACCGATCACCGCGGCCGAGACCAGCATCACCGTACTGCGCACGCAGCGGGTGTAAAGGTAGACGAACACCATCGAAATGGCGACCGACACTGCGAAGAACAGCATCACCGAGCGCAGGCCCTCGATCAGGTCTCCCACGATCTTGGCGAAGCCCACGATATGGATGCCGACCTTGTCGCTTTCGTAGGTGCGGATCTTCGCTTCCAGGCGCTCGGAGAAGGCACTGTAGTCGAGCTTCTCGCCGGTCTTGGGATCGGTATCGAGCAGCGGCGCCACGATCATGCTCGACTTTGCGTCGAGCGCCACCAGGCTGCCGACGATCCCGGCCTTGCCGATATTATCGCGCAGCTTGGCGATTTCGGCCGGGCTGCCGTCGAACTGCGCGGGCATCACGGGACCGCCGGTGATGCCGTCTTCGGTCACCTCGCGCCAACGCACGATCGGCAGCCAGATCGACTTCATCCATGAACGGTCGACGCCCGGAATCAGGTACAGCTCATCGTTAATCTTGCGCATGACCTCCAGGTAGGCGGGGTCGTAGATGTCGCCGGTCTTGTTTTCGACTACCACGCGCACTGTATTGCCCAGGCCCGGAAGCTGGTTCTTGTACGCCAGGTAGTTTTGCACGTACGGGCTGTTATGCGGGATCATCCGCTCGAAATTGGCGTTGACTTTGATACGGGTTGCCGCCACCCCGAGCAGGATGGTCGCGAGCAGGCAGGCGAGCAGCACCAGCACGCGATTATTGAAGATGACGCGCTCGAGCAGGTTGCCCGAGCGCCGGTCGAAGTCTTTTGGATCCCGTATCACGGGCATCCGGGGGTGTTCGCTATGGCCTGCCATTTGATTCTTCCCGGTTATTCACTGATACGCCGTCATTTCGACGAAATGGGCTGCAGGGTGACGCCACCGACGCCTGCCACGAGAAGCTGGCCAGGGGCGGACAGCGCGGCGTCGAACACCTCGCCGCGCGCACGCGTCGCCGTGCGGATCATCCCGCCGTCAACACCTGGCTGGACTACCTGGCCCGCCTGTGTCACGAAGGCGAACTGACCTGGCCCGGCCGGGATGGCGGCCACCACGGTCGCGGCGCCGCCAAGCGCCAGCGGCTTCCAGGTGGCCGCATTGTCTTCGCTAAGGAAGGCGTTGCCGCGCAGGCCGTAGGCGACCAGCGCGCTCCCGTTGGCCTTCAGCCCAAAGAAGGTGCCCGCATACGGGCTTTTGAGTGCGACAAAATTTCCGGCGGCGCGGTCGTAACGGGCAAGCAGGCCCTGTTCGCCCGCCAGGTAGACGGCGCCATCGGCGCCCTGTTCCAGGGCATACAGGTGCATGCGGCGGTCATTGGCTGCTTTTTCCAGTATCGGCTCCCAGGTCTTGCCGGAATCCAGGGTGCGCAGCAGGAGGCCGAAGGCGCCGGCCAGGAAGCCTTCGCCATCAGGGCCGATGCGGATATCCAGGAAAGGATACGGCAGCACGCCCGGCGTGGCCGACTGGAGCATGGCACGTTCGAGTTCTGCCAGCACTTCGGTGGCCCCGGCATCGCCACTTGCGGCCAGCGGCTGGTAGTGCTTCTTCATCAGCACGGCCAGGCTGCGCCCGTCGAGCACGCGGGCCCAGGTCCGGCCGTTGTCGCCGCTCCGCAGTACCACGCCATCATGGCCGAGCGCCCAGGCCAGGCCCGGTGCAGTAAAACGTACCGTGGTCAGGTCGGCGCTCACCGGAACGCTTGCCTGCTTCCAACTGTTGCCGGCGTCAGGCGATACCAGGATGGTGCCGCGCACGCCCACGGCAAGCGCGGTCGACCCTTGCACGGCGATGCCTGACAAGGGGCGCTTGAGCGCGAGCGTGGAAGGCGCTGCGGGAAGGTCGAGGACGTCGGCGACGGGTGCAGTTGGGGTCGAAGCGACAGCGACGAGCGCCGTGGCGCCTGCAAGAGCGGCAAGGGAGGCAGCGAACAGGGCCGCCCCCAGGCGACGGCGCGCCGCGGGAAAGTAGTCAGGATTTTTCAATGGAGACTCCATCGTGGTGCGGTCGATACGATGTGGCGGCGCGGCGGGCCGCGCAGTCATTCAACACGTTATGCTGGACCGCAGGCTGCCTTGGGGACAGCCTGCCTGGTCAGGCGCTTAGCGTGCCGTCTCTTTCGCCACAATGGTCTCGGGGTTCAGGTCGCGGTTCGAGCGCGGCTTGGTTACCACGCCATAGCCGCCGACCAGGCCGTCGTTCACCAGCGCGTACATGCCCTTGTTGAAGTCGAAGATCACGTTCTTGACGGTGTAAGGCGCATTCACGTCGTACAGCTGGACCATCGAGTTGAAGATCGAGCGGTACAGCTGGCCGCTGCGGTCATAGGCGTCGTACAGCATCGCGCCGTAGGTGTCCTCGTCGATGTAGTAGGTACGCTTGGCGTAGGCATGGCGGAAGCCCTGCTTGAGCGTCGCCTCGACCACCCACATGCGGTGCAGCTCCCAGCGCCAGCAGGCCGGGTTCGGGTATTTTTCCTTGAACTGTTCCTCGACGCCGCAGCCGAAGTACAGCTTGTAGGCGTTGTACGGGACGTACATTTCCTTCTTGCCGACCAGCTTGAAGTCGAACCGGTCCATCTGGCCCGAGAACACGAACAACTCGTCGAACAGGGTCACGCCACCCATGCTGGCCACCGGCGTGTCGTAGGAAAACTCGGGCGCCAGCTTAATGCGGCGCTGGCCTGGTGCATAGCTCCACGCGCGGCGCGGCTTCTGGGTCGGATCAAGGAAATCCATCAGGCCGGTCACTTCGCCTGCCTTGCGGATCGGCGCGCTGGTCACCGAATAGGTACGCCAGTACATCTGGTCATCACGCCCGTCGAGGTTGGCGTGGTAATACGGCGTTTCCTCGAAGGTCTGCTGCTGCGAGGTCATCACTGCCTTGCCGCTCGAATCGACCACCCACGAACGCGACGAGCGCGTGATGGTATCGGCCTTGTAGCGCAGCTGCTGGTTCCACATCATTTCATTGCCGGACTTCGCGATCGGGAATGGAATGCCGCCGCGGCAGGCCTGGTCGACGCCGAGGCCACCCTTGGTGGTCTTACAGGTGGTGGCGTTGCGCACGGTCTTGGCCAGGACCTCTTCCGGCATCGCCCCCGTGCGATGGCTCGGGTAGACGTCCATGTAGAAGCCGGGATTCTTCTTGAAGAGCTCTTTCTGGCCATCCGACAGTTTGTCGACATGCTGCTCCCAGTTCTTGGCGTCGATGCGCAGGATGGGCGCCTCGTCCTTGAACGGGTCGGCCCAGACGCCGCTGCCGGCCTTGAAACCAGTAGGCGCCTTGGTCAGCCCGCCGGTGTGGGCCGGAATCGTGCCTTCCTTGTTGCCGGCCTTGGTCGCGCCGACCTGGGTCAGCGTGGCGCCAAGCTGCTTGGCCTCGTCGGGGGTGACCTGGGCTTGTGCGCCGGCAGCAAGGCCTGCCAGCAGTGCCACGAGAATTCGATTGGTATTCATGTCTTGTCTCCTGTTTGCGGCGCTTTAGAATGCCGTCTTGAAGGTAAAGGACAGCCAGCCGCGGTCGATGACGCCGACCGACGAATTGCTGTGAGCCGCGCCCCCGGTGATCCTTCCGTTCAGCTCCCTGACAGGGAGCGTGCGGTCGGCATACAGGAGCGAGAATTCGTACTTCGATGCATAGGTTGCGGTAGCGCCGATCGACCAGCGCAGCTCGCCCTCGGTGCCACCACCCGACGATGGGGCATTGCCCGAGAGTCCGTAGGTGGCGCTCACCGGCAGCGCCAGGTCCCATGACGGTAGCGGGTTGAGGTACTGCGGCGTGAAGCGTAATGCCATCAGCCACGAGTCCTTCGTCGAGCAGCCGTCGTCCTTGGTGCCGGAGAGCGCCACGCCGGTACGCGAGTCGACGCAGCTTGCCGCGCCGACCGAGCGGTAGGAGCCGGGGTTGGTGGTGACTTCGTCGAGGCGGTTGTAGGCCACTTCCGTCACTAGGGTGCCGGTGGACCAAAGCGGCGTTGCCGGCAGCATGTAGATGCCGTTCACCACCGCATGCCAGGTGTCGCCGCGCGCGCCGGTTGGCGTCACCACCGAGGACGGCGTATTTAGAGCACCGTTCTTCCGGTAGGACAGCTCGGCGCCAACCGACACGGACTTGATCACGCGGCTGAAGCTCAGGCTGTACTGGTCGATCTTCTCCGGATACAGGAAGCGTGCGTTGCTTGGAAGTGGTCCGCGGAAGTCCAGCAGCTGCACGCCCAACTCCGGCGAGTAATCGTCGAAGCGGCGGTAGTAGGCCCCAAAATTCGATTCGATGGACTCGGCGTTCAGGCGCGCGCCAACGCCCCAGTTGCCGTGGTCGCCAGGTTTACGCGCTTCGATCAGCTGCGCAGCCACGCCCGGGATGGGGAACACCAGGTTATCGGAAGACGGCGCGGTGTCGGCGCCCATCAGGTAGGTGCCCGCGTGCGGAATACGGGTAGGCTTCCATTCATAGTAATACTGGCCGACCAGGGTCAATGCGTCGGTGACCTGGGCGCTGAGGTGAATCTGGCCAATCGGCAGGAACACCTCCTTGGTTTCTACACCCGGATTGATCGCCGCCTTGACGCCGTCAACCGGCGACTGCGCGTAGGAGATCGCATGGGCGCCGAGCAGCAGGCCTTCGCCCCAGACGTTGGTTTGGCGCCCGACCTTGATGTTCAGCGGCACCGGGCCGAGGTCGACGTTGCCCCAAACGAAGGCGTCAAGGATCTCGCCGGACGGGCCGTTGACGTAGCGCTTCACCTCATTGTTGTACTCGGCGTTGCGGTAGGCGGTCAGGAAGCCGGCCGGCGAGCGGACCGAGCGATCATCATAGGCTTCGTCGTACCAGCCGGCTGCCGAGACGCGGGCGCTGATCTTGTTGCGCCAGCTGACGTCGAATTCGGTGAGCAGGTCGAGACGGTTGGTCACCATGTCGTGCTTGTCGAATTTCGAGTCGCCTTCGTCATAGATGTAGTTACGCAGCAGGCGCTGGTCCTGCCCTTCCATCCGGAAACCGCCCGTGTAGCGGACGGTGGTATCGAACCGCATCTTGATATCAGGGTTGGCGACTGCGATTTCGCCAGCCAACGCCGGGAAGGCGCAGGCGAGGGCAACTGCTGCCGCCGCTGCTGCGATAGCGCGCGGCGCGAGGCCGGCGGGCGATGTGACGGCGCTTCGTTGGTTCATGAAACTGTCTCCTGTTGTATCGGTTGTGACCGCTTTTAGAAATCGTTCAGCACTGCCTGCCTGTCCTTCCAGTGAACCGTGCTGCTCGACTGTCTTCGGCCCAACGGAAACGAGACTTTTGCCGCGTTTTGATTGTAGCCCGAAAATCCCGTAAATTCTACTGTTTGACGACGATTCTGTTTGTAGAATTACAGGCATGTGGATCAGTCGCGTTCGCACCACTTCTAAGGTGCGTCCTGAGCTAAATTGCGTGCACGTACCATCTCGGTAAAATCGCGCTTGAGTGTCGGGTAGTAGGCGATCTGCCCTTGCAGCCCCCCCGCGATGTCGATCGAGGCCGCGCTAATGAAGGAGGCATAATCGCTCGCCAGGAATAGCACCATGCCGGCCACCTCTTCCGGCTTGCCGAATCGACCGAGCGGCACCACTTTGAGCACCATCTCGTTGAATTCCTCGCGACTGACGCCAGGGCCCACTTCCCGGTAATGGCGGTCCCACTGCCCGGTGTCGATCCAGCCCATGTTCAGCGAGTTGACAAGGATGTTGTCCTTCGCCAGTGACATGCCGAGCGACTTCGACAGCGCGAGGCAAGCCGCGCGGTTGATCACCGAGGGAATCCCGTCGGGTGTGGGGATGGCGCCGGCCAGTGCATTGATCTCGACGATGCGTCCCCAGCGCTGGCGCCGCATGTGCGGCACGACCGCTTGCACGAAGCGAAAATGCCCCATCTGCAGGATATTCGCGTGTTCCAGGATCTGCTCAGGGGTGAGCGTATCGAGGCTGCCCCCGCGCCCCTGCCCCGCGTTATTCACCAGGACGTCGACGCCGCCCCAGGTATCGGCCACTTCCGCGACAAACGCCTGGACGCCGGCCGTGTCGGTCACGTCCACCTCACGCGCGATGACTGCCTGCGCGCCGCATGCCAGTTCGCGTGCGGCACTCCGCAGTGCATCTGCGCCGCGTGCGCAGATCGCGACACGCGCCCCTTCGGCCGCAAAGGCACGGGCGATGGCGAGGCCAATGCCGCGCGAGGCGCCGGTGACGATCACCCGCTTGCTGCTGAGGTCAATGTGCATTGCTGTCTCCTGTTATAGGTGATGCGGGGCACCGCTTTTTTGCGGCGGCCGGTCTGCGCCGGTTTGCCGCCCTGCCCTTGCTACTTACACGCGTTCGATGATGGTCGCCGTGCCCATGCCGCCGGCGCAGCAGATCGCCTGGAGGCCGTAGCGCGCACCGCGCCGTTCCAGTTCGTGCAGCAGAGAGGTCATGATGCGTGCGCCGCTTGCCCCGAGCGGATGGCCGAGCGCGATCGCGCCGCCATTCACATTCAGCCGCTCCTGCGACACCCCCAGCTCCTTCGCCCACATCAGCGGCACCGAGGCAAAGGCCTCGTTCACCTCGAACAGGTCGATGTCGTCGATACTCAGCCCGCTCATCGCCAGCACCTTGCGCGTCGCAGCCACCGGGCCGGTCAGCATCAGGGTAGGGTCGGAGCCGACAGTGGTGAAGGCGCGGATCCGTGCGCGCGGCTTGAGCTTGAATCGATCGAGCGCCTCGCCCGACATCAGCAGCAGCACGGCGGCGCCATCGGAAATCTGCGACGAATTCCCGGCGCTCAGCTTGCCGTTTTCGCGGAAGCTGGTTTTCAGCGTCGCGAGTTTTTCGACATTGGTGCCCGGACGGATGGTTTCGTCCGCCGCTAGCACCTCGGGCGCCGGCTCCGCGTAGCCGCGCTCTTGCAGGGCGGCGACAGGCACCGCTGCGATTTCGCGCTCGAACCAGCCGGCCTGCGCTGCGGCCGCCGCGCGGCGGTGGCTCTCGACCGCGTAGGCGTCGAGCTGCGCCCGGCTCAGGTCCCACTTGTCGGCCACGCGCTCGGCAGCTTCGCCCTGGCTGGTCAGTTCCCAGTTCTCGGAGGCCATCCAGCCGAAAGCTTCGCCATAGACTTCCCGGTTGCCGCCCATGCGCACGCGGCTCATGTTCTCGGCGCCGCCGGCAACCACCACCTGCGCGGCGCCGGACGCGATCATGCCGGCCGCAAGGTGCACGGCCACCTCGCCCGAACCACACTTGCGGTCGATTGCCAGGCCCGGGACCGTGGCCGGCCAGCCTGCGCCGAGCAAGGCGGTGCGGGCGATGTTGGCCGACTGCTCGCCGACCTGGGTCACGCAGCCGAAGATAACGTCGTCCACCTCGGCGGGCTCGATGCCGGCGCGACGTACGATTTCATTGAGCAAATGCGCACCGAGGTGGTCGGCGCGCACGCCCGCCAGGCCGCCCTTGTACTTGCCGATCGGCGTGCGTACCGCTGCGACGATGTAGACGTCTTTCATAGATTGCTCGCCTTGAGGCCCGAACCGGGCACGCGCTGGCCTGCCGCGTCGTACCGGTAGACGCCATGGCCGGTCTTACGGCCATGGCGGCCGGAGGCCACCATCTTGATGATCAGGGGGCAAGGACGGAACTTCTCGCCGAGCGTCGAATGCAGGTAGCGCAGCACCGACAGGCGCGTGTCCCAGCCGGTCAGGTCGCCCAGTTCGAGCGGTCCCATCGGGTGGTTGAACCCCATGCGCAGTGCCGTGTCGATGTCCTCGGCGCTGGCGGTGCCCTCCTGCAGCATCCACATTGCCTCGTTGCCGAGCATGGCCGACATGCGGCTCGTGGTCAGGCCCGGCGATTCATTGACTAGGATGGCGGTCTTGCCGATGGAATCAACCCAGGCGCGGCTACGGGCGACGGTGGCCTCGTCGGTGGCGATGCCGAGGACCAGCTCGACCAGCTTCATCTTGTGCACCGGATTGAAGAAGTGCATGCCGATGACGCGCTCGGGCCGCGGCACGGAGGCCGCTATTTCGGTGACCGACAGGGCCGACGTGTTCGTGGCCAGCAGCGCATCTTCGGCAAGCACGGACGCGGCTTCGGCCAGGATCGCCTTTTTCAGCACCAGGTTTTCCGACACCGTCTCGACCAGCAGGCTCGCCCCCGCGGCGCCCTCGACCAGTGCGGTGTGCACGGTGAGGCGCGCCTTCGCCGCCTCGGCCGCTTCAGGCGCCAGCTTGCCCAGCTTGACGCCGCCGTCGAGGATGGCGTGGATGCCCTGCAGCGCCTTGTCCAGCGCCTGGCCATTGCTGTCGACCAGGCGCGTGGCGAAACCGCTGCTGGCAAAGGCGTGCGCGATGCCGGTACCCATCAGGCCCGCACCGACCACGACGACTATCTGGTTCTTGTCGCTCATTATTCTTGTCTCCTCAAGCGCCGGGCTTCGGCCCGACTACGTTGCTGATGGTGCCGATCCCTTCGACACTCGCTTCGACCACGTCGCCCGGGTTCAGGTACAGGCCCGTGCCCTGGCCAACGCCTGCGGGAGACCCGGTGAACATGATGTCGCCTGCTGCAAAGCTCGAGCGCTGCTCGACGAAGCGCACCAGCTGGGCCACGTCCCAGGTCATTTCCGCGGTCGTGCTGTCCTGGCGGGTCTGTCCATTCACCTTGAGCGTCAGGCACAGCTGCGGGCTGCCGGCCGGGAACTCGTCACGGGTGACGATCCAGGGACCGACACCCGTGCTGCGATCCTGGCTCTTGGCCGCGAACAGGTCCATGCCGATGCCGGCCGGGCCGCTACGCTGCAGGTCGCGCGCCGACACGTCGTTGCCGACCGTGTAGCCGAGCACCGCCGCCAGCGGATCTTCCAGCGCGTTGTCCACGTTGGCCGGGGCGTCTCCCAGGACGACGACGAGTTCGACTTCATGATCGAGTTCATTGGTGAGCGGTGGATAGCGGATCGGGTCGTTCGCGCCGATCAGCGCGCCGTAGGCTTTCAGGAAGGCGATCGGTTGGGCTGGCGACTTCAGGCCGAAGTCGGCCGCCAGGTGCTTGGCGTAATTCGCACCCGCAACGACGACCCGATTGACCGGTTCGATCGGCGCCAGCAGGCGCACTTGCGCCAGCGGGCGCGCAGGGCCGGACAAGGGCAAGGCCGCCTGCCCTTCCCCGGCGCGGCCGGCCGCAACCGCGCGCGTCAGGGCCGGGCCCCAGTCGGCGAAGGCGCCGGCGATCTCGCGCAGCGTCCTGGCCTCGCTGTCGACCAGCGCCCAGAACGGCGCGCCACCATCAGTGCAGCGCGCGATCTTCATGCTGCGATCGCCGCAGGCTTCGCGACCTCGACCAGGGTTGCCGGGTCGATGCGCAGCAGCTCGCAAGCGTTCTTCCAGCGGATCTTCTGCAGGTCCTCGTCGGACAGGCGCAGGCCATCGGTGAGGTCATGGCGCACTGCGTCGCTACCGCCGAAGTTCGAACCGTAAACGACGCGGTCGGCGCCGATGACTTCGATCATGGCCTGGCGCATCGGCAGTTCGTGCAGCTCGACATCGAAGGTAAAGTTCTTCATGTACTCTAGCACCGGCTTCTTGTTGTGCGACAAATCGAGGTTTGGATTGGTCTGCGCCAAGCGGCCGAGCTGGTAAGGCACGAAACCGCCGCCGTGCGTAATGTAGACCTTCAGGTTCGGGAACCGGTCGAGCACCCCGCCATTGATCATGTTCCAGAAGCACTTCGTCTCGTCGTAGTTCATCCCGACGATGGCGGTGGTCTCGTAGCGGTCGGTATTGGCTTGCTCGCCCCAGGTCACCGACTGGTTATAGCCGTGCACGAACATCGGCAGGTCGACGTCGCACAGGGCCTCCCACACCGGATCCATCTCGGGCGAGTCGAACTCGAGGCCGCCGAAGTTGGCGCCGCCGGCCACCAGGCCCTTGGCGCCAAGAGTGGTACAGGCGCGGCGGATTTCCTTGGCCGCTTCCAGCGGCACGTTCAGTGGCGCGTGCGCCCAGGCCATCAGGCGGTTCGGCGCGGCGGCGCAGTATTCCGCCATCACGTCGTTGACCTTCTGCGCGAAGGGCACGCCGAATTCGGGCTCGGCCCAGTACATGTAGCAGTGCGAGGGCACCGACACCACTTGCGCGCTCTGCCCGGCGGCGTCCATGCCGGCCAGCCGGGTCTTCGGGTCGGCCCAGCGCTCGAGGTACTGGTTGATGTCGAGCTCCTTGCCTTCGGCCTTGGCCTTCTTCAGCGCGGCCTTGCGCTCCGGGGAACCGAGCGACAGGATCCAGTGGCCGACGCGCAGCTTGATATCGCCGTCCGGGCGCTTTTCGAAGAAAGGTCCCCAGTGCGGGTGCTGGTCGTAGTAATCGGGATGCGGCGCGTGGGCGTGAAGGTCGATGAGCATGGATGTCTCCCTGTGACGATTGGTTATCCCGACGCTGGGCGCGATCGGCCGGACACATTGGCCGGCCGCAACTGGCCTGCCCACAAGCTTCATGTCTCATCCGCGGCACTCGGTCGGTGCTTTTACATTAGGACCCATCATGCCAAAGATAGACAGATTTTGCAAATCTGTTTAACTTTTATTTTGCGTGGGTTTTTGCGCGATCGAATTCGACTCGCAGTCGACAATCGAATACAGGAAGGTCACGATGCGCTGCACCCCGTCCTGCGGCCGTTGATGCGGCACCACCAGTTCGCTGAGCACACAGCGGATCATCAGTTCGCACACCAGTTCGCGGTCGACCCGGATACCCAGGCGCGCATCCCAGGCGTCGAACACGGTGCGCATCAGCTCCTCGATCCGTACCAGGGACTCATTGAAGAGCCGCCCGAACAGGCGCAGGGTGTATTCCGGCGCGGCGCCGAGCAGCAGCCGGGCCTGACCGTGCGCCGCGTAGTTGTCGAGATAGCGCACCAGCGCATGAAAGCGCGCGGTCGGTTCCGTGTGCGGCGTGACGGCATCGGCCATCGCTTGCTGGAACGAGGCGCGCTTGTGCCGCGCGAATGCGTCGAGCAGCTCGTCCTGGGAACTGAAATAGCGGTAAAAGGTGCCGCGCGATACCTGCGCCAGCTGGCATACGTCGAGCACCGAAATGCGCTCCGACCCTTCGCGCAAGACGATCTGCTCGGTCGCGCGCAGGATGGCGGCGACGGTGCTTTCGGCACGCCCCCTGGGTTTGCCTGGCGTGTTGCCGTTAGCGCTGTCGGGCAGTGCAGCTTGCATCGCGTCGGAGCCGTTCTCGAGCCGCACTTTGTCAGTAGTCCCTGACCGGCACGTCCGCGGGCCGGGAGTTGTAGCCGGGCAGGTGCAGGCCACCGTCGACGTGGAAGGATTCGCCGGTGACATAGCGCGACATGTCGCTGGCCAGAAACACCGCCACCGGGCCGATGTCGTCTTCCGGATCTCCGCAGCGGCCCAATGGGCGCATCGCGGCGGCGCGCTCGGCAAAACCGGGATTCTTGGCAGCGAGCTTGTGGAAGGTGGCGCCCATCGCGGTCGGCGCGATTGCGTTGACGGTTATGTTGAAGCGGCCCCATTCCGCCGCGGCGCTGCGTGTTAGGCCGACGATGCCCGCCTTGGCCGTGTTGTAGTCGGCATGCAGCCAGGCGCCGATGTCGACGTCGATCGAGTAAAAGTTGACGACCTTGCCGCCTCCGCGCGCGCGCATGTGCGGCAGCGCGGCGCGCATGGCCCACCAGCTGGCCTTGATTGTGGAGGTCAGGGTCTGCTCCAGCATCTCGTCGGTCTTGTCTTCCAACAGCACATTCGGGGTCGGCACAAAGGCATTGTTGACCAAGATGTCGAGGCCGCCGAACTGCGCCACCGCTGCCGCGACGGCCGCTTCGACCGACTCCTTGCGCAGCACGTCCGTGTGCACGAACAGGGCTCGCCCGTCGAGCTCCTGGAGCTCGCGCGCAACCTGCGCCCCGCTCTCGTGGTCGATCTCGGCAATCACCACCGCCGCGCCCTCGCGCGCGAAGCGGCGTGCCACGCCTCGCCCGATACCGCCTCCGGCGCCGGTGATCAGCGCCACCTTACCCTGTAGAAGTCCCATGCCACCCATCCTCACTATTGAACATTTTTTCTGTTATTGTACACATGCATGCAAATAACTTCTACCGGCATCTACAAAATGCACAATATGAAATGCTTTCGCAGGCGGATCGAGCTGGCCGGGCACTATGGCGCAGGCCCCGGACCACAGCAGGGACAAGTTCGGGCCGCGCTGGAGGACGATTTCCATCACTTCCGGGTCGTGGTCGACCATCGCGACGGCGTGGTGACGGCCGTGCGCGGGGAGACTCCGCGCCATCCGTTTACCGCTTGTCCCGGCGCGGCGCCGGAACTCCAGAAGCTGGCCGGCATGCGTCTGGACCAGGTCGCCAATTCGGTAACGCTGCATACCGATTCGACCCAGCAGTGCACCCACATGTTCGATCTCGCAGGCCTGGCCATTGCTGCCGCCGCCCGCGGCGACACGGCGCGCCGCTTCGATATCGAAATCCCGCGCCATGTGGATGGACGCACCCATGCGCGCCTGATGCGCGACGGCGTCCCCGTGCTGGACTGGGAAGTCGAGGGTAGCGCCATCCTGGGGCCGGCGCCGTATGCGGGCGTCGACATGCGCCAGGGGATGGCGCGCTGGGCGCTCACGACCCTGCCTGTTGAAGAAGCCGAAGCGGCGCTGGTGCTGCGCCGCTGCGCCCTGATTTCCCTGGGGCGCCTGAAGGATATCGACAAGGAACCGCACGCGCACCTGACCGGCCGCTGCTACGCGCAGCAGCCGCAGCGCGCGCCCCAGGCGATCCGCATCGTCGGCTCCACCTGGGATTTCACGGCGCGCCCGGAAGCGCTGGCCTTCGATGATCGCGACTGGCTCGCCGACTTCGACGCCTGAATCCAGCCCTGAAGTGAACACACGAATCGCGCCCAGCCCGATCAACGGTTGGCCGCTTCCCATTCCTTCAGGTCGAAGCCTGGCGCCGCTGCGATGGACGGCGTCAGGGCCGGCGGCCGCGCGAGGACCTTGCGCGCCGCCATGTGGTCGCCCACCCGTCCGCAGGATTCGACGGCCAGCAACTGTTCGCCGCGAAAGCACAGCACCGATACCTGGCGCGCGGCGGGGTCGCCCAGCATCACGTGGTTATCCGCGCACAGCGCCAGCCCGGCGATCTGCAGCTTCAGCGTCCCCTGGTCGGTCCAGAACCATGGCAGCGCACTGTAGGGCGCGGGTTTGCCCATCAGGCGCGCGGCGATCAGCTTGCCCTGGTCGACGGCGTTCTGCACCGATTCGAGGCGCGTCAGCTGCTCGCTGTTCTGCACACACGGGAAAGCGGCGACGTCGCCCAGCGCCGAAATGTTCGGGTCCGAGGTAAGCAGGCTGGAATTGACGCGGATGCCGTTATCAATGTCCAGCCCCGCTTCGAGCGCCAGCGAGACGTTCGGGATCACGCCGATGCCGTAGACGACCAGGTCCGCCGGCAGCCGGCGCCCGTCCGAGGTAATCACCGCGACTGCCCTGCCGTTATCGCCCTCGATCTCGGACACGCCGCAGCGGAAATTGAAGTGCACGTCCCAGGACTCGTGCGCCGTGCGAAACAACGCGGACATATGCGGCGACACCGCCCGCGCCATTGGCCGCTCGCCCAGTTCCAGCACTTCGACCGCCGCCCCATCGGCCGCAGCTACGGCGGCAAATTCGAGCCCGATGAAGCCGGCGCCAATCACGACCACGCGTTTTGCTGTCTTCAGGAGCGGCGCGATCGTTTCGGCATCAAGGCGGGTCTTGACACCGAACACGCCCGCCAGCTCCGCGCCAGGCACGTTCAGCGGGCGGTTGTGCGCGCCGGTGGCCAGCACCAGGTGGTCGTAGTCTAGCGCCTCGCCGGATGCCAGCAGCAGGCGCCGGTTCTGGCGGTCGATGGCCGCGCCGCGATCGGCCACGAGCTCGATGCGCTGTTCCGCATAAAAGGCATCGCTGCGGAACTGCATGGCCGCGGCATCGATTTTCCCGAGCAGGAAAGCTTTTGAAAGTGGCGGGCGCTGGTAGGGCAGCCAGGGTTCATCATTGACGAGAGCGATGCGGCCGGCAAACCCTTCCTGGCGCAACGATACGGCGACCTGCACGCCGGCGTGGCCGGCCCCTGCGATGACGACACTATTGAGCGACATGGTCTGGTTTCCCGGTGTAGAGGTGAGAATCTTGATGTCAGGATCAGGCCCCGACTGCTTGCGGCTGGACCGCGGCCTGCGGGCTTCGTCCGAGCATCAGGAGCATGGCCGACCCGATCAGCGTACTGGCCGCGCAATAGGTCAGCATCGTGGTGTAGCTGCCGGTCGCGCTGAACATGGCCCCGAACATCAGCGGCGCCGCCGCCGACGCGACCGTGATCAGCCCCTGGTGCAAGCCGAAGATGCGGCCGTAATCCTTCAACCCGAAGTAGCGCGCCATCAGGAAGGCCGCAATGTCGAATTCCGCGCCCGCGCCGAGGCCGGCCAGCGCCGCCGCGCATGAGAGCAGCGCGACGTCGGTACTCCCCGACAGGAAGATGAACGACCCGGCGGCAGGCAGGGCGAGACTGATCGCGGCCACGGCGGGCGGCCACAGGCGGTCGAGCAGATAACCGACTACCAGCCGGCCGACCACCAGTGCAATGCCGAACCAGGCGAACACCGCGGTAGCGCCGGCGAGATCGAGCCCACGGTCGCGCAGCATCGGCACCGTGCTGGTGACGACGCCCATGACGGCCGAGACGACCAGGCACAGGGCGATATTGCAGACCCAGTACTTGGGCGAGGCCAGCGCCTCGCGAAAATCCATTCCCGCCACCGCGACCGGTTCGCCGCCCGCGGTTTTCGCGGCGGCGCGCACGTCGGGCAGGCGGAACCAAGCCAGTGTCAGCGGGATGCCGATCGCCACGTTGACGATGGCCAGGATCACGAACGGCGCCTGCCAGCCCCACTGCGCCACGCCCCAGGCGAACAGCGGCGGCGTCACCGCAGCCGTGATCCCGGTGCCGGACAAACCTAGCGCCAGCGCCAGGCCGCGGTTGCGCACGAACCAGAGCGCCAGCAGCTGGGTCCAGGTAACCGCAAGGGCACCCATGCCAACAATCGGCAGCAGGAAGAAGGCGGCATACAGCGTCCAGACCGAGCCGCCAATCTGGGTGGTGGCCAGATAGCCCAGCGCCATCGTCAAGAGCGATATGACGGTGACGCGCTTGATCCCGTAGCGCAGGTTGAGCCAGCCAACCAGCTGCAGGCCGATGACGGCGCCGCCAAACAGGAAGCTGATCGCGGCCTGCAAGGCGGGCCGGTCCCAGCCGAACTGGGTCTGCAGCGGGATCACGAGCACCCCGAAGCCGTACAGCAGCGCCGCGTTAATGCTGATCATGACGCCGGCGATCGCCAGCAACAGGACGCGCCATGCTTGCCTGAATTCGGTGAAGTCGATCGCCGCGCCGTTCTTAGTGCCGACCATGCTTGTCTCCTCAAAGGTCGTTGGAATCGGTGTCCCTGGCTCTGCTGGCAGGTGACGCCGTGGAATGCTTCAGTCGTTCGTACTCACAATTTGGTGATCCGGGAGCGCAGGGTACCGATGCCCTCGACTTCCAGCTCGATCACGTCGTCCGGCTTCAGGAAGCGCGACTGCTCCAGCCCGCAGCCGTTGCCCACGGTGCCGGAACCGAACACTTCGCCCGGATACAGGGTCTCGGAGCGCGAGATATGCGCGATCAGGTCCTCGAACTGCCAGCGCATGTCGCGCGTGCTGCCCCTGCCCCACTCCTCGCCGTTGACCCGGGCGATCATGGTCAGGTCGTAGGGGTCGGGCAGTTCATCGGCGGTCACCAGGCAGGGTCCCATCACGTTGCCGGTGTCGAAGTCCTTGCTCTTGGCGGGGCCGAGCATGCCCGCCATCTCGACGGCCTGGGTGTCGCGCGCGCTCATGTCGTTGAAGATGGTGTAGCCGACGATATGAGCGCGTGCCTTGTCGCGAGGAATGTCCTTTGCCTTGCGCCCGATATAGCAGGCGAATTCCAGCTCGAAGTCCATCGCACGGCTATACGCCGGCCAGATGACGTCCTCGTCCGGACCGATGACGGCGAAGCGGTTGCACTTGTAATAGATCGGCTGGCGGTCAAAGGTGGCGAGCACGCGCTCATCGCCCCGAGTGTTCATCTGCGCCAGCGCTTCCTCGGTATTCGGCAGGTGCGCCACCCGGGCGCGGCGGGCGGCGGCGAAGCTTTGCCTGAGGTGCAGTTCGAAGCACGAACAGTCGCGCATCTGCGGCGGCGGCTGGATCGGCGCGCACAATTTCACGGCGGCGCGTTCGATGACCGACGCCGACGCAGCGCGCGCCACCAGGCGGCGTGCCTCGTCAAGCGCTTCGTCGCCTGCTTCGACCAGCGAGAGGATGCTGGTGAAAGCGGGCCAGCCACCGAGGCCGTCATCCTGGGCGGCGCTCGAAAGGTCGACGATGGCGCTGTCAGCCTCGATCAGGGCGCCCGGGCGCATCGCGCCTCGTTCGTCGCGGTAGGTAACGAGTCTCATTCTTTGTGTCTCCGTTGCGGGGCGCATGCCTGTTGTGGCGGCCACACCCTCTTCTGGATGGATCGGGCGCCCGATGCTGCGGACGCGGTGCCGCTACACCCGGCCGTTCACCGGAATGCAGGCGCCAGTCAGTGCCGCAGCGTCGTCGGACAGCAGGAAGGCGATCACGGCGGCCAACTGGTCTGGTGCGACCCAGCGGCTGGCGTCGGCGTCTGGCATGTCGCTGCGATTCGCCGGCGTGTTGATGATGCTCGGCAGGACCGCGTTGACCGTGATTGCGCGGTCCTTCAGTTCCTCGGCCAGGGCCTCAGTCAGGCGCGCCACTCCGGCTTTCGATGCGGCATATGCGCCCATGCCCATGCCAGCCTTTTGCGCGGCGGCAGCGCCGACATTGACAATGCGCCCGCCGCCACGCGCCAGCAGGTGCGGCAGCGCAGCGCGGCAGCTGGCGACGGCGGTGCGGACATTGGTGTCGTACATCCGGTCCCACGAGGCAAGCGCGCCGCCCTCGAGCGTCTCCCAGGTAAATCCGCCGGCCACGTTGACGACGCCGTCGACACCGCCCAGCAGTTCGCGTGCCTGGGCATAGGCCGCCTTGCAGTCGGCTTCGTCGCCAAGCTCGACGCCGCCGAGCGCCAGCGCAACCTGTGGAAGACCGGACGATGGTGCGGCGGCGCGGTCGAGCAGCACGACGCGCGCACCGTCGGCTGTCAAACGTTCGGCCACTGCGCGGCCGAGGGCGCCGAAGCCGCCGGTTACGACGATAATGCGGGAATCGAGTCTTGCAGACATGGCTGGCTTTCTTGTGTGGAGCGGTTCAAACCGGTACAACCTGAGAAAACTTTAAACATATTTTCGATTTCTGTCTACATAGTTGTAGAATCTTCGCATCGACAGCCCGCGCAACGCACTTTCAAAGGCCCAGAATGACAAGAAAACTTCCTGCCCTGACCCCGGACAACAGCGCCTTCTGGCAGGGCGGCGCCGATGGCCAACTGCGCATGCACCACTGCGACGCCTGCGCGCAATTCTTCCATCCTCCCGCACCAGTCTGTCCGCGCTGCCTGAGCGCGGACGTTGCGCCAGAACCGGTTTCCGGCGCCGGCAAGGTGCTCACCTGCACGGTCAACCACCAGCCCTGGCGTGCCGACCTGAAGGAACCGTACGTCGTCGCGATCGTCGAGCTGGTCGAGCAGGCCGGCCTGCGTTTCGTCACGAACATCGTCGGCATGCCTCCTGATGAGGTATTCATCGGCATGCCGGTGCAGGTGCGCTTCGAGCAGCACGAGGACGTCTGGCTTCCCCTCTTTGAAAAGGCCGCATGATGTTCGACCGACGCTATGAAAAAGACGTGGCCATCAGCGGGATCGGCCAGTCGGAAGTGGGCCGCCCTTCGAACAAATCGGCCATGCGCCTGACGCTCGACGCCTGCCTGGAGGCCATCGCCGACGCCGGCTTGACGCGCGATGACATCGACGGCGTATCGTGCTGGCCCGGCGACAACAACAACGGCGACGCGTTTTCGCCGGTCGGCCCGAACGCGCTGATCGGCACCCTCGGCCTGAAGGTCAACTGGTATGGCGGTGGCTACGAGGGTCCGGGCCCCCTGGCTGGGGTGATCAACGGCGCGATGGCGATCGCCGCCGGCCTGTGTCGCCATGTGCTGGTGTTCCGTACGATAACCGAGGCGACGCGGCGCCAGACCGACAAGGGCGCCAGCGCGCTGACCAACAAGACGGTCGGGCGCGACACGAGTGCCGCCTGGCAGTGGTACACGCCCTTCAACGTGCTGTCTGGCGTCAACCTGATGGCAATGTACGCCCAGCGCCACTTCCACGAATACGGCACCACGCCCGAGCAGCTGGCGCAGATCGCCCTCACCTGCCGCGCGAATGCGGCGCTCAATCCGAAGGCAATCTATCGCACGCCCTTGACCATGGACGACTACATGGCCTCGCGCATGATTTCGACGCCCCTGCGCATGCTCGACTGCGACGTCCACTGCGACGCCTCGACCGCCATCATCCTGTCGCGCGCCGATGCGGCGAAGGATGGCCCTAACCCGCTAGTCCGCATCGACGCGATCGGCGCGGCGCTGCACCAGCCCTGGTCGTGGGACCAGCTCGACCTGACCGCCATGGCGACACGCGACTGTGGCGACATGATGTGGTCGCGCACCGACATCAAACCCTCGGAGGTCGGCAGTGCGCAGCTGTACGACGGCTTCTCTATCCTGACGATGATGTGGTTGGAAGGGCTGGGCCTGTGCCCGCGCGGCGAGAGCGGCGCGTTCATCGAAGGGGGCCAGCGCATTTCGCTGACCGGAGACCTGCCGATCAATACAAACGGCGGCCAGCTTTCGGGTGGACGCACGCACGGCCTTGGTTACGTCCACGAGGCCTGCAGCCAGCTCTGGGGACGCGCCGGGGCGCGCCAGGTGGCGCCGCATCAGGTATCGGTGGTGGCTTCGGGTGGCGGTCCGCTCGGGGGCAGCCTCCTGCTGGTGCGCGAGTGACGACGTCCGGACAGCATGCAGCATGCTTGCCCGCGATCGATTCTGATATTAGAATTACATTTTAATAATCGACTCGACTGCGCACCGTCGCTCTGGTCGTCCACTGGAGCGCCACATGGTTACCAATACAAGCAGCGAAGAGCGGGCCGAACTGCCCACCGGCGTGATCGTCAAGCCGGTCGTCAACGCGGTGCGCATCCTGCGCTTCCTCACCACCTCCGGCTCGCCCGAGCGCGCGGCTGACATCGCGCGCGAGCTCGCGCTCAATCCCAGCACCTGCTTCAATACCCTGCGCACGCTGGTGGCCGAGGAAATGCTCGACTTCGACCCGCTCTCAAAAACCTATACCACAGGCCTGGGCCTGGCCAAGCTGGTCGAGCACCTGGTGACGCAGGGCCAGCGGCTCGAGGTGGTGCGTCCCCTCATGCAGGAGTTCGCAGAGGCGCACCACGTCACCGTGACCCTGTGGCGGCGCATGGGCATTGACCGCATCGTGCTGGTCAGCTCGGAAACCAGCCCGGGCGACCTGCGCATCGACATGGCGATCGGACAACGCTTGCCGGTGCTGATGGGCGCGAGCGGACGACTCTTTGCCGCACACCTGGAACTCGACGAAGCGCGCCTGCGCGCCGCTTTCGACAAGGTGCGCTGGCCCCGGCCGCTGAGTTTCGAGGACTACCGCCAGCAGGTGGCGGATGCCCGCATCAAGGGCTGGGCGGTCGATGACGGCTATTTTTCTCCCGGCATCCTGGCGGTGGCGGCGCCGGTGGCCGACCGTAGCGGGGCCATCGCCTATTCCGTCTCGGCTGTCACTTTCCGCGGCCAGCACAGTAGCGAAGAAATTGACAAGCTGGGCGCGGCCCTGCGCAAAGTGGCTGGAAAGATCGGAAACATCCTGTTCTAAAAAACGTCCCCACAAAACGTGACAGATTTTCGATTTGTGTGCATAATCGTCTCACAGACCTGCGCGGTCGGATAATTATTAAAGAGACGAATCATGAGCGATCAACTTCTTCACCGTGTCATCATCGAACGCAGCAAATGCTGCGGTTATGGTCTCTGCGCCGCCATCTGCCCCGAAGTCTACAAGCTCGACGCCGGCGGCATCGTCTACGTCGACAGCGACCTGGTGCCGGACGAATTGCTGGAAACGGCGCGCGAAGGCGCCGCCTCCTGCCCGGCCGAGGCCATCGCGATCCAGGCCCCAGCCTGAGCTTCCAACCCTGGCGGTCCGCGCCAGGCGTGCGGTCGACCTGCAGCCTCCCCTGGGCGGCGCAAGGCGAACCCGCGCACGGCCGGATCCCATCTGCGGGGATAACCCATGAATAGATTAGCTGGAAAAGTGGCCCTGATCACGGGCACCGGTGGCGGCCAGGGACGTGTTGCGGCCTTGTACTTCGCACGTGAGGGGGCTATCGTGGTCGGCTGCGACGTCGACCGCGCGGCCCACGACGAAACAGCGCGCCTGATGGCGGCAGATGGCTTCACCTTGCACGGCTCGGCGCCGGTCGATCTTGGCGACCATGAGCAGGCCAGGCTCTGGGTCGAATCAGCGGCGGAGGAGCTCGGCCGCATCGACATCCTGTACAACAACGCCTCGGCCGCGAAGTTCGGCGGCGTGGGCGAGATGTCGATCGAAGACTGGCATTTCACGATCCGTAACGAGCTCGATCTCATCTTCTTTACGACCAAATACGCCTGGCGCCACCTGTCGGCACGGGGCGGCGTGGTCATCAACATCGCGTCGACCGCAGCCTGGGGCGGCTCGAAAGCAGCGGGGATCAGCGCGCACAGCGCAGCCAAGGGGGCAGTTGTCTCGTTCACCCGGCAGGTGGCGGTCGAGGGCGCGCCACTCGGCATCCGCGCGGTCAGCATCAGCCCTGGTTTCGTCCGGACGCCGGGCACCGCAGCCTTTGTCGATAACCCGGTTACGCGCCGTATCATCCTCGACGGCGTGCTGCAGGACCGCCCGGGCGAGCCGGAAGAAGTGGTGTCGCTTGCGCTGTATGTCGCATCCGACGAGGCGCGCTTCATGACCGGTTCCGACCTGGTGGTCGACGGCGGCCTGCTCGCTATTTAAGACACTCTCACACAGGAGTAACAAGTGGACATCATCGGCATCGGTTACCTCGGCTTCGAGACGGCGAACCTGGACGCGTGGCGCGAATACGGCCCGCAAGTGATGGGATTCCAAGTTGGCGCCGCGCCGGAAGGCGAGTCGGATTCGCTATACTTCAAGATGGACGACCGGCGCCACCGCCTCGCCTTCCATCCCGGGAAGATCGACCGGCTCGCCTACATCGGATGGGAGGCGAAGGGCAAGCTGGAGTTTCATGCTGCGGTCGAGCGTTTCCGCGAACACGGGGTCGAAATCACTTTCGCCGATGACGCCCTGCGCGAGCGCCGTGGCGTTAAGGAACTGGTGCGCTTTCGCGACCCGGTGGGCTACCAGCACGAGTTGTTCTACGCCCAGAAATGGATGCCCCGCTCCTTCCAGCCGGGCCGTCCTCACGGCGGCTTTAGCTGCGGCGAGCGTGGCGTCGGACATGTGGTCCTGATCACGCCCGAGTACACGTCCGAGCTCGAGCATTTCCTGACCGTGGTCATGGACATGCGCTACTACGGCGCCGGGGCCGGCAAGGGCAAGACGGGATTCTTCCGCTCGAAGCTCAACACGCACACCAGCCACGACATCGCCTACGGTTTCGGCCCGGGCAAGGCCGGCGTGCAGCACGTGGGCATCACCGTGAACTCGGTGCGCGACGTCGGCGAAACCTATGACCTGGTGCGTAAAAAAGGGCTGCAGATGATGATGACACTGGGCCAGCATACGCAGGACCCGCACATGTCCTTCTATCACTTTACGCCGTCCGGTTTCGCGATCGAATGCATCGTCGAGCTGGAACCGTGGCATGACGACGGGTTTGAACTGAACCCGGAGAAGCTGTCGACCTGGGGGCATGAGCTGGTCGGCCCAATCTTGGGGACGAGCGTGCGCTCGCCTGAGGAAGTATTCGATCGCTAGTTACGTTCCGGCACAATGAAGGGGCGCCTTGCGCCCTATTCCTGATCGATATGCGGGGCCACCGGGCGCAACAAAAAGCATTTACACTCGACGCAAATGTCCACGGAAAGTGTTGAATGCAAGATCAATCGAGAGAAAACCCGGTCCAGCTAAGCGATGCACAGACTATTCTGGACAGCATTACCGACGCGTTTTTCAGCCTAAACTCGGACTGGCAGTTTTCCTATGTCAATCGTCAGACGGTAGCGACGCTCGAATGCGAAGCAGAGGATTTACTCGGAAAAAGCATATGGGAGGTGTATCCCGGCACCGTGGGCAGCGACTTCTAAAGGATGTACCGGAAAGCGGCGCAGGAGCGCGTTGCCTTGTCATTCCATTCCTACTATTCGGACCATGACCGATGGTATGACGTTATTGTCTATCCCGCGCCCGCCGGCTTGTCTGTATATTTTCGGGATATCACAGCGCGGATGCAGGAAGAGGCGCGCCGCACCGCATTTTTTACCCTCACCGACATCTTCCGCGACCTGAGCGCGCCGGATGAGATTGTGTACAAGGCGGCGGAAATCCTGGGCAAGACGCTCGGTGTCAGCCGGGTCGGCTATGGAACCATCTATCTGGTTGCCGAAACGCTTCATGTTGCTCGGGACTGGATTGCGCCTGGTGTCGAGACACTGGCCGGCACGCTGAAGCTGAGGGATTATGGTTCCTTCATTGGTGACTTGAAGGCCGGTAAATTCATCTCGATCGATGATGTCGACAGGGACAGCCGCACCGCAGATTCGGCAGCGGCGTTAAGAGAACGCAGCACCGCATCATTCGTCAATGTGCCTGTGATCGAGAAAAACCTGCTGGTCGCGGTCATTTTCGTCAATTTCGCACAGGTCAAAAGCTGGTCGGACGAAGAACTTGCATTCATCAAGGACGTCGCCGAGCGAACCAGGATTGCCAGCGAACGCGCTTGGAACGCGGCAGAACTGGACAAGGTCGTCGCTGAATCCGAGCGCCGCCGCCGGCTCTATGAAACCTTCCTAGAAAATTCTCCGGACCTGGCATACGTTTTCGGACTGAACCATCGATTTATCTACGCCAACAAGGTATTGCTCACGATGTGGGGGCGTACTTGGGATGGGGCGATCGGCAGGACTTGCCTCGAGCTCGGTTACGAACCCTGGCATGCGGAAATGCATGATCGCGAGATCGATCAAGTCACCTCCACCAGGCAGCCAATTCGTGGAGAAGTGCCATTTCACGGCACAAACGGCCGACGTATCTATGAGTACATTTTCAAGCCGGTACTCGGCCTTGATGGCCAGGTGGAAGCCATCGCCGGGACGACGCGCGATGTTACGGAACGCAAACAAGCGGAGGATGGGCTGCTTGCAAACAAGCGCAAGGACGAGTTCCTGGCGATGCTGGCCCATGAGTTGAGAAATCCCTTGGCGCCCATCGCCGCAGCCGCAGAGGTTCTACAATCGCATGCCCTGGACGAAAAGCTGACCAAAAGAACTTCGCAGATCATCAGTCGCCAGGTCAAGCACATGACTGCTCTCGTCAACGACTTGCTGGACGTGTCGCGGGTGACGCAGGGGCTGGTCACGATCAGCAAGGACCCGTTCGATCTGAAATCGGTTGTGTATAGCGCAGTCGAGCAAGTCAGGCCATTTCTGGAAGCACAAAGTCACCACCTGCTATTTGACCTGGCGGCAGAGAAAGCGTGCGTCATGGGGGACCAGAAGCGTCTGGTGCAAATCATCACCAATCTGCTCAATAACGCAGCGAAATACACACCGAAAGGCGGCGAGATTCGTTTGAGGCTGGTGGTCGATGCAGACTTGCTGGCCCTGTCGGTCGAAGACAATGGCATCGGCATGCCATTGGAACTGAAACCACATGTCTTCGAGTTATTCACTCAGGCCGAGCGGACATCGGATCGCACCCAGGGAGGATTGGGGATCGGGCTCGCTCTGGTCAAAAATTTAATTGAGCTCCACGGCGGAACAGTCAGCTGCTTCAGCGCAGGAAAAGATAAAGGAAGGAGGTTCACCGTACAACTGCCGCGCCATCGTGTTGCGGCGGGTGCCGCACTGAACGAGCGTGCAGATATGCATGCAACGCCGCGCTCCAAACAACCCCTGCGTATCCTGGTGGTCGATGACAACGAAGACGCGGCACAGATGCTGGCCTTGTATCTCGAGACCATGGGCCACCAAGTCCTTATCGAACATTCTTCGCGCGGCGCGCTGGCCCGCGCCAGACTGGAAAAACCGGAGGTCTACATACTCGATATCGGTCTGCCTGACATGGACGGTAACGAATTGGCCCGTCGATTAAGGGCGGAGCAAGACATCGCCCATGCCTTCCTCATTGCAGTTACCGGATACGGGCAGGAGCACGACAGGCGCAAGGCCATGGCAGCGGGATTCGACCAGCATCTGGTGAAGCCGGTCGATGTTAGCAAACTAGCCAGTTTTCTGGACCAGCATCGACCATAAATGGCTATTGGCCGAGCCGCTCGGTCAGTTCCGGAACGAACTCGAACAAATCCCCCACCAGGCCATAGTCGGCCACCGAAAAGATCGGCGCTTCCGGATCCTTGTTGATGGCAACGATGGTCTTCGAGTCCTTCATGCCGGCCAGGTGCTGGATCGCGCCCGAGATACCGACGGCGATGTACAGCGATGGCGCGACGATCTTGCCGGTCTGGCCGACCTGCCAGTCGTTCGGCACGTAGCCGGCGTCGACCGCGGCGCGCGAGGCACCCATGGCGGCGCCCAGCTTGTCGGCCAGCGGTTCTAGCAGCTTGAAGTTGTCGCCCGAACCCATGCCGCGGCCACCGGAGACGATGATCTTGGCGGCGGTCAGTTCCGGACGGCTCGAGACGGCCAGTTCGCGGCCGATGAAAGCCGACTTGCCGAAGTCCGCTGCAGCGGCGATCTGCTCGACCGCAGCCGAACCGCCGCTGGCTGGCGCCGAATCAAAGCCGGTGCCGCGCACGGTGATGACCTTGATGGCGTCAGTCGACTGCACGGTGGCGATGGCGTTGCCGGCGTAGATCGGGCGCTCGAAGGTGTCGGGCGAGTCGACCTTGGTGATTTCGGAGATCTGGGCGACGTCCATGCGGGCGGCGACGCGCGGCAGGATGTTCTTGCCGAAGGCGGTGGCTGGCGCCAGGATGTGCGAGTAGTTGCCGGCGATCGACAGGATCTGCTCGGCCACGTTCTCGGCCAGGCCGTCGGCAAAGTATGGAGCGTCGGCGACCAGCACTTTCGAGACGCCGGCGATTTGCGCGGTGGCTTCAGCGGCTGCGCCGCAGCTGGAACCGGCGACCAGCACGTGGACCTCATTTCCAGATCCTGCGCCGCACTGGGCGGCCGCCGTCACGGTGTGGTGGGTGGAGCCCTTCAGGGAGCCATTATCGTGTTCAGCGATGACTAATGCGACCATGATGTTTTTCCTATATTTTTAGATGACTTTGGCCTCAAGGCGCAGCTTCTGTACCAGAGTCGCGACGTCAGGCACCATGATGCCGGCCGAGCGCTTGGCCGGCTCGACAACCTTCAGGGTCTTCAGGCGCGGGGTCACGTCGACGCCCAGCTCTTCCGGCTTGATGTTTTGCAGCGGCTTTTTCTTCGCCTTCATGATGTTCGGCAGCGTGACATAGCGCGGCTCGTTCAGGCGCAGGTCGGTCGTGATGATCGCAGGCAGCGTCAGGGCAACCGTCTCCAGGCCGCCATCGACTTCGCGGGTCACGGTGACTTTACCGTCTTCCAGTACCACTTTCGAGGCGAAGGTCGCCTGCGGCCAGCCCAGCAAGGCTGCCAGCATCTGGCCGGTCTGGTTCGAGTCGTCGTCGATCGCCTGCTTGCCGAGGATAATCAGCTGCGGCTGCTCCTTGTCGGCAAGCGCCTTCAGGATCTTGGCCACGCCCAGCGGCTCGATGTCGCCATTGGTTTCGACCAGGATGCCGCGGTCGGCGCCGATCGCCATGCCGGTGCGCAGGGTTTCCTGGCACTGCGGCACGCCGATCGAGACGGCGACCACTTCCGTGACCTTGCCGGCTTCTTTCAAACGGGTCGCTTCTTCGAGCGCGATTTCGTCGAACGGATTCATCGACATCTTGACGTTGGCGATATCCACGCCGCTGCCATCGGACTTGACGCGGACCTTGACGTTGTAGTCGACCACGCGCTTGACGGGTACCAGTACCTTCATGCTCCACTCCTTCAGGCTTGTTGTAATTTGGTTGCAGGCGCGCCGTAGAGTTCCATCAACAGCGCGCGGCTCTGCTGTGCCGCATCCATGGCTTTTTCCTTCACGTGGCCGTAGCCACGGATTTTCTCCGGCAAGCGCGCCAGCTCGAGCGCGGCGTCGATGTTTTCCAGCGTAAGGCTGGTGCAGAACAGTTCGACGAGCGCGAAGTAGTCCTCGACCAGCTGGCGCTCGCGGCGCCGCTCAGCGGTCCTGCCGAACGGGTCGAAGGGAGTGCCACGCAGCCCCTTGAAACGCGCCAGCACGCTGAACGCTCCCATCATCCATGGTCCGAAGCGGCGTTTAACAAGCTTTCCGTCCGCATCCCGCGCGGCCAGCAGGGGCGGCGCGAGGTGGAAGTTCAGCATGTAATCTTTTCCTGGTTCGCCTTCGAACTGCTTGCGCAGTTCCTCGATGAAGTCCGGCGAACTGTGCAGGCGTGCTACTTCGTATTCGTCCTTGTAGGCCATCAGCTTGGCGAGGTTGCGCGCTACCGATTCGGTGAGAGCCAGCCTGCCCTTCACGGCGAGCGCGCCCTCGGTCGCCCGCAACCGCTCTACCGCCAGCCGGTAGCGTCGCGCATATGCGCGGTCCTGATAGTCGCTCAGCAGGTCGACCCGCTCTTGGACCAGGCGATCGAGCGTGCGCGGCATTGCCATCACGACGCCTGCCTGGGCCGGTTGGTCTGAGTGGACTGCGTTGGCAGGCAGCATGCCAGGGTCGTGCGCTGCCAGGCAGCCGGCTTCGAAGGCCTGCTGGTTCTTCTCGACTGACACTGCGTTCAGCTCGATGGCGCGCAACAGGGCAGCGCGGCCTAGCGGCACCCAGCCCTTCTGCCAGGCGTAGCCGAGCAGCAGCGGATTGGCATAAATGCTGTCGCCGAACAGGCGCAGCGCCAGAGCGTTGGCGTCGATGAATTCGCAGGTGTCGCCAATGGCGGCGCGCAGGTCGCCCTCGGCCGCCGCGCCGGGGAAGGTCCAGTCGGGGTTGGACAGGAAGGCTGCCGACGGCACCGATGCGCAGTTGACGACCGCACGCGTGCGCCCACGGCGCACGCGCGACAGGGCATCGCCAGACGCCGAGACCATCGCATCGCAGCCGATCAATACGGCCGCTTCCCCGGTCGGTACCCGAGTCGCATGGATCTGGTCCGGGTGCGCGGCGATCTGCACATGGCTGAGCACCGCCCCGCCCTTTTGCGCCAGTCCGGTGATGTCGAGCACCTTGACGCCCTTGTTCTCCAGGTGCGCGGCCATGCCCAGCAGCGCCCCGATCGTTACTACGCCAGTCCCGCCGACGCCCGGCACCACGATGCCGCAGACGCCGTCGAGCAAGGGCAGCACAGGTTCAGGCGCCAGCTGAGCAGGAGTCAACTGCGCGGGCCCGCCAGCGGCGGCAAGCTTCGGCCGGCGTAGCTGGGCCCCCTCTGCAGTGACGAAACTCGGGCAGAAGCCGTTCACACAGGAGAAATCCTTGTTACAAGAGCTCTGGTTAATCTTGCGCTTGGTGCCGAGCGGCGTCTCCAAAGGCTCGACCGACAGGCAGTTCGACTTGACCGAGCAGTCACCGCAGCCTTCGCACACGGCCGGGTTGATGAAAGCGCGCCTGGCCGGATCCGGGTAGTCGCCACGCTTGCGGCGGCGGCGCTTTTCAGTAGCGCAGGTCTGGTCGTAAATGAGGACCGACACACCCGCCACTTCGCGCAGCTCAAGCTGGAGTGCATCGAACTGGTCGCGGTGATGCACCGTCACGCCCTCAGGCAAACCGGTACGATCCGCGTACTTTTCCGGCTCGTCGCTGACTACCAGCACCCTCGCGGCGCCCTCCCCCACTACCTGCTGCGCGATCTGCGGGACCGTCAGCGTGCCGTCCACCGGCTGGCCGCCGGTCATCGCCACGGCATCGTTATAAAGAATCTTGTAGGTCAGCGTTGCCTTGGCGGCGATGGCAGCGCGTATTGCCAGCAGCCCGGAATGGAAATAGGTGCCGTCACCGAGGTTGACGAAAACGTGCTTGTCGCGGGTGAAGTGCATCTGTCCCAGCCAGCTGACACCCTCTCCGCCCATTTGAGTCACGGTCTCGGTGCGCCGGTCCATCCAAAGCGCCATGTAGTGGCAGCCGATGCCGGCCAGCGCGCGCGAGCCTTCCGGCACCCGGGTCGAGGTGTTATGCGGGCAGCCCGAGCAGAACCAGGGCTTGCGCTCGGCCGTCGCGCGCGGACGGGCGGCTTCGCGCTCCTTGGCGTCGATGATTGCGATGCGTGCCTCCATGGCCGTACACAGGTCCTCGGGCAGTCCGGCCTGGCCGAGCCGTCGCGCCAGCGCGCGCGCGACCAGCGCCGGCGACAGCTCATAACGGGCCGGCAGCAGCCACTGCCCGCGCGGCTCCGCCCATTCGCCGCCGGCGCCATCGCGCTCGTCGAACTTGCCAAACACGCGCGGCCGTTGCGCATGTGGCCAGTTGTAGAGCTGTTCCTTGATTGCATATTCGAGCACCTGGCGTTTTTCCTCGACCACCAGGATTTCCTCCAGCCCCGCAGCGAACTCCTGCACGTCCTGCGCATGCAGCGGCCACACGCAGCCGACTTTCAGGATCCGGATGCCGATCCGCAGGCAGGCGTCATCGTCGAGGCCGAGGTCGGCCAGCGCCTGGCGCAGGTCAAGGTAGGCTTTGCCTGCGGCGACGATACCGAAGCGTGCCTGCGGCGCGTCCAGCACGATCTTGTTCAGCTTGTTGGCGCGGATGTAGTCGAGCGCCGCATACCACTTGTGGTCGACGAGGCGCGCTTCCTGGTCAAGCGGCGCGTCGGGCCAGCGGATGCCCAGCCCGCCCTCCGGCAGGGGCGCGTCGGGGATCACGATGCGCAGGTCGTCCGGATCCATCTCGATCGAGGCGGAAGACTCGACCACGTCGGTCACGCATTTCATCGAGACCCACAGGCCTGCGTAACGGCTCATGGCCCATCCATGCAGGCCGTAGTCGTGGAATTCCTGGACGTTCGACGGATACAGCACCGGAATGCCGCAGGCGATCAGGAGGTGCTCGGACTGGTGCGCGACGGTCGAGGACTTGGCGGCATGGTCGTCGCCGACCAGCATCAACACCCCTCCGTGCTTCGAGGTCCCGGCCGAGTTGGCGTGCTTGAGGACGTCCGCCGAGCGGTCGACACCTGGCCCCTTGCCGTACCACATGCCGAACACGCCGTCGCGCGTGGCGCTCTCGTACAGGTTGACCTGCTGCGTTCCCCACACGGCTGTGGCGGCCAGGTCTTCGTTCAGGCCCGGCTGGAATACGACATCATGGCTGTCGAGGTGCTTCTTCGCCTTCCACAACGCGAGGTCCAGCCCGCCGAGTGGCGAGCCGCGGTAGCCCGACACATAGCCGCCAGTGTGCAGGCCGGCGCGAAGGTCGCGCGTCTTCTGCAACATCGGCAGGCGCGCAAGCATCTGCACGCCGCTCAGGTAGATGCGGCCACGCTCCACGGTGTATTTATCGTCGAGTGTGACGGCGCGCAAGGCGGCGCCCGCTTCAAAGGTGAGCGGCGAATTCATGACAGGTCCCCTGGTGGTGGTGTTGATGAACAGCGTAGGCAAACAGGGTCTCCCGTCCCGGTGCGGGACACGGAGGGAGACAAATTCCGAAACGTGAAAGGCGCCGCGCTCGGCTGGGGGCGTGAACCTACAGCGAGCGCGCGATAATCTCTTTCATGATTTCCGAGGTGCCGCCGTAGATGCGCGCGACCCTGGCATCGACCCAGGCCCGGCTGATCTTGTATTCGTTCATGAAGCCATAGCCACCGTGCAGCTGGAGCAGCTCGTCAAGGATCTTGCCCTGCATTTCAGAACCCAGCAGCTTGCACATGGCGCCGACCTCGGCCGACAGTTCGCCACGCATGGCCTTAGCCAAACAGTCGTCGACGAATACCCTCAACATGGTCGCCTGCGCCTTGCACTCGGCCAGCTTGAACTTCGTGTTCTGGAAATCGAACACGGTCTTGCCGAAGACTTTGCGCTCGCGCACGTACTCCAGCGTGTCGTCCAGCAGCGCTTCGATGCAGGCCGCCGCGCGCAGGCCGATGATGGTGCGCTCCCATGCCAGCTGGTGCGTCAGGTAGGAAAACCCCTTATTCTCTTCACCCAGCCGGTTTTCAACGGGGACCCGTACTTCATCAAAGAACAGCTCCGACGTGTCCTGGCCCTTCAATCCGATTTTCTCCAGCAGCTTCCCTTTCGAGAAACCGGGACTGCCGGCCTCGACGCAGATCAGCGTGAGCTCCTTTGCAGTCGGATCGAGCTTGGTTGCGGTGACCATCAGGTCGGCATTGCCGCCGTTGGTGATGAAGGTCTTCTGGCCATTCACTACATACTCATCGCCCTCGCGCCGGGCGCTCGTGCGCATCGAGCGCAGGTCCGAGCCGACGCCTGGCTCGCTCATGGCAATCACGCCGATCGTCTCGCCGCTGACCATTTTCGGCAGCCATTTGCGTTTCTGCTCCTCGCTGCCGTAGGCAACGATATAGGGGGCGACAATTTCCGAATGCGTCGTGAAGCCGATCGCGGTCGCGTTCACGCGGGCGAGTTCCTCAATCATGACCGCCGAGTGGCCAAAGTCGCCGCCCGCTCCGCCGTATTCCTCGGGAACGGTCGAGCACAGCAAGCCGACCTCGCCGGCCTTGCGCCAGATCGACTTCGGCACGATGCCCGCGTGCTCCCACTCGGCCAGGTGCGGCACGATTTCGTTGTCGATGAACCGTCGTGCCATCTCGCGGAACATGTGATGGTCTTCCTGGAATACGCTGCGCATTGTTGTCTCTCCTGATGAAATGCCGGGCTCTAACGGCCCTGGTACTGCGGTTCGCGCTTGCCGAGGAAGGCCGACACCGCCTCGGCATGGTCCTCGGTATGGTGCGCCAGCGCCTGGAAGGCGGCCGACATCTCCAGCAGCGAATCGAGCCGCATGTGTTGGCCTTCGCGCAGCAGCCGCTTAGTCAGGCGCAGGCCATGCGACGGGTTAACCGCCATGCGCCGCGCGATCGCCAGCGCCGCATCCATGACTTCGCCAACCGGCACCACTTCCGTCACCAGTCCCCAGGCCAGCGCGGTCGGGGCGTCGATGGTGTCACCGGTCAGCGCCATGAGGCTTGCCTTCGGCATGCCCACGATGCGCGGCAGCAGCCAGGCGCCGCCGTCACCCGGCACGATGCCCAGCTTGACGAAGCTCTCCGCAAACTTCGCAGTGTCCGCCGACACCCGCACGTCGCACATGCATGCAAGGTCCAGCCCTGCGCCGATGGCCGGACCGTTCAGGGCGGCAATCACGGGCACCTCGAGGCTGTAGAGACATAGCGGAATACGCTGGATGCCGTTGCGGTAGCTTTCGCTGACTTCATAGGGCGAGCCGGCGAAAATACCGCCCCGCTCGGCCATGTCCTTGACATTACCCCCGGCGCAGAAGGCCGGCCCGTTCCCGGTCAGCACCACGACCTTGATGCCGCGGTCGGCACGGACCAGCGCGCACATGTCGACGAATTCCTGCATCTGCGACGGCAAGCTCAAGGCGTTGCGAGTCTCGGGATTGTCCATACGCACGGTGAGGATTGCGCCATCGCGTTCGATTGCGAGGAAAGGCTTCATGCCCGATGCTCCTGCAAAGTATCGAAGCGGCCCGCCGTGATCCCGGGCCAGAATCCGTGTGGGCCGGAGGCGCACACCGCCCTGCCGAGGCGCTGAGACCAGGCCGTGGCCGAGCCGAATTCGCTGCGCCAGGACCACAGGCGGCGCGTCGTCAGGTGCAGCGAATGCTCGTGCGTGAAGCCGATAGCGCCGTGCACCGCGTGGGCGATGCTGGCACCAACGCCGGCGGCTTCCGAAGCGCAGATCTTGGCCGCGATTGCCTGCAGGCGGACGATGCGCGTCTCAGCCGCTGCGAAAGCGGCTTCGGACGCCATGACAGCGGCGGCCGTTTGTTCGGCGAGTACCGCCACCTGGTGCTGGATCGCCTGAAAACTGCCGATCGGCTTGCCGAACTGGACTCGTTCGCCGGCATACTGGGTCGCCATCGCTAGGACCGCTTCCATGGCGCCAGCGATCTGCGCAGCGCGCACCATGGCGCCACCAAGGAGCAGAACATCGGTCGGCCAGCCTGCCAGCAGCGGCGCGTGAGCGACTGGCGCCACATCCTGGAACATGAGAGTAGTGCGTGGTTCGGCTGCGATGTTGGCGCTGTGCTCGCGGCGCGCCGCTTCGGTCGGCAGCAAGACCACCGACGGCTCGTCGCCGCCCGTCACTGCGACCACGAAGGGCACCATGCCGCCCCAGGGGACCTCGATCGCCTCGCCACTGACCGTTCCGCCTTGCAGGCGCAAGCTGCCGGAACCCGCCACGCTGACCGCCCCCGACGTTGGCGCCAGGCCCGCGGCGCCAAGCAGCCAGTTGGCCAGGATAGCCTCAGGCAGTGGCAATGGCAGGTTGAAGCGGCCGGCAAGCCGGATCACGCCGCAAACGTCCGCCCACGACGCACCGGCCCCGCCAAGTGCCTCGGGTGCGAGCGCCAGCGGAAAACCGGACTCCTCGACTTGCTCCCACATGGCATGCGGCCAGGTGCCACCTTCGCACGCCAGCACCGCGGCGGGGCTGGCCAGGTCGGCGAACAGGCGCTCGACCGTTGAATCGAACATTTGTCTCATGATTAACGCATTCCCAAACCGCGCGCGATGATGCCGCGGAGTATTTCGCGAGTGCCACCGCGCAGTGAAAATGAAGGGGCCTCCTGGGTCAGGTAGGCCAGCACCCGCGCGTGCTCAGTGCCTCCACGCGAGCTTGGTACAGCATCGAGCAGCGACTGGGCCAGTTCCGGCAGTTCCTGCTCGAACATGGTGCCGAGGTCCTTGACCACCGACGCCTCCCAGGCCGGGTTCTGCCCCGCCGCCAGTTGCGCAGTGACTGCGAGCGACATCTGGCGCAGCGTGATGAGGCGTGCTGTCAGGCGTCCGATCTCGCGCGCCTGGTGAGCGTCGGGCTCGTTGCCGATCGCCTGGATCAGCGTATGCAGCAACGCGATCGAGCTCAGGAAGCGTTCCGGTCCGCTGCGTTCGAATGCCAGTTCGGCGGTCACCTGCGCCCAGCCCTGCCCTTCGATGCCGATCAGGGCATCGGCATCGAGCGTCAAGTCATCGAAAAACACTTCGTTGAAATGCGTGGCCCCCGTCAGGTCCTTGATCGGCCGGATCGTGATCCCCGGCAGCGACAGGTCGATGATGAATTGGGATAGTCCTTCGTTGCGCTTGCTGTCGGTACCGGTGCGTACCAGCGCAATCATGTAGTGCGAGCGGTGGGCATTCGTCGTCCACACCTTCTGCCCGTTGACGACCCACTTGTCGCCGGTGCGGCGCGCGCTCGTCTTGATGGAAGCAAGGTCCGAGCCGGAATTCGGCTCGCTCATGCCGATGCAGAAAAATTGCTCGCCGCGGCAGATCGCGGGCAGGTGAAAGTCCTTCTGCGCGTCCGTCCCGTAATGCAGGATTTGCGGGCCGCTCTGGCGATCGGCGAACCAGTGCGCCGACACCGGCGCGCCGGCAGCGAGCAGCTCCTCGATCACCACATAGCGGGCGAACGGGCTGGCGTCGGCCCCGCCATAGCGTTTCGGCAGCGCCATCCCGACCCAGCCGCGCGCGCCGAGCCGCCGGCTGAACTGCGCGTCGAATCCCATCCAGGATTCGGCACGCCGGGTTGGCGGGTAATCTGCCAGCGCATCGGCCAGGAAGGCGCGCACTTCGGCACGAATGGCCTCTGCCTCGGGCGGGATGGGACTGAATGTGAACTGATCAAGGGACATTGGAACATGGGGCCATGGGGCCATGGGCGGTCATGCGTTGGAATCGATTCCTGGCCGGCATTAGGCGGCCAGGTCCCGGGAAGGGTCGACCCTCCCGTCACTAGGTCATTAGTACCAGGCTCAGAGCGCGGTCTGGGCGTCGGCAGCGGCGAACATCTTGTTGATGTCGCCCGACGTGACCGGACGACTCGCGTCGCGCTCCGGCGCGGCGCCGCCCAGGCCGAGGGCCGGCTCGATGCTCACGTGTGTGGCCTGCGCCTTCAGCGCGCCGACGGTGCAGTTCTCGCGCCCTAGGATCGGGAACGGATCGTAGGAGAACTCGTGCATCGCATTTAGGTGCGTGATCTTGCTGATGACCTCGTCCGATAGATGCTGGGCCTGGCTCCAGAATACGTTTGCCGAATTCGGCCAGGTGCAGTCGGAGTGCGGGTAATCGCATTCCCAGGTGACCTTGTCGACATTAATCGAGTCGAGGTTCTTCAGGCCGAACGCATCCTCGATGAAGCAGGTGATGATGTGTTCATTGAAGATGTCGCTCGGCTTCTTGTCGCCGAAGTTCGAATTAGTCCACTCGTGGTGGTGGCTGTGCGTGAAGTCGGCGCGCTCGAGCAGGTAGGGAATCCAGCCGATGCCGCCTTCGGACAATGCCATGCGCAGCTTCGGGAACTTTTTCCACATCGGCGCCCAGATCCAGTCGGCGGCCGAGTTGGAGATCGAGATCGGCATCGAGGTGATCCAGGCATCGATCGGCGACTCGTCGGACGCATGGGCCGCCTTGACGCCGGTGCCGATGTGGCAGCAGATGACGACGTTGTTATCGGCGCAGGCCTTCCACAACGGGTCCCAGTGTGCGTTATGGATCGACGGGTAACCGTGCACGGTCGGGTTGTCGGAAAGGGTGAGTGCATGCACGCCCTGGTCAGCAAGGCGCTTGACCTCGGCGGCTGCGGCCTGCATGTCCCACCAGGGAACCATCATGAGCGGGATGAAGCGGCCCGGCGCGGCGTTGCACCAGTCGTGCAGGTGCCAGTCGTTGTAGGCCTGGATGGCGGCCAGGCTCACCTCGCGGTCGTTCATCACCTGGAAGCGCTGGCCGGCGAAGCCCGGGAAAGTCGGGAAGCACAGCGACCCGAGCACGCCGTTGGCGTTCATGTCGTCGACGCGTGCCTTGACATCCCAGGTGCCCCGGCGCATCTGCTCGTACGAGAGCGGCTCCATGCCGTATTCGTCCTTCGGACGGCCGACCACAGAATTGAGCCCCATGTAACCGGTAGCGCGGTCTTCGAACACCCAGACGTCGCGGCCCTTGATAGACTCGACTTTCGGCTGGCGGCCCTTGAATTTGGCCGGCATGTGGCGGTCGAATGCGTTGCGCGGCTCGATCACGTGGTCGTCCACGCTAACCAGGATCAGGTCTTCATATTTCATCGTTGTCTCCGAGAATGTGATTCGTACAAGCAGCGAATGGTTTTGTTCTGGGTTCAATTCTAGAACAGAAATCGAAATTTACTAAACACTTTTTCGTTTTCTGTTCATAAGAACGCGAAATTTCAGTCCCACAGCACGTGCACGTGCTTCGGCCCGCGCAACTGGGCGCCGGTGATGAGCGGTGCGGGCATGCTCGGGTCGAGGCGCAGATTCGGCATCAGGTCGAAGATGGCGTTGACCGCTACCTGCAGTTCGGTCTTGGCAATGAACTGGCCGATGCACATATGCGGGCCGAAACCGAAACCGAACGAGGGCTTCGGCTTGCGGTCGATGTCAAACTCTTCGCTATTCTCGAACGCTTCCTCGTCGCGGTTCGCGGAACTGACGATGCACTGGACCATGGCCCCTTTCGGGATCGCCATGCCGGCAAGCTCGAGGTCCTGCGCGGCCTGGCGCACCTTGAAGGTGGCAACCGGCTCGAAGCGGATCGCCTCGTCGATCGCCTTCGGCACCAGGCTGCGGTCCTGTCGAACCCGCTCGAGCAGCGCCGGGCGCTCGAGCAGCAGCGTCATCAGGGTGCCGAAAGTGCGTGTGGTAGTTTCCGCTGCCGCCGGCAGCAGCGAGCGCACGAAGGTCGTCACTTCGTGGTCGTCGAACTTCCGGCCGTCGCTCTCGGCGCGGATCAGGCGGCTGATCAGGTCGTCGCCCTGGGCACCGTTCCTGCGCACCTCGATCACTGCTTCGTGGGTCGCGTCGTACAGCGACTTGGCCGCCTCCATGGCAGCCTTGCGGGCCAGCGCAGCCTTCTCCGCGTCGACCTGGGGACCGGCTAGGATCGCCAGCGCCCAGGCCGCGTACTGCTGGATCTTTTCCGGCTCGCTTCCCGGGAAACCGATCAGTGCGTAAATCAGCCGGATCGGAAAATAGAGGCCGAATTCCATCAGGTCAGCCTTCTTCTTCGGCACCAGCGCCGCCAGAAACTCGTTGCGCAGGATCGGATCCATCTTCGAGTCGCGCCAGCTGTTGACGACTTCCGGCATGAAGATGGGCTGCAGCAGCGCCCGCGCTTTCTTGTGCGCGTCGCCATCCATGCCGGTCAGGATAAGTCCATCGAAGAAGGAGCCCAAGCCTTCGGCAATGAAGCCGCTGGTGTAATTGGTGGCGTCGCGCAGCACCGCCATGGTTTCCTTGTACTTGAACACGGTAAAGGTCGGCCTGTTCGCGTCGAGACCTGCGATACTCGGCACGCCGAGCTTGCCCATGAAGTTCTCCGCGATGATTGGCGAATTTTTCCGCATGTCGCGGTAGATCGCGTGCAGCTCGACATTCTCGCCTCGGTAATTATCGGCCACGCCCGAATAGGCGCTCTCGAGACTTACTTCCTTCCTGTTGTTCGTGCTGTCAATCATGCTGTCATCCTCCGGTTATGTGGCCTGGCGACGCGCGGGCCTTTAGTTGAACACTTTTGCAGATAGTGCTCTATTTCCCGGGGATTGCCAAGCAATACGCGTACGGCCGCCGGATCATCGGTCCGTGTGAGGGCGCAGGCGCCCTGCCTGCAGGCTGCCGGCGCCGAGCGCGGCGGACATCAGCCAGAACAGCGCGGTGGCGCCGGCAGCCGTGCCGAGCGCACCGAACAACAGCGGCATCGCCGCCATCGAGGCGTGGATCGCCATCGAGCGCAGCGCCAGCGCTTCGCCGTGCCGTTCTGGCGGCGTGACGTCGTGCAGGCTTGCCATGATCGCGGGCTGCACCATGCCGAGCGCGATGCCGAGGCCGGCCGCGCAAGCCGCCAGGGCCCAGGCGCTGCGCAGCAGCGGATAGGCCGCGAATACCGCACAGGCGAGCAGCATCGCTCCCACCAGCAGCGTGCGGCGTGCCAGTCGAGCTGCAAGCAGCGGCATCAGCAGGCGCACCGACATCGAGGCCACGGCATAGGCGGCGAGGACGCCGCCCAGCGCAGAGGCGGAGAGGCCGCGCTCGACGCCGAGCAGGGGCAGCGCGAAGCCATGCACGTCCCAGCTAACCGACACCAGCCAGCTGACGAACAACAGGCGCCGAAATGGCGCCAGCCGCAGCAGCCCCCAGGCCGACGCGGGCCGCGCAGTGGGCGTTGACGCCGGGCGCGGCGCCTCGACTGGTACCGCCTGCGCCGCAAGCAGGGTCGCGGCGGGCAGAAGCGCCAGCGCAAGGAATGCCCACGAGAAACCGGCATGGTCGATCAGCACGCCCGCCAGCATCGGACCGAACAGTCCGGCGACGGCCGGCGCGAGCGCGATCGCACTGAATACCCGCAGGCGCTCGCTGTCGCTGGAAGCGAGTCGACCGGCGCTGCGCCCGATCGCGATCATGCCGAAGCCGGAACCGGCGCCGCTGAGCGCGGCTGCGGCGCACAGCGTAAACATGTTCTGCGTCACGGCCGCGAGCAAGGTCCCGGCAAGTGCGCAACCGGCGGCGAGGCGCACCGGCAGGTGGTAACCACGCCGGTCGGCCAAGCGCCCGGCCGGCAAGGCCAGCAAAGCCGGAAACACGGCGAACATGGCCATCACAAGGCCAACCGACCAGGCTGAGCGGCCAGTCGCCAGCACCCCCAGGGGCGCGGCAAGCCGCACACCCTGGGCGCAGGCGTGCAGGCCGACCTGGCACGCGACCATCGCCACCAGCGCGGCGTGCATCGACCGTGCCGGCGCTGCATTGCTATGCACGCGCCTGCTCGACACTGGTGCAGTGGTTCCGGGCGGTTGGACTGCCCACTACCGATCCGCCTCATAGGCCTGCTGCACATACGTCATGCGCCCACCTGCGAGCATCAGTGCGCAGAACATATTCAGCTCGACGATTTCGGGTACGGTGAAGTGGCGCTTGAGCGTGTCGAACAGGGAGTCATCGATGGCCATGTAGTCGGCGGCGAAGAGTGTCGCGTAGTGCAGCGCCGCCTGCTCTGCAGGGCTGAAGCGGGGGTCGTCGTGCGCCAGGCAGGCGATGTCGTCCTCACTCACCGCGTCGTCTTTGCGGGCGAGCTGGCAAGCATTGCACCTGGTGATGGAAGCGATCTTCAGGCGAACCAGCTCCTTGAGGCGACCCGGGAGCACGCCGCGCAGATGCATCGCCTCGAGCGTGGCCAGCCAGCCCTCCGCCACTTCCGGACGGTGGGCCCATACCTGGACCGGTACGGTCGAGCTGAGCATTCTTGATGCCTGCCCCCGCTCAACCGCGTCGGAGAGCGATGGAGGGAGGTCCGCAAGGGGAACAGCCGGCAGCCGCGTCACGCGCGCCACCCGCCCTGACGTTCTTCATTGCCCGTCATCCATATCTCCTTCGCCGCGCCGTTTTGCAAGCTCCGAAACGAAAACAATTTATCAAACAATAGCTTCGCTTATGTTCAATATAATGTCATTCCCGAAAAATGTCGACCTTGTCTGTTCTTGGTCTGAACGCGCGGGGACGGACGAGATACTGAGGCGCGTCGGGAGTCAGGTCCGGTTTTGCTTTCAATTCGCCGAACTTAAGCACGGGGCCGGGGAGCGGCCGAGGAACAGTTTTATCTGAGGTAAAGCATTGCCGCTCAGCGGCGCGCGACGCGGCCCGACAGCAGCATGATCACGAAACGCTCCATGCGCCGCATCAGGTTGCGCCGGTCGGCGCCGGTCGGGACCAGCACGTCGCTCAGGATGAAGCGCACGATCAGCTCGCCAATCAGTTCGCGGTCGAGCACGATGCCACGGCGCTCCTCCCAGGAATCGAACACCGGCGTCAGCACCTCCTGGAAGCGGTGCACCGAGTCGTGGAAGATGCGCTGGAACCAGCGTGTGGCGTAATCCGGCGCCACCAGCAACAGCCGCCGCGCGCGGCTACGCTCCAGGTAATCGTCGATGAAGCGCAGCACCGCCTGGAAGCGCTCGTCGGGATCGGGATAGGCAGCCGTCGCTTCGATCAGGCGCGTATGGAACTGGTCGCGCTTGTGACGCGAGAATGCGTCGAGCAGGTCGTCCTGCGAAGAGAAGTAACGGTAGAAGGTGCCGCGCGAAATACCGCTCTCGTGGCACACATCCAGGATCGAGATGCGCTCGGCTCCTGACTGCAGGATGATCTCTTCCGTCGTCGCAAGGATCTTGGCGATCGTGTCGCCCGAGCGCTTGTTCAGTTTGGCCGGCGTTGCGCTGGCGCGCGGGGTAGCGAGCGCTTTTAATTTCGGCTTCGGCTTTGCAACAGGCGCAGGTGCAGGTGCAGCAGCCGCTTTCGCGCGCGTGACTGCCTGCTTTGCAGCCACGACCGGCGCTGCCTTGCCGGTAGTGGCCGCCTTGGCTTCCTTCGTCGTGTCGGACGTCTTGGTAACCTGGACCGCGGGCTTCGCCACCCGCACTGCAATGACCTTGGCAGGGGTGCGCGCAACCGGCGCGGCGGAAGCGTCGGTTGCGCGGGGACGCGTGGCTTTCGGCGTAATCGCCGGCTTCTTTGGTTTGACGGCAGCCGTCATCGATTTACTCCGGTATGCGGTTTTTTTCTCAAGTCGGAATTGTAGCGTAAGCATCCCGACGACAGTCGTTCACTTTAGCGCAAGTCATCGAGATACTTTGACACTTTTTCCGATTATGTTTATATTCGACGAACAATTAAACGCATGGGATCCTGCCGGGCCATTCGCCGGGATCCTCAAAACAGGAGGCAAAATGGTTGGAATGGGCAATCCCGAGACCTGGTCGCTGGGACAGCAGGACACTGTCATTGCGGCGCTTGACCGGGCCGTTGCGGCCCATCCCGAGCGTGTGCTCTTCGATTTCGGTGGCGAGCTGACCACCTATGGCGAATTTGATCAACTGTCGACCCGCCTCGCGCATTCGCTGGCGGCGCTCGGGCTGAAGGCGGGCGAAACGATCCTGACCATGCTCGACAATAATATCGACGCCGTCACCGGCTGGATCGCCGCCAACAAGCTATGCGCGGTCAGTGTTCCAGTGAACACCGCGCTGCGCGGAGAGTTCCTGCGCCACCAAATCGCCGATGCGCGCGCCGGCATCGTCATCTGCGAGGCCGATTATGTCGAGCGCATTGCCCAGGTGGCCGAAGGCCTGCCTGAGGTCACCCTGATCCTGTACCGCGGAGCGCTGGCGAGCCGCCCGGCCTGCCCCGTGCGGATCGCCCCGCTCGAGGAATACCGCGGCGGGTGCCCGGAGCCCATCGCTACAAAACCCTCGCCGTCGGACCTGGCCTGCATCGTCTACACTTCGGGCACCACCGGCCCGTCCAAGGGTTGCATGCTCAGTTATAACTACATGTGCAACCTGGCGCGCCTGCAGCTGCGCGCCGGACCGGCGACCGACAAGGACGTGACGATCACACCACTGCCCTTGTTCCACATGAATGCGATGTGCGTGGGCGTGCTGTCGAACATCATGGTCGGTGCGCGCGTGGCCATCGTCCCGCGCTTTTCGGTATCGAATTTCTGGCCCGAGGTGGAGCGCAGCGGCGCGACCATCGCCTCGATCCTCGGCGGCATGGGCGGCCTGCTGTCTCAGGCGCCCGACAGCGAGGCGATGCAGCGCTGCGTCGGCCAGATCCATACCGTCCGCGGCAATCCCTTTACCGAGGAAACGAAGCAAATCTGGCGCGAGCGTTTCGGCGCCCGCCAGGTCGGCGGCAACGGCTATGGCCTGACCGAAGCGAGCGTCATCACCTCGCTCGCCGTCGGAGAGTATGCGGCGCCCGGCTCGTCCGGCAAGCGCATCCCGGATTTCGATGTGCGCATCGTGGACGACCTGGACCGCGAACTGCCGGCCAACACGCCGGGCGAAATCGTCGTGCGCCCGCTGCGGCCCGACATCATGTTCATGGGCTACTGGGGGCGCCCGGCCGACACCATGAAAGTGATGCGCAACATGTGGTTCCACAGCGGCGACATCGGCAGGTTCGACGAAGAGGGCTTCTTCTACTTCGTCGACCGCAAGAAGGACTATCTGCGCCGTCGCGGCGAGAACATCTCCAGTTTCGAAATGGAGTCGGCATTCGCCATTCACCCCGATATCGAGGAAGTGGCGGTGCATGCGGTCCCGTCCGAGCGGGGCGAGGACGACGTCAAGGTCACCGCGATCCTCAAGCCGGGCTGCACCCTGCAACCGGAAGCCCTGTTCCACTGGGCGGTCGATGCGGTGCCGTACTACGCCCTGCCCCGCTACATCGAGTTTCGCGATGCGATGCCGAAAAATCCCCAGGGCCGCGTCCTCAAGTACCAGCTGCGCGAGGAAGGCTGCACCGCCACTACCTGGGATCTGGAGCGCACCGACATCAAAGTCAGCAAGCGTTGATCGCGCAGCCCTTTTCTGTCCACCTGGAGATACCGGCATGACGATACTGACCCACATTACCCTGGGCACGACCGACCTCGAACGCGCCAAGGCCTTCTACGACCACGTACTCGAGCCGCTTGGCTTTGCGCGCCTGCTCGGCATCGGCGGAAGAATCTGCGGCTGGGGCATCGGCGCACCCCAGTTCATGGTGGGCTACCCGCGCAACGGCGATCCGGCCACGGCCAGCAACGGCTTCACTATCGGCCTGGCCGCGCCGAGCCGCGCAGCGATCGACGAATTCCACCGCCGTGCCATCGAACTCGGCGCCACGGACGAAGGTGCGCCGGGCCCGCGCCCGTTCGCCCCCAACGCCTACGCGGCCTACATCCGAGACCCAGACGGCAACAAGCTCGCCGCCTCATGCCGTAATCCAGAATAAGTAAATCCGCTTCCGATGAAGGCTTAGCACCGGCATGTATAACCATACCCGTCGCATAACGGCATTGTCACACCCATAAAAAACGGCGGTTGTATCGCGTTAGCGATTTGAGGCTCAGATGTGCTGGCGAGGAGTTTGCCGCTTTCAAACTGGACGGATTTGTCCTGCCAACGCATAAAATTGGTCGGCGAACGATGTGCGAGCAACGCCTTCAATGCTGAACTGGTCCTTGCGGATCATGTGCATGAGCTCGATGCCGGCGAGCACGTTGGCCGCTGCATGAAAGGACTTGAATCCCAGCATCGGCCTGGTCACGCGTTTGATCGCGCGGTGGTCCTGCTCAACTATATTGTTGAGGTATTTGACCTGCCGTACGGTGACCGGGACAGCCATCGCGCCGTTAATTTCGTCGATCGCGGCCTTGTTGGCTCCGCTCTTGTCCATCGCGATTTTCTCCGGCACACCGTTCTCCCGCATGGCTTTCTCAAAGAAACGCTTAGCGGCCGCCGTGTCGCGATGTGCCGTTAGCAGGAAATCGACGGTCTTTCCTTCCTTGTCGACTGCACGGTAGAGATACTTCCAGACGCCCTTGACCTTGACGTACGTTTCGTCCATTCGCCAGCTAGCGCCGACCCAACGCTTATGCTTTCGTGACTGTGTTTCAATCAACGGCAGGAAACGAATCGCCCAACGGTTGATCGTCGAATGGTCGACTGACACGCCCCGCTCTTCCATGAGCTCTTCGATGTGCCGGTAGCTGAGCGGGTAGGCCACGTACCATCGGATGCAGACCAGGACTACGTCAATCGGGAAACGCATTCCTTTGAAGCTGAGCATGTCGGATCGTCAATGTGCGGCGTTGCAGTCTACCCGATCTGGGCAACCGCTCGGCTAACGCGACAAAACCAGTTTTTCTGCATACCCTATATCTTTCACATGCCGCGCTAACCTGCACCGAAGAATTACCAAGCAGCGCGGCTGGTACTTACGGTGACGGAGCAGCACTGGAACGGTAATAGATCGCCAACGGCCTTCTGAGGGCGGATATACATACACTGTAGAATTAGGGAAGCGCTGATTTATTCCCTGTCTACCGTTTCGCCGGCCCGTCTGACCTGAGACAATATCGGCACGTTCATCGGTACCCATACGATCATGCAGAGAAGTTTTCCCGACCTCGAGTACGCCGCCAAGAAGAAGCTGACCCGACGCGATCGCTTCCTCGCTGAGATCGACAGCGCGACGCCCTGAGGTCAACTGCACAGGTTGATTGAACCGCACTATCCGAAGGCCAGCGGCCCTGGACGTCCGCCGATCGGCCTTGCTCCGCATGCTGCGCATGTACGTGGCTCAGCAGTGCTTTGGCTTGTCCCATGAAGGCATTAAGGATGCAATTTACGACAGCCAGGCAATCCGTGGCTTCGTCGTATCGACCTCAACCGCGAGTCGGCGCCAGACGCGACGACACTGCTCAAGTTTCGTCATTTGCTCGAAGCAAAAGGCATCACGCGCCAGATTTTCGACACCATCAATAAACACTTGGCAGAGAAGGGCTTGATGATGCGAGAAGGTACCATCGTCGACGCCACCTTGATTGCCACGCCCCTTCAACGAAGAACAAGGACGACGAGCGCGACCCGGAATTGCATCAATCTAAGAAGGGCAATGACTGGCACTTCGGGATGAAAGCGCATGTCGGCGTGGATGCTGCTTCGGGCCTGGTGCACACACTGACCAGCACGCCGGCAATGTCTCGGACGTGACGCAAGCAGGCGCGCTGCTGCACGGCGATGGGACGGCTGCTTGGCGATGCCGGTTACAAGGGCGTTGAAAAACGTGCAAAGAGCCTGGGGAAATCGGTGACTTGGCACGTGGCGATGAAGCGCTCCAAGCGCAAGCGCTGCGAAGGACAAACTGGGGCGCATGCTCGAAAAATTCGAGCACCTCAATGCGAGGGTGCGGCGAAGGTCGAGCATCCGTTCCACGTCACCAAGAACCTGTTTCGCCAGCGGAAGACGCGCTATGGCGGCTTGGCCAAAAATACGGCTCAACTGTTTACCCTGTTTGGGTTTGCCAGTCTGGCGCTCACTGGCCGGCTATTTACGATCACTGAACCCTAAAGTGCGTCCTGAGCGCCGAAAGGCGCAGGGAATTCGTTCAATTCGATGAAAACGACCGGTTGCGGCACCAAAAAATCGTACTTCGACAGCGTGCGGCCGCTTCCTTGCCCAAAGATGGGCTGCACTCATAAACTATCAATTGATCAGCGCTTCCTTTGCGAATCGTGCCGGACGGTCGTGCCCCCTGAGATTCGGCGCCCTTGGCGTAACCGTCAACCGAAGGTTTGTTTCAATCTGTACTCTCAATATCTCGACAATTTGATTTCCAACCTTACTGTCGTATATGACGTTGAAGCGAACTTGAACGGTAGTGCTTCCATCACATTTGACCGGGGCATGTACAAATAATAGAAGCAGCAAAGTTATTCTGCCATCAGTACCTCACTTATCCGCCTTGGCGATCTAACTCGACAATATAACTCTAATATCGAGTTGGGCAACGAGGTTGTACACTCGGGCTAAGCGGCCCGTCTGCTATAGGCCAAGGTTGTGTGAAAACGCGCGATCAATGTATTTCAGGGATCCCTTTATCATTCCTGACCTCGAGAAAATCGCGTTGCGTCGTTCTGAGAGGTCGATTTTTTTGTTCGACGATTTTTCTCGCGTTTTTAGACAGCCTGCGCCAACACCGGACCTCCACGGATGACTGGGGGATCATCGCCGATGCCCGTAGCTTTGCTAGCTAGTCAAACCGCTGATGAACGTATCTATTTCTGTTACTGAGCAAAGTTTGCGATTAGAAGCTCGCTCCACGGTACTGATTAGACGTTCAGTGCGGCCTGGCGGTCGGCCAGGGCTTCGGCCACTAAGCGCTGGTCGCCTAGGGATGCGCACAGGCTCTTGAGCAACCTGCCGCAGGTGAGCGTGATGAATGCGCCCACGCAGGCGTAGTTCAGCGTGAAAATGGCGACCCTGCCGAACGAATTGGGATTAGCGTTTTGTATGCGAAAGTAACTCTAGCCTGTCATGCAGAGCAGCGTCACTGATATGGCACTGAGCGCTAGCATCACCAGTCCTGCGCGCATGCCCAGCAAAATGAGCGACGTCACCGGCGCCGCGAGCAGGTACAGCAGGCCCACGTTCCAAACGTCATCATCGTACCGATGGCCGCCAAACAGGGTTACCAGATAATTGACGACGGATTATTAGCTGCTAATAATGCCACGCTGGGGTCCTGTTTGAGATCGTGTGTGTTCCGAAGTACGAGAGTTCGTGCCTAGAGGACATGAGGATCTCCGGTACGCCACAGGCGCGATCTACTGCTCTTCTCGTCTACGCTTATAGATATTTGCTGCCACTATTAGCAACCGAACCGTTAGCGTGGCACTGAGCTATACCGGAATACATCAATGTTAAACGCGTCGTTGATGCGTCGTCGATCACGTGTGAGTGAGTCTCGCGCAGACGCCTAGGTTATTAGCGGCTAATAAGGACTGAGCCATGTGGGCCTTCACGAAACTACTCTGCCCCTCTCGGAGGAGTTATTGATTACCTGCAAAGTCAGCGCGTAAATCATCTCTGGTCTGGTAATGCTTTTTGCTCAGGCGCTCGGTCTTTAGCGTCGAGAAGAAGCTCTCCATTGCAGCGTTGTCCCAGCAGTTGCCACGACGGCTCATGCTGCAAACAATGCGGTGCGATTCAAGCAGACGCTGGAAGTCCTCGCTCGTGTACTGGGAGCCCTGGTCCGAATCATGCCGTACCGCGCAAGGCCGGCCGCGACGGAAGATAGCCATTAGCAGGGCATCCATCACTAACCGCGCGGTCATCGTCGGTTGCATTGACAGCCGACCACACGCCGCGAGTACAGGTCCAGGACAACAGCAATAAACAGCCAGCCCTCACCAGTCCATACGTAGGTAAGGTCGGCCGCCAGTTTCTGATTTGGGCCTGTCGCTTCAAACTGCCGGTCCAATAAATTCGGCGCGATGGCGTGAACTGGCGAACCGAGCTGCCTTGGCGCCCGGCGTTGCTTGTGACGCGCTTGATGCCGACGGCTTTCATCAGTCGTGCCACGCGGTTCTCGCTGCAGGAGAAACCAGCGTCGATAAGGTCTCGCACTATGCGCGGCGAACCATATGTGCCATCGCTGGCCTCGTGGCTGTGCTTGATTGAGTTAAGGAACTAGGCATTCTCAGGTTCATGCGCACTTACTGGCCGGCCAAGCCAGTCGTAGAAACCACTGCTCGATACGCCAAGCAGACGGCACATCGTTCGCGTCGGCCAGATGGTTCGATATTTGGCGATGAAGCCGTACTTCACTTTAGGTCGGCTGCGAAATAGCCGAGCGCTTTTTTTAATATGTCGTGCTCCGTCTTGACCTTCGCCAGCTCGCGTTGCATGCGCTCGTAGTCCTGAGGCGATACCTTCTCGTGACCGCCTGGAACCTCTGCATCCACGTTAGCTTCTCTGCACCATCGCCCCAGCAAATTGGCACCGATGCCAAGGTCACGGGCTATTGCCCCCTTGCTTGCGCCAGGCTGACCTACCGGTTTGCCTGCCTCGCGCTTAAACTCTTCTGAGAACAACCGTCTTTCACGTGCCATGTAATACCTCCTATAGGAACGACATAGTTATCGAAAGTGTCCGTCGCGGTGGGGGAAGGCCAAATACCCATTATCAGCTTCTGCGAATGGGTATTAAGGCCGGTAGGCTGCCCATGGCCTATTCGTATGAGTGCCTGACCAAATGCCGGAATCGTTATGGATTCGTTAATGCATGCAACATCACCTCGTGGCTTAGGGCAGGCTACCGGTCATTGTCCTAGCGCGATTTTGGTGGACTCTGTCTCACATACCATTCACCCGTCAAGTAGCGAACAGAGTCTTGGTTTTTGCGGACACGCGACCAATGTAACGACGACTGCTTTTAAGCGTCGTTGAGTAGCTTTGCTACTGAACTTCAGCAGAGCATGAATGCGTGCTCACGCTACCTGCCGCATGAGAATGGTGCGACTACACTATTAGCTGCTAATAAGCCGGTGCCAACGGCCTGCCCTGATTCGGGGTTGCACAACTAAGAACATATATGCCAATGCGATGCCAAGGTGTCTACCGGGAAATTTTCCACCCGATGCAGAAGGCTTTCTCTACGATCACCTAGATACCTGGATAATAAATGCTCTTAGTGTGTGCATGACTGCAGCAGGCTTAGCAATGCCAACGCAGGGATGAACCTACGCCTATCACATCCTGATAACGTCCCCAGATTTCATTTTCGAGGCGCGAGCCCAAGATGCCAAAATTATTAGCTGCTAATAAAGCGCGCGTCAGCATACGTAGCGAAACGGCAATACGAGTGTCTGCAAAAGCGAATTATTCATTGCTAACAAAGTGGTAAGACCATCAGCCACTGTAGAACCTGCACCACCGATCTTCTACGCAACCCAAAAGGCAAGCGATGGTGCTTCATTTGAACGCACATCAACAGGAGGACCGGCACGACTTCATCGACAAGCAGCGTAAGCCCTCGACTTCCTGCTGACGGACAAGCGCGACATGGCCGCAGCGAAGCGCTTCTTCTACAAGACAATCGGAGCGAACGGCGATCCAAACAAAGTCGCGATGAACAAAAGCAGAGCCAACAACACGGCCATGGATACAGTCAACGCCGGCCGCCACGTGCCGCTCCTTGTGATGTAGGTTGAGTTCCTCGAGAACGTCCTCGAGCAGGATCATCGCGCCATCAAGCCGGTGACCAGCCCGATGCTCAACTTGAAATCGTGCCGAGCCACTGGCATCGTACTCGCCGGCATTGAGCTGATGCACATGATCCGCGACGGCCAGTTCGTGATCGACGGGCGTTAATGCCCATGGCGTTCGCTGACCAATTTTTTGCGTTGGCAGGAATAGCCCGTTCGGTTTGAGCCGTAAATTGCGGTTCAAGGAAATTCTGTCGTTTGCTCAACATCGCGATAGAACCATCGAGGATGCCAGATAGGGCCACTACTTGCTAACGTTCGCCATCTGCTGGAGCGTTGGCAGAACCGACATGACCGGCGTTCGCGCGAAAACTTCTTGATGGCTATGGCATCAGTGATCCCGACTGACGGGATCGATATCCAATCTTATCTGCTCAAGCGAAAGAAACGCCTATCTTAGTTCCGGACTTTAGCTGGCCAAGCCAAGCGCTGAAATTGCGCCAGGATAATGGCACGCTTACAGATTTAACTGCGTGATTGCAAAGGATCCAACGCATTGTTCTGCTAGCCTCCCGGGAGTCGTCGGGACGCCAACCTAGGTGGTGCAAGAAAGCCGGAATGTACGCCTGCCCCCTAGCCTCCCAAGAACTTTTTCATCGCGACCTTGGCACTGTACAACAGCGCCCGGCAGCTCATGCATTGCCAGGCACCTCAAGACTCTCGACGACGCCCTTCAGCGCTGCCAGAATCTGCTTTTCGGCCTCGGCTTTTTGCTCGGGAGATAGTCGGTCGTTGAAGTTCACGACCAGGTTGCGATTGTTCGAGCGCACCGTGAAGACCGATTCGCCACTGCGGTCAGGTACTGTCTTTTGTATTGCGACTTTGGCGCGCGGGCGCATCCCGACCTTCTTTGTGGTGCAGCGTACACGCAGCTGTTCCGGCTCCAGGTCCGGCTCGTCAATCATCGTTTCGACGGCAGCCATTACAGCCGGCAAGCTTTCCGGGTCATGGTCGAGGACTTCGCGCACGACTTTTGCGTGCCGGTAGGTCAGCAGCGACGGATAGTCCCCAAGCATCGCAACAAGCGGCGGAGGCAGGCGCGCCACCGACAAACATTGAGAGACGCGGCCTTGGGAGCAGGCAAACAGGCGCGCCACGTCCTTCTGGGTCGTCGCAAATCCCTTGTCGAGCGCGAGCTGATAGGCACAACCCCGTTCAAAGTCGCTCAATCCGACGTGCGACTCGTTGCTCGTAAGTGTGGCTATTTCCGCCTCACGATCCTCGAGCGCGAGGATCCTGGCGACGATAGTGGCCCAGCCGATCAGTCGTGCCGCGCGCACGCGTCTGTGTCCAGAGATGAGCTGGTAGCGGCCATTTGCCAGGCGACGCACGCGTACCGGCTCATCCTGTCCCTGCATGCGCAGCTGCTCGCCTAGTAGCAGCAGCTCCGTCTCGTCGTAACGGGTGCGGGGCTGATAGGGAGAATCGTCGATCTCGCCCAGATCGACCGGCACGTTCACATCTTGCATTACCTTTGACGCGGCGCCAGTGTGGCCCGCGGCTGGCTGTGCGCCCACCAAGTCTTGCAGGGAACGCGACGGACCGCTGGGAGCATCATTCATGTGCATATTGCCTGGCCTCGCCGGCGCTGCAGGCGCAATCGGCGTGGCCGTCGCGCTGCCGGTCTGGCGCAGCCGCGCTTGCAGTTCAGCCGTCAAGTCCGCCTGGGAACGGCTATTGGAAGAGTTCGCCATTACGCCGCCTCCATCTTCTCTAGTAATGCATTGGCCACGGCGCGAAGCTCCTCCGCTGGACCGCTGCTTGGCCTAGAGAGAATGACAGGCATGATCACGTCATCCGACAGCGCCTTGCGGAACTCCTCGCTGGTAGCGATCTGTTTTTCAAGCCAGGCATCTGGATACTTGGTCGTCAGCGCCACCACTTGGGCCGCAACACGGGCGCGCCGCATGTCGTAGAAATTTGCCAGCGTAATCATGCGCGGAAACCGCCCATGATCACGCTGGAGCTCGCCCAGAACCTTGGCTAGGTACGACACCGATTTTGTGCTAAAGCGCTCCATCGACACGGGGGTGACTACGAAATCACTGCCGAGCATCGCACCGCGTGTCGCCTGATTCTTTGCCGGCGGCGCGTCAAACAAGATGACGTCATATTGCGATAGATCCACGTTGGCATTTTCTCCGGAGAGTCCTTTTTGTAGCCAGGTTGCAATCGCTAGTTCCGGTTTTCTCTCCATCAGCCGTTCGAGCGTGAAAATCGCTTCGAGGTCGTCGAACCCAAGTTCCGACGGAATCAGGTGAGGCCCATGCTCACCATACGGCTTCTTGATAACCGTGGCGAGCGGTTCGACGCTGCCGTCCTTGCTCCATTGCGGCAGTAGATTCCCGAAATGGTACTTCACGACTGCTTCCGGATCCATGCCTAGTTCATTAGCCTCCTCCTGCGTCACTTCCGGATCGTAGCCGAACGCCATTGTCAGGTTGGCCTGGAAGTCCAGGTCGACTAATAGCACACGCAGGCCGCGCAAGGCAAAGGCGGCCCCAATGTTGGCAGCCGACGTCGTCTTACCGACACCACCTTTAGCAGCATAAACGGTAATGATCAGGGGACTGCGTTTAATTAGGCCGTTCTTGCGACGCCGGTGCGCTGCCAGCTCGAACACATTCTCGATAGTGAACAGGCGAGTCTTGGGCCCTTCGCCACCCTGTCGCTGTACTTTGATATCGGCTTCGTCAGAATCGCGGCGTACAGTGTCGGCACTGATGCCGAGCATGGTTGCTACTGCCTGCACTTTGAACGTCTTTTCAACAACGGGTCGTTGCGCCACTATAAGCTCCGTGATGTAATCTGCAATTATTCTCGCAGAAGCAAAGTATCGATGCAAGGATATTTTGCCATAAATGCCTTTCAGCCTTGCATACACCTCATTGATGAACAATTAGCTTACAGCGTCTCAGAATCGAGTTTTACATAAAAAGGTACTCCGCAATGGTGGTGGTAGCCAGTACAGTTCGATATGTCGCGATTGGAAGGTGAGATCCCGCAGGGAGTGAAACTTCTTACCAGCAGCACTTTTCGATACTTCGAGTTCCGTGCTAGCAAAGAGCTCACTATCCCTAATACAGGAGCCATTGCCGTCGTTTTCGGTCTTTTTCTGGACAATTTGGTTTCCCGCGCTATTGAGAGGTTTATTTGAATAACAAAGTTAACCCGTTAACACCTGTTTACCTGCGCGCAAACTCAGCAGCCATGCGGGTTTCAAGGGTTAACGGTGAGATCGTGCGGGGAGTACGGTGAGACTCTACAGGGGCTTTCGTGAGCCGCTACGGGGAGTAAGCTCGAAATCGGTGAGAATCCACAGGTACCTTAGGTGAGTGCATACAGGGTGTAGGGACTTCTTGGGTGAGTCTGTACAGGGACATGACCCTACATTGCGTGAGTGTTTGCGGGGAGTGATGACCTAGTGCCGGATTATAAGGTGCCAATTCTCCTCCGTAGGTGAGCTTTTACAGGGTGTCGTCGTGCGATATAGATGACGTATCGTGCTTTCGATGCCAAAATGAAATTAATGCCATTGTCCCGCATAGATTCCACCAGCTGATTCCCTTTATATCTTCCATTTGGCAAGTATTTCCTGATCGTGGTTGACCTCATCACCGGAATTTGTTTCCGTCAAGCACATTCGGTACCTAAAGGTGAGGTAATACAGGGAGTAAAATGCTGGTGTACGATACTGTACGCGCGGTAAGACCTTCCGAGGTGAGACAACACGCGGAGTAAAAGTTCTTCGATGCTGTGAAGGTGAGGCTCTACAGGGAGAACTGGGTATATTTGGCTAAAGGTGAGACGATGCAGGGGGTCACGTGGGCACCTGCAACGTTACTAAGGCGGGTTCGTTGTCACCATTGGGTATTTTCAGGCTACCAAGGCGGCCCTAATACGGGAAACTGGTGTTCACGGTGAGAGCGTACAGGGAGCCTGGTCGCTCTGAAGGCGTTTTAGGTGAGCTTCTACAGGGACGGTTTTCCTCGACAGGAAGGTTAGGTGAGATTTAACAGGGAGTCTAAACACCTACTGGTTCTCTATGGTGAGAAAGTACTGGGGCATGGAAGGTGAATTTTTAAAATTCACCTAAAAATAAATTGGTGAAAAAGACTTCCTCACCTAAGATGACAGTGCCATAATTCACGCACTTCAACCGATTCTACCCAGCATGACCTGAGGAGCAATCACCGTTGCCGCGCAAACCCAGAGAAAAACCGACCAGTGTTGCGGAAGGCGCCCTTGTCACCGTCATTACGCGACCTTCACTCGAATTTAACAAGTCGAACGAGGCTATTGGACTGCGGGTCGTCGAAGGCTCCCTCACATTGCTGAACCGCAAGGTATTTAACGTTTTGGTTCATCATGCGCAAAAGATCGGCTCGCTCGGACAGCGGGCCCCGGTCGATACGCCATCATCCAAGAAATACTTTTGGGTTCCCTTGTCTGAACTGGCCAGGGACGCTCATTACGACAGCAAGGACATGCAGTTCCTGCGTGAGCAGATCGAGCGCATGCAGGACATCAAGCTGCGCCTGGAGACGGACCGCCAGTGGACCAGCGAGCGCCTGATCGCCTCGGTCACGTTTGTCAATCCGAAAGGACTGCGCAGCAAGACCGGACAGGTCTGGGTCGGCTTTGCATTTCCGCCCGAGGTGCATGAGAGCGTGATGCAGCCGCACACCTACACCCGCCTGAGCATTTACTACCAGGGCATGCTGCGCGGCGGACCATCACTTGCACTGTACGAAGTGTGCCGACGCTACGCGACCAATCCGTCGAAGGTCACCTATGTCGAGACATATGTGCACTGGTATGGCGTCCTGACCGGTAATCCGGTGCCGGATGACACGAGCAGTCTGCCGGAATACAAGTATTTCAAGCGCGATGTGCTCAAGCGCGCCATTGCCGAACTCAACGCGGTCACTGACATTGACGTCGAACTGATCGAACACAAAAAAGGCCTGCGCGTCGAGTATCTCCAGTTCAGGGTGGAACTGTCGAAGGAACCGCAGGTGGAAGCCGATTCGTCTCCGGTCATTGACATCACGCTACTCGAACGGCTAATGAAGCTTGGTTTGAACCAGCATGAAGCGTCCGATATCTTGGCTCAGCATCCGGCAGACAAGGTTAGCGAAGCCTTGAATGTGGTCGAGGCACGGTTACTGGTTAAGACGGGCGCGCCGATTGGATCGAAGCCGGCCTACTTCCGATGGGCGCTCAACAACGACATCAAAGCGCCGGCGCCGAAGGTCGCGGGCAAGCAGAAACAGGATCCAGCGCCGGCGGCGCCGACGCTGCTGGAGCGTTTCCGTGCAGAGCGCGCCAAGACCGCACTCGACGTATTCAGAGAGATGGATGAACAGCAGCGCGCAGAGATATATGCCCAGTTCCAAGCCCAGTCTACGCTGAAGCCCGTAGCCATCGGCAAGGTGCTTGATTCGGGCGTGACGAGGACCTCACTTGGTCTGTGGTATGCACAGGCCCTGTGGGGCGAGCCGGGCGTCGAGGAGCTGTCGAACTTCGCAGGCCAGGATCGGTCCTAGTAGGTGCGTAGCTCAATCCATACAGGTCGGCCGGGCGTGCACTTAGGCCGCCGGTTCTGGCCGCTATCTGGCTACCTAACAGTGATCATCATGACCATGCGGTCGACCATCTCTCGGATGTCGGCAATTTGCAAATGACTTTCGTTTCGCAAGAGTTGTTTGTAGAGCAATGAGACAATCTGGAACGAGTCGACCGCACGTACCTGAACCGCTACTGCAGCCCGCCCGCGCTGGATTAACCGGAAATAGTAGTGCGAGTCCTGAAACTCGATCTGGAGCGACTTGTCGTGTTCGCGGCCATGACCGTCGAAGCGGAGCGAACGGATCTTATTCTCCAGAAGAGCCAGTACCTGGTAGGCTTCCTGCACCGTCAGTTGCACCACGATCTTGTTCGGCCAGTCGAACGTCTTGCGAGCGCCGCCGCCGGCGAGCGCCACGGCGCCCTCGATGTTGATGGTGTGTTTGCGCTCCGCCCTGGTCGTAGCTTCAGCGATGCATAGCGCCGCCGCAGAGGAAAAAATCTTAAAGCTGTAGTACGGCGGATCCGCTACTGGTGCCGGGGTATTGTCGGCGACCGCAGCTGCTGCGCCCAGCACGGCCAGATAGCTCCGCGCGGCCGCAGCGCGTGACGTGCGTGAGGCGATCGCGTCGATAGCGTCGAAGAACTTGTGTCGGTCATTGAGCGCCAACGTCACGAGTTCGTCAACGGGTAACTGGTTACCGATGCGTTGCAGAGTCGTCCGCGTCGTTGCATCTAGCACGCGGACAGTTGGCTCGAGCTCGTCGCGCTGCTGGCGATCGCCGGCAGCGAAGGCAAGGAGGGCCGCTTCAAACCGTTTGCCCGCGCCGGAGCTGGCCAGCTCGAGCAGCTGGTCGCGCGAGAGCGCAGGCAATCCGGCCGCGGCCAGGATGTTTGTGATTTCCGAGAGCTTCATCGGGTACCTTTCTTTCTCGGTTTGGCTGTTTCGTAAATCTCGGCTGACCGTTCCAACGCAAGGCCAAGATAGCCTTTGACGTCGTGTTTCGTGCGGCCGTGTTCGTTCAATTGTTGCGCGGCGAATGTGTTCCGCAAAGTGCGGCCGCCGCTCCGGTTGACGTCGATGCCTGCTCGGGAGAACGTCGCTTTCACCTGGCGCCAGAGCGTTACCTTCGACATTGGCTTGCCCTCGGCGTCGCCGGGGAAGACCAAGTCGCCTTTTAACAGGCGCTGCCCCTTACTATCCTCGGCCAGCCGTTCGATGAGCCAGTAGCGCAGCGCGTCGGCGCCGTAGCCGTGGACGATGGTTTCGTGCTCATAGCTGGTGGCGTGCTTATCTTCTGGATTGATTTTCAACCGGATCGGTAGGGGGCTAAACGAGTCCTCGACCTCGCCCAGATGCAGGCCGATCGCTTCGGCTACCTTCAGCCCTCCGAACAGCAGCGTCGCCTGTACGGCATGGTCGCGCCGGCGCTTCCACGCTTTGGGTAGTCGCCCGGCCCGGTTAGCCCCAGGCGGGTCGAGCGGAGGCAGGGCGGACACGAAAGCGGCTACCTGTTCAGAGTCCAGAGCTTCAGTGCCGACGTTCTGCGCGAGGTAGTGGTTGTCCGTGGCCAGCTTGGTGGCGGACGTTGCCGGGTTCGGCGCGATCTGCACGTGGCTGTAGCAGCGCTCGAGCAGGCGCAGATACCGTTCGGTGATCCCGCTGTTCTGCTCACCGCGCCGGCGCAGCTGGCTGATGAAGCGCACCAGGTCGCGTTCCTCTACCTGCGAAAAGCGGCGGTTCTGGCCGGCGAGCCAGGCCGCGAACTTGCGAAACATGAAGGTGTAGACCGCTGCCGAAGTCGTGGAGATTGCCTCGGGCTCGGCTTCGCCAAGTCGCCGGCTGGTGCTGGCGAAAGCTGGCGTCGTCACGAAGGCTGTGAAGGCGGCAAGGGGATCGTCGTCCCACGTTTTCAAGTCAGGCATAAGTACCTCGTTGTTTGCGTTCACCGCGGCCGCCGGACGGTCGGCGCCGGAGGCGCGAACCGTCATGGTTTTTCGGTGTGGAGTACGCCAAGGATACCATAACTGAAACTAACGGACAGGCAAGTTGTTCAATCCCAAAGGGATGCGACTGCCACTGGCTTCGGCCCGAGCCGGGGGGACTCTCTGGACTCTCTTTGCTCTTTTTGTTCTTTTCACTTTTTTAGCACCCGACGAGGGGCGAGCAGGCGAACGGTTGAGTTTGAATAGTCCGCAGTGTGTCTGGAGGGATGCTTTGATCCAACTTCTTCTGTGCGTTAGTTTCAAATGCGGCTGACGCTCGAAGTGTGTCTGGAGGGGAACAAATACGGTTTCTAACGGTGGGTTTATTACTTTTCATGCTGCCTTCTCACCCGTCTGCGGTGATGGCAACCGAATTTTACTCCGATTATCTCCACACGCGCTGGTTGAAAGCTGGCCAACATTAGACCGAATTTGAGTTAGTCGTTGCTTTTCAGCAAGATATAATCGTTAGATGTTGGCAGGTCTCGTTTTGTTGCAACGGCCAGAACAACCGGCACGGTATCCACCTTGCGCGGCATCTCTCGCAACCTCACCGCGAACATGATCCCTACTGGAATCAGGAAATCTGAAATGAAGTTGTTCCTCAAGAGCGTCCATCTAAATTTCTACTTCGGCGTCGGCACACTCATTGCCATCCCGAGGCGCATTCGATCTGCAAAAAGGGACCGCTTTCGCCCACGTCGAAGGCCTTATCAGGGGCATTACCGGCAGCGTCATAGATAGCTATTTGCTCTTCTGTGCCCTAGTGATCAACCACGGCGACGTCACGTTGCTCGAAACTCGGAAGGTCCAGCGAATTGGCTTCTCCGTCCTGGCTATTTTTTCCGCCGGCTTCCTGTCCGATATATCAACGACACTACAACTAGCTTTGTAAGCCGGACTGAACCGGCCAAAGGGTGAAAGTCCCATCGCTCTGATCTCACACGATGGACACAGTGTCCATCATTGCCACCGGCTAAGTCGTTGTTAACGCAAGAATCACGGGGACACGTGCAGCAAAAACGGGGTCGAGTTTTAGCTGCTCGTGATATTCCACAACGACATGCTAGATAGGTCAAGAAAGTTGCTTAAATTAACGCTGTCGGCATCCGGCATTTTTGTACCCGCTACCGCTTCTCTATGTACGCATAGACAAGTGACGCCCCAGTCACCGACTCCTTTTTTAACCCGCTACTCGGAATTTATTAGGAGTAGTGCATGTTCCAGTGGCACGCGGGGGCCGGCGCCCGAAGTACAGTAAGGCGGCGATCCTAGTTCTGCTTGGCGACGATCAAGGGCTTGTTCAACTTGGCCCTGCGCCAGGCGATGGGCATGGCGCAAAGCCTGTTCAAGCTTGCTGGCCTGGACCGGCAGGTACCCGACTTCAGTACCATTAGCCGGCGCCAGAAGTATCTTTCGGTGACGGTCGGAGTGCAGCCGACGACAACGGGATTGCACCTCCTGATCGACAGCCGGGCATCAAGATGCTGGGGGAAGGCGAGTGGAAGACCAAAAAGCATGGGGCCGACTATCGTCGCCAGTGGCGCAAGGTCCACCTTCGTAATGAAAAACGCCCGGATAACTCCGGGCGTTTTCTTTTGTTGCTGCCGCTCTACCTGGCTATTTGCGCGTCGTGCAAAGATTCACTCATGAACGAGTCGTGAATTTCCACTCTTTGTTAACTACCACGTTGTTGACGCGGCCTGAGAATTTGGCGGTATAAACCGTGCCTGCTTTCAGCGGCGATTTAGCGATTAAAAACGCGACGTTTGACGACAGATAGCGGTTAGGATCGTTGTCCTTGGTCACGATACGAGCATCCATTGGCTCGGCCGCGCCAGCCTCCGTGAGCGTGAAGGTGACGACTTCAACAGTCGCTCCTTCTTTGCCAAGGACGCTAACTGGATAACCTGTTTTGGTCGGAAAGTCGGCATTGGCCGTCGACAGCTCTGGGAATGGGTTCGGAGTTTCGACGCCCGCATGCAGTCCGACGGCAGTTTGGTTTGCTGCAGGGCACAAGCCGACGAAATCGCCCGCTTGCCTCTGCGCCTTAGTGGTGCCTATTTCCATCACTACCGTTTGCGAACGGTCTTTACCAACAGCGACGCCGATATCATTGACGCTTTGCATCATGAGTCCTGCGCGGTGATACACGGTCGAAGCGAGTCCATCAAAAGCTACTTGGGCTCCCCTACCGCCGGCGAAGGCAAGTTCCTCGCCAACATAGGAGCCGGCGTAACCAGCGAACTTTGCACGATCGAGTTCCTGAATACCAGTGAACAGCAGTTTGTCTCCCTGCTCGATGTGGAACATTGACCGACCAGTTGCTGCGTCATTGGTACGCATGTTGACAGTGCCGCCGTTCAGAATGTCATTCTTAAGAACGTAGTCCAAGTGCTTCGCCGCTACGGTATCCAGCAACGTGTTTTGCGCCAACAAGCCTAGGCCGATATCAGAGCGGAATTCGTTGAGCGCGGTGACGAAAACGTACTCCTCGCTTGCAACTGCATAGGAAAAAGCCGGGACACTGGTTTGAATGTCCGAAGGCGTAACCGTCGGAACCGGCGCTGGCGCAGGCGTCCACACAGGAGGGATCACCGCAACCGGAGGAGTCACAGGAGCGTTGCTTCCACCGCCGCCACCGCACGCAACGAGGGTCAGAGCGATAGCGACAGCGGTAACGGAAGTTTTGAATTTCATCATGGTCTTGCCTTTAGTGAGAAGTTGAGTACGTTTCTTTGATGAAACTTATAACCATGATATGGCAGCTTCCGATACATGCAAGCCGACAATTGAGCCGGAAATCCCATCGATTTCTGAGCCGCTTTCATGAACTGAGAAACCTTCGATATTGGGACAGTGCAGCATATCCTCTCCGATTGGAGTGTCCTGATGAGCCGTACCATCATTTCAACCGCAACCCGATGAGCTGCCATTGCAGCAGCTGTTACAACCGCTTTGGCAGTCTCCGCGCGTGGTGGTGGCAGCGGTAACACAGTCAACGAAAAACCTGGAGTCGCCCTGTTCACGGATGCGGGTTCCGCGGTGACGGTAACGCTCGGAACGATTGCGGAATTCAGCATCGGCGGTGGCGCACAAAAATTCTTCAGCTACAGTGATGCGAACGGTACTTCCGTGAACATCCTCGTCGAAGTGCGTTAATCCAGCTGTACCAAGGCCTGCGCCGAAACGCGCAGGCCTTTTTTTATTGAGAGATTCCGAGTATGCGTATGCCCCTTTTGTATAGCGTGTCGGCAGTGGCCATGTTGATCGGCAGCGTAGCTACGGTCTTCCCCGCGCACGCAGCGCCTGGTACGCTAACCCAGCAGCTCGCTCCTAAGCTAGAACCAATTCTTGGACCCAAGATGGTCGAGAAGGTCATGCCTTCTGCTCACGCAGGACTATACGAAGTGCTTACGCACCCAGGCATTGTCTACACCGACAAAACGGCTTCGTTCGTGAGCTTCGGTCTAATTGTGGCCACTGCCACAAAAGTCAACCTGACCGAAAAGCGACTACAGGAATTCAGCAAGTTTGTTTTTAAGGGCCTGCCTTTCAAGACATCATCAAGATGGTCAAGGGTAACGGGTCGCGTGTAATCGCCACGTTTGAAGACCCCAACTGCAGTTTCTGCCGCAAGCAGATGACCGAGGTGGAAAAGCTGGACAACGTGACGATATACACTTTCCTGATCCCGATCCTGGAGTCCGATTCGATGGTTAAGTCCACTGCGATTTGGTGCGCGAAGGACCAGTCTGCTGCTTGCAATGGTTTCATGACCGGTAAGGCGCCGCTACCGGCAGCGCCGGCAGGGCGTTGCGAAACCCCATTCGAGCGCAACACCGCGCTGCAAGAGAAGCAGCGCATTACTGGCACACCGGCCGTTTTCTTCCCGGACAACAGCAAGACACCTGGCTACGTCACGGCCAACGTCATCTAGGCCAAGTCAAGAAATAACGCATTAAGCTCCCGCCCGAAGAAGCAATGCTCTCCGACCGCAACATACATCCAACGTTCACCGCCGGTGCCGCCCTGGTGTTGGCGCTTCTTGCCCCGATCCCTGCGGCGGCCGACTCTTTCGACGACGCAGCCCGGTTTTACAATGTCAACCCGTGGATTCTTCGCGCGATTGCTGCAGTCGAATCCAATTTCAATCCAGCCGCCAAGCACCCGCGCAATATAGACGGGTTGGTAGACGAAGGCATGATGGGAATTAACAGCGTGCACGGGCCAGACCTTGCTCGGTACGACGTTAGCACCGGCGACATGCGCGATGGTTGCAAGTTTGTATTTTTGGGAGCTTGGCACCTACGAAACAGGATCAATGAACGGGGTAATGACTGGCAGGGGATCGGAACCTATCACAGAAAGACCCCGAGCAAACGTGATGCTTATGCTGCAAAGATCCAGCACATTATCAACTTCTGGATTGAGCGGGGCATCATTCCCCGGTAGGCAAATACTACGACGAAAAAAGGGAAGACAGCGTGTTTTCCGTTCTGTATTCCTACACGCGCTCTAGCGTTTCATCTCTCGCAGTACCGAATTATAGGCAGCTACAAGCACACCTTTCTCCTCGATATCTGCAGCTGCTCTCGCTACCGACTGCGCAAAACCGAGTCTGGAAAGAGTCAGCGCATGGTAAAGGCGATGGAATGAAATCATCGCAAGTTCAAGCGTAGCGCCCGGCACTGTGGCCATGTAGACCGAGCTGTATAGGTTCCACCAGGTAGCGCGGAGATCACCCGTACCAGCAAGGTATGCCTGAACCAAGCGTGGGTTTATCTTAGCGACGTCGGCGCCCCAACCGCTCGAGGTAGTGGCTGGCGCCTCCGGCGCACAGCCAGCGTGTAGGGAACTGAGCAAGGTGGCGCGGTCGCGGCGGGCCAAATCATGCTGGTGGATGTCGGCGTTGTTGGACTTCCGGTTAAACATGCTGTACTCCTTCGGTGGTTAAGCCAAGAGTAGCAACGGAAAGTGGCGGCCCAAGTCGGGTTTGCGACGCCAGGGTTATCCAGCTCTCTTCCTCAGATGTTCCATCAAATGCTCGCGTAGCTTTGGATCAAGTGACGGGACGACACGCGAGAATGCCCGGCCTACTGCCGCCTCTTCAGAGCGGGCTGTTCCCTGATCAATTCCAATCTTCCACGCTGCCGCCAGCGCCACCGCTCCAATCAACGCACCGACAACCGCATACCACGCAGGAACGTATCGGAGGACGGCAGGACCCGACATGCTAGCGTTCGCGAGTTTCACACTCTTAGATACCTGAGCGTCGATGGCCTTCAACAAATGGGCTCGCTCAGCCGTTTGGAGTTCGAGCTGCACCGCTGCAGCGCGTGCTGCGGCATCCGCTCTCGCAGCGACCGCAAGTGATTCGGAAGCGCAGCGCTCGCCGGCCTGGGTGAGAACCAGCGAGGCATTACGTCCGGCTTCATCCACTGCGGCAGCTGCGAGCCTACCAGCCGATTGCATTTCCTCCGCCGACAGGCGGGCAACCTCATTAAGCTTGTGGGAAAAAAGGATTGCCCCCGTGACGATGGGATCGTCTTCTGGAATGCTTTCGCCAGTCGCTGTGAACAGCTCTAGGACGATCGCTTTGCGGATCGCGAGATCACCCATCGTTACAGATCGATCTTGTCGAGTTGGCCATCGATATCGCGACGCATGATCTTCAGGCGGTTACGTTGCATCGTCATAAATCCGTCGTCCTCATCTGCTTCGTTCCAAGTCAATCGGCGGGCATGCATCGAACGCAAATCGGCTTCCGCAGTTTTGTGATCTTTCTTCTCCAGTAACACTACGCCAAGCACACGGCTTTTAAACTGCTCGTACCCGGTAGTTTGGAGGAAGCGCTTCCCGTTCAAGGCAACAGGGCCAAAAAATTCATTTTCCCAAACCACGATCGGACAATCGCTCATTTGCAGGAGTGCCTTTAGTCCGCTGACGGTCTCATGCATTGCAACGCCACCAACAAGTGGCGAGTGAATTACGACGCGGCGGCCCGACTCGACCAGGAATGAGAACACTTCGTTCGCGGCAAGGTAATTCACCAGCGGCAAAAACGTAGGTGCGCCAGTGTCGATTACCCAATCCGTGTCCGACTTCAAAATATTTTCCATCAAGACATCGAAACGAGTTGGGTCAATATTGGCTTCGTTGTCGGCAATGCTGATGTGCTCGACATTAAGAGCGCCGAACTGCTTGAAGGTTGGACTGGTCGGATCGAGGTCGACGCAATTCAAAGGACGTTCTAGCTTAGCCAAATACTGCGCCAACGTCACGGCGATTAGTGACTTACCGACGCCGCCTTTGCCCATCATTACGAAGTGAATAGTATTCATTGCTCATCCTTATGAAAAAAAATCGTCTATCGGCCCGAGTAAAATCTTTTGCGCTTTACTCATTGGCGCGGCGATGGTTGGTACTACTTTGACGGACCCTACGGCACCCTTAACCTGCTTCGATCTATAGAGTGGTAGAGGAACTTCTACAGTTATATTCTTCACATCGCGTCTCCGTCTGATCCGGTGTATTGTATTTTTGTAATATCCAAATGTAAGGTCGAGTCCTATCGTATTTTTGATGTTTTCGAAAATTGCTGTATGGCTGTGCCCAGCCGAGAGGGCTGCCTCAATCTCCGGGAGCAGATCGGTGATTTGTGCAGATTTTGATTTCACCTTCGGCAATGGTTTAGTTAGAGAAATGGAAAGACGTGTCATTATTTGATGCCGTTAAGCTGCTTGATTTGAACGATGACGTTGTGGGGCACAGAATTGAAAATGCTACCCCAATGCTCCCAAGATGCCATACCGACGCTATCGCATTGCTACCTTAGTGCTATATACGGATTGGTTGCTACTTTACACAGCGAACGATATAACTTTACGACGAAAGCGCCATGTTTTTCGCAAGGATTAGCTTGCACTTTCGTCGCCGCTACCTATAGAATTCCTTTCGTCGCTATGCGGCATTGTTGTAAACCTCCCCTTTTCCGTTCTGTTGAATCGAAAAGCACCAATTAGTACGCCGCCTTAGCGGCACATCTCCTGACCAGGGAAGTTCGGCCTGGCACTAATAAGGCAATCCCTCCATATCCTTGTACGCCCGTGGCTCTCTTGCCACTTTTTTTTGGCACAGTGCAGGAAATACGGTGGAACACAGAGTGTCGACGAAAGCTAGGCTACATCAGCGTTTCGAGACATTTAGGAACACAGATTTCCCACAGATTGGAACTGCCACTCACTTGGGAGGCACATTTCAAGGGTTCTCAGTGTTCTAGCAACAGCAGCTCGACAGCAGCTGCGCCCATGGTCCGGGTCTGGACCGCATCAATATCAAGAGACGAAGAAAGGCGGATATCGGGAATGCTCCCCGACGCATGAATCGCTGGCCCTGTGGCCGGTGCTAATGCAGCCTCCGCGACACCTACGGGTGTGAGTAAGACCATCGGGTGCGAGCGCCACCACAGACCTGCCTACGGGCGGGAAGCGCTACGTGAGAAACCACGTGAGAGTTCAGGGCCTGGCAGCAGCAAGTCAGGCGATCGGTAACCGAAAGGTGCCGGCGTATTGTCTCTTTGCCAAGAGGGGAGACAAGGCGAAATCAAGGTTCTTACGTTTGGGTCCCTCTCCCCGGCAATAATTAATAATTAGTATTTTGTTAAGATGCCGTATCTCCTTGTGCGTAGCGAAATGCGCAATGAGATGCGGCTTCCCGAACGCATCTTTTTCTTAGACTGGAGATATCAATGGACTCGCTCAAAACACAACTGGACGCTATTCTGGCGAAGCATGCTGGGACGCGCGTAAATGGCTCGGTCGCCAGCGATCGAACAAGCGAAGCTGCCCGTGATTCATTGCATGCGAGTTTCGCCCGCTTGGTCAAACTTGGGTTTCGCCTCCAAAACCCGGAAAACTTAGGGGAGAAGCACATTCAGGCGCTGTGCAATTTTTGGCACGAGAATGGATACAAGCCAAAGACAATCCAAGGGAACCTGTCTCAGCTGCGCATCTTCTGCCGCTGGATCGGAAAAGGCGAAATGGTGAAGGATGCGGCGCATTACCTGCCTGATGTCCCTCGGGAAGAATTGCGTGTGAAGACCACCGCGGAGAAAAGCAAAAGCTGGGCTGCCAATGGAATTGACGTAGCCGAGAAGGTACGCGAGGCCGATGCCATAGATTGGCGATTCGGGGTGATGCTTAGAATGGCAGTCGCATTTGGTCTGCGCCGTATGGAAGTCGTTCAATGCGTTCCATGGAAGGTAGATCGCGTGAACAAGTTTGCGGCCTATAAAACTAAGGGTGGCCGCCCACGCGATATTTATATCGATACCAACGAACAGCGAAAAGTGCTCGACCATGTCAAGGCTTTGCTAAAGCCGAACGAACGAATGGGTTGGCTCACGCAATGCGATGGCAGTAAAGCCAGTCTGAAATATTCACTTGCGAAATGGAATAAGATGCTGGCCAAAATCGGAATAACAAAGCAGGCAAGCAATTGCACAGGTCATGGACTGCGCGCGCAGTATGCTGAGAACGCTGCTCTAATTGCCGACATGATTCCGCCTACGCTGGGCGGGTCGGGCGGACAGATGCCCAGAGAGGTTCTAGACGTCAAACGAGTCCAGGTGAGCGAATTGCTTGGCCACTCCCGAAAGAGCGTAACCGGTGCTTATTACGGCACTTTCGGGCGAGACAATGGTCATGACGCTCCAGGCCGTACTAAGGATGCTATCTCGGCTGCCGTCCCATTGATTCCTGCGGAGAAGCTGAAAAGCGTTCCGCAGGATCGGATGAATGATTGCATTCGTCTTACCGCGGAACTGATGACGGCCAGCGCATTTGTCGAGCCGAGTGTGACGCAAGCGCTTTGGGAGCATCACAGCAGCCGGCATTGCACGAATTGGCTGGTGCCGGGAGTGCATAACATCGCGGCTCTCGAAGCGGCCGCCAATCATTTCGCTACCGCTCGTTAAGGCCTCAAGCAAAAATGCCTGGGGTTGACCAGGCATTTTTCTTCTTGCTTGATTCAGTTACAGTCACTCAGTAGGGTATGAGAGGTTAGCCGGTCGGTCGTGGCGCTCTGCGCGTCCTTGAGGCTGATTTGCGCGTTGGTCAGCATTCGCTAGCCGGGGTTGACTAGGGCCTTCATGCTTCAAGGCTACCAGTCCCATTTATTTGTGACTGTAGCGCCTGAAATGCGCGGATACCATTGAAATATTGAAGCTGCGGCACGGCAGGGTGCTTGGAACTGGCGCCGGTATGCTCGCGATAGTCGCCCATCAGAGCCCGCAACTGGCGCAGGGACAGGGGCAGCGGCAGGGGCAGGCCAGTCTCCTCGTGCATACTAATAAGCAAGGCCGGCGCCACGGAAAGCCGACACTTCCGGACCTTGCAAATTTGCTAGGGATTAACGTCAAGTCTCGTCGCGAGCTGCCGATCGTTACGGGCACCCAGCAGTTGCATGAGGGTATCCAGAAGTAGTGTGGGATTGTAGTGCGGATTGTCTGGTTGCACCGCCTCGTGAGTGAACATATACATATCAGCTCTTATAGCGAGTTTTCTTGCTCTCGCGCTTCGACGCAGAGTGTCGTCGTTGGACAGATGAGTAGGCGGCCAACGCCGATCATCTCGCCTGTTTCGGCGCACCATCCAAACTCGTCAGCCTCGATCCGCTTGAGCGCTGCGCGAACGTCGAGCAGCTGCGCCGCGTCACGAACCCGGGCAGCAATCGCGAGTTGGTGCTCTTCCTCGGCGCTTGCACGATCGATCGGATCCGCACCCGCGTTGCTGTCCCTGATCTCGGCCGCGGACAACTTGGCCCTGGACTGTAGCGACTCTTCAAGGGCCATCAGCAATCCGTGGAAGCATCGCTTCTGCGCCTCGCACAGCTGGCAATCCGTATTGAAAACAGCCTACGACCGCGCAGATTTGCGCTGCGGATGCAAGGGAAAAGGTTCGAGGCGCCTAACGGTGAAATATCACGAGGGGAGTGATCTATTCTCGCTCGCACGATTCAGTCTGATCGGAGGGCAGCATGCTGCTGATTGCCAGTACTACGCGCGAATCCTGCGCAGAGTCGCGGAGGCGGGGATAACTTCGGAGTAATCGATCAGCAACCCGATGGCTCAGTCAAGATCCGCCTGGAAATCGGGATGCTCGAGCGTGGTGATGCTGCCGGGCCGGCCGGACCCACCGGGGCGCCAACGGACAGCGTTCCTTCGGTCAAGCAGTCGTCAATGAAGCTGCTCGGGTTGCTCTACTATCTGTGGGAAGAAGCCGGCCTGAACTAGTGGAAGCCAGCGTTCGCGGGAAAGCGAAGGGCCTCGCTGTCCTACAGGTGGATCAACAATGCAGCCGACAATGTCTAGGGGGGCAGGTAAAGCTGGTCGACCAGTTGCTGTTGCCGGCATTTGGTGCGGATGCACGTGAGGCGGAGCGCAATCGCACGCGCGCTGCTTTGGCGTTGCAGGCCAAACATCGAATGCTTGTAATCGCACCGCTGGCCAGTTTCACGCAGGAGCACTTTGATGCAATGGCTCGACAGTTGAAGATTGGAGGCTTCCACGGGATTCCTATGACGTTCATGCAGAATGGCCTGTGGGACAGCACTGTCCGACGGTTCCCGAATGCAATAGCGGCGTGGCGCGGCGGACGTGGACCAGTTGCGATCGCGCAGGTAGAACTGAGACAGGGCGGAAAGGGCGTGTATGCCTTCGTTATCGACATGGCGCTCATGAGTATTACGGCCGAGTTCTTTCCAGTAGAGTCGAGTTATGAACGCATAGTGGCCGATTTCCTGGTGATGCAGGGCCGCTCATTCATGAAACCACTGTGCTACCAGGCCAGCACCGACCTGGTGCTGCCGGACTTTATTTTGACGGATACGCTTCGGGAAGTACCAATGGAGGTCTTTGGTCGTGACGACGCGCGGTACCTCCAGCGCAAAGAAGAGAAGAGCGCGCACTACGACGAACAATACGGAAAATCAGGGTGGTGGATTTGGGATGCGGCTTCCCATGGCGGCAACGTGTCGAACGTGCCCTCATTCCCACCTGCGCGTGGATCAAGTGGGAAATACGGCGACAAGGCTGATTAGCAGCGCCAGGGAAGCAACTGCAATAGAATCTGGAAAACGAAGCCCGGTTCCTTGCCCGACTACTTGCAAGTTACTCCCAGGATGCGATACACCCCCATGATCCGTCTTTTCAACTATTGGCCTCGTGCACACATAGAAAAAAGCCCGACATTCGCTCGGGCTTTTTTTCGATTACCAGGAAAGCGCCAGTGCGTATTCGCGACGTCCCCGTTAGAGGACGCGGATCAGCCATTGTAATTAACGCTGCTTGGGTTCCAGCTCGCGTTCTGGTAATCGCTATCGTCGATGGCTTCATCGTCTTCAACGCTACTGCTCGAACTGCCGTTGCACATAATGAAGAGTACGCCCACAGCCAGAAGGATGTGGATCGGGTTGGTATTCATGAGAGTGTTAAAAAATTCCATCACTTAGTGCTCCAGAAATGCTGTTCGGTAAAGTACGATCTATATGTCTATAGTAACCCTCAAACTTCATGGCGCAAGCCAACAAACCGAGCAACGTGAAGAAGCTGGCCGCTCGTGTTGGAGTCCTGGTTGCCGCAACCTTCTGTGTCAACTTACTTTTGAGCCCGGCAACGGAAACGCAGCTCGATGCGTCGGCGTTGAGCGCAATCACGACCGATGCCACATTCAAGACCACCCTGGGCAACGGATCGCGAGCTATACACGTTTTCCTGAGCACTGAGTGTCCATTCTGCCGGCAGATCGAGCATGAACTGGATCAGCTCGACAACGTCACCGTGTACAGGCACATGCTTCCTGGCACCACCGAGTCAAGCCGCCGCTTGGCCGTGAACGTCCGGTGTGCGGTGTGCGGCCGATCGAGTGAAGGAGTGGAAGGAAATCGCGGCAGGCAGACCATCAAGCTTTGCGAAATGTGATGACACTGCCTTGGAAAAAAATCTGCTGCTGGCGCGGCGTTTGGAATTGACTACGACCCCGAGCATTGTGTACAAAGATGGGCACGTCTCTACTGGAATGCTTTCGTCCGTCGAGATTGCCAGCCGCATTTCTAAGTCAGCAATGCGCTGACAACGCCCCGTGGGGTTCGTCCAAAGACGAACGCAAGGGAAGGTGCGAAGCGCAACAGTCTCCATATGCAGGCTGCGGCATTGGCCCTACGGATCGAAGGGGTCAGCCCTGCCGCCCTGAGCAGGTTCGGTCGATACCTGGCAGGGGGAGGGGTGCGGTACTATCCATCAAAAGGTTTTACGCACCTGGACCGAGGGCGCATCAGGAGCTGGGTAGGCTGAGAACAAAAAGATATCCACAGTTATTGTGGATAAAAAAGCAAAGTGGCCCTTACCTGTCATAGGTAAGGGCCACCGTCGCTTCGGGCCCAACAAAAATTAGGCAGCAGTTTTTGCTGGGTCGTGAGCAGCCGCTGCGTCGAAGATGGTCGTCTGCTTCGAATGGTCGACCGCGCCGTCGTCCTTCGCCTTCTCCAGCGTCACCATGATTTCCAGCAGCTTTTCGCGGCTGGCCGCGTTCAGTTTCGCGAAAGCCGGGTCCTTCTTGACGTTCGCAAGCGCGTCATACATCGCTGGCGCCGAACGTTTGACCTCCTTCGTGAACGGGTTGTTGGGCTTAATGTTCTTGCGGGTAAGCTTGACCGGCTTGCCTTGGGCCTCCTTCTCGGATTCCGCTTCCTCAATCATCTCTGCGGCCTCTTCGCTGCCATGCTCTTTCAACAGCTGAACCGCGAGCGTGACTGTCAAAGCATCATTGGCCACCCGACCGCGCAGCTCCTTTGGGGCCGCCATCAGCAGCAGGAGACTTTTGCCCCATTCACCGGACAACGCCAAGCGACGCGCGATCTCACTATTTGGCCTGCCTTTATCGGCCGGCCGTTTGCACGCGATAGCGTACTCATAGGCTGAGTGTGGATTGCTCTTATTGCCCTGAACCATGGCAACTGTCAGGTCTTCCATGTCAATAGGCTCTTGCCTTTCTCCTTCTTCGATGGGATCACGATCACAGTTACTTCAGTGATCGGAGGCAGGGCTGCCGCCACCCTGCGGGCGTTTGCGATCGGAATCGCCAGGAGCCGGGTATGTCCATCGAAAATGTAGATTAGGTCTTGTCCGAAGCTTCGTCCCACTGGACGGTGCCCGACATCGGTTTGTGAGGGATCCAGCCTTCTTAGAAGAGCGATTCGGCGTATTCGTCGATCTTGGCTTGGTATGCGTCATTGTGGACGCGGATATTGAAGCCTCCAATAATCCGCAGTTGTTCCACTGGTAGTTTCCAGAGCTCCCTGGAGCCGGCGCCGGCGGCCTTCATGGCGTCTTTGAGGACGTCAGGATTGATCGTTGCGGTGAAGTCGGCTTCCAGCTAATCCATGTTGTGCATGAAGGCGCTCCTGATTGATATACGAGTAGGTACAGCGCCAATGAAGTTTGGCAAGCGATGAAACTGCGCGAGCAGCTAAAACTCGACCCCGAAATTGCTTGACAGGGGTACGTGTTTTGAATGGAATCAAAAACTTAGCCGATTAGAGTGATGGACACCGTGTCCATCGTTGACAGCGCTCGAGTAAGCATCGGCCACGCAACCAGACTCCACTCAGCTTAATCGCCGGTGTCAGTCGAGCCTAGCGAGGGCTGGCGCTTGTCGCCCTGAAAGCCGAACACTTCCTTGCGCAGTATGGTGAACGAACGTAGGAACGGGCCCATGTTTTCCTCTGCTACTTCGGCCATGGGACTGTGCATGAGCTTGTACAGTGCGCGGTCGGCGGTGATAAGGGCGTCGAAAAGTAAGTCGGCCTCATCCGAAATGATCCGCATCGTGCAAGTCGCCGCTGGAGTAGCCTCGGGCAGTTCGTAAGGGCGTGCAAGATCTTCCAGGCTGTAGTGGTCAAGTAATTTCGGACACGGTGAGAGGTCCTTTCTCTGCCATTGTGCGTTCATAGACGCTGGGCGGCAGATTGCCCAATACAGAATGCAGGCGCTCGCAGCTGTAGAAGCCGGCGACGTAATTGGCCACGTCGAGCTTGGCCTCTGCATGGTTCGCGTAATTGCGTTGCCAGACACGTTCCATGTTCAGGTTCAGGAAGAAGCGCTCAGCAACAGCGTTATCCCAGCAGTTGCCCTTGCGGCTCATGCTGCAGACGAAGCCATGTTCGTCGAGCAGGGCTTGGTACTGGTCGCTCGCGTACTGGCTGCCGCGGTCGGAATGGACGACAGTCCGGCTGCTGGGCGACGCGCGTGGATTGCCATGCGCAGAGCATCGCAGACCAGGGTCGCCGGCATGCTCGGCGCCATCGCCCAGCCCACAACTCTGCGCGAGAACAGGTCGAGCACGACAGCCAAATAAAGCCAGCCGGCGCCGGTCCGAATGTACGTGTTATCCAAGGCGTAAGCCACGTTCGGCGCCGCCGGGTTGAATTGCCGGGCAAGCACATTCGATGCAATTGGCAGTGCATGCTTGCTGTTAGTCGTGTGCACGAACTTACGCTTCCATACTGGCTTCAGGCCGGCCTGTTGCATCATGCGGCGCACTTTGTAACGGCCGACCTGGAGGCCGCTACTGGCCAGCGCCGTGACAAGCCGGCGGCTACCGTAGCTCTGACCACTGCTCATGAACGCGGCACGCAGATGCACGCTCGCTTTGCAAAGAACCGGCTTGGCAGTACGGTGCTTCGCTTAGTAGAATCCGCCCCGGCTTACGCCGAGCAGGCGACAGGTTTGTGCGATAGGAACGGCCTTCATTTGCAGCTCGTCGATGAGTCGGTAGCTCACTTGAGCTCGCGTGCAAAGAAGGCCGATGCCTTTTTTAACACATCCACATCACTACGAAGCTGCTGGTTTTCCTGCTCCAGCTGGCGAATGCCTTGCTGCTCAGCCGTCAATGGTTTGCCGATGCCGGGCTGGCCTTTTTGCTCGGCCTCGTACTGCTACATCCAGCGACGGATCGCCGTCACGCCGATATCCATTGTCTGGCTGACGTGCGAGATACTGAGGCCTTGTTTTGTAATCATACGGACGACCTCGAGCTTGAAGCTGGGGTCAAAATTGCGGCGCTGCCTGGTCATGTAAACTCCTTCGAAGGTGAATTATCCACCTATCGAAGTGTCCGGGGACATTAGACCACTACAAACGTCGCCGCTCGTGATTAGCTCGGAGCGCAGACTGGCGTCCGGACTCCTTCACTTCCCGACCTTAGAGATTTCAAAATGAAGTTCAGTGAATTCCAAACGCTACGCTCTGATGTCAACGGTCGCACAGAAGTGAATGCCTCGATGCTTCGTAACGATTCTGTACTGCGGCAGTCGCACCGCTTGCACGGGAAGTGGCAATTGATCGCCACGAACCTCCCTCTTTAGAGCAGGCGTTTGCCGAGGTAAGCGCTGACTCGTGGGAAACCTGGGGCGAAACAATGGCGCACCCAGACCGTGTAGAGAAAGTGTCCATGGTGCTTATGGAGACAATGACACGGACCTTAGCAGATCGAACGCTGCTCTCGTTTTTTATCAGGCCGCCGAAGGTCGCGCAGTTTTCATTGGTAGAAGCGAAGTCGTACAGTGGGTTCGGGCACCAGCTCCCTACCCATATGATCACCTACTACGAGTATTCAGTGGAAATCCGCGTCGCTAAATATGACGAGGTTGCGTGTGCGGTGACAGCGTATGAATGGATGTCTAAGTTGACTCTGGCAGGCGCTAGCCAGCATGACGCTGCTGCATGCGGGATGGTATATGTCTTCGATCGGGTCAAGGAAACACCGACAGGAGACAAAGACGACCTGATATTTGCCCCCGATTCGATGGCAGATGATGATGTTTTACAGGTCCAATCTTTTCTTGACGAGCACGAGGATTCATCTCAAGTCATCGACCAAAGTGATTTGGCTTTTGTATGGCGGTGGGAGCGCCGCGAAGTACGGCAAAAGAGTTGGGCGCAACGTGTCTGGTAGAAGTAGTAGATGACCTTAAGCGTCGATTTAGAAGGGTGAAGACAGTGATACTGGACGCACGTCCTGCCCAGTTCGCGGATTGGGGATCTTACGCGATGCAGTAGCTTCTTTCAAGACCCGGGCCAAGCACCCGTCCAAAAAACTTTATATAACCACAGCCCCCAATCCAGAAGCAATTGGGGGCCGCAATTGGAAAATTACTTTATCTTGCGCTGTCCACTAGGCAGTCAACAGCGCATTTCCTAGTAAGGTTTCGCTCGTTCTTTCTCGAACTCTTTAACTGCAAGAGTAAAAGGCTCGAAAAACAGGTTTGTGTCGTAGCGTGCAACTTTTTTCAAGTGGGTCAGCAAAGTGGTGTGCACAGGATCAAAACGAGGGCTAGGGCCGATCGTTGATTTCCAAGTGAAGAATCCTCTAAAAAGCGCGATCGCCAGCCGCCCGATGCGTTTCAATCGAGAAATAAGGGACATTTTTACCTCCAATCCATATAAAGTATTAAGCCATGGGACCGATCGAGGTCATGGATCCTAGTGCAGCTTCGAATTTCGCTCTTGCGAATAATTATGGACCAGGAATGCAGGGCATTGCCTGATTTTCACGAGAGCATTAATTCTAGGCGTATCAAACAGCAAGCATAGATCACTCATTGTAATTGACGCTAGAAGGGTTCCAGCTCGCGTTCTCGTAATCGCTGTTGCCATCTTCTTCTTCTTCGATGACAGCCGAATTGTCGCCAAAGATAATGAGCAGGGTAGCGCCTGCGACGAAGATTTGAGCCAAGGATAAATCCATAATTGCAGTTATAAATTCCATTATTATTCTTCCGAGTTTGTTGAAAATAGGCCTGCCGACATTTAGCCGACTTATCTATAATAAAGCGTGAATTTCATCTCGCAAGTCAACATTCGCTTAGTCGATGAAGGTTGTTAGCTATGACAGCAAAAGGGGATCGAGCGGCGCTGGGGTTCCGTCGCATTAGCGGACACGGCGGCCGGTCGGGCAAACTGTACTGCCCCAATCTACAACGACCCACATGCTCAAGTTCAAAGATATGCGCTTTCCGATAGACGTGATTCTGGTCTTCATCCGCTGGGACGCCGCTTATCCGCTGAGTTACCGGCACCTTAAGGAGATGATGGAAGAACGTGCGTGTCGGTTGACCATTCGACGATTAACAGATCCGCAATCCGCTTCTTGCCAGGGCTGCCAGCTTGCGACGGATGGTGGCACCGATGAGATCGCGCAGATCCAGGCCAGCACGTGCGCAAGCGCCACATCGCGAAACGCTGGGGGATCAGTGATGCCGGCGTCGCGCATGAATTCCTCGAAATCATTCTGGTAGGCTTGGCGCGTCTGTCAGTTGTCGATGTTGGCGAACAAGGTCAACGCCGGTGGCATGTTGGCCAGCTGATGGAAGGCTGCACTCGTCAACGCGCGTGGCACCGGCGCGGCCTGGACTAGCTAATCGGCAACTTGCAAATCGTCACGCTAATTTTGTTGATGTCGACAGGCGGCCGGGCTCCTGCATGCCAGTAGGCTGGCCGTGCTACCCGCATGAGGGATATGAAGCGGTAGCTCGACAGCTTTCAGCACAAATGAGATAGGCAAGGAGAACACTACGCGGGGGTTCTGTGACCACACTGGGGATTTGTCCATTCCGCTTGTACTCACTTGCGACATGTAGTAACATAACTACATAAAGCAAGCACAAGAGAGGTTGCCATGACCATTACCACCATATCCAGCCGCGAGTTCAATCAAGGAGCGAGCGAGGCTAAACGGGCCGCAACCAATGGACCGGTGTTCATCACAGATCGGGGCCGGCCTGCCCATGTACTGATGAGCTTTGAGGACTATCAGCGACTTACAAAGCAGCGGCGCAACATTGCTGATGCGCTGGCTATGCCGGGTATCGCTGACATCGATTTTGAGCCTCCGCGTGTGACCATCGGAACACGGGCGCCTGATTTCTCATGATGTTTGTTCTCGATACAAACGTGGTTTCCGAACTCCGCAAAGTGCGGCTTGGCAAGGCCAATATGAACGTAACGGCATGGGCAGAGAGCGTTGACGCCGCTGACCTGTTTGTGTCCGCTATCACCATTATGGAACTGGAGTTCGGCGTTCTGTCGATTGAGAGAAAGGATGCCACCCAAGGGGCCATGTTGCGTTCTTGGCTCGAACAGCAGGTATTGCCCGAATTCGCTAGACGTACGCTGCCTGTTGATACCGCCGTGGCGCAACGCTGCGCCCGGCTGCATGTACCCGACAAGCGTAGCGAGCGCGATGCGCTCATCGCTGCAACCGCCCTTGTGCATGGAATGACGGTGGTTACCCGCAACACCGCTGATTTTGTGCCAACGGGGGTATCCCTCATTGATCCGTGGCAGGTATCGCAGTGATCGAAAAACGTTCGGCGGTTAAACCGAAACTTTAGGGATTACGGAAAACCGTGGACGGACAATAACTCGGACACGAACAATAATGTTTGACACAAGAGACCGAGGCAGACGAGTTACCAGAAACTTCCGCTTTCGGTCCAGGCTGTGTAAAGACGTAGCGTCGTGTAAACGGACGTGGCTCGGTACGCGTTGAGCCAGTATCTCATCAAGACGGATGCTCAACGAAGCGCTTTATCGAAGGCGAAGACCGTGACCAAGGCACGCTGTTGCCCGAACTCTTGGACGACTACGTGACCGAGGATAATCCGGTGCGGGTAGTTGATGTATTCGTGGATGAGCTTGACCTTGCCTTCCTGGGCTTCACGCGGGTGCAACCAGCAAAGACGGGCCGGCCGGCTTACCATCCAGCCGTGCTCCTTAAGCTCTACATCTATGGCTACCTCAACCGCATCCAGTCGAGCCGTCGGCTCGAGCGCGAAGCGCAGCGCAATGTCGAGCTGATGTGGTTGACGCAACGCTTGGCGCCCGACTTTAAGACGATCGCGAACTTCCCCAAAGATAATGGAAAAGCGATCCGCAATGTGTGTCGCAGTTTGTCGCGCTGTGCCAGCAGCTGGATCTGTTCTCTGATACGGTCGTGGCAAACGTCATGTCGCAGAAGGGTATTAAAGCGAACACGCTGGAATAGGCCCGCGAAGTCGGCGTGGGCCGAGTAGACGCCGTTCAAGGTATTAACATGCAATCTGGTTATGGTGCTTGCCACGCCATTCCCAGCGCCGACTATCTTGACGAGCTAGACCCGATGCTTTCCTGCTTCGCGTGCATCCATGCGAATTGGGTACTGCTGCAGCTGGACTTGAGTCGTGCTTTAGCGAAATTCTAACTTTTAGCATATTGCCTTGCCCTTGTCGCCTGTCACAACGGCTGTCTTCTATCAACGTCCGGTTTGGGTCGATTCCTGCCTGTCGCGATGGTCACTGGATTTTCAACCCGGCAACTTGCTGTTCTGGTCCGACCGGCTGTAGTCGCCCAAAGCGGACTTCTGACGAGTCTCGCATTCTGAGTCAGCGACACGGACAATCCCGCATTTTTTGAGGACAGATTGGTCAGGCAAGGAAGGTAACGTAGATGAATGGGTTTTCGAATGAACTGCGTACGGCTAGAAGAATGGTGCGCATAAGTATCTTGGCGGCGATAGCATTGGTTGGACTTGGAATCGATGAGCTAACTTCGGAGCAGACCGGCTCATTTGGTCGGGGAATAAGCGGTCTGCTTCGCGAGCTTCTGTACACCTACTTTGGCGCAGTTGGCCTATGTGCTCTATGGATCGTGCTGGCAGTGATCCCTCTTTCGCTTGCGCGATTAATATGGCGCCACACGCCTCGTGCTCCCAGCGATCGCTGGTACATGAACTAATAAAACAAGAGCGAAAAAGTCAACATCGCAACAGTAGCCATCTGCTTGTAATCTTCAGCATAGCGAGAGCCGCTTCGGGTGGGTTCCTGCCCGACGTGACAGTCCGCGACTATTCCGCCTCCGTGACCTGATATGCTCAGTTGAACGGCTAAATTCGGCCAAAAGCGGAAGTTCGGCATTGTGGAAATTCACGTATTTCTAAGATGCCGTACCTGCTAGGATGCAATTTTTCAATGTCCAAATGTCTATGAACCTCCTTGTTTGCAGCCGTCCGTTGAAGCAAAAATGCCACGACGCGCGCAGCAAAAATGCCACTACCCATACGCTGACCGCGAGGCCGCAGTCGCTAATTGGACTGACTGAAACCGACCTAGGCTGTGTAAAAACGTAGCGTCGTGTTAGCGGACGTCGCTCGGTAACGTTAAGTCAGTATCTCCATCAAGACGGATGCTAAATGAAGTGCTCACCCGCTGTCGCAAGCCCGGAAATTTCGCTTTAGTGTGGCTCGGTGCACTTGCTCGAGCTGTGACGCGCTCAGGAGGGATGCGTCACAGTTCGAATAGCCAGCTTCGCAGAAGCGATAGTTTTGGCTGAGTTTTGCATCCTGGGCACCCGCGTGTGCGGACACAAGAAGCAGCATTGAAAGCAAAAGGCGGAAGAGGTTCATTAGTCGGGGAGTGGGGAGAAGTTGCAATTAAGTGCAAGCGCAACATGATGTTGCTTAACACTATTACTTTGTTTGCACTTATGACAACTTTGGTTGGCCTGTAGCAGAATGTATGCATTTTTTCGGGGAGTCTACGACTTTTCTTGACCTTCCCCTTGTGGGAACCTGTATCGTTCGATTCAGGTCGTCTTGACGACATAGACGTCCGTGCTACACTCTCAACCAATGAATCGCACCCTGAAAACCTATCTGCTGTGGCTGCTGATTGCCGTGATGCCCTTCCAGGCATTTGCGGCAAATATGCTGCGCGCGTGCAGTTCTGGTCATCAGGGTATGACTATGGTCGCAGCCACCTTGATGGACCACGGTGACGCATCGGCAAGTTCACACGATGCCGTGATGGACCAGCAGTCAGGTGATGAGGAAGATTGCCCAGAAATGGCGTCCTCAGACGACCGAAATAACGATACGTCCAAATCGTTCAAGCACGGGTCATGCAGCGCTTGTGCTGCGTGCTTTGTTTGCGCCGTTGCACCGCCGCAATTGTTGACCTTCAAGCCTTCCTTCAATAGCGCTGAGGTCTATCTGACCTTCGGCTCTACTCTCGTTGCTGGTTTCATCCCAGACAGTCTCGAACGTCCCCCTCGACATCTCGCCGCTTAATCGTTTTCGGTAGCAACGACGCGCGTATTCGCTTGTATTCCGTCGTGTTTTTGTCGCGCACTACTGCTGCGCGTCTACTTTCGATTTTGGGACAACTATGTTCTCTAAAAGTTTTGCTGCCGCCAGTGCGGTAGCCCTGACCTCGTTCGCGTCCATCGCGGGCGAGTCACCAGCTTCTCTCAAAGCCGCCGACCCGGCTGCTCACGTTCCACAAACAACCTATACCTCAGTTTTTTCGACTTACAGGGTCGCTCAGGACACCACTGTCTCGCCCGACAAAGTGTGGAAAGAAGCTAACGCTACGGTTGCGAACGAGGGTATGCATGGCGGCGCTCACGCCGGTCACACGCCGGCAGCCCAAGATGCTAGCGGTCACGCTGGGCACGCGATGCCGACCCAAGGCGCAAATCCAGGCACCCCTTCTGGCCACGGAACACCAGCTGAACCAGCTGGTCAGGCGTCGCATGCAGGGCATCAGATGCCAGCTCAAGCTGTCGCTCGGGCGGCCCGTACTGGCCAACCTTCGCCGACGGCACACACAGGTCATCAAATGGCACCGGCTCCAAAGTCAGACCCGCACGCGGGTCATCAAATGGCGCCGGTGTCAAAGCCCGACCCACACGCAGGACATAAGATGGGCCAGGAAAAAAAACCGGCCACAATTTCTCGCCCGGTCCCTGCAAATGGTGCAGCGAGTGAAGCGGCACACGAACAGCATCAGCAACAAGCAAAAGAGGCGAAGAAATGAGGCCTATCGTTTTCACACCATTACTGAAGACTTCCAGTCTTTTACTGGCCGTATCGGTTCTAGCCGGATGCTCGACGCTGTCTAACGACGGCGCAGCGGGCGACGTCTCAAAGCTGACGCAGCCCCGTACCGGCTTCGGCGTGACGGGCGAAAGGAACGACAGTGACGCGCAGGCTAGCTCTGCCCAAGTCTCCAAGCTCCTGTCGGCACCTCTGACGCCTGACTCTGCGGTGCAGATTGCATTGCTCAACAACCGCGGCCTCCAGGCTTCGCTAGCAGAGCTTGGCGTGTCCGAAGCCGACTTTGTCCAAGCCGGCCGTATACGCAATCCGGGCTTTTCATTTAGCCGGATGCGTGGCGGTGACGAGGTTGAAATTGAACGTAGCGTGATGTTTGACCTGATTGGTCTGCTCACTATTCCACTGCGCAGCACTATTGAAAGTAGCCGGTTTGAACAAGCCAAGCTGACCGCAGCATCCGAAGCAGTCCGCTTGGCTAGCGAAACCCGTCGTTCGTACTTCAGCGCCGTCGCAGCTGCTCAGACAGAGAAATTCTTGAGTCAGGTTGTGACGTCAGCCGAGGCTGGAGCCCAGCTCGCGCAGGAGCAAGCCAAGGTTGGCAACTGGAGCAAACTGGACAGGGCACGTGAGCAGGCTTTCTACGCGGAGGCGACTACGCAGTATGCCCGCGCCCGCCACTCGGCTACGGCAGCGCGTGAGCAACTTGTCAGGTTACTAGGCCTCTGGGGTTCGAACGTCGACTTCAAGATACCCGACCGCCTGCCAGACCTCCCACAAAAGCCGAATGAGCCGGGAGCGCTCGAGGCTCTTGCGATGGAGCAGAGACTCGACATCCAAATTGCCAAGCGGGACGTTGACGCTACCGCTCGGTCGCTGGGTCTTACAAACGCCACAGGCTTCATTAACGTTTTGGACGCTGGATACGCCAACAAGAGCACTACCGGGGCGCCTCGTGAGAACGGCTACGAAATATCGCTGGAACTGCCTATCTTCGACTGGGGTGGGTCTCGACGTGCTCGTGCGAAGGCAACGTACATGCTCGCTGTCAATCGTACCGCCGATACGGCTGTTCGCGTGCGCTCAGAAGTGCGCGAAGCGTACTCGGCCTACCGAACTACGTATGACGTCGCCAAACACTATCGCGACGAGGTGGTCCCGCTAAGGAAGCAGATTTCGGAAGAGGTCCTCCTCCGGTACAACGGGATGCTTGCCAGCGTTTTCGAGCTGCTGGCCGACTCGCGCGACCAAATCACGAGCGTCAACGGCGCTATTGAAGCGCAACGCGATTTTTGGATTGCAGAGACCGAACTACAGACAGCAATAAACGGCAGCGGCGGAGCCGTTTCGAGCGCAACCATTGCAGCGTCGGGCTCTGCGCCAGCAGCTGAACATTAATTGGAGAATTGAGATGGTTTCACGTAGAGATTTGTTCACCGGTGCTGCGGCGCTAATTGGGGCGGGGGTAGTCAGCCGAGTGGGCGCAGCATCCCTCCCAGAAGCAGTAATCATGCAGAGCGCCGCGACCCAGGTTCCACCGCCGCCACCGAACGGCCGCCCTTACAACCCAGTCGTGACTCTTAACGGGTGGTCGCTCCCATGGCGCATGAACAACGGAGTCAAGGAGTTCCACCTGGTTGCTGAGCCGGTTGTGCGTGAATTTGCGCCTGGCATGAAAGCAAACCTTTGGGGGTATAACGGCGCATCACCAGGGCCGACCATCGAAGTGGTTGAAGGTGACCGTGTTCGTATTTTCGTGACTAACCGCCTGCCAGAGCACACCAGCATCCACTGGCATGGTCAACCACTACCGAATGGTATGGATGGTGTTACCGGTTTGACGCAAAAAGGCATCCAGCCCGGCAAGACGATGGTGTATGAGTTCGAGGCTAAGCGGCCCGGTACGTTCATGTATCACCCGCATGCCGACGAAATGGTGCAGATGGCCATGGGGATGATGGGCTTCTGGGTTACCCACCCGAAAAATCCCAACTTCATGAAAGTCGACCGCGATTACGTATTTCTGCTTGGTAGCTACGACATTGAGCCGGGAAGCTTCGTCCCAAAGACCTCGACCATGCTGGACTTCAATCTGTTCACGTTCAACAGTCGCGTCTTCCCAGGTATCGACACGATGGTAGCGCGCCAGGGCGAGCGTGTGCGTATTCGCTTCGGCAACTTGACGATGACCAATCACCCGATTCATCTACACGGGCACGAGTTTGAAGTTACCGGTACCGACGGAGGTTGGACCCGACCGGAATCGCGTTGGCCAGAAGTGACCGTTGATGTTGCCGTCGGCCAGATGCGTGCCATCGAGTTTGTCGCGGACAACCCAGGTGACTGGGCATTCCACTGCCATAAGTCCCACCACACCATGAACGCAATGGGTCACGACGTTCCCAACATGATTGGCGTCTCCCAGCGTGACGCTGCGAAGAAGATTAGTTCAATCATTCCAGACTATATGGCAATGGGCTCTACGGGCGGCTCGATGGGTGAAATGGAGATGCCGCTGCCAGAAAACACTCTTCCGATGATGGGCGGCCAAGGCCCCTTCGGCGGAGTGGAAATGGGAGGCATGTTCACCGTGATGAAGGTTCGTAAAGACCAAAAGCGAGGCGATTACAGCGACCCGGGTTGGTACAAGCACCCAGCCGGTGCCCTGGCCTACGAATGGAGTGGCGCTCCGCTTGAAGCGGTCAGGAGTACGTCGGCCGGTGGGCAGTCTATGCCTGCGCCGAAGCCAGCGCAGAACGTAGAGTTTAACGTCCGCAAACCGTCGGGCCACTCCGGGCACTGACCGTAATTAGGGTTGCTAAGTAAGGTAACCGAATCGGAAGTCGTCACTAGCGGTCAGAAAACGACAGCTAATCTAATTTGAAAGAAAAGATACCAAATGAAAATCGCAAAAATCGTCGCCCACATCGCAGCAGCTACGTTTGCGCTCATCACTGTTAATAGCGCTATGGCCCAATCGCATGACCACGGAAATCATGCAGAGACTGCCGTCGCTGGCCAGGAGACAGCTATGTCCGATGGCGAAATTAAGAAAGTAGACAAAGACACCGGTCGCCTCACTATCAAACATGGCCCGCTTGAAAACTTGGGCATGCCAGGCATGACGATGGTGTTTGGTGTGAAGGATGTGTCAGCTCTCGATGTACTCAAGGCAGGCGACAAAATCAAGTTTGTCGCCGAAAAGCTTGAGGGACGATACGTTGTCACGCAGTTGGCAGTTCAAGACTAAGTTAGAGCAGTAGAAGGCGTCGTCGTCCGAACTCAGCGTCGATGCCGGCAGCAATGAGATGTGATGAGTATGTTTGCAACCAACCAAGGAGTAAATATGAAAATCTCGAAAATCGCACTCGCTTCGTTCGCGTTCGTAGCTGTGTCCGCAAGTGCTATGCCACAGCATCAAAGTGGCTCGCACGGCGCCGCCGGGCACGACATGGCAAACATGCAGTCGATGCACAAGAGTTCACCGAACGCCGCAAAAGCGCCCTATGAACAGCAGTTCCTGGACACCATGACTATGCATCATCAGATGGCAATGCATATGGCCAGCTTGGTTGAAAGTCGCTCAGCCAACCAAGAACTTAAGGATATGGCCAAGAAGATGATGGCCGAGCAGGAAAAAGAGATTGCCCAGCTCAAAGGGTGGAAAGAACAGTGGTATGCCGGGAAGCCAGAAGCGATGAACATGAAAATGCCTGGGATGCCCGAGTCAATGAAAGGCATGAGCGGTGACAAGCTGATGTCAGCCAAGGGTGAGCAGTTTGACCGCATGTTTGTAGACATGATGAGCCAGCACCACAAAGGCGCCATCAAGATGGCGCAGACTGCAGCTCCAAAGCTCCAGCACGCCGAAGTTAAGGAGTTCGCGAACAGACTCGTCGAAATGCAGAAGAAGGAAGTGGCGCACATGGCCGAGATGAAAAAATCCTGGGCAACGCCGACGAAGTAAGTAGTTCGAGAGCAGTTAAGAGCACGACAAGTCTAGTAATCGAAAATCGGCTTGTCGGCTGTCCCCGACCATTACAGACATATAAAAATCTATGCGCCAAACACTTTTTGCCATTGCGCTCTCTGCCGCGTCCTTCCAGGCACTCGCCGCGACTCCGCTCGAAACCGTCTCTGCGTTTCATGAAGCGTTGTCGGCGGGGACGGCCGACGCAGCTACCGTCTTCCTCTCCCCAACTATCCAGATTTTCGAGTCTGGTTATGTTGAGCGCTCACGTGATGAATATGCTGGTCACCATCTCCCCAGTGACATGGCCTTTGCTAAAGCGACGAGCCAGACGGTCATTCGCCAGAACGAGCGAGTGGAAGGAAATATCGCCATCGTCACGCGCGAAACGGAGACAAAAGGCAAGTTCAAAGGAACGAACGTCCACTCGTTTGGAACAGAGACTGCCGTACTAGAAAAGCAGGGCGACAAGTGGCTCATCACGCACGTCCACTGGTCCTCCCGTAAAGCTAAGTAATCAATAACTACTAGAGGTTGAATATGAAATCTATCCAAAAAATCGCAGCAGCCTGCGTTTTTTCAGCAGCTACCATCGCAGCCCCACTCGCGATGGCACACGCGAAGCTTGCAGCTTCGAACCCGACACCAGGAGCCGTTTTGGAAGCGGCGCCGACCGAAATTTCCCTGACCTTCAACGAGAAAGTCGAGCAAGCGTTTAGCACCGTTACGTTGACTTACACCGACGGTAAGGTCGTCGAGACCGAGAAGGCGAAGGTCGATGCCGCCAACCCGACAATGGTGCGCCTACAAACCAAAGGTCTGTCCACAGGCACTTATACCGTTAAATGGGCTGTCGCCGGCCATGACGGTCACCGCCGTACGGGCACGTTTTCGTTCTCGGTGAAATAAGTGGATAGCGTCCTGGGCCTTCAAGTTGGGTCAGTCGTTGCCTTAAACGCTGCGTTCGCGTGGCTTGTCGGCTCCTGGCTGGCCCGCCGTTGGCTGTTGGCCTCAGGTGTCCCTCGCGCAGACGCTGAAGCCCTGCTGCGCGCGGGAGATATTGTCGCGGCTACACTCGGCGTCCTAGCGACAGTCACAATGTTGTGGGCATCCGCCGCCGTAATGGGGGGCGTTAGCTTACAAGAAGCCAAAGATGTAGTCTGGCAGATGTTGACCATGACAAGTATTGGGCGGGCCGGCTATATCTCGTTTTTTGCGATTACCCTGGTATTGGTGATTCGAGCACTTCGTTCGACTGCAGTGTGGCGCGAGTGGACGGTGCTGGTGGCCCTAGGTCTCTTCGCGTTTGTGCGCGCGTCAATGGGGCATGCCGGCGAAAACGGTTACTGGACTCTGCCTTTCGCCGCGGAGGTAATCCACCTGACTGCGATGGGCGCATGGACTGGCTTAGTTGCTGTCTCTGCATGGAAGTCGATGCCTACGGACGCAGGCCAGCCTGACCTGAATCGCCTGGCTCGCTACCTCGATTCGATGTCTGCAGCGGCCATGGTCGCAGTCGGAGCAGTCTTCATAACTGGGCTGTTCAATGCATGGAACAGGGTTGGAACCGTAGACAACTTATTTGGCAACAGCATCTACACAACTGCATTGTTGATAAAGGTCGGGCTGGTAGGCGCTGCGCTCATTCTCGGCGGGTACAACAAGTTTGTCGGACTTGCCCTTGCCCGAGGCTCAGTGCATGGTCTTGAGCGCGTGAAGTTCGTGCTAAAGGTGGAGAGCATTGTCTTACTTGTTGTGCTGTTTGCAGCTGCGGTTTTGACTTCGCAGCAGCCGCCGGCTGCAATGTAGTAGCCGACTGTTCAGAGACCGCACGTTGGTGCGGGCTCTGAACAGCAGGAATGTGCTTGACCTTCCCATTAAGGGAACGTTTAGAGTAAGTCATGACTAGTGAATGGATAGACAAGCAACTGTGCCGCATCTTTTATCGGTAGCGCTGCAGTTTTGATGTGACATTACGACCCTGGGAGGGCGACCATGACTGAGAGCAAGGGTACACACGACCACGCGGCGGGACACGGAAATCATCACCATGCCCACGGTGCGGACTCCGTGCACCATCCAGAGCAACCAGCGAATTCAAAACCGTTCATCGACCCTGTATGCGGGATGAAGGTTGGTCCAAACCCTGAGCGAGAAATTACGTTTGGGGGCGAGGTCTATCACTTCTGCAGCCCAAAGTGCATGGAGAAGTTCAGAGCTGCGCCGGAGAGTTATTTGGCCGCCGCGAAACCGGCAGAAGTTCGTTCAACGGACGCTCCTACAGGGACGATGTACACCTGTCCGATGCACCCCGAGATTCGACAGGCCGTGCCAGGTAACTGCCCAATTTGTGGCATGGCGTTGGAGCCTGAACTTCCTTCCTTGGACGACGAAGAAAACCCCGAACTAGTCGACTTCCGTCGGCGCTTCTGGTGGACCCTACCTCTGACAGCAGTTGTATTTGCGCTGGCAATGTTCGGTCATGTCCTTTTCCAGGCAGGCGTAGCTGGGCAAAACTGGATTGAGTTAGCGCTAAGCACACCGGTCGTTCTCTGGGCCGGCTGGCCATTCTTCGTGCGATGGTTCCAGTCCCTCATGCGCATGAGCCCGAATATGTGGACGCTCATTGGCTCAGGGGTCATGGCTGCGTATGGCTACAGCGTCGTAGCCACGTTAGCCCCGAACGCTTTCCCGGTCACTTTTGCAAGCCACGGTCGTATCGGTGTCTATTTCGAAGCGGCGGCAGTAATCGTTTCCCTGACGCTGCTTGGCCAAATCCTCGAACTGCGTGCGCGCTCGCAAACCTCTGCTGCCATCAAATCGTTGCTGGGTCTGGCGCCCAAGACGGCGCGACGTATTGCCGCAGACGGGAGCGAAGAAGATGTTCCCCTAACCCATGTACACGTCGGAGATTCCCTTAGAGTTCGCCCAGGCGAAAAGGTCCCGGTAGACGGAATGGTGTCGGAAGGGAAAAGCGCGGTCGACGAGTCGATGCTTACAGGCGAGCCCGTGCCGGTAACAAAACGACCTGGCGACCGGCTAATAGGCGCAACGATTAACACAAGCGGAAGCCTCGTGATGACCGCAGAGAAGGTTGGGTCAGAAACAATGCTGTCCCAGATTGTGCAAATGGTCTCGCAGGCTCAACGTTCGCGCGCGCCAATGCAGCGCCTGGCTGACTCCGTGGCGGGGTACTTCGTAGTTGTTGTCGCGGCAATCGCGCTTCTGACCCTTGTGGTCTGGGGACTGTTCGGCCCGGAACCAAGCTGGGTCTTTGGGTTCGTTAACGCGGTGGCAGTGCTTATCATTGCATGCCCCTGTGCGCTCGGCTTAGCCACGCCTATGTCCATCATGGCTGCAACCGGCCGTGCGGCAACGCAGGGTGTGTTATTCCGCGACGCTGCAGCTATCGAAGACCTTCGAAAGGTTAATACCCTTATCGTCGACAAGACGGGCACGCTAACGGAAGGAAAGCCGGCGTTCAACACCGTTGTCGCGGCGCCAGGGTACAACGACGAGTACGTCCTTCAGCTCGCCGCCAGCCTTGACCAAGGCAGCGAACACCCGTTGGCTCACGCTATCGTAGCCGAGGCAAAGACGAGAGGTATTTTGCTATCGAAGCCCGAAACCTTCGAGTCTGCCAGTGGTATTGGGGTGACCGGTATCGTAGACGGAAAACGGGTTGCACTAGGAAATACTGCATTGATGGAGTCTTTGAGTGTCGACTGGCACGCCCTCACGGGGCCTGCTGAGAGTTTGAGAGCTGAGGGTGCCAGCGTAATGTACCTCGCCGAGGGAGGCGCACTAGTAGGCATCTTGGCAGTATCTGACCCTATCAAAGCCACGACAATAGAGGCGCTGACGACCCTCCGTAACGATGGAATTACTGTCGTTATGGCTACCGGGGATGGAACCACGACGGCGCGCTCGGTTGCTTCCAAACTAGGGATAGACGAGTTCTATGGCGAGGTGAAACCGCAGGACAAGCTTGCATTGGTAGACAAATTGCAGAAAGAGGGGCGGGTTGTCGCAATGGCTGGCGACGGTATCAACGATGCGCCGGCGCTCGCCAAAGCAAACGTTGGCGTAGCCATGGGTACCGGAACGGACGTGGCCATCAATAGTGCCCATATCACCCTCGTGAAGGGAGACCTACGCGGCATTGCGGTCGCTCGCTCCATTTCTGTCCAGACGGTGCGAAACATGTGGCAAAACCTCGGATTTGCATTTGTCTACAACGCGCTTGGGATACCCCTGGCGGCCGGGGTGCTGTATCCCTTCACAGGACAGCTCCTGTCTCCCATGGTTGCCGCCCTTGCCATGAGCCTTAGCTCCGTCTCCGTAATTACTAACGCGTTACGCCTTCGCGGGCAGGCGGCGCGGAGTACCCGAGCCATAAGCTCGCACCAAGGATAGGAACCGTATGCGAAATTCCGACATCGTTACTGACAACCCGGCAAGCAACTATGACTCGACCAGGTTGCCAGCAGAACAGCTCAACAGTTCCTGCTTTTGCAGCAGCTTGGACAAGACTGCCTTGAAGTCGGCGCTGTCCGGTGAAGTGCATGACGATATGCTATTTGAACTGATAGAGGAACGATGCCCATACCTGTTCTCTGCACGGCCCGTTTTCATCTCCAGTACGCAGGCGGACAGAATCGAGGAGGTGGTACGTGCACTAGAGTCTGTCATTGAGCTCCCCTCATACCGAGAGCTTGTACTGGCCGATGCGCCCGATATTGCCAAGAGTGGAGCCGGCGGTGCGCGAGGTGTGTTTTTCGGATATGACTTCCACCCGGACGGCGAGAATCTCGGCCTCATCGAAATAAACACAAACGCTGGAGGTGCGATGCTTAACGCTGCTATGGCAAGGGCACATCGAACCTGTTGTCTGGACGATAACCAGCTGGCACAAGCTGTCCTTTCCGGCGCTATGTTCGAGGACGAGATAGTGCAGATGTTCTGGGCAGAATGGGCAGCAGCAGGACAAACTGCGCCTCTGCGGACGATAGCAATAGTCGACACGCAACCTCAGCAACAGTTCCTCTACCCTGAATTCCTCCTGTTTCAGCGGCTGTTCGCCAAGAACGACATCAACGCCATCATCGCAGACCCGAGGGAACTTACTTTTAGAGACGGCGCGCTGTGGTTTGCTAAGCTTAAGATTGACTTGGTCTACAATCGGCTTACCGACTTCATGCTTGAGGCGCCTGAGTCGCGCGCTCTGCACGACGCGTACTGCGAAGACGCGTTTGTACTCACCCCGCATCCTCAAGCTCATGCGCTTTACGCGAACAAGCACAATCTCACCATACTAAGTGACGCCACAGCGCTCAAAGGGTTGGGAGTCCCCCAAGCTACTATCGACATATTGGTTGCCAACGTGCCTTTCACCGAGAGCGTCACGACCAATAACGCGGAACGATTGTGGAACGAGCGAGGCAATCTGTTTTTCAAGCCTGTCGCTGGATACGGAGGCAGAGCGGCCTACCGGGGCGACAAGGTAACGAAGCGGGTTTGGCAAGAAATCTTGTTGGGCGAATACATCGCTCAGCGAGTTGTCGCTCCTGGCGTTCGGGTTTCCGGTACGGCTGACAGTCCTGAAACTTTGAAGTTTGACTTGCGCAGCTACGTATACAACAGCCGAGTCCAGTGGACAGCCGCGCGCGTCTATCAAGGTCAGACCACGAACTTCAGGACTCCAGGCGGCGGATTCGCACCCGTGTACAGTCTGGGGGATGAAGAAGTGACTGCCGAGTTGAAGGCCATCAGTGAGGCAACAAGCAGCAGGAGCTGCTGCGCTAATGACTGCAAATGACTGAGCGTACCCGTCTGTTGAAGCAAAAATGGATTGCCAAATATCTGAGCAAAAAGTGAAGCGCTAGAGACCAGCGTAGCGCTCTGTTAGCTTAATCTGCTAGACGTCAGGTTCTGGTCGACAGCTGCCGGTCGAAACAGTCAGTGACTCTTCAGGCCGGGAACCCTGCCAAGCTGACGCGAACGGCCTAGGTTGGCAAAAATAGCTCGGTCACGGCTCGACGTTGTGTACCAAACTAATTGAACAAGGGATGACACATGCCTAGAGGGGCGCACCTGACAAACGTCGCCAGTAATTTGTGCGGCTCATTCGCTAGCCGGAACAACGATCTGGATGGTTACTGGGCAATCGGCAAGCTACGTTCGCTGGCCGAACGGAATGGTCAGACCACGGTATTACTCGACTTGTTGGCATCATCCACTCAGCCGTCGTCGTCTGAGCTCGCGCCTGTATTGGCTCACTATCGCGGCCTCCTTGCAAAGTTGACAGACCTCTCGCATGTTCCATTTGAGGAGATCACGTCAGCACACATCACACTCGACTTCGCACCTCCACCTTGGCCTAGGATCATCTACTACAAGCCGCAATGGGGTGATCAGTTCACCGTGACCGTGACCATTAACGCAGAAGGTAGAGCTGCGGGTATCGTGAATCACGCTGGCTATTGCCGGTCGCACGATCCCACCCGGGAGAGCCGGGCAATTCGCCCAGCAGGTTGTTAGTGCGAAGACCGCTTTGGGTCGGTACCGGCCTCTCGCAGCCCCGACCCACAGCCTTGATCCTGTATGTTGCAAAGATGAAATACCTATGTCAGTCTTATTGGCTGTTACGCCATTTTCCACTCTTTAGGAAAGCCTAGTTGTGAACAAGATCGTTCAAGAAGCAACGCTGTATTACAAGACACTCCCGCTGTCCGGCCGCGTGCTGGTCCACGCCACAATCATCGTTGTAGTGCTAAATTTGGCAGTCAAAGTTGGCGAAACAGTTGGACGCGCGTTTTATTATTTCACACACTAAAACCTGAAACAGTGAAACGTGCTCAAATGACTTAGCTTCAAGACCGGATGTCGGCTTTGGGTCTTGGATTCAACCGATCGACGCAACACACTAAACTCTGGATAAGCAGAAGGAGTGTTATGGATGAAGCAGAGAGCAAGGATTTACTATACGGAAGCCCAGAAGGCGTTGATGTGGGAGCACTGGAAAAAGGGCGAATCACTCCAGCAAATTGCCCAGTTGTTCGACCGAAATCACTCATCTGTACAGCGAATCCTTGCCGAGTCTGGTGGCA
>NZ_JCASIK010000007.1:0-211950 GCF_059685835.1 Telluria sp. RB2R28 | reverse complement strand
CGCATTCCGCCGCGGCCGAGCCTGCTCGCCGATCTGCAGCGCGAGCTGGGGGCCGACGATCCCTCCCCCGACGCCATCGGCAAGATCGTGGCCAGCGACGTCGGCATGTCCGGCGCCTGCCGTACCGGTGGCGCCTGCGCCGCCCGTGCCGGCCAGAGCCGCGCCAGCGCCGCCGGTGCCGCCGGTCGAGGTGCCGCCTGCTGCGCCGCTACCCGAGGTATTCGACGATGCGGCGCCCGAGCCACCCGCGCCGCCGGCTGAACCGGCACCGCCCGCACCCGCCATCGAGTCGCCCGCGCCATTGGTGCTGGCGCCGCTGGTCGGGCTGCCGGCCGTGCTGGTGCCACCGGTATTGGTCGATGCGCCGCTGGCGCCGCCTGCCGCTGCCGGATCGCTGCCTGGCGTGCCGCCGGCACCCGTCGATGCCATGGCATCGCCGATGCTGGCCGAGCCGCCGCTCGCGCCATTCGAGGCATTCAGGCTCGAGCCTGACGAGGTGCCGCCCATGCCGCCAGCGCCGCCCATGCCGCCTGCACCGCCTGCGCCACCCCATGCCGAACCGGTGTTGCCACCCGCGCCGCCTGCGCCGCCGGTCGCCGAACCGGTGCGGCCGCCATTGCCGCCAGCCAGCGAGCCGGTCGAGCCGCCTGCGCCGCCCACGCCCGTGCCGCCTGCTGCGCCCGAGCCGCCATTGGCCTCGCCACCTGCTGCGCCCGCGCCACCCGTGCCGGCGCCGCCTGCTGCGCCGTTACCGCCGGCAGCGTAGCCACCCATGGCCCCGGATGCACCTGCCCCGCCCGTGGCGCCCGCAGCGCCCGTGGCGCCGCCTCTGCCGCCAGCGGCGTTACCGACGCTCGACGAGCCGGTCGAAGCCGTACCAGCCGCCGCGTAGCCACCCGCGCCGCCCGATGCGCCTGCCGCACCCGACGCTGCGCCGCCGGCTGCGCCGGTGCCGCTGGCCCTGCCGCCATAGCCCACGCCGCCCGCAGCGCCGGAGCCGGATGCGCCGTTGGCGCCGCCGTTGTTCTGGGCGGTGTTGCCGATATTGCTGATGCTATTGCCGCTGACATTGCCGGTCAGGGCGCTGGTCGACGTTGCCGACGAGGTGTTGAACGAGTTCGCGACCGATGAGCTGGCGGTGCCGCCGTTGTTGGCGGCTGCGGCGCCGGCCACTTCGGCAGTGGCGTCACCCGAGCTGTTGTTCTGGCCCGAGCTGTCACGGCTGCTGTCGCTGGTGTTGGAGGTCGTGTTGCTGGTGGTCGACGTGTCGTTGCTGTCGACCTGCATGGTGCGGGTGTCGGACTGGTTGCTGGTCTGGCTGTTGTTGTTGGTCGTCGTGTTGTTCGTGACGCGGTTGTCCGAGTTGTCCACCTGGTTGTTGGAGGTGGTCGTGTTGGTGCGCTGGCTGTTGTCGGTCTGCGTGTTGGTGTTCGTGTTGTTATTCGTGGCCGTGTTGTTGCTGTCGGTCTGGCTGTTGTTGGTATTGGTCGCAACGTTGTTGCTGTTCGCCTGGCTGTTGTCGGTATTCGTGGTGTTGGTGGTCGCAGTGTTATTGCTGTTGCTGGAGTCCGTCAGCGTGCTGCTGTCCGTGTTGGTGGTATTGGTGATCGTCGACGTCTGGGTATTGCCGCCACGGACGTCGTTCACGGTGTTCTCTTGGGCGTGGGCCATGCTGAAAGCCAGGGCGATCGCGGTTGCCAGGATAGTGCGCTTCATTATTGCTCCCCTAATATCACGGTTTAAGTATCCCGAGGTCTCGTGACGCCCGGTCCACTTCGGTATTAGCAGGTCTCGTGCCAGCACAGGCCGCTTGAGCAAGTCCTTGATTTTGTAGGACTAATTTGATGAGTTCGCAAGGTGGATCACAGAACGATGAAGGACACCAATAGCTGAAACGACAAGTGTCTCTGTCCTGTTACACAGTTGCAGAATTGATCAGGAAACTGTATCAAATTGCAACCGAAAGACCGGGTTTACAGAGTGAACAAGGCACATCAGTGTGCTGCCTGTTGGCAAGCACGCTGCATAAAAACCCTGTGAATTCAAGGAGAAACGCGGTAGGACGAGGCCGACGCCGGGCGAGGAATGACGCCTACACCGAAATCTCGTGCTTGGCCATCAGGCGATACAGCGTCATGCGCGATACACCCAGTTCGCGCGCTGCCCGGCTGATGTTGTTGCCGCTGCGGGCCAGGCTCTCGCCGATGGCCACGCGTTCGGCGCTCATGCGCGATGTGCCCAGCCCAACGCCGTTCGGGCAGATGGGCCCGACCCCCGGCAAATCGAGGTCTTCCGGCATCACCAGGCGATGCTCGGCCAGGACCATGGCGCGGCGCAAGCGGTTGATCAGCTCGCGGACATTGCCGGGCCAATCGTAGCGCGTCATGGCCTGCAAGGCTTCACGGCTCACGCCCTTGAGTTGCGGACTGCGTTCGCTGGCAAACTTGTTGAAGATGAGATCGGTCAGCAGCGGCAAGTCTTCCTTGCGTTCCCGCAGCGCCGGTACGCGGATCGGAAACACGCTGAGGCGGTAGTACAAGTCTTCGCGAAAGCGACCGTCGGCCACGGCCTGGGGCAGGTCGACGTGGGTGGCGGTGATCACGCGTGCATCGACCGCGATGGTGCGGGTGCCGCCGACCCGGTAGATCACGCGCTCTTGCAGGAAACGCAGCAGGCTTGCCTGGAGGTCCAGCGGCAGGTCGCCGATTTCGTCGAGGAAAATGCTGCCGCCCGATGCCGCTTCGAGCAGGCCCTGCTTGTCGCGCATGGCGCCGGTGAAGGCGCCCCGTTCGTGACCGAACAGTTCCGAGTGGATCAGCGCCGGCGCCATGGCGGCGCAATTGATGGCGATGAACGGGCCGGTGGCGCGCGGCGAGCGCAGGTGGATTTCCTGCGCGGCCAGCTCCTTGCCGCTGCCGCTTTCGCCGCAGATCAGGACCGGCGCATCGACAGCGGCGATCTTGTCGATGTGCGAGCGCAGGCGGGCGATCGCGGCCGAGGCGCCGTCGATGTGGCTCACGCGCAGTGCGCCGTCGTGCAGCGCTGGCCGCGTGGCCATGCTCGCCATGCCGTGGGCGTGGCCCAGCGAGTGCTGCAGCCGCAGCGTGTCGACCGGCAGCGTATGAAAGTCGACCAGATGGGCCGCGATCAGTTCGCGCAGGGCCGGCTGGACGAGCCGGTGCGCGTCGAAGACACCGACCCAGCGCATGTGGTGGTGCTGGTGCAGGAAACGTTCGAGCTCGGCATCGTCTGCGCTGTCGCTGCTGTCGAGCAGCAGGCCCACGCCGTAGTGTTGCTCGGACAAGACCTTGCGCGCCGCCGCCAGATGCTCGACGACGCAGACGTCCCAGCCGGGCAGGGCGCCATGGCAGGCACGGGCGTGCGCACTGCCTTCACGTGTAATGCAGATAAGACGTTTTACAGGCACCGGTATCCTCATCAGACTGGTTGGCACCCGCTACGCTGTGATGCATCCCGGCACACCATGGGGACCATGCAACGTCGATGGGCGCAACGACCGGCGTTTGCCGGCTGAAAGATCGTGCTAATTAAACCAAAATTGCGGCACGCATGGCGCACAACTATTGATAAAGTTCTAATGAGAAATGCAATATTGAATCGAAAGTTTGAGTTTTCGCATAACTATTTGAAAATAGAGTTTGTCTGTTGCTAATGATCTTAGTCGCGGTGAGCGGCTTGGAAAAGAGGCACGTGCGATGATTCTGGCCTAATTGCACGCTGTCGGGCAGATGCGTTGTGGGTAACCAACAGGCGGAAAAAGTTGAATCCAAACGGGAGAAAGGCGCGTAATCCGCCTTGCCAGCGCCCGTGTTGAACGCGTTGGCGGTAGCCAGCTCAGCAGCGCGGCCCTCGCGCCGGGTCCTTGTATAATGTGGCGACCCCCAACCTGCATGCCACTATGACAAACACCACCCACTTCGGCTACAAGACCGTCGCCGAGGACCAGAAGGTCCAGGAAGTCGCCAAGGTCTTCCATTCGGTTGCCGCGAAGTACGATGTCATGAACGATCTGATGTCGGCCGGCCTGCACCGCGCCTGGAAGCTGTTTACGATCGCGCAGGCGGGCGTACGGCCCGGCTTCAAGGTGCTCGATATCGCCGGCGGCACGGGCGACCTGGCCAAGGCCTTTGCAAAGCAGGCCGGCAAGACGGGCGAAGTCTGGCTCACCGACATCAACGAATCGATGCTGCGCGTTGGCCGTGACCGTCTCTTGAATAAAGGACTTGTCACCCCAACCATGTTGTGTAACGCCGAAAAGTTGCCGTTCCCGGACAATTACTTCGACCGGGTCAGCGTGGCCTTCGGCCTGCGCAACATGACGCACAAGGATCAGGCGCTGGCCGAGATGCACCGGGTACTCAAGCCGGGCGGCAAATTGCTGGTGCTTGAGTTCTCGAAAGTGATTGCGCCACTGCAAAAGCCGTATGACGTGTATTCGTTCTCGGTGTTGCCATGGCTGGGCCAGCGGATTGCCGGCGATGCTGAAAGCTATCGCTACCTGGCCGAATCGATCCGCATGCACCCCGATCAGGACACCCTGAAGGGCATGCTGCAAGACGCAGGACTGGAGCGGGTCCAGTATTTCAACCTGACGGCGGGTGTGGCCGCTTTGCACACCGGTATCAAGCTGTAGTTTCAACTGAAGTTCCAATCAAGGACGGAGACAATGAAAAAATTCCTGGTCACGACGCTCCTCGCAGTCACCGCATTCTCGATGGTGGCCGAGGCCTACGCACGCCCGATGGGTGGCAAGCGCTCCGTCGGCCGCCAGTCGCAGGCCGTGCGCCAGATGCCGGCCCCGGCGCCGGCGCCCGCGCAGAACATGCAGCGCCAGACCCCGAACCAGGCCGCGCCAGCTGCTGCCGGCGCTGGCGCAGCGGCTGCCGCCAAAAAGCCAAGCATGATGCGCAACATCCTTGGCGGCGCATTGCTGGGCCTTGGCCTGGGCATGCTGCTGTCGCACCTGGGTATTGGCGGTGCAATGGCCAGCATCATCGCAGGCATCCTGATGTTCGCGCTGTTCGGCCTCGTCATCATGTTCCTGGTGCGCATGTTCCGCCGCAAGGACACGCCGGCCAATCCATCCGCAGCCGGTTTCAGCGGCGGCTTCAAGCCGCAGGCGGCCGGTGGCGTTGGCACGCCTGAAATCGGTTCGGGTCTGCGTCCACAGCCCACCGCATTCCAGGGTGGCGTTGCACTGGAAAAAGACCGCGGCGGCCTGAATGCATCGGGTTTCGGTAATGCGGCTACTCCGGCAGCGCACCAGCAATGGGGCGTGCCGGCCGACTTCGACAGCGAGAGCTTCCTGCGTCATGCGAAGTCGTCGTTCATCCGCATGCAGGCAGCCTGGGATCGTGGCGACACGAACGACCTGCGCGAATTCACGTCGCCGGAAGTGTTCGCTGAACTCAAGCTGCAGATCCAGGAACGCGGCGCCGTCGCTGATTTCACCGACGTCGTCAATGTCGATGCGCAGTTGCTGGGCATCGAACAGACGGCCACCGATTACCTGGCGAGCGTGCAGTTCAACGCCATGATCCGTAGCGCGAAAGATGCATTGCCAGAGCCGTTCGTCGAGGTCTGGAACATGTCCAAGCCGCTGTCGGGCGCGGGTGGCTGGGTGCTGGCTGGCATTCAGCAGCCGAACTAAGTACGCCGCAGGCGAACCGGAATTATTTTGTTTGCCGATTCCGTAACGCCGGGTGCGTGCCCGGCGAACTGGTAAGATCAAAACCGCCCGAATCACTCCGGGCGGTTTTGTTTTTTGAGGGTAGTCCTGCCATGTTTCCGAATCTTCCATCCCTGTCGACCTTGTCACCCCAGCATGCGCTGACCGTGCCTGCAGTTGCCGCGATCAATCACCTGCTGGCCCAGGAAGCCTGGGCCCGGGCCGCGCTCGCGCGCCATGCCGGCAAGCAGGCGTGCATCGATGCCGGCGTGGCCCAGCTGCGCGTGCTGGTGGCGCCTGACGGCCTGTTCGAGGCCAGCCAGGATGCAGCGCCGGCCAACGTCACTATCCGCATCAAGCCGGCCGACCTGCCGCTGATTGCGCAAGACCGCACGCGCGCGCTGTCGTACGTGAAGATCGAGGGCGACGCCGAATTTGCCAACGTCATTTCGCAGCTGGCCAACGGCCTGCGCTGGGATGCCGAGTACGACCTCGAGCGCGTGGTCGGGCCGGTGGCCGCCTACCGCCTGCATCAGGGCGCCCGCCGCACGGTGGGTGGCCTGGGCGAAGCAGGGCGCCGCCTGGCCGAGAACCTCGCTGAATTCCTGGCTGACGAGCGGCCGGTGCTGGTGCGTCCGGTCCAGCGCGACGCCTTTGCCGCCGATGTCGTGCGCCTGCGCGACGACGTCGAGCGCAGCGCCAAGCGCATCGCGCGGCTCGAACAGGCGCTGGCCCAGCGCAGCACCGCCAAACCTTCTTCCACCTTTGCTGTAAGCGCAGACCAGAATCCGGATCGTCGATGATATTGAAATTCCTGCGCCTGCTGCGCATTCTCACCGTCTTCACCAAGTACGGCCTGGACGAAATCGCCGTCACCAGCATCAATGCCCCGCGCACCGCGCGCCTGATGAACACGTTCTTCTTCTGGCGCACGATCACATCGCCACGCGCCGTGCGGCTGCGCCAGGCGCTCGAAGAACTGGGCCCGATCTTCGTAAAGTTCGGCCAGGTGCTGTCGACCCGGCGCGACCTGGTGCCGCCCGATATCGCCGATGAACTGGCCATGCTGCAGGACCGGGTGCCGCCGTTCGGCTCCGACCTGGCGGTGGCGCAGATCACGCGCTCGCTCGGCACCCATCCCGACCAGCTGTTCGCCCACTTCGAGCGTGAGCCGATCGCCTCGGCGTCAATCGCCCAGGTGCACTTCGCCACGCTCAAGAACGGCAAGGAAGTCGCCGTCAAGGTGCTGCGCCCGGGCATGAAGAAGCTGATCGACGAGGACATGGCGCTGATGCGCATGGCCGCGAACCTGATCGAAAAGGTCTGGAGCGAAGCGCGGCGCCTGAAGCCGCGCGAAGTCGTCGCCGAATTCGACAAATACCTGCACGACGAGCTCGACCTGATGCGCGAGGCCGCCAACGCCAGCCAGCTGCGCCGCAACTTCGCCGATTCGACGCTGCTGATGGTGCCCGAGATGTACTGGGACTATTGCTCGAGCAGCGTGATCGTCATGGAGCGCATGCACGGCCTGCCGGTGTCCCAGATCGATCGCCTGGCCGCCGCCGGTGTCGACCTCAAGAAGCTGTCGCGCGATGGCGTGGAGATTTTCTTCACCCAGGTGTTCCGTGACGGCTTCTTCCACGCCGACATGCATCCCGGGAATATCCTGGTTTCGACCGCACCGGAAACGCTGGGCCGCTATATCGCGCTCGACTTCGGCATCGTTGGCACGCTGACCGACTTCGACAAGGATTACCTGTCGCAGAACTTCCTGGCCTTCTTCCAGCGCGACTACAAGCGCGTGGCCGAGGCCCACATCGAGTCGGGCTGGGCGCCGCCGAGCACGCGCGTCGACGAACTCGAATCGGCCGTACGCGCCTGCTGCGAGCCGATCTTCGATCGCCCTCTCAAAGACATCTCGTTTGGCCAGATCCTGCTGCGCCTGTTCCAGACCTCGCGCCGCTTCAATGTCGAAGTGCAGCCGCAACTGGTGCTGCTGCAAAAGACGCTGCTCAATATCGAAGGCCTGGGCCGCCAGCTCGACCCCGACCTGGACTTGTGGAAGACGGCCAAGCCATACCTTGAGCGCTGGATGGCCGAGCAGGTGGGCTGGCAAGGCCTGGTCGAGCGCCTGAAGGCCGAAGCGCCGCGCTACGCCCAGATCTTCCCGCAACTGCCGCGCCTCGTGCACCAGGCGCTGGAACGCGAGTCGAAAGGGCACCATCCGCACATCGCCAACAGCGAGATGATGGCGATGCTGGTGGTGGAGCAGCGCCGCACCAATCGCATGCTCACGTTCCTGACCTTGCTGGCGACGGGCGCCTGCACCGCGCTGGCTGCGCTGTACTTCCTCTGAGCGCAACGAAGTAGGGTGGACGGGTTTCCGGTCCACGCGTCCAACTGACGCGCGCCCAAGAAAAAAGCCCGCGTGAGCGGGCTTGATAAGCTGTGTTCTTTTATGGGCTGCGATGATATGAACATCTCGCAGCCTTCTGTTTCTTGTGTTCTCGCAGTGGCAGAGCTTTCCTGCGACCAACATCCGGTAAAGAAGCCGTATTAAATCACCGATGCTGTGCACGAGCAAACAGTTCGCCTGCTGGCGTAGTGAAAAACAACACGATGAGGCCCGCGTTTGTCGATCGCGGCGCTGTCTTGTGCCCGGGCCATCGCAATGCCGTAAATGCTGCGGCAAAAGCTTTATAATTCAGGGTTTTGAAGATTTTTGCGGAGCACCAGAATGCCGATTTATGCCTATCGCTGCGAAGAATGCGGTTTTTCCAAAGATGTACTGCAAAAGATATCGGATCCGGTCCTGACCGTCTGCCCGTCCTGCGCCAAGCCATCGTTCAAGAAGCAGGTGACTGCGGCCGGTTTCCAGCTCAAGGGCTCGGGCTGGTACGTGACCGATTTCCGTGGCGGCACGCCGCCTGCCACCGGCACCGCTGCGGGCACGGGCGGTGCTGACGCAGCGGCCGCGCCGGCCGCAGCAGCTGCACCGGCCACGCCAGCGCCTGCCGCGCCTGGCACGGGCAGCACCAGCAGTGGTGGCGACAAGAGCAGCACCTGAGCCCGGCGCGTCCCTGCGCCGCGCCAACAAGAATAACGGGATATCCGATGCGTAAATATTTCATCACCGGTCTGCTGGTGCTGGTGCCCCTGGCGATTACGGCCTGGGTCCTGAGCCTGATCATCAGCACGCTCGACCAGTCGCTGATGTTCGTGCCGGCCGCCTGGCAGCCGCGCCAGTTCATCGGCATGGACGTGCCGGGCATTGGCGCGGTGCTGACGCTGGCCATCGTGTTCGTCACGGGCCTGCTCACCAACAACCTGGTGGGCAAGTACATCGTGCGCGTGGGCGAGCGCCTGCTCAAGCGGGTGCCGGTGGTCAGCTCGCTGTACGGCAGCGTCAAGCAGGTGTCCGACACGCTGTTCTCGTCGTCCGGCAATGCCTTCCGCCAGGCGGTGCTGATCCCGTATCCGCACGCCGACTCGTATACGATCGCGTTTCTGACCGGCGTGCCGGGCGGCGACGTGACCAACCACCTGGTGGGCGACTTCGTGAGCGTGTACGTGCCCACGACGCCAAATCCCACCTCGGGCTTTTTCCTGATGATGGAACGCAGCCGCGTGAAAGAACTCGACATGACCGTCGACGCGGCGCTCAAGTACATCGTCTCGATGGGCGTGGTCGCACCGAGCCATGTGCCGCCCGGCGCCGCCAATACTGCGGCCGCCAAATAACGCATCACAGAATCTGGGCCGCCCGTGATGGCGGCGCCGACAAATCAATCAACCTGGAACGAAAACTATGTCCACCATGCGTACCAATTACTGCGGCCTCGTCACCGAGGAACTGCTGGGCCAAACCGTCAGCCTGTGCGGCTGGGTGCACCGCCGCCGCGACCACGGCGGGGTGATCTTCATCGACCTGCGCGACCGCGAAGGCCTGGTGCAGGTGGTCTGCCATCCGGACAACGCCGCTGTCTTCAAGGCAGCCGAGCACGTGCGTAATGAGTATTGCCTGCGCATCGTCGGCACCGTGACCAACCGTCTGGCCGGCACCGTCAACGCCAACCTGGCCTCGGGCAAGATCGAAGTGACCGCGACCGAAGTCGAAGTGCTCAATGCTTCGGTGCCGGTGCCGTTCCAGCTGGACGACGACAACCTGTCGGAAACCACCCGCCTGACGCACCGCGTGCTCGACCTGCGCCGCGGCCAGATGCAGCACAACCTGAAGCTGCGCTACAAGGTCTCGATGGAAGTGCGCAAGTACCTCGACAACCTGGGCTTCATCGACATCGAAACCCCGATGCTGACCAAGTCGACCCCGGAAGGCGCGCGCGACTACCTGGTGCCATCGCGTGTCAACGCGGGCAATTTCTTCGCGCTGCCGCAGTCGCCGCAGCTGTTCAAGCAGCTGCTGATGGTCGCCAACTTCGACCGTTACTACCAGATCACCAAGTGCTTCCGCGACGAAGATCTGCGCGCTGACCGCCAGCCTGAATTCACCCAGATCGACTGCGAAACCTCGTTCCTGACCGAACAGGAGATCCGCGACATGTTCGAAGAAATGATGCGCGTCGTGTTCAAGAACACGACCGGCATCGAACTGCCGAACCCGTTCCCGGTGATGGACTTCGCCACCGCGATGGCGATGTACGGTTCGGACAAGCCGGACATGCGCGTCAAGCTCGCCTTCACCGAACTGACCGAGCTGATGAAGACGGTCGAGTTCAAGGTGTTCAACAGCGCCGCCAACCTGCCAAATGGCCGTGTGGTCGGCATGCGCGTGCCGCAGGGCGGCTCGATGCCACGTTCGGAAATCGACGCGTACACCCAGTTCGTCGCGATCTACGGCGCCCGTGGCCTGGCGTACATCAAGGTCAACGAGAAAGCCAAGGGCCGTGACGGCCTGCAGTCGCCGATCGTCAAGAACCTGTCCGACGAGGTGCTGGCGCAGGTGCTGGAACTGACGGGCGCCGAAGACGGCGACCTGATCTTCTTCGGCGCCGACAAGGCCAAGGTCGTCAACGACGCCCTGGGCGCGCTGCGCGTGAAGATCGGTCACTCGGAATTCGGCAAGAAGGCCGGCCTGTTCGACGACGTCTGGTCGCCGCTGTGGGTCATCGACTTCCCGATGTTCGAGTACGACGAAGACGGCGATCGCTGGACCGCGACCCACCACCCGTTCACGGCCCCGAAAGACGGCCACGAAGACATGCTCGAGACCAATCCGGGCGCCTGCATCGCCAAGGCCTACGACATGGTCCTGAACGGCTGGGAACTGGGCGGCGGTTCGATCCGTATCCACCGCGAAGACGTCCAGAGCAAGGTGTTCCGCGCGCTGAAGATCGACGCCGAAGAAGCGCAGCTCAAGTTCGGCTTCCTGCTGGATGCGCTGCAATACGGCGCGCCACCGCACGGTGGCCTGGCCTTCGGCCTGGATCGCCTGATCACGCTGATGACGGGCTCCGAGTCGATCCGTGACGTGATCGCGTTCCCGAAAACGCAGCGCGCGCAGTGCTTGCTGACCAATGCACCGTCCGAAGTCGACGAGAAGCAATTGAAAGAGCTGCACATCCGCCTGCGTAACGAACCGAAGGTCGCGTAATGGCGGGCGGGGGAGGCGGCCTGGCTGCCGACCCCGCTCATCCTGTCATGCAAGCCTACAAGATCCCTGAATCGGTGCTGGTCGTGATCCACACGTCCGAGCTGGACGTGCTGGTGATCGAACGCGCCGGTCAGCCGGGCTTCTGGCAATCGGTCACCGGCTCGCTCGACCGGCTCGACGAGCCGCTGCTGGAGACGGCAGCGCGCGAACTGTTCGAAGAAACCGGCATCGTGGCTGACGGCACACAGATCGTCCTGTGTAACTGGCAGTTATCCAATATCTACGAGATCTATCCCCTCTGGCGTCACCGCTACGCCCCCGGCGTGACGCAGAACACCGAGCACGTGTTTTCTGTCTGCGTGCCGCGCGACATCCCCATCATCCTCAGCCCACGCGAGCACGTTGCCCACGCCTGGCTGCCCTACCTGGAAGCGGCTGACCGCTGCTTTTCGGCTTCGAATGCCGAAGCCATCCTGCAACTGCCACGCCAGCTCGCTTCCAATCCAAAAAGCAAATAAAATTTCTTCAAAGAAGCATATTTGCAGTAAATCATCATTGAATTTCGCTTATACCAAGCAATAAAATGACGTTTTAGAGCAAAAGTACGTAAGTGCTTTTTTTAATTTGGCTCTGTTCGCTGGCGCTCACATAGGCACGAAAAAATGCACGTTCTCCTATGAAGATACATTTTGAGACACTTGATAACACGTTTCGTGAATGAATTAAATATGGTCGCCAACGGACGGGCACCATATATTCCACGGTTGACAGTCAGAAATCAGTAGTCTAAGGTCAATAGTTCACCCAGTGTGAATTTTTGATGTGCAACTTTTAAGTGGATGATTCTGAGAGAAAAATGGATAACTTCAAACTGAATAGCGACAAGAAAGTAAAAGCAATCACACTCGGCGACGATTGCATTTATATCGACCTGATGGATGGCCTGCGCCTGTGTGGCCCAATGGCGCCCCGCGCGCAAAAGGATGAGGCAGCAGCACACCGTCCGCGCCGCATGATCGTCTCGGGCCACGAAGCGGTGTACGACCAGGCGCACGCGATCGCCTGAAAACAGTTTGTTACTGTTGGTTTCTAAAAAGAGTGCGAGAGCTGGCAACCTGCCGAACGCGCCAGCGCTTTAATAAGCGCACGATTGGGGCCGTTTCACGAGAACGGCAGTCCGATCCGGGTAGAATGTTCCCATGAAAATTCGTGTGGCTACCTACAACATTCACAAGGGCGTTTCCTCGCTGCGCAGCACGCCCCGCGTGATCGCACTGAAGAAAGCGATCGCTGAATTCGACGCCAATGTCGTCTTCCTGCAAGAAGTCCAGGGCCGGCACGACCGGCACCAGGCACGCTTCGGCAAGGAAGACCGTGGCCATCGGCACTGGCCTGAAACCGCCCAGTACGATTATTTCGCCTCCGACCTGCACCACACGGCCTATGGCATGAACGCGGTCTACGACCACGGTCACCATGGCAATGCGCTGCTCAGTACGTACCCCATCGAAAACTCGCATAACCACGATGTCTCGGACCACGCCTACGAGCAGCGCGGCATCCTGCACTGCGTGCTGGGTACGCCCGAGTGTCCGGTGCACTGCTATGTCGTGCACCTGGGCCTGTTCGAAGGCGGGCGCGGGCGCCAGACGCAGTCGCTGATCGACGCTGTCAATTCGTCGGCGCCGAACGGCGAGCCGGTCATCATCGCGGGCGACTTCAACGACTGGCGCAACACCCTGAGCGACAAGCTGCGCGCCGGCCTGGGCGTGTGCGAAGTCTTCGACGAGCTGGGTCCGCGCTCGCCAATGGGCGACATGGTGCGCAGCTGGGCCGGGCGCAAGCCGCGCCTGGCGCCGGCGCGCACGTTCCCGGCGATGCTGCCGTGGTTCCGCCTGGACCGCATCTACGTGCGCGGCTTCAAGGTCAACTCGGCGCAAGTGATGCACGGTCCCCTGTGGGCCAAGCTGTCCGACCACGCACCGATCGTGGCGGAACTCGAGCTGGCCTGAGGCCATGCGCAGCGTCACCTTTGTCGACCATAACGACATCACGCTGTTAGAGAGCGGCGTTGCGTTCTTCCCGGCGCTGATCGCCGCGCTCGACGCCGCCCGGCATGAGGTGCTGTTCGAAACCTATATTTTTGCCGAAGACGACACGGGCGACGCCGTGCGCGATGCGCTCGCGCGCGCGGCCAGACGTGGCGTGAAGGTGCGGGTTCTGGTCGACTGGTTCGGCACCGGCCATCGCGTCACGTCCCGGCTGGGCCTGGTACTGGCCGAGGCCGGCGCCCAATACCGCGTCTTCAATCCGCTGTGCAAGCGCGGCATCGCCCGCTCGCACCGCAAGATCACCGTGATCGATCGCGAGCTCGCCTTTGTCGGCGGCATCAACGTCAACGACGACTGGCTGTGCGACCACGCCGACGGCCATCGCCTGCCGGCGCCGCGCTGGGATTTCACGGCACGGCTGCGTGGCCCAATCGTCGCCCAAATCCACGACGAAGCGCAAGGGCAATGGACCCGCACGGGCCGCCTGCGGCTGCGCAAGCGCCTGGAACTGTTCCGCGAAATGCGCAAGCCGCCGCCGCCATCGTGCGCCAGTCCCGCGCGCGCCGCGTTCGTCGTGCGCGACAACCTGCGCAACCGTACCACGATCCAGCGTGCCTATCTGCAGGCGCTGGGTCATGCGCGCCACAGCGTGCTGCTGGCCACGCCGTACTTTGCGCCGGGCCGCAAGTTCCGCAAGGCGCTCGCGCATGCGGCGCAGCGCGGCGTCGCCGTTACGCTGCTGATCGGGGTGGGCGAGTTCGCGATCCAGGACGCGGTGGCGCAATCGTTCTATCCGAAACTGCTGGCCGATGGCATCCGCGTGGTCGAGTACCGCAGGACCCAATTGCATGCGAAAGTGGCGGTGGTGGACGACTCCTGGGCCACGGTCGGCTCGAGCAACTGCGACGGCCTGTCGCTGTTCGTGAATCAGGAAGCCAATATCGTCGTGGACGATCAGGTCTTCGCCGCATCGATGCGCGCGCACATCGAACGGGGCATCGCGGACGGGGTCGAAGTCTGTCCGCAGGAATTTGCCGACATCGGCTGGCTGCGCCGCGCGATCAACGGCTGTGCATATGTCGGCTACAAACTGGTGATGCGCGTGTGCGCCATCGGGTATGCGTAATAAAGGATAACGATGGACAAAGACAAAGAGAACGTCCGGCTGGACAAATGGTTGTGGGCAGCACGGTTTTTCAAGACGCGTTCGCTGGCCCAGGATGCGGTCGAGCGGGGCAGGGTGCGGATCGACGGCGAGCCAGTCAAGCCGGCGCGCACCGTCAAGATCAACGACAAGATGCTGATCGATAACGGCTCGGATCGCTGGGAAATCATCGTCGCGGCCATCTCTGGCGCGCGCGGTGGCGCTCCTGTCGCGCGCACGCTGTATTTCGAGACCGACGAAAGCGTTGCCAAGCGCGAGAACGACAAAGTCGCACGGCGTTTGTATCCGGAACCGAGCCTGGAAATCAAGGGGCGGCCGACCAAGCGCGATCGCCGGGCGATGGAGCGCGCCGGCGACTAGGCGCAGCAGGCGTTATCGCATGACCAGCAAGGCCACAATCAGCGCGACGACCACCAGCACGATGGCAAACACGCGGATGCTCTTGCCGGATCGGGGACGCACATGCTGCGCCGGTGGCGCGCTTTCCAGCGCCCGGTTCGAGGCGACGACATCGACGGCCTTGTCGACGACGACCTGCGCCGTGTCGCGGTCCAGCCCGCGCCGGACCAGATCGGCAATCGCGTCGTCCGCCGTCGCGCCGCTGTCCAGCCGCGCACTGGCGTGGCCGATCAGCACCAGAAAATGCTGCATCGAATCCGTGCCGTCTGGCGCTGCGTGACCGGACTGAGCGCTACCTTCCTGGAGCGAGAAGGCGCGAATCGCCAGCTGCAGTTCGCTGCCGTCCGCTTCGACGACCTGCTCATTCTGATGGTTGCTGCTCATGCTCTGGACCTTTCGTCGGTGCGCTGGATGTTGCCGGGTTTGTTGCCCGATTATTAATGGTAACAGTCAAGCTGCAAACGGGTGCGCCGTGCTCGTAAATGACGCACCGGTCACCCCGAAAATGCTGTACCTTTAGCAGATGAAACAACTATTTTCTGCCGCTCGCCTGCAAGCCGGGCCGTCAGCAAAAGGCGCTTTCTCCGGGTGTCGCGGGTTGTTTTTCATCAATAGAACCGCACCTCTAAGTTCCCGTTTGACATTCCAGGCCCGATAGATAATAGTACGAGCGTTCGGATTTTTTCGAGACCAGGGGAAGCTATCAGTACTTCAGCAAAATTCATGCGCAAGGGCGAGCAGACGCGGGCGGCAATTCTCGACGTCGCGCTCGAGCTCGCCAGCCGCAACGGCCTCGAAGGCTTGACGATCGGCCTGCTGGCCGACCGGATGAGCATGAGCAAGTCTGGCGTGTTCGCCCACTTCGGTTCGCGCGAAGACCTGCAGCTCGAAGTGGTCAAGCTGTACCACCACCGCTTCGAGCAAGAGGTCTTCTACCCGAGCATCAAGGAAACCCGCGGCCTGCCGCGCCTGGTGGCGATGTACACGCGCTGGGTCAAGCGGGTGTCGGTCGAAATCGCGTCCGGGTGCATCTATATCAGTGGCGCCGTCGAATACGACGACCGCGAAGGCCCGATCCGCGAAGAGCTGGTGTCGATGGTCCGCGCGTGGCAGGGCGCCTTGCTGCGCAGTGTCGAGCAGGCGATCGAACTGAAGCACCTGCACACCGGTTTCGACGCCGAGCAGCTGGTGTTCGAGATGCACGGCCTGATCCTGGCGCTGCACCACGATGCGCGTTTCCTGCGCAATCCGGGCGCCGTCGAGCGGGCCCGGGCCGGCTTTGAACGCCTGATCGAAAATTACCGCAATTCCCAACAATCGCAAGACCACCAGGCGGCATAAGGCCGCCTGTCACGTCCAACAATCGTCACACCTCTTCAGGAGAAAACCATGGGTCAGTACGTCGCGCCAATCCGGGATATGCAGTTCGTTCTGCACGAGTTCCTCAATGTCACCGAAGAATTCAAGAATCTGCCGAAATACCAGGAAATCGATACCGACATCATCAACCAGGTACTCGAAGAAGGTGCAAAATTCACCCAGGAAGTGCTGTTCCCGCTGAACCACTCGGGCGACCGCGAAGGCTGCACCTTCAATGCTGCCGACAAGAGCGTGACCACGCCGAAGGGCTTCAAGCAAGCGTATAAACAGTATGTCGAAGGCGGCTGGGCGGCGCTCGCGTGCGATCCGGAATACGGCGGCCAGGGCCTGCCGATCACGCTGAACAACTCGTTCTACGAGATGCTCAATTCGTCGAACCAGGCCTGGTCGATGTACCCGGGCCTGTCGCACGGCGCCTACGAGTGCCTGCTGGAGCACGGCACCGACGACCAGAAGCGCCTGTACCTGCCAAAGCTCGTCTCGGGTGAATGGACCGGCACGATGTGCCTGACCGAAGCGCATTGCGGCACCGACCTGGGCCTGTTGCGTTCGAAAGCCGAACCGCAAGGCGACGGCACCTACCTGATCACCGGCTCGAAGATCTTCATCTCGGCCGGCGAACATGATATCTCGGACAACATCGTCCACCTGGTGCTGGCACGCCTGCCGGATGCACCGGAAGGCTCGAAAGGCATCTCGCTGTTCCTGGTGCCGAAGTTCATGCCGAACGAAGACGGCTCGATCGGCGAGCGCAATGGCATCGCCTGCGGCGCCATCGAAGAAAAGATGGGTATCCACGGCAACTCGACCTGCCAGATGAACCTGGACAACGCACGCGCCACGCTGATCGGCCAGCCGCATAAAGGCCTGCAGGCGATGTTCGTGTTCATGAACGCCGCCCGCCTGGGCGTGGGCATGCAGTCGCTCGGCCTGACCGAAGTGGCGTACCAGAACGCGCTGGCCTATGCAAAAGACCGCATCCAGATGCGCAGCCTGTCGGGCGTGAAAGCACCGGACAAGCCAGCCGACCCGATCATCGTGCACCCGGACGTGCGCCGCATGCTCTTGACCGCAAAAGCCTTCGCTGAAGGCGGCCGCGCGTTCTCGTCGTACGTCGCGCTGCAGATCGACCGCGAACTGAACCACACCGATGAAGACGTGCGCAAGGAAGCGGCTGACGAAGTGGCCCTCCTCACGCCAATCATCAAGGCCTTCATCACGGACAACGGCTGGATCGCAACGTCCGAAGCGATGCAGGTCTACGGCGGCCACGGCTACATCGCCGAATGGGGCATGGAACAGTACGTGCGCGACGCGCGCATCAACATGATCTACGAAGGCACCAACACGATCCAGTCGCTGGACCTCCTGGGCCGCAAGATCCTGATGGACAACGGCGCCAAGCTGCGCAAGTTCGGCGAGAAGATCAAGAACTTTGTTGAAGACAATGGCCTGGACGAGAACATGTCCGAATTCGTCACGCCGCTGGGCGAGCTGGGCGACAAGGTCACCAAGCTGACGATGGAAATCGGCATGAAGGCCTTCCAGAATCCGGACGAAGTGGGCGCCGCCGCCGTGCCTTACCTGCGCGTGGCCGGTCACCTGGTCTACAGCTACCTGTTCGCGCAGCAAGCCAAGATCGCACTGGCCAAGCTCGATTCGGGCGACCGCTTCTATGAATCGAAGCTGGCGACGATCCGCTTCTACTTCGCACGTCTGTATCCGGAAACCGCGATGCTGATCCGCCAGGCACGCTCGGGCGCCGCGAACCTGACAGCGCTGGACGCCGACCTGTTCTAAGCACTCACGCCCAACCCAACAAGGAAATCTTACATGTCCAATTTCATCGTCAAGAAAGTCGCCGTGCTGGGCGCCGGCGTGATGGGCGCGCAAATCGCCGCCCACTGCGTGAACGCCAAGGTGCCAGTCGTGCTGTTCGACCTGCCGGCTAAGGAAGGTCCAAAGAACGGCATCGTCCTGCGCGCCATCGAGAACCTGAAAAAGCTCTCGCCAGCCCCGCTGGGCAACAAGGATGACGCGGCCCTGATCGAAGTGGCCAACTACGAGGACAACCTCGACGTGCTGGCCGGCTGCGACCTGATCATCGAAGCCATCGCCGAGCGCATGGACTGGAAACACGACCTGTACGCCAAGGTCGCGCCGCACATCGCGCCAAACGCGATCTTCGCGTCGAACACGTCGGGCCTGTCGATCAACAAGCTGGCCGAAGGCTTCGACGCCGAACTGAAGGCGCGCTTCTGCGGCGTGCACTTCTTCAACCCGCCGCGCTACATGCATCTGGTCGAACTGATCCCGACCACGGACACGCGTCCTGACATCCTGGACCAGCTCGAGACCTTCCTGACCTCGACCCTGGGCAAGGGCGTCGTGCGCGCGAAAGACACCCCGAACTTCATCGCCAACCGTGTCGGCATCTTCGGCATGCTGGCCACGATCGTCGAAGCCGAGAAATTCGGCCTGTCAGTGGACGTGGTCGATGACCTGACCGGCGCCAAGCTGGGCCGCGCCAAGTCGGGCACCTTCCGCACCGCGGACGTGGTCGGCCTGGACACGATGGGTCATGTGATCAAGACCATGCAGGACAACCTGAAGGACGACCCGTTCTTCAGCGTCTACAAGACGCCGGACATCCTGGCCAAGCTGATCGAAAAAGGTGCGCTGGGCCAGAAATCCGGCGCCGGCTTCTACAAGAAGGTCGGCAAGGAGATCCAGCGCCTGGACTTCGCCACGGGTGAGTACGTCACGGGCGGCGCCAAGGCAGCCGACATCGTTGGCCGCATCCTGAAAGAGAAAGACCCGGTCAAGAAGTTCAAGGCCATGCGCGAATCGACCAACCCGCAGGCGCAGTTCCTGTGGGCGATCTTCCGCGACGCGTTCCACTACATCGCGTTCCACCTCGAATCGATCGCCGACAACGCGCGCGACATCGACTTCGCGATGCGCTGGGGCTTCGGCTGGAGCGTCGGCCCGTTCGAAACGTGGCAGGGCGCCGGCTGGACGCAGATCGCGCAGTGGGTCAAGGAAGACATCGACGCCGGCAAGGCGCTGTCGACTGCACCGCTGCCAGCCTGGGTGTTCGAAGGCAGTGTGGCCGAGAAGGGTGTGCATACCCCTGAAGGTTCGTACTCGGTCGCCAAGAGCGGCTACGTGCCGCTGTCGGACCTGCCGGTGTATCAACGCCAGCAGTTCCGCGCACCGGTCGTGGGCCTGGGCGGCGCCGACCCAAAAACCGCTGGCACCACCGTGTTCGAAGACGAGTCCGTGCGCCTGTGGCACTCGGACGACGAAGTCCTGGTCGTCTCGCTCAAGACCAAGATGCATGTCATCGGCGATGGCGTCATCAAGGGCCTGCAGCGCGCTTTGAGAGAAGCCGAAGCGGGCTTCAAGGGCATCGTGATCTGGAATACCGACGCCGCTGAAGGCGGCGCGTTCTCGGCCGGCGCCGACCTGCAATCGGCCCTGCCAGCCTTCATGGCCGGCGGCGCAAAGGCGATGGAGCCGATCGTGCGCGAGCTGCAGGACACCTTCATGGCGCTCAAGTACTCGAACGTGCCGGTCGTCGCTGCAGTGGCGGGCCTGGCGCTGGGCGGCGGCTGCGAGCTGGCGCTGCATGCCAGCAAACGTGTCGCGTCGATCGAGTCGTACATCGGCCTGGTCGAAGTGGGTGTGGGCCTGGTGCCTGCCGGCGGCGGCCTGAAGGAAGCAGCGCTGCGCGCGGCAACCGAAGCCAAGGGCAACGACATCCTGCAATTCCTGAAGAACGGTTTCATGAACGCGGCCACCGCGCAAGTGTCGAAGTCGGCACTGGAAGCCAAGGCGATGGGTTACCTGAAAGAAGACGACGTGATTGTCTTTAACGCCTACGAACTGCTGCACGTGGCGAAAACCACGGCGCGCGCCATGGCTGACGCTGGCTACCGCGCACCGGCGCGCCGCACGTTCCCGGTCACCGGCCGTTACGGCTGGGGCACGATCCGCGGCCAGATGGTCAATATGCGCGACGGCGGCTTCATCTCGGCCTATGACTACCAGCTGGGCGACACCATCGCCGAGATCGTCACTGGCGGCGACATCGACCAGGGCAGTGTGGTCAGCGAGCAGTGGATCCTCGACCTGGAGCGCAAGGCCTTCGTGGCGCTGCTGAACAATCCGAAAACGCAGGAACGCATCATGGGCATGATGCAGACCGGCAAGCCAGTGCGCAACTAAGCGTCGACAGAACAGGACACTGACATGAGCAAACAACTTCAAGACGCATACATCGTCGCAGCGACCCGTACCCCGATCGGCAAGGCGCCGCGCGGCATGTTCAACAAGACCCGCCCGGATGATCTGCTGGTGCACGCGATCCGCGGCGCCATGGCAGCCGTGCCGAACCTGGACCCGGCGTTGATCATCGATGCGATCATCGGCTGCTCGTTCCCGGAAGCCGAGCAGGGCTTCAACATCGCCCGTAATTCGGTGGTACTGGCCGGCTTGCCGAACACCGTGGGCGGCGTGACGGTCAACCGTTACTGCGCCTCGGGCATCACCGCACTGGCGATGGCCGCCGACCGCATCCGCGTGGGCGAAGCCGACGTGATGATCGCCGGCGGCGTCGAATCGATGTCGATGGTGCCGATGATGGGCCACCACCCGTCGATCAATATGGACACGTTCAAGGACGAGAACGTGGGCCTGGCCTACGGCATGGGTCTGACGGCCGAGAACGTCGCCAACCAGTGGAAGATCTCGCGCGAAGACCAGGACGCCTTCGGCCTGGAATCGCACCGCCGCGCGATCGCCGCGCAGCAGGCCGGTCACTTCAAGGACGAGATCACCCCGGTCGACGTCATCACCCGCACGCCGAACCTGGCCACCGGCCAGATCGACGTCAAGACCCGCACCGTTGACACCGACGAAGGCCCGCGCGCCGACGCCAGCATGGAAAGCATGGGCAAACTCAAGCCCGTGTTTGCGGCCAAGGGTTCGGTCACGGCTGCCACGTCGTCGCAGATGTCGGATGGCGCCGGCGCCCTGATCGTCGTCAGCGAAAAAATCCTGCGCGAGCACAACCTGACGCCGCTGGCCAAGTTCTCGTCGTTCGCCGTGCGCGGCGTGCCGCCGGAAATCATGGGCATCGGTCCGAAGTTCGCGATTCCTGCAGCGCTGGCCGCCGCCGGCATCACGCAGGACCAGCTGGACTGGATCGAGCTCAACGAAGCCTTCGCCGCGCAGGCGCTGGCCGTGATCCGCGATCTGGGCCTGGACACCAGCAAGGTCAACCCGCTGGGCGGCGCCATTGCCCTGGGCCACCCGCTGGGCGCAACCGGTGCGATCCGCGCTGCGACCGTCGTGCACGCGCTGCGTCGCAATAACCTCAAGTACGGCATGGTGACGATGTGCGTCGGCGCCGGCATGGGCGCTGCGGGCATTATCGAACGCGTCTAAGCCAGCCAGTACGATCACCGCGTGGGCGGGAGACCGGGCCACCCTCTCGTAGGGTGGGCGGGTCTCCCGCCCACGCGTCCAACCAGCCCAAGAATAACCGGGAGACAACCACCATGAGCATCCTCACCACCACCGCCGACGGCATCCTCACGATCACCTTCAACCGCCTCGAACGCAAGAACGCGATCACCGGCGCGATGTACCAGACGATGGCCGACGCCTTGCGCGCCGCCGAGCAGGACACCACGATCCGCGCCATCCTGATCGCGGGCCAGCCCGAGATTTTCACCGCCGGTAACGACCTCGACGATTTCTTGAACAATACCGGCGAAGGTGCGATGACGCCGGAGCGTCCGGTGTTCCAGTTCATGCTGGCGCTGGAAGGGTGCACCAAACCGGTGGTCGCGGCCGTGGCCGGCGCCGCCGTCGGCATCGGCACCACGCTCCTGATGCATTGCGATCTGGTCTACGCGGCCGACAACGCCAAATTCTCGATGCCGTTCTCGCAGCTGGGCCTGTGCCCTGAATTTGCGTCGTCGCTGCTGGTTGCGCAGTCGGCCGGCTACACGCGGGCCGCCGAAAAGCTGATGCTGGGCGAGTCATTCCTGGCCCAGGAAGCGCTGGAGATGGGCATCGTCGCGCGCGTGCTGCCGGCCGCGGAACTGCTCGCGTTCGCGCAGGCGCAGGCCGCCAAACTGGTCAAGCTGCCCCCCGCCTCGATCCGCACCACCAAGGCGCTGATGCGCCGCGCGCGCACCGCGCACGTCAGGGACACCATCGCGGCTGAAAACGAACAGTTCAGCGCGATGCTGGGCGGCGCCGAAGCGAAGGAAGCGTTCACGGCATTCTTCGAAAAGCGCAAGCCGGATTTCAGCAAGTTCGACTAGTCGGCCAGCCGGCGAACTGGCGGCACCGGGGCGCACCCCCACAGCCGTTCGCCGGTATCATGTGCCGAACCGTGCCCGCCACCGATGACGATGTCCATGCGGCGGGCGCTTGCTAAAAAAGGGTGATATGAGAACGACAGAAAATACTGCGGTCGCCGAGTTGGCGTTTGAACTTGGCAAGGTAACGCGCAGGGCAATCGATGGCAGTTATGGCAAGGCCGATCCGGTCGAATTGTCGCGGGTGGCCAATGCGCTGCTCGAAGCAGGCCAGGAAAAAATCCTGAATGATGTGCTGCTGGTGTTTGTCGCCGGCTTCGAAGAGGGCGACCCGCCGGAACGGCGTGCCGATCCCGAAAATCGCTGAAATTCGCTGGAACTTGCTGACAGGCGGATGGCGCTGGCGCGCCTGTCAGCGCACGATCAGCACCGCGCGCACGCTGGGATCCAGCGCCGTGCGCTCGACATAGCCGATCATCCCCGGATTTTCGGCAATCATCCTGCGCATGGCGGCGTTGCCATCGACCTCGGCCGGTGGCTGGCCGCGGCCAGTGAAGATCAGTCTGGCCCAGTGCGCTTTCACGAGCGCCGGGGTGCGATGCGTGACCTTGCTGTAGAACTCGTCACGCAGCGGCGAACCCAGATCCTGGTCGATGGGCACCACTTCGCTGCCGTTCGGGAAGCGGTTGGTCTGGAACAGGAAGATCTCGGCGACCTGGTCGGCACTGAGCATACTGATGTTGCTGCGCGCCGAGACGATCACGGCCAGTTCTGCCGCCGGGGCAGCGCTGGGCGCCAGCGCAAGGGCGGGCCCCAGGCACAGGGACAGCAACAGTGTGGAAAGCGAACGGTTCATCATGGTCAGAAAACGACGTCCATGCCAAGGCTGAGGACGTTGAACGCCTGGCCGGAACGGAACCCCGGCTGGACGTTGATCAGGGTGCCGATCGAGCCGCCGCGCGGCGTGACGCGATCGAGCTGCGCCTTGAGTGCAATATTCGGCGCGACGTCCCAGCGCACGCCGACGCTGGCGGTGTCCTGGACACCAATCTGGCGCAGCTGGTCATTCAATGCATTGTTCAACAAGCCCGCCACCGCCGCCGCTTCGGGCGGCAAGCCGTCCAGCGGCAGCCCGGCCGTTTGCGTGGCGAGGTTGGCGACCAGGCGCGCATAGGTAACATAGGGCGCCACATTACCGAAGCGCCGGCCGGCCGACAGATACGAGGCGGTCTGGTCGCCCAGGAGCGAGCTGGTGTTGATGCGCCCACTCTCGCCGGTGATGAACCAGTTGCCCGGATCGTAGTTGAAGCCGGCGCTGAACACGCGCACATGGCGCTTGGCGATATCGTAGCGGTCCGCCAGCGCCTCGCCCGGCGGGCCGAAGGCACGCAAGCCGTCGAACAGCGCTTGGGCCCCCGGCACCACCAAGAGCGCCTGGGCCGCCGTGAAGCGCACGGTCAGTGCGCCGGCGGTCGCGCTCTCGGTGAGGCCGACGATGTTGCGGGCCTTGCCAGTGAGGTCCTTGTTCAGGCGTGCGGCCGCATGGCCGAGCGACAGTGTGGTCTCGTGCTTGACCTGCCCGGTATGCCAGCGGTACGAGGCGTCGACGCCGTCGCTGTAGGAAATCGGTATCAGGCTGTACAGTTCGACGGGCGCGCGCATCCAGGGCAGGGCGTAGCCCACCTTGCGATAGTCGGCGGCCAGGAACAGCGGCAGCGCAATGCGCCCCGCGCGCAGCGACAGCTCCGGCGTTGCCTGAAACTTCACATTGGCCCAGGTAAGGGACGTCTTGTACGAATTCTCGATGCTTTTTTCCTGCGTCGCCTGGACCACGGCCGACCAGCGCTTGTCGAACCGGACATCGAGTTGCGCACCGGCGCGGCTGTCCACATCGAAGGCCCAGGTTTTGGAATAGCCCGCCTGGCCGGGGGAGTTGGGGTTGACCGTGTAGTCGCCCTGGTCCTGGGTGGCATGGACGGCGGCGGCGGTGCCGAATCCGGTCACGTTCCACGTTGCCTGCGCGCGCGCATCGCCCTGCGGCCAGGCCAACAGGCAGAGCAGCAGAGCGACGGGGGCGACGCCACGCGCCGCCGGGGTGCTTAACATGAATGTCATGACGTCGTCATTGCAGGGCGCTCAGGATAGTCCCATCTGCGCCGTGCCTGGCGCGTCGAGCCGGAAGATGCGCACGATCTGCGCCAGGCCATGGGCCCGCTGCTGCAGCGAATCGGCCGCGGCGGCGGTCTTGCTGACCATCTGCGTATTGTGCTGCAAGGACCTGTCCATGGCGCCGATGGCATCGGCCACCGCCTCCACACGCACGGCCTGATCCCCTCCAGCTGCGCTGATCCGGCCGACCATGCCGGTTACGTCGGTCACGCTTTGCACGATATTGTCCATCGTGCGCCCGGCTTCCTGGGCCAGCGCGCTGCCGGCGCTGACCTGGCGCACCGATTCCTCGATCAGGCCCTTGATTTCGCGGGCGGCGGCGCCCGAACGCTGGGCCAGCTGGCGCACTTCGGCGGCCACGACCGCGAAACCGCGCCCCTGTTCGCCGGCACGGGCGGCTTCCACGGCAGCGTTGAGGGCCAGGATATTGGTCTGGAACGCGATGCCGTCGATGACGGCGGTGATCTCGGCAATTTGGCGCGACGACGTGTCGATCAGGCCCATGCGCTCGACGACCGCGCCGACCTGGCGCCCGCCGACAGCGGCAATGCCCGATGCCTGCGTCGCCAGCGCATTGGCTTGCCGGGCATGATCGGCATTGGCGCGAATGATGTCGCCCAGTTCGTCAATGGAGGCGGCAGCGCGGCCGAAGGCCTCGGTCTGGTCCCGTGAGTGTTCGAACAGCAGCGCGCTGCCTTCGGCAATGTCGCTGGCGGCGCCGCGCGTGGTCTCGACCGTGTCGCGCACCTGGCCAATCGCCGTCTGCAGCGTGTGCAGCACGTCGCGCAGGGCGCGGCCGCTGCTGCTGGTCACCGGCGCCAGCGAGCGCAGGTCGATGATCCCGTGCTGGGCCTGCAGCATCGACACGCTGGCGCGCAGTTCGGCCGAGCGCAGCGCTTCGCGTTGCAGTACCAGCGCGATGTAGCACAGCACCATCGTTTCGACGATGACGTAGCCGGCGTGGATGAAGACGATCGCCAGTCCTGGCTTTGTCAGGCAAATGACGCCGTAGCCGAGCTCTTGCAGGTAGTTGAAGCTGAAGTGGTGCACGGCGGTCAGACCTGCTGCGAACAGGATCACACGCCAGTCGCGGTAGCACAGCAGGATCGCCAGTGACACGAAGATACCGAAGTGCAGTTCTTCCCGGCCATTACCTTGATGGATGTGCAGCGCGCACATGGCCATCAGCGCGCCGGCATTGACCAGGCGGCTCATGAGCGTGCCGCTGGCCAGGAACGTAATGCCGCTTGCGATCGCAACGATCGGCAGGCCGACCAGCAGCGACCATGTCATGGTGTCGTGCATGCCGGTCAATGCCAGCGAAAAGCCCAGCATCGCCCACAGCACGATGATCAGCAAGCGGTCGGCATGGCGGTAGACAGGCAGCAGGTTGGGTTGGGTTGGCATCAGGGTCTCGTGAAGTGAGTATTTTCACTATTTAACCTGAAAAATATAGACTGGAGGAAACGCTTTCAGCTGTTCAATATCTTATGATCACGAAATACATGCTGATTTTGCGCTCTCTTGCCATGCTGACAGCGTCAGGGTCAGTAAATATGAAGAGAGAAGTGAGAAAGTGTGATTATTCCTGCAAAGAAATTTCGCAGAATCTGCAGGATGAACGTGTGCGCTCTGCAAATCGTGCGAATCAGCCAGAAATTATGGCAATTCGTACAGACACGACGACCGGTGTTGCAATCATGTGATGCCAGGGCCTGGGTGACGACGATGAGGGTGATCGTGACGGCGCCAGGGCAGGCGCCGTCACGGTCAGCAGTCGAGGAATGTCGACGCGCGAACGCGCAATATCAGGCGTGTGCGCCGTCGTGGCGTGCCTTGGCATTGCCGCGACGGCGACGCACGGCAACCAGCAAGCCGCCGACGGTCGCGAACATGGCCAGCATGCCCGGCTCCGGCACTTCTTCCGCGTCCAGCTGCGCGGCGGCGAAGCCTTGCAGGGCCAGCGCAGTCGCCACATTGATGCCGAGGTCGCGCGCGACATAATCGTCGGCGCCCAGCGAGCGTGGATCGAGTCCGGTCACGTTGCCGAAGATGGTCAGCGCTTCCAGGTAGTAGCCGTAGTTGCTGCCGTGGTAAGAGTCCGGCGCCCACAGGTTGATCTGGCCGGCGCCGATGCCGTCGTACGGGTTGGCGTCGGCCAGGCCGCCTGCGATCGCCTGGTTCCAGGCCTGGCCCACGGGGATCACGCCATTGATGATGCTTGAGGCCGAATCGGCGGCGTCGTAGCCGGCGCGCACGTCTTGCGCCATTGCGTAGATCGATTTCCCAAACCACGGGCTGGTGGCGTTCTTGTACGTCAGGTCGGCGCGCGACCAGGTCGACGTCAGGCGCACGTCGACATCCGGATTCTGCTCGCGAAGCGCATTGGCCAGCAGGCCGGAATAGCGGATCAGCGTCTCCGGGTTGCCCGGCTTGGCGCCGTCGAGCGTGCTGTAGCTTTGCAGCAGCACCATGTCGAACGGCTTCACGATTGTGTTGAAGCGGTTGTTGTAGTGAAAATCCAGGCCCGAGCCGGGCTCGGTTTCCAGGCTCACCTGATAATCCAGGCCGGCCTGCATCGTCATGGCCTTGAACAGCGCCGGTACGCCACCGATGCCCAGACCGTTGAGGTCGGTCACGGTATCGGGACGGTAGTTCTGCACGAGTGGGGGCTTGGCGCCGGCCGGATCGCCATAGGTGAAGCTGTTGCCGACGAACAGGATGGTCGTGGCAGAGGCGGGCAGGGCGAGGCCGCCCAGTGCGAATGCGACGAAGAGTGCCGTGCCGGAACGGCGCAGGCTGCAAGGAATGGTCATCAAAGTCTCCAGTATGTTTTTGTTGGCGCGCAAAGACTGCAGCGTTCCGGCAGTCAAGCAAGTCGCATGCCGCCAACGGATATTACTGAATAATGAGTCAGTTATAGATGCTTGCAGCATACTTCGTGATCAAGGTGTAAAGCAGGCCGACACCCTACGTCGCTGGACGCAAAACCATCTTCATGTGGCGCTGACGTCACACTCCTGTAATTTCTCGCGTCGTTTTGTAAAGTTTTGCAAGCAAGCCCCACGCATTTCCCGCGCCTGGAAGCGTCACTGCACCCCGTTTGTAAAGAAGTGTGAGTAACAGCGGCGGGTGAGCAAGCAACAATTCAATGAAATCATGAGGTTATGCGTTTCCTGGCAGCTGGTGGTCGCCCGCTGGCGCCACTGCTAGCATGAATCATCGATAACACGAGGACATTCATGCAACAGTTCAAAACGCTCCCGCACCGTTTGTCGTGCGCACTGTTGGCAGCCATCGACGCAGGTAGCGCAGCATGGCTGTGACCCTCGCCAGCGCGCCGGTTGCCGGCAATTCCAGGCGCGACGTTGTCCTCGGCATGGCGTTTGTCGGCCTGCTGTTCTTCATCCTTGGGTTCGTTACCTGGCTCAATGGCTCGCTGGTTCCCTTTTTAAAAATCGTCTGCGGTCTGAACAATTTCCAGGCCCTGTGGGTGACCTTCGCGTTCTACATCGCCTACACGGCCATGGCCTTGCCATCGGCTGCGGTGCTGGTCCGCACCGGCTACAAGAAGGGCATGACGATCGGTCTGGGCATCATGTGCGCGGGCGCGTTGCTGTTCATCCCGGCCGCGCAAAGCGCGCGCTACGAACTGTTCCTGGTCGCGCTGTTCACGCTCGCCAGCGGCATGACGCTGATGCAGACCGCGATCAATCCCTACATCGTCTGCCTTGGGCCGCGCGAGAGCGCCGCCATGCGCATCAGCATCATGGGCCTGTTCAACAAGGGCGCCGGCGTGGTGGTGCCGCTCGTGTTCTCCACGCTGATGCTGGCCGACATCGACAGCTTCTCGCACACGGCGCTCGAAGCGCTCGACCCGGTTGCCCGCAGCGCCGCGCGGGCCGGTCTGTCCGAGCGGCTGGTGCTGCCGTATATCTGCATGGCCGCGGTGTTGTTCGTGATCATGGTCTTCATCCATTTTTCGAACCTGCGCGATATCGAACCCGAGGCCGACACGCCCGAGGCTGGCGTCGAGCGCACCGGCGTGCTGCAGTTCCCGCAACTGGTGCTGGGCGCCATGGCGCTGTTTGCCTACGTCGGCGTGGAAGTCATCGCCGGCGACACCATCGGCCTGTATGGGCATGAACTGAACGTGGCCAATTTCGGCGTGCTGACGTCCTACACGATGATGTGCATGGTGCTCGGCTACCTGATCGGTGTGGTCGCGATTCCGCGCTACCTGTCGCAGCAGCGCGCCTTGCTGCTCTCGGCCGTGGCTGGCCTGCTGCTGACGATCGGCGTGGCCACCGGCTCGCCCACTGACAGCGGCGTCTCGCAAGCCCTGATCGGCTGGGCCGGCGTGCCGACGGTGCCTGACACCGTCATGTACCTGGCGCTGCTGGGCCTGGCCAACGCCATGGTGTGGCCGGCCATCTGGCCGCTGGCCCTGCAGGGCCTGGGCCGCTACACGGCAAGCGGCTCGGCGCTGCTGGTCATGGCGATTTCCGGCGGCGCGGTGCTGCCGCTGCTGTACGGCCACTTCGCCGACCTGAACACCTCGCGTGGCGCTTACTGGATGCTGTTGCCGTGTTACGGCCTGATCCTCTGGTATGCCGCCTTTGGCCACAAGATCCGCCGCTGGCGCAATCCGGGCGCATCCGCCCGACCCTGATTTCCACCCCACAGGACTTGTCCGCACGGCGCTGCTGCGCGGTCCATCGTTTTTCATTTCATACCAGGAGCACCGGATGTCTCTACTGAAACCACATACAACGCTGATCAGCGCGGCTGTTGCCAGCGCCTGCATCGCCATGCCGGCCCTGGCGCAGGATACAGCTGCGCCAGCGGCGCCGCGCATCGGCAGTGGCGAAGCGATCGCCGAAGTGAAGGTCACGGCCACCCGCCATTCGACCTCGCTCTTGCGCACCCCGGTGTCGGTAACCGCCGTCGGCCAGGAAGAACTGACCCGCAAGGGCATTACCGATGTGCGCGGCCTGAGTGGCGAAGTGCCCAATCTGCAACTGGGCAGTGCGACCGATGGCAGTTCGGGCGTGAAGATTTCGGTGCGCGGCGTGAGCAGCAACGACTTCACCGAGATCGGCAACCCGGCGGTCAGCCTGAACGTCGACGGCATCTACACGCCGCGCCCGCAATCGGCGCTGGCGCTGCTGTTCGACCTGGAGCAGGTCGAAGTTCTGCGCGGTCCACAAGGCACGCTGTTTGGCCGCAATGCGACGGGCGGCAGCATCAACATCATCCCGAACAAGCCGCAATTCAATTCGACCGAAGGCAATGCGGGCCTCACGCTCGGGCGCTACAACCTGCGCCAGGTGACGGCGGTGCAGAACATCCCGGTCAGCGACACGTTCGCGATGCGCGCCACGATGATGGTTATCAAGCGCGACAGCTACCTGAACCAGGAGCAGGATTTCTACGCGGCGAACTTCCCGGAATTCGGCGTGACGCCGGCGCGCGATGCAGCCGGCAACATCATTCCCGATGTCGACCAGCGCTACAACCGCAAGGTCGGCGCCAGCGATGCCTACGGCAACAAGGACGAATGGGCGGCGCGCCTGCAGGGCCGCTGGAAGATCCGCAACGATCTCGAATGGCTCGGCGCCTACGAGCGCTACACCAACAAGGGCGCCGGCGACATCGCGCTCAAGGATTGCACGATGGCGGCCGGCACGGCCCACGCGTGCCCGGGCGGGCAGTGGGACGTCAAGATCAACCGGCCGGGTGAACTCGACTGGAACATCGACACCTTCCGCAACCGCCTGACCTGGAGCGTGAACGACCATACGACCGTCGAATACAACGTGTCGTACTCGGAGCAGAACCGCCGCCAGATCCGCGACGGCGACTCGGGCTACCAGCCGCTGGCCGAAGACATCAATATCTACGGCGGCTTCGTCAACGATTCGGCCGGCTTTACCAATTCGTCCAAGTTCAAGACCACGGTCCAGGAACTGCAGCTGCGCGGCGAGCAGGGCAATCTGCGCTACGTCACCGGCCTGTTCTGGATGCACGAAAAGAATGCGATCGAGTTCGGCGAAGACTCGATCTCGGCGATGGTCAACGCGCCGGGCGCGCCGTACTACGCGCTGTACGACCAGACCGACCGCCAGTCAGAATCGATGGCCGCCTTCGGCCAGGTCGACTGGGCCTTCGCGCCGAAATGGAACCTGACGGTTGGCGGGCGCATGACGCGCGACGAGCGCGAAGACAAGAACGGCAAGTTCTACGATTCGGGCACCACGGGCGATCCGTACTCGTACTTCCAGGGCCAGTACACGCCGATCCCGGGCCGCTTCTTCAACAGCAGCGACCTCAAACCGGGCATGGGTTCGTACTACGGCGTGGCCGGCATGGCCGGCATCACGCCCGATATCAGCAGCAACCGCGATTCGTGGAACAAGTTCACCTGGCGCCTGGGCCTGAGCTACCAGGTCACGCCGGACGACTTCGTGTTCGGATCGCTCTCGACCGGCTACAAGGCCGGTGGCTTCAGCGACAAGCAGAATATCTGCGCGCGCGGCCTGGGCGGCAACTGCGCCGACCGCGAGCCGGGCCCGCACTACACCTTCCTGCCATGGAAGCCTGAAACGCTGACCAATTTCGAGGTCGGCTACAAGGGCCGCATGCTGGACAACCGCCTGTCGTTCTCGGCCACCGCCTTCCATAGCCGCTACAAGGACATGCAGATGACCGGCGCGGTCGAGATGGGCAAGATCATCCCGGCGATCCCGTGCACCGCGGCCAATCCATCGTGCGATTCGGCGGTGTTGTACGGCACCACGAATGCGGCCGAAGCGAAGATCTCGGGCCTCGAACTGGAAGGCAAATACCGCCCTTGGGCCGGCGCCGAAGTGAATTTCCAGTATTCGCACCTGCGTGCCAAGGTGGTGTCGTACCCGGATTACACGCAGACCTGGCGTGACGTGCCGTGCGGGCCATTCCGCGCCACTTACGGCGTTGAGCCGTGCGTGCGCTACACGGGGCCGAACCAGGCGCTGGTTGGCCGCTTCCCGGCGAACGTGGTGGGTAATGATTTGCCGAACGCGCCGCGCAACTCGGCCCGGATCGAAGTCTCGCAGCGCTTCATGCTGACGGGTGACTACGAACTCACGCCGCGTCTGTCGGCACGCTGGCAGGACAAGATGTACTTCAGTATCCAGAACCTGGACAACGCCCACGTCGGCAACCAGCAGGGTGCCTACGCGACCTATGATGCCTCGCTGCGCTTGACCGCACCGAGCGGCAACTGGCGCGCCGAGGTGTACGTGAACAACCTGAACGACGTGCTTGCGAAGAACAATGCGCGCATCGTCGACCCGGGGTACGTCATTGGCCAGTACAACGAGCCACGCATGTTCGGCGTGCGCGTGGGCGTGGACTGGTAACGCGGTGATCATCCGGTCGCCGCCCGGCGGCCGGACAGCAACTTGTCAGCAGTGTGTCCTTCAGGAGAATGCGATGCGTGGTGCGAACAATGGTCTGGGTGGTGTGGCAACGGCGGTAGCAACGGCGCTGGTGGGCGCCGGCGTACTGGTGCTGGCCGGTTGTGGCGGCAACGCCGCAGATGGTGGTGTGCAGGCAGGTATGTCGCGGCAGTTGTCGGCGGCGCCCGTCGCCGTGGCTGCCGCGTCGCCATGGCCCGTCTGGTCGGGCTGGGATTTTCCGTACAATGAACCGCCGCTCGCCAGTGCGCCGGCCGTGGCATTCGGCGTCTCGCAACTGACGCAGTCGGCCACGCAGACCGTGTTCCGCGGCGCGCACGCGCTGCCGGCGGGCAGCGTGCAGGACTATCGGCTGGGCGTGTTCATCCACCACGATGTGTTCTATTACCAGGCCGACGCGACTGCCGTCATCAATGCCGACGGCACGTTCACGCTGACCCTGCCACGCTCGGTGGGCAGCGCCGACCGCGCCGTGCTGGTGCTGCATCCGGCATCGTACGATCCGCTCTCGGGCCCCAACTGCAATGCGGCCGGTGGCTTTTGCAGCGGCCAGATCACGGGCACGACCAAGCTGTCGCTGCCAATCGATCCGGCGGCGGTCACGGCTTACACCGCCGCTTATTTCCCGGCGCCGGCAACGGCCGCGAACGCGCAGATCGCCACACTGCAGCGCATGATGAATACGCCGCAGGTCACGGGCGGGCCGTATGGCGCGGGGCGCCTGATCCGCAGCTTCCACGACATGGACTCGGCCTTCCTGTACGACCAGGCGCTGGCCGTGATTGCCTTCAGCCTGGCCGGCGAGCAGGCCAGCGCCGAGCAGATCATCAACGCGCTGGCCAGGTCGCAGACAGCGTCCGGCGCGTGGGTGTTTGCCTATCTGACCGATGGCGCGGATGCCAATCCCGGCGTGGACATGCGCATCGCCGGCGCCAACGCCTGGTTCGGCATGGCGCTCAACGCCTACCAGAAAGCCTTTGGCAGCACGAAGTACCTGGCCATGTCGACGCGCCTGCACGACTACCTGCGCGCAGAAACCGTGGCCGTGACGATCAATGGCGTGGCCCGCCGCGGCTTGCGCTTCGCGCCGACCAACTACGTGGCGGGGCGCACCGGCATCTTCGCGCTGGAGCACCAGCTCGACGCCTACGCCAGCCTGCACCAGTACCACGCGCTCAATGGCGGCAGCCAGTACCTGACCGCCGCCACACAGTTGCGGCAGACGGCCGAAAGCCTGTGGAACGGCGCGCGCTTTTTGGGTGGCTACGACGCCAATACCGGCACCCTCAATACCGGCGAGCGCTATCTCGACACCTATTCGTGGTCGGTGCTGGCGCTGGGGAACACGGGCAGCGCCGGGCAGAACTTCGCCGCCGCACTGCCGGGGATGTGCGATTATTTCAATACCGCCGGGCAGCTCGATTACCCGTCGCGCAAGGTGAACGGCATCGTCGGCTTCTACGACGTCATCTACGACAACGTGCCGTCAAACGCGCCGTTCGTCTGGAGCGAGGGTAGCCTGGGCGCGATCATGGCGATGCGCCAGGGCGCTCCCACCATGGGGTGTGCGGGCAACGGGGCCAGCCAGATGCTCGAGTCGCTGAACTACATGGTCGACAAGCTGGGCAGCATGCCGTATGCGACGCGCAATACCAATGCGGACTTCACCAGTTCGGGCAGCGTGGCAGGCACCGCCTGGTTGTACTACGCGAACCGGAACAAGAATCCGTACGCGCATTACTGAGAAGGGCAGGTCGATGCACTTTGCCGGATGGATGCTATGCGCACTCTTGACCCTGGTGGCGCCGCTCGCGCACGCCGGCACGCTCGTGATCGAGAGCTGGCGCGTGGACGACAAGGCGCTGTGGGAAAAGGTGCTGATCCCGGCGTTCCAGCGAAGCCATCCCGGCATCGACGTCAAGTTCGCACCCACCGCGCCCACCGACTACGATGGCCGCCTCGCGGCGCGCCTGGCCGACGGCAGCGCCGGCGACCTGGTCGCGTGCCGGCCGTTCGACGCGTCTTTGAGCCTGTACGCGCAGGGGCATCTGGAGCGCCTCGATGGCAAGCCCGGCATGCAGTATTTCGAGCCTGGCGCGATGGTGGCCTGGCAGACGGCCGGCGGCAAGGAAGCCTTCTGCATGCCGGTGGCGTCGGTGATCCACGGCTTCATGTACAACAAGGCGATCTTCCGCAAGTACGACCTGCAGGCGCCGCGCACGGTGGATGAATTCTTTCGCGTGCTCGATGTGCTCAAGAAGAACGGCGTTGCGCCACTGGCACTCGGCATGGCCGATGGCTGGGAGGCAAGCCAGCTGGTATTTACCAATATCGGGCCGAATTTCTGGCGCGGCGAAGCTGGCCAGAAGGCGCTGGCCGACGGGCGCGCGCGCCTGACCGATCCGCCGTTCGTCGAAGCGCTGCGCTTTGGCGCGCGCATGGGCGCCTATCTGCCTGCGGGCGCCGCGGCGCAAACCTATGGCCAGAGCCAGGCGATGTTTGCCACGGGCCGCGCCGCGATCTATCCGGCCGGGTCCTGGGATATTGCGCGTTTCAGCAGCGCGCCCGGCCTGGAGCTGGGCGTGTTCGCCGCGCCGGTGAAACGGCGGGGCGATGCCTGCTTCATCTCGGACCACATGGACCTGGGGCTGGGCGTGAACCGCGCATCGAAGAACAAGCAGGACGCCTTCAAGTTCCTGGCCTGGGTCGGCTCGCAGGAATTTGCCGACATCTACAGCAACCGCCTGACCGGCTTTTTCACGCTGTCGAATCACCTGATTGCGATGCGCGATCCGGTGGCCAAGCAGATGGTCGAGTGGCGCAACAGCTGTGCGTCGACCGTGCGCCTGAATGCGCAGGTGCTGCATCGCGGACAACCCAGCATGGAAAGCGTGCTATGGCGCGTCAACGCCGACGTGCTGAAAGGGACGCTGGCGCCCGAACCTGCGGCGGCCCGACTGCAACGCGATTTCGACCGGTGGTACAAGCCCCCGCAACCCTGAACGACGAACCCACTTTTTGGCTGGATTGGAGACACTCTTGGATACCACACACCTGGTTCGACGCTGCGCTCTCGCGTCACTGCTGCTGGCCACGCCGCTGGCCGGCATGGCTGCTGCACCGGCTACCCCGCTGGCAGCATCCGCTGCGGCCAGCATGGAGGGCGTCGCCAGCGGCGCCCGGCTGCAGATGCGCTGGGAACTGCTGCGCAACGAGTACACGCCGCAGATGCCGCAGGGCCGCGCCAAGGCGCGCATGACCCTGACCAACAACGACAGCCAGCGCCTGCCGGCCAAGGGCTGGACGCTGTACTTCAACAGCATGGACGGCGTCGTGCCGGGGGCGGTGACGGGCAATCTGCGCATGGAGCAGGTTGCCGGCAATCTGTACCGCCTGCGCCCGCAAGCAAATTTTGCGGGCCTGGCGCCCGGGCAGTCGCTCGACATTGATTACTACCATCCGCAGGTGATCATCAAGATGGCGCGCGCGCCGATCGGGCCGTACCTGGTGTATGACGCGCAGCCCGAGGTTGGCGTGGCGATCAGCGATTTCGCGCTGCTGCCCGTGACGCGCCCCGAGCAGCTCGACAAGGGCGACACGGGCGCCCGGCCCGTGGTGACTGCTGCCGATACCTACCGCAGCAATCTGCGCGCCGACCTGCTGCCGGCGAGCGCCGTGCCCCTTGTGCTGCCGACGCCCCTGCAGTTGACGCAGGGCAGCGGCAAACTGCGCCTGACGGGCAAGCCATTGGTGAGCGCGTCAGCGGCGCTGGCAGGCGAAGCCGACCTGGCGCGCTCGCTGTTCCCGGCATCGCTGCAGGGCAGCGGCCCGGCCCTGCGCCTGAGCGTGGGCAAGGTCGAAGGACAGACCTCGCCCGAAGCGTACAGCCTTGCAGTGCGGGCCAGCGGCATCAACATCGTCGGCAACAGCCCGGCCGGCGTGGCGTATGGCTTGCAGACCCTGCGCGACCTGCTGCCGTTGCCTGGCGCCGCCGACCAGTCGGTGCCCGAGGTGACGATCGTCGATGCGCCGCGCTTTGCCTACCGCGGCTTCATGCTCGACGTATCGCGCAACTTCCACACCAAGGAAACCGTGTTCAAGTGGCTCGACCTGATGGCGCGCTACAAGATGAACAAGTTCCACTTCCACCTGACCGAAGACGAAGGCTGGCGCCTCGAGATCGCCGGCCTGCCCGAACTGACGTCGATCGGCGCCGTGCGCGGGCACAGCGCCAGGCCGGGCGTGCGCCTGCAGCCGGCCTACGGCTCCGGGCCCGATCCGCGCGATCCGGGCGGCAGCGGGTACTACACGCGCGCCGACTACATCGAGATCCTGCGCTACGCGACGGCGCGCCACATCGAAGTGATCCCCGAACTGGAAATGCCGGGCCACGCGCGCGCCGCCGTGCAGGCGATGGAAGCGCGCTACCACCGCCTGAAGGCAGCCGGCGACAAGGATGCGGCCAAGTATCTGCTCAATGATTTCGCCGATCGCTCGGTCTACAAATCGCCGCAGCTGTACAACGATCACGTGCTCAATCCGGGCCTGGAATCGAGCTTCAGGTTCGTCCAGCATGTCGTCGACGAAGTGGTGAAGCTGCACCGCGAAGCGGGCGCGCCGCTGCACACGATCCACATGGGCGGCGACGAACTGCCGAACGGCGCCTGGGAACAATCCCCGGCCAGCCGCGCCATGATGGCGCGCGAACACCTGGAGTCGACGGCCGACCTGTGGGATTATTTCTACGAACGGGTCGACGGCATGCTGCGCAAGCATGGCCTGTACACGTCGGGCTGGGAAGAGCTGGCGGCGCGCAAGACCACGCTGCATGGCAGGAACAAGCTGATCCCGAATCCCCGCTTCACGCAGAAGGGGTTCCTGGCCTGGGTCTGGAACAATACCGAAGGCGCCGAAGACCTGGCTTATCGGCTGGCCAACGCCGGCTACGACATCGTGCTCGCGCCCGTGACCAAGATGTACATGGACATGTCGTATAACCCCAACCCGGAAGAGCCGGGCGTGAACTGGGGCGACTACATTGAACTTGACACCCCCTATGACTTCATCCCGTTCGATTACCTGAAGAACGCGACCGAAGCTGCGCGCGTGGGCAAGGACGGCCTGACCGATTACGGCAAGCGCCGCGTGCGTGGCCTGGAAGCGACGTTGTTCACCGAGACCGTGCGCGACCCGGCCCGCATCGATTATCTGGTCATGCCGCGCCTGCTGGCGGTGGCCGAACGGGCCTGGGCGCCGGATCCGGCCTGGGCCACCGAGCCCGATGCCACGAAAGCGGCGGCGCTGCACCGCACGGCCTGGTCGGGCTTTGTCAATGCGCTGGGCCAGCGCGTGCTGCCGCGGCTCGATCTGGATCGCACCGGCGTGGCGTATCGCATTGCGCCACCGGGCCTGCTGCTCGACGGCGACAAGGTCCTGGTCAACCACGTGTTGCCGGGGATCGCGCTGCGCTATACCGTGGATGGCAGCATGCCAACCGCCAGCAGCCGGCCGGTGACCGGGCCGATCACCGAGCGTGGGCTGATCCAGGTCGCGGCCTTCGACCGCAATGGCAGGCCGGGACTGGTGGCGCGCATCGACCGGCGCTGACGGCGTGGCCGAAATGCCTGCTGGGTAGCGAAGCACGGGGCTATAATCAGCGTTTTCTGCGGGATACCGGGTGAGAGCGTCGATCGGAAAAGTGGCAGGGCGTTGGTGTGACTGGCGACGCCTGCGGATTGCTGCCGTACTGGCCTCTGCCTGCGCCTTCCACGGCGCTGTGCAGGCGGCGGCGCCGATGCTGGCGATCGTGCCACCGGCGCCCGCGACATCGGCCGTGGCGCCATCGTCCGGCCTGCAGGTGCTGCACTGGTGGACCTCGGCCAGCGAACGCCGCGCGGCCGACCTGCTGGCGCAGCGCCTGGGCAAGGAAGGCGTGCAGTGGGAAGACGCCGCAATTCCCGGCGGCGCCGGTATCGGCGCCGGCAAGGTCCTCAAGGGCAGGGTGCTGGCGGGCGATGCGCCCGAAGTCACGCAGATCATCGGCGTGTCGGTCGCCGAATGGGCCGAGATGGGCCTGCTGCTTGAACTGGACAACGTGGCCGTTGCCGACAACTGGCGCGGCGTGCTGTTCCCCACGGTCCAGAACCTGATCCAGTACCGCAAGCACACGATGGCCGCGCCGCTCGGCATCCACCGCGTCAATACGCTGTTCTACAACCGCGCGCTGTTCGCCCGGCTCAAGCTCACGCCGCCCGCCACCTGGACCGAATTCGACGCCGTCGCTGCGCGCCTGCTGGCTGCGGGCGTGCAACCGCTGGCGCAAAGCAGCGAAGCCTGGCAGGTTGCGGCGCTGTTCGAGAACCTGGTGCTGGCCGAAAGCGGGCCGGCCTTCTATCGCGCGCTGTTCGTGCGCCGCAGTCCCGCCGCTGCTTTTGACGCGCGCACCGCGCACGCACTGCAGCGCCTGCGCACGATCAAGGGCTGGGCCGGCGGCCAGCTGGCCGAGCGGCCCTGGACCGAGGTCGTGCGCCGCTTCGCCGCCGGCCAGGCCGGCATGATGATCATGGGTGACTGGGCCAAGCCCGAACTGGCCGAACACCGGATGGTGCTGGACCAGGACTATGGCTGCGTCGGCGCACCGGGCACCGGTGCGTATCACCTGTACAGTGTCGACACACTGTCGATGTTTGCCGGCGACTACCGGCACCGCGAAGCCCAGGAAAAGATGGCGCGCCTGCTGCTCTCGCCGTCGATCCAGGCCGACTTCAATCTGCTCAAGGGCGCAGTGCCGGTGCGGCGCGATGCCGAGCCGGCGCGTATGGACAGTTGCGCGCGGGCGTCGTGGACGACCTTCGCCGGCGGCGAGGCCGTGCAGGCGCCCAGCCTCGTGCACCGGATGGCGACCGACGAAGCCAGCCGCGACGCCATCATCGCCGAGGTGCATCGCTACCTGCTCGACGACGCCGTGCCGGTGGCGGTGGCCCAGCGCCGCCTCGCCGCCTTGTTCAGACTATTCAATCTAACCAGCCAGGGGACGCCGGGTGCGCAAGATACTGATCGTAGACGATGACAAAAAAACCTGCGTGCTGCTCAAGACGTATCTGGAGAAAAACCAGTACGACGTGATCCTGTCGCACAACGGCGAGAGCTTCCTGGCCGAATTCCATGCGCATCTCGAGACGCTGTCGATGGTGATCCTGGACGTGATGCTGCCCGATACCGACGGCTTCGCGCTGTGCAAGCAGGTGCGCCAGCGCTCGAATGTGCCGATCATCATGCTCACGGCCAGCTCGGACGAAACCGACCGCATCGTCGGCCTCGAGCTGGGCGCCGACGACTACATCGCCAAGCCTTACAGCCCGCGCGAGCTGCTGGCACGCATCAAGGCGATCCTGCGCCGCGCCGCGCCCGAGACGCCGTCGGTGCGCTACCACCGGTTTGTCGGCTTCACGCTCGACCTGATGGAGCGCACGGTGACCGACAGCGCCGGCAATCCGGTGGCGCTCACGGGGCTCGACTTTCAGCTGCTCAAATACTTCACCGAACATCCCGGCAAGATCCTCGACCGCGGCCTGCTGTGCGAAGAAACGCGCGGGCGCGACGCCGGCCCGCTCGATCGCTCGCTGGACGTGCAGATCAGCCGCCTGCGCCTGCGGCTGAACGACGACGGCAAGCAGCCGGCGCTGATCAAGACCGTGCGCGGGGCCGGCTATGTGTTCTCGGCCGACGTCAGCGTGTCCAGTGTCTAGCCGCAGCGGCGCCAGGCTCGCGCGCATGCTGCACCAGCCGCTGCAGCGCTGGCTGCCGGCGTCGCTGCTTGGCCGCCTGACGCTCGTGATGGTGGCCGGCGTGCTGGTGACGCAGCTGGCCGCCAGCGCGATCTGGGCCAGCCAGCTGCGCGCGAAATCGCAGGTCGAGGCGCAGTCGTCGGCGCAGTACGTGGCGCACAGCGCCGCCGGCGCGATCCGCTTCTTTCGCAGCCTGCCGCCGGCCTATCGCCTGCTCATCATCCAGCAGTTGCGTGAAATGGGCGGCACGCGCTTTTTCGTCAACCTCAATCATGCCTACGTGCCGATCGAGCAGATCGCGCCGCACCCGCTTGCGCAAAGCGTGATTGCCACGGTCGACGCCACGCTCAGGAGCGACCTGCCGCATTCGCCGGGCTTCCGGCTCGCCTTTGCCCGGCCTGACCGGCTGGTGGTGGCCGAACACGATGTGCGCCTGGAGGACCTGCCCAATGCCTGGGTCCAGCACGTGCTGCTGCTCAAGCCCGACCCGGCGCCGATCCTCGTGATCCAGACCGAGATCGAGCCCGGTAACTGGCTGTACATGGCGGCGCTGATGCCGAACCCGTATTTCCTCGACAGCAGCGACCCGTTCGCGTGGGATCGCCTGATGCCGCAGATCCTGTCGCTGGCCGTGGTGCTGCTGCTTTGCCTGCTTGTCGTGCGCTCGATCACGCGGCCGCTGGCCGCGTTGTCCGATGCCGCGTCGGCGCTGGGCCAGGGCCATGACGACGAAGCGCGCCCGCTGCCCGAAACCGGCAGCCGCGAATTCATCAACACCGCGCGCGCCTTCAGCGCGATGCGCGAGCGCATCGGGCGCTATATCGACGACCGCGAGCGCCTGTTCATTTCGATTTCGCACGACCTGCGCACGCCGATCACGCGCCTCAAGCTGCGCGCCGAACTGCTGGACGACGAAGCCTTGCGCGATGAATTCGAGGAAGACCTCGATGAACTCGACATGATGGTCAAGGGCGCGCTGCAATGCGTGAAGGACAGCGACATCCACGAAAACCCGACCGAGATCAAGCTCGATACGATGCTGGGCCGCATGGTGCGCAGCGCCGAACTGGCGGGGCACGCGGTGGCCTGGCAGCCGTCCGGCGTGACGGTGCGCGGCAAGCCGCTGGCGCTCAAGCGCGCGCTTGGCAACCTGCTCGACAACGCGCTGTTCTACGGCGCGCGCGCCGAGATCAGCGTGCGCCAGGAGCCTGGCTGGGTGCTGATCTGCCTGCGCGACCACGGGCCCGGCGTACCCGATGAAGCGTTTGCCAGCCTGTTCGACCCGTATGTGCGGCTGGCCCATGGGCGCGAGCAGAATGACGGCGGCATGGGGCTGGGCCTTGGCATCGCGCGCGGCGTGATCGAGGCGCATGGCGGCCGGCTGGTGCTGTCGAATCATCCCGAGGGTGGTTTGAATGCAGTGGTACGCTTGCCGGCCGTTTGACTCTTTCATCCTGCAGGAAAGCCGATGCCATTGACCTTTGACGACGCCACGCTGGCCGAAGCAAAACGCTTTAACCTCCGGCTTGCGCGCGCGCCGCGCTTTGGCATGCGCCACCGCTTCATGCCGCCGCTTGTGCAGGGCCTGCTGCGCTTGTCCCAGGTCGGCGCCGATCGCAAGCTGCGCCGCGCCAGCCTGCAGGTTGAGGCGCGCAGGGTGGTGATGGATGGTACGGAGGTGCGGGTGCGGATCGTGCGCCCGCGCGGGCCGGTGGCCGGCGTCGTGCTCGACATTCACGGCGGCGGCTGGGTGGTCGGCAATGCGCCCATGAACGATGCGTTCAATGCGGGCTTTGCCACCCGCTGCGGCCTGGCCGTGGTGTCGGTCGATTACCGACTGGCGCCGCGCGCATCGGTGCAGGCGCAGATGGAAGAATGCCTGGCCGCGGCCCGCTGGCTGTTGCAAGGCGGCTGGCCAGACTATGCCGGCTTGCCGGTGGTTGTGGTCGGCGAGTCGGCGGGCGCGCACCTGGCTGCGGCTACGCTGCAAGGGCTGCGGGCCTGGCCGGCGCAGCTGGCGCGCATCGCCGGGGTCGTTCTGTACTACGGCGTCTACGATATGGCCGGCACCGACAGCGTGCGCAGGGCAGGGCCCGAAACGCTGGTGCTCGACGGCCCGCGCATGCTGGCCGGCCTGCGCAGGCTGACGCCCGACCTGGACGACGCCGGGCGCCGCCAGCCGCCGCTGTCACCGTTGTTCGGCGAACTGGCCGGCATGCCGCCGGCGCTGATGATCGTTGGCAGCGGCGATCCGCTGCTCGACGACACGCTGCGCATGGCGCAGCGCTGGCAGCAGGTGGCCGAGGTCGAACTGAACGTGGCGCCCGAAGCGCCACATGGTTTCATTCATTTTCCGACCGCGATGGCCAGGGTGACGCTGGCGCATGCACAGGCGTGGGTCCGGCAACGCATCGCGCCGGTCAGCGTATCTGCGTCACATGCGCCTCGCGCAGCGGGTGCCAGCCCAGGCGCGCCGCGATGATGCGCCGGTACGCGGTGTCGATATGGGCCGGCGTGCGCCGGATGTAATCCTCGGCGGCGTCGCGCTGCGCGCCGCTGCAGCTGTCCAGCCATGCCACGGCTTCGTCGACGGTCGGCACGCGGCCGCTCACGCCATCGAATTTCGGCGGGATCGCAGTCCAGATGGCGGCGTCGATGCCCTTGGCGCGCAGCCAGGCGGCCACGCGTGGATTGTCTTCTGCGCCGTCCTGCGCCGGCGCGCTGCCGATCCATTCGGGGAACGCGGCCCTGATCTTTTCGCGCTCGAACAGCATGGCGCGGGCGGTATCCAGGTCATCGGTGGCGACGTAGGCCCAGTAGGTGGGCATCAGGCGCGCGCCTTCGCACAGCACGAGTGCCAGTTCGGGACTGTCGTCACTCTGGCGGGCAAATTCGATGGGCATGGCGGGGCCGCCCGGATGCCATCCGGAGGCGAGCTTCAGGCCCTGGGGTTTCCAGAGCAGCGAGCCCCAGGCGATACAAGCGATGTTCATGGACTGGACTGGTAAGAGAAAAGGAAAAGCCCAGTCTAGCCGGTCGGCTGAAAGAGGCGAGCACGGCTCTGCCGACCGCCTTATTCTTCCGGCGTTTGCTTGGGCGCCTTGCCGTCTTTGGCAGCGAACAGGCGGTCCTTGGCCGAGAGCAGCTTCTGGACTTTGGAGCCCATCTTCATCAGCTGCGCCATCGACTCGGGCGACAGGCGCTGCAGGTCGTCGAACCAGTTGTTGGCCAGGTCAACCAGCTCGTGCATCTCGCGCATGCGCTCCTGTGCGAACTTGTCTTCGGGGTGGCTGGCATTGGCCATCAGCGACTCGCGCAGCACCGACAGCGTCGGGGCGACTTCGCGCCGGCGCCGCTCGGCAGCGACCACGCGGAAGATCTCCCACACATCGCCCAGCGACGTGAAGTATTCGCGGCGGTCGCCCGGGATGCGCGACAGGCGCACCAGGCCCCACGACTGCAATTCTTTCAGGCCGATGCTCACGTTCGAGCGCGAAATGCCGAGTTTTTCGCCGATGTCGTCGGCATGCAGCTGGTCTTCGGAAACGAAGAGCAGGGCGTAGATTTGCCCCACCGTGCGGTTGATGCCCCAGCGGCTGCCCATCTCGCCGAAGTGACTGACAAACGTTTGGACAAGTGGCGTCATGGTTGCGAACTTTTCGATGCTTGTGAAAGGTGAATTATCCCACGTCACCCGGACACGTACCACGCATGCACGCGTTTGCCGCCATTGTTGTTAATACGTTCGTAATTCCCGACTAACCTGGTCGCCCATTACACACAAACCAAAAGTTTCAGCGCATAATCCATTCGACTTCTGAAATTTCGGAAGTTTTAGAAAATACAAAAAGTTTATTCCGGGGTGCGTCCGTGTTGATGGCCATGGCCCCCGTACGTCTGCCGCTTTCTTGCAACAACGTTTGGAGAACACCATGCACCGCAGCCAACCCCAGCGCCCGGCATTGCCTACTGGCCCTGCCCGTGGCGCCACGCTGGCAATGAGCGGTGCGGCGCTGCTGTGGATTCCGCAGGCGGCGCTGCTGGCGCATGCTGTAGGGCGCCTGGCCCAGGGCGCCGGGCTGGCCAACATGCTGCTGCCGGCACTGGCGTTCCTGGCCCTTGGCATCCTGCGCGCCAGCATTGAAGCGTGGGGCGCGCGCCGCTTGTTTGCCGTGTCGCGCAGCCAGCTTGCCGCCATGCGCCAGGCAGCCGTGCAAGCCCTGGCCGCGCGCTCGCCGCTGGACCGTGCGCGCCTGCCATCCGGCCAGGCCGCCAGCATCGTCGCTGAGCAAGCCGAAGCAGTGCTGCCATGGCTGCTGCGCTACGGGCCGGCGCGCATGCGGGTGCTGCTGGCGCCGCCCGTCATCGCGCTCGTGGTCTGCTACTTCTCGTGGCTTGCTGCGCTGATCCCGGTGCTGGCCGCGCCGCTGATTCCCCTGTTCATGGCCGTCATCGGCTGGCGCGCCAAGGCTGCCAGCGAAGCGCAACTGCAGCTGGTGGGCGGCATGAGCGGTTTTCTGCTCGACCGGCTGCGCGGCCTGTCGACGCTGCGCGCACTGGGCGCTGTCGATGCCACCGCCCGCCGGGTAAGGGCTTCGGGCGAAGCGGTTCGTGCCAGCACCATGCGCGTGCTGCGCATCGCCTTCTTGTCGTCGACCGCGCTCGAACTGTTTTCGGCGCTGGGCGTGGCGCTGGTGGCGGTGTACGTGGGTTTCCACCTGCTCGGCGAAATCGGGCCGGGCAGCTGGGGCAGCCGGTTGACGCTGGCCGAAGGCCTGTTCGTGCTGCTTTTGGCGCCGGCGTTTTTCGAACCGCTGCGCGAACTGGCGGCGGTATGGCATGACAAGGCGGCCGGCGAAGCAGCGCTTGAAGCGCTGGCCAAGCTGCAAACGGCCGGTTTGCCTTTGCCAGGCGCGCTGCAAGGACCCGACGAAGCGCTGCGCATTGGCCGCGCGCCATCGGTCGATATCGAGGGCCTGCGCTTTGCGCACCCGGGCGAAACGCCGCTGTTCGACAACCAGGATGTGTATGTGCGCGTCGGCGAGCACGTGGCGCTTGTCGGCCCCAGCGGCAGCGGCAAGACCACGCTGCTGTCGATCATCGCGGGCCTGGTCCCAGTTGACAGCGGCACCGTGCGCATCGGCGGCGTGCCGCTGGACGCCGGTTCGGCTGCCGGCCTGCGCGCGCGCATGACCTGGATCGGCCAGAAGCCGCATGTATTTGCCGGCTCGGTGCGCGCCAATGTGGCGCTCGAGCGCAATGGCGTGACGGTCGATGCCGTCAGCCGCGCCGTGGCGCGCGCGGGCCTTGGCCAGATCGAGCACGCAACGCCGGGCGAGAGCCTGGGCGAGGGCGGCCTTGGCCTGTCGGGCGGCGAACTGGTGCGCCTTGCGCTGGCCCGCGCGATGTGCGCGCCGCATGCCGGCCTGCTGCTGGTCGACGAACCCACTGCCCACCTCGACCGCGACACGGCCGCCGGTGTGATCGACGCGCTGCTGCAGCTGGCGCAGGGCCGCACCATGATTGTCGCCACCCACGATCTGGCACTGGCCGCGCGTCTGGGCCGCGTCGTGCGCCTCGGCGAACCATTGATTCAACGGAGCGCAGCATGAAACGTGGCAAAGACACAAAGCGTGGCAAAGAAACAAAGCGCGGTAACGACATGAAGCGCAATAACGACCTGCAGCCGGTGCTGTCCCTGTTCATCCGCACTGGCGGGCGGCGCCTGGCCCTGGGGGCGGGTCTGTCGACGCTGGTGGTGCTGGCCGGAATGGCGCTGCTGGGCACCTCGGGCTGGTTCATCACCTCGGCGGCTCTGGCAGGCCTGGCCGGCAGCGCCGTCATGTTCAATGTGTTCGTGCCGAGCGCGGCGATCCGCCTGCTGGCGCTGGGCCGCACCTTTGGCCGTTATGCCGAGCGCACGGTGACGCACGACGCCACGTTTGGCGTACTGGCCGCGCTGCGCGAGCGGCTGTTTCGTGGCTGGGCCACGCCGGATGCCGCACGGGCGCTGCTGCGCCGGCCGTCGCGCCTGCTGTTTCGGCTGACGGGCGACATCGATGCCCTCGAATCGGTCTACCTGCGCCTGATCGTGCCGGCTGGCACGGCCTGCGGCGCAGCGCTGCTGGCCGGCCTGGTGCTGGCGAACCTCGACTGGCGCCTTGGCCTGGCGATGTTCGGCTGGCTGCTGGCGGTCGGCTGGGGCGTGACCCTGTACGTTGCGCGCCTTGCGCGGCCGGTGGCGCTGCGCCGCGTCCGCGCGCTGGAGCGGCTGCGCGCCCAGGCGATCGACCTGGTTGCCGGCCAGACCGACCTGGCGCTGGCCGGCCGGCTGCCGGCGCAGTGCGACCAGCTGGCACGCCTCGACATGACCCTGGCGCGCCATGACGCCGCGCTGCACCGGCTGGAAACCGGCGCCGGCTGGCTGTACGCGGTCGGTGGCCATGTCACCGTCGCCGCCGTCCTGCTGGCAGTGGGGGCGCTGGCGCAGCAAGTGGCATCGCATCCGGCGCCGCAGCAGGTGCAACAGATACAGACGCAGGTGGGGCAGCTGGGCGCACCCGCCGCGGCGCTGGCGCTGCTGATCGCGCTGGCCGCGCTGGAACCGTTTGCCGCGCTGCGGCGCGGCGCGATCGAGGCTGGCCGCAGCTGGCTGGCCATGCGCCGCGTGGCGCCGCGCCTGCGCCAGCAGGATGACGCCGCCGTACCAGCGCCGCCCGGCACTGGTACCGGCACCGGCACCGGCACCGTCACCGACACGGCGTTGCTGCTGCACGCCGCCACCGTGTTCCATCCCGGCCGCACCGGCGCGGCCCTGCATGCGGTCGACCTGCACATTGCCGTTGGCGAACGGGTTGCCGTGGTCGGCAGCAGCGGTGTCGGCAAGTCGACGCTGCTGGCGCTGGCGGCCGGCGAACTGGCCGCCCGGGCGGGCCAGGTATGGGCGCGGCCTGCTACCTGGCTGACCCAACGCACCGAGCTGTTTTGCGACAGCCTGCGCGACAACCTGCGCCTGGCCGATCCCGCCGCCACCGACGCGCAATTGTGGGCCGCACTGCAGGCCGCCGGCCTGGAGCAGGACGTGCGCAGCTTCGCACAGGGTCTTGACACCTTGCTGGGCGAGGGCGGTCTTGGCCTGTCGGGCGGCCAGTCGCGCCGCCTGGCGCTGGCGAGATTGCTGTTGCGCCGGGCTGATTTCTGGCTGCTGGACGAGCCGACCGAGGCGCTGGACGGCGCTACCGCGGCCGATGTACTGGCGCGCCTGGCGCGGCACGCCAGCGGCCGCACGCTGCTGGTGGCCACACATCTGCGGCGCGAAGCCGCGCTGGCCGACCGGCTGCTCGTGATGAAGGACGGGCGGATCGACGCCGACCTGCGACGCGGCACCCCTGCATTCGATGCGGCGCTGGACACGCTGCGTCAACACTAAGAATAACCAACCACTGACGTATTCAAGAAGAAAGGATTCACCATGGATCTCGACGTTGTCGGGCTCTCCCGACTGCAGTTTGCCTTGACGGCGCTGTACCACTTTCTGTTTGTCCCCCTGACCTTGGGGCTGTCGATGCTCATCGCCATCATGGAAACCGTGTATGTGATGACCGGGCGCTCCATCTGGCGCCAGATGACCAAGTTCTGGGGCGTGCTGTTCGGGATCAATTTTGCCATTGGCGTCTCGACGGGCCTCGTGATGGAATTTCAGTTCGGTATGAACTGGAGCTACTACAGCCACTACGTGGGCGACGTGTTCGGCGCGCCGCTGGCAATCGAAGGCCTGATGGCGTTCTTTCTCGAGGCGACGTTTGTTGGCCTGTTCTTCTTCGGGTGGGATCGCCTGTCGAAGGTGCAGCACCTGGCCGTGACCTGGCTGATGGCCCTTGGCACCAATTTCTCGGCGCTGTGGATCCTGATCGCCAATGGCTGGATGCAGAACCCGATCGGCGCCACGCTCAACCCGCAGACGATGCGCATGGAAGTGACGGACTTTGGCGCGGTGCTGGCCAATCCGGTGGCGCAAGCCAAGTTCGTGCACACCGTGTCGGCCGGCTATGTGATCGCGGCGATGTTTGTACTTGGCATTGCGGCCTGGTACCTGCTCAAGGGCCGCCATGTCGAACTGGCCAAGCGATCGATGACGGTGGCCGCGTCGTTCGGCCTGGCCGCCTCGCTGTCGGTGGTGGTGCTGGGTGACGAAAGCGGTTACCTGGCGACCGAGCACCAGCACATGAAGCTCGCTGCCATCGAAGGCATGTGGGAGACGCAGCCTGCGCCGGCCGCCTTTACCGCCTTCGGCTTTCCCGACCAGAACGCGCGCGAGACGCACTATGCGATCCACATTCCGTGGGTGATGGGCCTGATCGGCACGCGTTCGCTGTCGAACGAGATTCCGGGCATCAGTGACCTGGTCAAGCTGGCCGAGGTGCGGGTGCGGCAGGGCATCGTGGCCTATGGCGCGCTCGAAGAGATTCGTGCCCTCGGTGGCCGTGCACCGGTGCCGCCAGCCCTGCAGGCGCGCTTTGAAGAGCACAGCGCGGTGCTGGGTTACGCGCTGCTGCTCAAGCGCTACGTGGACGATCCGCGCCAGGCCAGCGAAGCGCAGATCAGGCAGGCCGCCCTGGATACCGTGCCGCAGGTCGCGCCGCTGTTCTGGTCGTTTCGCATCATGGTGGGCCTGGGCATGTTCTTCATCGTGCTCACGGCGGTGTTTTTCTGGCTGTCGGCGCGCCGCCGCCTGGACGCTTATCCGTGGCTGCTGAAGGTGGCCGTGTGGTCGATCCCGCTGCCATGGATCGCCGCCGAAGCGGGCTGGGTCGTCGCCGAACTGGGGCGCCAGCCATGGGCCATCGAGGGCGTGCTGCCCACCGCCGTCGCAGTGTCGAACCTCGGCATCCAGACCGTGCTGACGACCCTGATCGGTTTTGTCGTGCTGTATTCGATCTTGATCGTCGTGGAAATGAAACTGATGTTCAAGGCCATCCGCAAGGGGCCGGAAGACGAACTCGCCCATGCGCCGGGCACCCACAGCCCACTGGTCGGCACCACGCCGGCAATGCGCACTGCGCCCATGATCACTGCGGAGTAAACCACCATGATTCTTCATACGCTTCTCGACTACGACACGCTGCGCATCATCTGGTGGCTGCTGCTGGGCATCCTGCTGGTGGGCTTTGCCGTCACCGACGGGTTTGACCTGGGCACTGGCACCTTGCTGCCATTTGTCGCCAACACCGACCTGGAACGCCGGGTCGTCATCAATGCCGTCGGCCCCGTGTGGGAAGGCAACCAAGTCTGGCTCGTGCTGGGCGGTGGCGCCATTTTTGCGGCCTGGCCGCAGCTGTATGCGGTCTCGTTCTCGGGTTTTTACCTGGCGATGGCGGCCGTGCTGCTGGCGCTGATCCTGCGGCCGGTCGCCTTTAAATACCGCAGCAAGCGTGACAGCCTCGCCTGGCGCGCGACCTGGGACTGGGCCCTGTTCGTCGGCGGCTTCGTGCCGGCGCTGATCTTCGGCGTCGCGATGGGCAACGTGCTGCAGGGCGTGCCGTTCCGCCTTGCGCCCGATCAGCAGATCTTCTACGAGGGTGGCTTCTTTGCCCTGCTCAATCCGTTTGCCGTGCTGTGCGGCCTGGTGTCGGTAGCCATGCTCATCATGCACGGTGCGGCCTGGCTGGTGCTCAAGACCGATGGCCTGGTGGCCAGCCGTGCGCGTGCCTGGGGCATCCGCGCCGCGGTTGCCACCGTGGTGCTGTACGCCGTGGCCGGCGTGCTGCTGTGGGGCTTTGTCGATGGCTACCGCATCACGAGCGCGGTGATAACGGGCGGCCCGTCCAATCCGCTGTTCAAGACTGTCGAGGCGGGCGTGGCGGGCAGCTGGTTTGCCAATTACGCTGCGCATCCATGGACCCAGCTCGCGCCAGCGGCTGGCATCGTCGGTGCGCTGCTGACGCTGATGGCCCTGATGCGGCGCCGGGAAGGCGTGGCCATGCTTACGTCGAGCCTGTCGATCGCCGGCATCGTGCTCAGTGTGGGGGCATCGATGTTCCCGTTTATTTTGCCATCGTCGATCCAGCCGCAGGCCAGCCTGACGGTGTGGGATGCGTCGTCGAGCCACCTGACGCTGTTCATCATGCTCGTCGCGACCTGCATCTTCTTGCCCCTGATCCTGGCCTACACGAGCTGGGTCTACAAGGTCTTGTGGGGCAAGGTGGTGCCAGACGACATCAGCGGCGGCAAGAGCCACGCGTATTGACCGAACGAATAACCGCACGAATAACGTAACAAAAAACGCAATCAGAAAGGACTTCATCATGTGGTATTTCGCCTGGCTACTCGGCCTGCCGCTCGCGGCTGCCTTCGCCGTCCTCAATGCAATGTGGTACGAGCTGATGGACGACGCGCAGCGCCAGCAGGCGTGACGACGGGCGTGCCGGCGTGGCTGATTTGCGCCGGCACGCGCCCATGTCATCACCCTGTCAAAGTCATTCGACAATATTCGAACGGTGGCCCGGCGGTGTAAGCGTCCGGGACCGTTGAATCGAACCTTGAATGACCGCATGCAAACCAATCTCGCCATCGTTGCACTCTCCGCGCTTGCCCAGGAATCCCGTTTTGCCGCGTTTCGGCTGCTGGTGCAGGCCGGCCCCCAGGGCCAGTCCGCAAGCAATATTGCAGCAACCCTCGATATGCCGGCATCGTCCCTGTCATTCCATTTGAAGGAACTGACGCACGCGGGGCTGGTCGCGCCACGCCAGCAAGGGCGCTTCATTTTTTATCGCGCGCGCGTGGAGACCCTGCAGGGCTTGATGGAGTTCCTGTCGGCCACCTGCGGCAACGCAGGTGCACAGTCGATGCAGGAGCGCCTGGCGACGGTATGATCGTCGATGCCGGAATTGCCGGTGCTGCCATCGACGAGGATCACCATGACGTCAACCACCACGCCGCAACGGGTGCAACTGAGCCGCAAGAAAGGTTGGCGCATGCCGCCCAACACAATCTCCGTGGCGCGGCCTGGCAAGTGGGGTAATCCATTTTCGGTGCTGCCCGAGCTGGCGCCCGGCACCCCGGCGGGGCGCTATATCGCGATGCCGACGGTCGAAGAAGCCGTGGCGGCGTACCGCCTGTGGCTGCAGATCGATCCGGCAGGGCAGCAGGTGGCGCAACAGGCACATGCGTCGCTGCGCGGCCATGACCTGGCATGCTGGTGCCGGCCGGGCACACCGTGTCACGCGCAGGTGCTGATCGATCTCGTCAATGCGTGACGGTTATTTGGCGGCAGTGACGTTACCGATGCCCGAAACCGACTTGCTCACCGATGCCGGCTTGCCGTAATACGTCAGGTTGCCCAGGCCCTGGACGCTGGCATTGAGCTTGTTGGTGGCATGCACGCTCACGTCGCCGATGCCGCGGAAGGTCACATCGGCATCCTGCGCGATCAGGGCTTTGGCGTCGACTTCGCCCACGCCCTCGGCATTCAGGCGCAACTGGCCGACCTTGCCGTTCATCTGCAGGCTGCCGGCGCCCCGGTAGTTCACGTCGAAGCGCTCGGTGCGCACATTATTCAGGATCATCAGGCCGGCGCCTTCGCCGCGAAAACTGGTGAGCTCGGGCATGGTCACGACCACCCGTTCGGCATCGTCGATATTGACGTTCTTGCTGTTCTTGTCCGCGAACGACAGGCGCAATTCGCCATTCACGACCTCGGTCTTCACACGGTCGATGAATTTCTGGTTGCCCTCGACCCGCAGCGAGTACGCCTTGCCCACTTCAACCACCAGGCTCACCGGGCCCTGTGAATCGATGGTCTTGAACGGCGTCACGCTGCGCACCTGTTCGGCGGCCTGGATCGAGAGGGATGCGAGCGACAGAAGGGCGACGATGACGGCACGTTTCATGATGTTCTCCAGTGAGTTGATGGAGTCCATTCTAGGCACGACATCCACCCCTGGCCCCGAACTTGCGATGGATTGCAAGAAACGGGGGCTGAACTGCACAGACGCCGGAATCAGTGTTTCGTGGCGAGAAACTGGCCCTTGCCGACCCCGACCAGACTGGTGCTCCAGCCCGGCACGCAGCGCAGCGCCTGCATGAACGGCGCCAGTTCCTGTGCGTGCGAGGTGGCGTTGTCCACCACGACCAGCCCGCCCGGTCGCAGGACGCGTTCGATCTGCGGCAGCCAGGCCAGGTAGGCGGTGCGCTCCGAATCCAGAAAGACGAGGTCGAACGCCGCATCGGCCCCGCCGGCCAGCACGTCGCCTGCGTTGCCTTCGACCTGATGCACCCGGTCCTGCAGCCCGACGCGCACGAAATTGGCGCGCGCCATCGCGACCTTCGCGGGTGACAGTTCGACCGTCGTGACGAGACCATCGTGCGCTGCGGCCGCATCGGCCAGCCACAGCGTCGAGTAGCCATTGGATGTGCCGATCTCGAGAATGCGGCGTGCGGCCATCGCCCGCACCAGCACGGCCAGGAACTCGCCGGTATCGTGGGTGATGTTGAGCAGGCGGCTGGCACGGTTCTCGTGGGCCGCATCGTGACTGGCGCCGAAGGTTTCCAGCTCTTTCAGCAGGGCTTTAAGTGAAGTGGTCAACGGTTGTCTCCATTTTGTCCGGGAATCGAGGCGCACGATTGCGACGTTGCTAATATTGCCGAAGCGATAAGCCTATAATCTTTTCGTCTCTTTAGAAGTCCACATCATGCACATCTCGACCATCACACTACCTGAAATGAAGCTCGCCGGGCTACCCGCAGTTGTGCCAGTTTCAGGACCGGAAACGGATTTCCCCGAGATATGGAAAGCATTCCTCGCCCGTGAAGCCGAGCTGGGCGAGCACAATGGTGTCCGCTATGGCGTGACGCTGCGGCGGGACGATGGTGAGCAGGTCGAATGCGTGGCCGTGGAGGTCGCTGACCTCGAGCAGCTCCCGCCCGGCATGATCGGCATCCAGGTGCCGGCGCGCCGTTACGCCCTGATGACGCACCGTGGCCCGATGGTGCATGCGCAAGCCTCACGCGTGACCGGCACGGCGGCGATGGAGCAGCTGGGCATGGAAGCCGATGAAGAGGGTATCCGCCTTGAACGGTACGATCGCCGCTACACGCCGACCGTCGATGATGGCGCGCGGCCGGACAATGCTTACGACATCCTGGTGCCGCTGTACGGTTGAACTGATATCAAGGACAGATAAAGGACACGGCCCGCGTCGGGGCCGTGTCGTGGGGTGCATCTCTATAAATTGGTGCCGGTATATTTCCCGACCGCCGGCGCCGGTAGGGCAGCTCGCGCTGCCGCGTTCCCTTCCCAAGGAGCACTTGCATTGTGCTGCTTAAATGTGACAACCGTTTGACGATCCGGACGAATTCGTTTTCTCTTGCTTGTTTCCCTTTGTAAAGCTCACGGATAATGCCTGCTTTGCGGTCGTCTTGACCGCCAGCGACAGGAGCAGCACGTGCACGAGCAAGATTCCGGACCGGACGCGTCCACCCAGCCAGGCAATCCCGCGCGCAGGCGCATCTTCCAGGCAGCCGCAGCCGCCGGCATGGTGGCCGGCGCCGGCACGCTGCCCGGCGTGGCAAGCGCAGCGCCCACCGCGGCGAAGGCGCCAGCCAGGAGTTCGCTGGACGCCAAGCTGCGCGCCCACGTCAAGAACGTCGTCGTGATCTACCTGGAAAACCGCAGCTTCAACAACCTGTTTGCCGATTTCCCCGGCCTGGCCGAGCCTCTGGCGAGTGTGCCTGCGGCGCGCCTGCAACAGCGCGACCGCGATGGTTCGGTCCTGCCGACCCTGCCCAAAATCTGGGGCGGCATGGTGCCAGGCCGCCAGAATATCGGTGGCAAGGATTACCTGATCGATGAGAAGCAATTGACCAGACTGCCGAACGCGCCGTTCAGGCTGACCGATGGCGACGGCAAGCCGCTGCCGGAATCCATCGTCACGCGCGATCTGGTGCACCAGTTCTATCACAACCAGATGCAGATCAATGGCGGGCGCAACGACGGTTTTGCCGCCTGGTCCGATGCCGGCGGCATGGTGATGGGCTATTACGGCGAAACATCGAAGAACCTCGGCCTGTGGCAGATCGCGCGCGAGTTCACGCTGTGCGACAACTTCTTCATGGCCGCGTTTGGCGGCTCGTACCTGAACCACCAGTTCCTGATCAGCGGGCGCGTGCCGGAATACTTCCATGCTGCGCAAACGGCGGCCAAGTCGAAGATTGCCGTGCTGGCTGATGGCCCGCAGGGCGTGCGCCTGGCGCTGACCCCGGATTCGCCGGCCTCGGCGCTGGGCGGTCCGCCCAAGGTCGTGCGCAATGGCGCGATGACGCCGGACGGTTACGCCGTCAACACGATGGCACCGCCGTACCAGCCGAGCTGGGTCCGTCCGGCCGTCGATGGCAACCCGCTGCACGCCGACCCACAGGACGCCAGCGTGTTGCCGCCGCAAACCTACGACACGATCGGCGACCTGCTGTCCCGGCGCGGTGTGAGCTGGGCCTGGTATGGCGGCGGCCAGCAAGCGGCGCTCGATGGCCGCGGCGCCGGCCAGAAGCCCAACTTCCAGTACCACCACCAGCCATTCAATTACTTCAGGCAGTTCGCCCCGGGAACCAAAGCGCGCGCCGACCACTTGCGCGACGGCGGCCTGGGCGACAGCCCGATCTCGAACCGTTTCATTGCCGACGTGATTGCCGGCAAGCTGCCGGCGGTTGCGTTCTACAAGCCGCAAGGCAACCTGAACCTGCATGCCGGCTACTCGGACATCGAATCGGGCGACGCCCATGTCGCCAACGTCATCGAGCACCTGAAAAAGTCACCGCAGTGGAAAGACATGGTGGTGGTAATTACGTTCGACGAGAACGGCGGCTGGTGGGACCATGTGGCCCCGCCCAAGGGCGACCGCTGGGGCCCGGGCTCGCGCATCCCGGCGATCGTGGTGTCGCCGCACGCCAAGCGGGGCGCGGTCGATCACAACTTCTATGACACGACCTCGGTGCTGCGCTTCATCACGCGCCTGCACGGTCTGCCGCTGCTGGAAGGCCTGGCTGTGCGTAACGCCGCGTTCGAAGGGCGCGGGGCCCGTCCGCCGGGCGATCTGACGGCAACATTGCAATTCCGGTGATACGAAGCCAGCCGCCGAGGCTGGCTTTTTTGATTGAAAGTTTCCTATTGGCTATCGCGCGCTGGTAACAATGACACAGGTATAAAGTTTGCGCACTCGATGTTGTTTCGTTAATAACCGTCGTAACGACGGGTTCGACAAGCAGTGTTGAATCGACCAAACATACACAATGTCAAGAACCAGGAGATACACCATGCAGAAAACTCAACTCATCAAGCGCCTGTTGGCCGTTTCAGTCGCAGCAGCCATGTTCGGTTCGGTTGGCGCGCAGGCGCAAACCGCCAACTCCACCCAGATGGGCGCCAGCGCGACTGCCGCCACCGCCAGTGGCACGGCCAAGCTGGCCGCTGCCGATCGCAAGGCCATCATGGACATGGCCATGTCGAACATGGCTGAGGTCGAAATGGGAAAAATGGCGCAAAGCAAGAGCCAGAATGCCGATGTGAAAGCGTTCGCTCAGAAAATGGTCGATGACCATGGCAAGGCGCTGACCGAAGTGCAGACCCTCGCACAATCGAAGGGCGTGACGCTCCCGACCGAACTTGATGCCAAGCACAAGGCAGTGGCGGCCAAGCTGGAAAAGGCGAATGGCGACGCCTTCGACAAGGCCTACACGAAGCAGGGCGGCGTGGCAGCACACAAGGACACGCTGGCCAAGCTGCAAAAAGCCTCGAAAGCGGCCAAGGATGCTGACGTCAAAGGACAGGTCGACAAGATGATCCCGGTCGTGCAAGAGCACCTGAAGCATGCCGAACAGCTTGCTGGCGGCAAGATGGGCAGCACCGGCAGCTCGGGCGCCGCTGGTCATACCGGCGCCAGCCACTAAGATCAGGCGTTGATCGCGCCGCCGCCAGGGGTGGTTCGTACCCTTGGCGGCGGCTCGGTTTTCCATTTCCCTTCAATCCGTTCGATTACAATTTCGATGCCGACGATGGCGTTCAGCATCCCCTCGATGTAATCGTTCGGCGCGTCGCTCACCGCCCATGGTTCAGCTTGCATGTGTTCCATGCGGTCGGTCAGGCGCGTCACCTGTGCCAGCAGCCAGGCCGGCTCGTCGATCGTGCGCAGCCGCCCGTGCACATGCACCACGTTGTAGGTCCAGGTGGGCACGACGCGGCCACCCGTCTCCTCTTTTTCCACGCGGTCCGGCGTGGCATACCCCGATGGTCCGCGAAACACGACCAGCACCTGCTGCCCGTCGCGCTGCCAGAGGGGATTGCGGCGTGCAACATGCGTGCGCAAAACCCCCTCGCTCGCGTAGACATCAAATGGCAGGTGATCGGCGTCCGGCAGGCCGTCGCTGTGCGTTACCAGCATGCCCAATGGATGGGCGGCGATCAGGTCATGCAGGCTGGTGCTGTCAGGCTGGGCAAAACGGGCAGGGCAATACATGCAATGTGTCTCCAGGATAGGTGTATGACGTGATCGGGATCCAGTGGCCAGCCAGCGCGCGCCGTCGCAAGGTATGATGCCCGCAACGCCACCAAGACCCACATCATGACCGATTCCGAACGTCTTTCTCCCGATAATATCAGCGCTTTGCAGGCCCGCTTCCAGGACCATTCGCGCAAGGCCCAGACCCATTACGCGGTCATGCACGAGGTGCGCCAGGTGCTCGGCAGCATCGACGCCGCCGATGGCTGGATGACCACGCCCCAGCCCGAGCTTGGCGACAGCACGCCTGCGCAGCTGGTCGCTGCCGGCCGCATCGATGACGTGCTGGCCTGCCTGCGCAAGATGCCGTCACGCGGCGCCAAACGATGACGATTACTCGCTGCTCCTGGGCCAATATGGCCAACCCGCGCTACATCGCCTATCACGACAACGAGTGGGGCGTGCCGTGCCACGATGAAACCACGCTGTTCGAGATGCTCAACCTCGAAGGCGCGCAGGCCGGCCTGTCGTGGGAAACCATCCTGAACAAGCGCGACACGTACCGCGCCGCCTTCGATGGCTGGGATGCGCACAAGATCGCGGGCTACGACGACGACAAGAAGGCCGAGCTGCTGGCCAACCCCGGCATCGTGCGCAACCGCCTCAAGGTGGCGGCGGCGATCACCAATGCGCGCGCCTACCTGGCCATGCGTGAGCAGGGCATGACGCTCGACGCCTACCTGTGGGGCTTTGTCGACGGCGCTCCGATCGTCAACGACTGGCCCGACGGCGCCCGCCCGGCGCGTACCGACCTGTCCGACCGCCTGTCGAAGGACCTGGGCAAGCGCGGTTTCAAGTTCGTCGGTTCGACCATCGTCTATGCCTACATGCAGGGCATCGGCATGGTGGACGACCATGATCGCGACTGCATCTGTCGCACGCGGCGCTGACATGCCGATGCAGGACCACTGGCGCGGCCGCACGCGCTACACCGTGTTCGACAGCGACCATGGCGATGGCGCGCGCGTTGCCGCCCTGATCGCGGCCTGGCGCGCCGATCCGCAGCGTCCGCAGCACCTGCACATCGTGGCGCTGGCGCCCGATCTGCAGCCGGGCTTTCACCGCATCCCGCAAGCAGAAGCCGGCATCACGCTGGACCTGCTGGCGGCGCCGCTCGAGAGCGCGCTGGCCGAACTCAATGCGCACCTGGACTGCATCCGGCTGCACGACCCTGCCGGCAGCGCCTTTGCCCGACCATTGGCGCGCCTGACGACACTCGGCGCACACCTGAACGCACCCGGCCTGGATGACGCGCAGAGACAAGCGCTGACGGCGCAAGGCTTCGTGTTCGAGAACAATGACAACGCGGTCTTCTCCAGCCGCAAACCACGCCTGCCCGTCACGCCGGAACCCGCCCGCCACGCGCTGGTGCTGGGGGCGGGGCTGGCCGGCTGCGCGCTGGCGGCGCGCCTGTGCGTGCGCGGCTGGCAGGTCACGCTGATCGAGCGGCATCCCGAGGTGGCGCTGGAAGCGTCGGGCAACTTGGCCGGCATCTTCATGCCGCTGCTGTCGCGCGACGACAACGTGCCCACCCGCCTGACGCGCGCCGCCTACCTGTACGCGCTGCGCCTGTGGGAACAACTGGGCGGCGTCGGCCAGGCCTTCGACGGCGCTGCCTGCGGCGTACTGCAACTGGCGCGCGACGCCGATCACGCGGCGGTCTCGCGCGCCATTGCGAGCGATGGCAGCGTCCCGCTTGATTTCGCGCGCTGGCTTGAATCGCCGGAGGCCGAAGCATTGCTTGGCTTGCCCGCACCGGATGGCGGCTGGCTGTTCCCGCAAGGTGGCTGGGCGCGTCCGGGCAGTGTCTGCGAGGCGCTGCTGGCGTCGTGCGGCGCGCGCCTGATGCGCTGCTTTGGCGCGGGTGACGTGATGCTGGAGCGAGAAGGTGACAACTGGCTGGCGCGCGTGCCGGATGGCACCGTGCTGGCCACGGCTCCGACGGCGGTCCTGGCCAGCGGCGCCGGCGCACGCCGCATGGCGCTCACCGCCGATCTGCCGCTGCAGGCCTTGCGGGGCCAGGTCACGCACCTGCCGCCGGGCGCGGCGCCCCATCTGCCACTGGTGCTGTGCCGCGAAGCCTACCTGACGCCGTCCGCGCAGGGCGTGCTGTGCGCCGGCGCGACGTACGATCTCGACGCCGATCCCGCGCTGCGCGCCAGCAGCCAGCTGGAAAACGTGACGCGCCTGCGCGCGCTGGTGTCCGATCCGCTTGCGGCTGACGACGCGCCACTGGCGGGGCGCGTGGGCTTTCGCTGCGTGGCACCGGACCGCCTGCCACTCGTGGGCCGCCTGCCCGATATCGCCGCCGCCGGCAGCACCGAGCGCCTGCGCGACGTGCCGCGCCATCCGGGGCTGTACGGCCTCCTGGGCTATGCCTCGCGTGGCCTGATCTGGGCGCCGCTGGCAGCCGAGCTGTTGGCGGCGCAGCTGGAAGGCGAGCCGTTGCCGCTGGAGATGACGCTGGTCGATGCGCTCGATCCGGCCCGCTTCGTGCTGCGCGCACGGCGCGGCGCCCGGCAGCCGCTTAGCAACGGGCACGACCGCTAGCTGTTGCGTTGCCGCAAATGTGCGCTCATCCTTGGCAATCGCGTCCAGACTGTGCTGGTCGAGCCGGTATAATTTACCTGTAGCAACTATTAACCGCAGAAGGAGGCTGGTCCGCGATGGAAGATGCACCACATTCGCCCGAGCTGTTCCTGTTTCTCGCGGTGACTGCCCACGACATGAAGAACTCGATCAGCGTGCTGTCCGGCACGCTCGAGCGGCTGCTCGACGGCGCCACGCCCGAGACCGAGAAAGCGTATGGCCAGATGGGGCAGATGCTGTACCAGACGCGCCGCCTGAACGACAACCTGATGCAACTCCTCGCGCTCTACAAGCAGGTCGGCAAGCCGGGCTACCCGTTCGATGCGCAGCCGCTCGAAGTCGGGCAGGTGGTCGAGCAGGTCGTGGCGCTGTCGCGCGTGCTGCTCGAGTCGCGCGGCATCCGGCTTGAACTCGATGTCGATCCCGAGCTGATTGCCCACGTCGACGAAGATCTGATCGTCGGCGTTGTTTCGCATGCGGTCAATAACGCGCTGCACTACACGCGCGACCGCATCCTGCTGGCTGCGCGCGAGGTCGATGGCCAGTTCGAGATCCGCGTCGAAGACAATGGCGCCGGTTTTCCGCCCGCGTTGCTGGCAGCCGGCGCGCCCGGAAGCGGCGACATTGGCGTCAACTTTGCCACCAACAGCGCGGGCCTGGGCCTGTATTTTTCGGGCGAGGTGGCGCGCATGCACCACCACCGCGGGCGCCATGGCGCCGTGCGGCTCGAGAACGGCGGCCAGCTGGGCGGCGGCTGCTTCATCCTGACGCTGCCATGACCGCGTCCACCGCGTTGTTGCAGGCGATCGCCACGCCGCCGGCCGCGCCTGCGCCTGCAGATGCCCCCACGCCCGCGCTGCCGAAGGTCCTCGAGCAGATCGACTGGGCCGGCAAGCACTACCTGATCGTCGACGATTTTGCCGGCATCCGCCAACTGCTGCGCGAAAGCCTGCGCAGCCTGGGTGCGCGCAATATCGACCAGGCCTCGAGCGGCGGCGAAGCCATGAGCCTCCTGACCAAGACGCGCTACGACGTCGTGCTGTGCGATTACAACCTGGGCGACGGCAAGAACGGCCAGCAGGTGCTGGAAGAAGCGCGCATCCGCCAGTTGCTGCTGCCATCGAGCGTGTTCGTCATGGTCTCGGCCGAAAAGAGCGTCGAATCGGTGATGGGCGCGGCCGAGCACCAGCCGGACGCCTACCTGGTCAAGCCGATCACCGAAGGCGTGCTGCTCTCGCGCCTGAACCGCGTCTGGCGCCGCAAGCAGATTTTTCGCCTGATCGACCAGGCGTTCATGGAAAAGGACTACCTGCGCGCCGCGACCCTGTGCGACGAGCAGATCGCCGCCAACCGCGTGCACGTGATCGAGCTGCTGCGCATGAAGGCGCGCATGCTCGAGCGCAGCGGCCAGCCGGCGCTGGCGCGCGCGGTGTACGAGCAGGTGCTGGGCCAGCGCGAATACCACTGGGCCCGCGCCGGCCTGGGCAAGATCCGCCTGGCCGATGGCGACTTCGAGCAGGCGCGCCAGATGTTCCAGACCGTGATCGCCGAGAACCGCCACTACATCGACGCCTACGACCAGCTGGCGCAGGCCTACCAGGGCCTGGGGCGGCACGACGAAGCCGCCGCGATCCTGGAACGCGCGGCCAAGCTCTCGCCCAACTCGGTGCCGCGCCAGCGCAACCTGGGTCAGGCCGCGCTCAAGCTGGGCAACGTCGTGCTGGCCGAAAAGGCGTTTCGCAAGTGTCTCGTGATCGGTGAATACTCAATCCGCAAGACGCCCGACGCCTACCTTGGCCTGGCGCGCGTATGCGGCCTGAAAAACAATACCAAGGATGCGCTGCAACTGCTGCAACTGGCCCAGCGCGATTTCGGCGGCGACTACGACGACATGGCGCTGCGTGCCAAGATCACCGAAGGCCTGATCCACCACGAGAGCGGCGACTACCGCAACGCGCGCCGCGCCGGCGACGAGCTCGAAGCGATGCTGGGTGCGGACCCCAAGCGCCCCGGCACCGCAATCTGCATCGAGATGGCGATCCTGCTGTTTGCGGTGGGCGTGAAGGACACACCGGGCGAGGTGCTGGCCCACGTCGTGCGCAACAACCACGACAACAACCTGCTGCAGGATGAGGTCCAGGCCATCTTCGACAAGGCGCGCCTGAGCGAAGAGGGCGCGGCCATCATCCGCGCCGCGCGCAAGGAAGCGGTGGACCTGATGAACCAGGGCGTCGTGCTGTGGAAGAGCGGGAAGCTGCCCGACGCTGTCAAGTGGATGCGCATGGCGCGCGAACGGGTGCCGGACAATGTGCGGGTGCTGTTCAACGCGGTACAGATTTCGATCTCGCACATGCAGCAGGAAGGCTATGACGAGGAACTCGACACCGAGGCGCGCATAGTGCTCGAACATGTCGACAAGCTGCAGCCGGGGCAGCAGCGCTTCGCGCAGCTGATGGAGCAGTTGCGTGGTTTGCAGCCAAAGGTCGATCCAGCGGCGCTGCCTGTGCCCTTGGATGCGGACGACCAGCAGGAAGCCGCGACTGACGTGCCAGCCGAATCAGCGCCAGCAACGCCAGCGCCCAAACCGACCCACAGCAACCGCTTCGCCTAGCGCGCCGGCCCATACCTGCGCAGTAATTCCGCGCACAGCTTCCCGATATCGCAGCCGCCATCGGCCTGCGCTGCCGCCTGCACCGCGTCAGCCAGCGCGCCCGCCAGCACGTGGTCACCCAGTGCGCGGTAGCTCTCGAAGCGCGCCTCGTCGAACCAGCCGTCGGCCAGGCTCTCGTGCGGATAATCGGGATGCAGCTTGCGGTAATTGAGCAGGTCGGCGTTTTCAGTGCCGATGATCGCCGGCTTGAGATACAGGATGACACCATCGCCGGCAGCGCCATCGGCCTGGCCGTAGCGGATGCTGCCGGCGGCGCAGCTGGCGCTGCACATGCCGCTGGCCGGCGCGATGGCAAGGCGCGCCACATCCAGGTCGATCCGCACATGCAGCTCGGTGGCGCAGCGCCGGATCGCGTTGCCCAGGTCTTCGAAGGCGTGTTCGCGGTCGCTGCCCACGTCCACCGCGACCACCAAGCGGCAGCGGCGCCGCACCAGTTCATAGATGCCCAGGTTGTCGAAGTGGCCGCCATCGCTCAGGTGCACGTAGCCGGCGTCGGCATCCAGTTGGCCGAACAGCTCGGCCAACAGGCTGAACAGGCCAATGGGCGGCGATGAACTGGTCCAGGTCGGGCGCGCCGGATTCGGACACCAGCGCCCCAGGCGCACATTGAACATCGTCATCAGGAAATTCAGCGGCGCCGACCAGTGCGCGCCCATGTGCGGACTGGCTGCGGCGCCCGACAGCGCCACTGCCATCCCAAGGCGCACGCCGGCGTCGTCGTCCAGCCCGACGCCGGCGTGCGCGGCGTAGGCGGCGGTGGGGCGATAACAACCGGTACCGCCAGGCCCCGCCTGCTCATAGCCGCACCAGCGCGGCGTGAACGCGAACGCCGCGGTGCGCCGCGTCTGCCATGCCAGTTCTTCGCCATCCACCAGGTTCAGCGCGGTGTTGACGATCGGGTACGGACGCGCGTTCTTGAGCTCGGCGAGCAGGATGTCGTCGCCCGGATCGAAGCCGGTGAACGGGTGCGGCCGGCGCGCACGGTTGGCGGCGCCGAACCAGGCACGCACGACGCGATTCCGGTACAGCATGTACAGCGAAAACTTGTTGATGTCGACGCGCCAGCCGAGCACCAGCGCGGCCCCGAGAAAGCAGGCAAAGGCCACCAGCAGCGTGCTGCCGCGGGTTGCCAGCGTGGCGTCGGCGTGTGCCTGGAATACGCAGGCGAGCGTAGCGCCCGGGCAGTCCAGGCGCGGGCGCGCCACCGTCAGCTGCACCAGGCTGCCGAGCAGCGCGAAGATCCCGACAGTGAACACATACGGCGCCAGGCGCGCCACCAGTTCGAGCTTCGGGTCGCGCGCGGCGCGCGCGCCGGTGGCGCTACCGCTGCCGGCCTTCAGGCCGAAGGCAGTCATTGCCAGCCAGCCGACCAGCGTGCCCAGGTTAGACCACGGCGCGTAGGTGAGCCAGGCCCAGTGCAGCAGCGGCGCAAAGAAGAAGCACACGCCGTGGACGGCCAGCCAGCCGAGCGCAAAGATCGCAGTCCATGCGCCCTGGCGGCTCCACCATTCACGGCTCGCGTCGCTGTACTGGCGGCCGACCAGGCCGATCATCAGGTTCATCGTCACGGCAAACAGCGCCATCATCGCTGGCATGCCGAAGGTGGCCAGCGCGATCGCGTTGTTCACCAGCGGATGCGCACCTGGCGCTGGCAGCAGCGCCAGGGCGCACAGCAGCAGCACGGTGCCCAGCGTGAGCGCGCCCATTGCGCAGGCAAAGTGCGACAGGCCTTCGCCCAGCTCCGCGCGGGTCAGGTCGCGCAGTGGCGGGTCGGCGCGCAGGCGCGTGTACATGACCAGCCACAGCGCAAGCAGCAGCACCAGCGCGACAAAGCCGCACAGCCACCACGACAGCTGCGCGCCGCCGTCCGGCAGCCACGCCAGCATCGCCGGTGCGAAGGTGCGGGTGGCGTCGAGCACGACCAGCAGCACCGCCAGGGCGCCGGCGCCGCAGACGGTGTAGCCTGCGCCCCGGTACGAACTGGCCCGGTCGTGCGCCAGGTACCAGCCGCAGGCCCAGACAATGAAGTAGACCACGCCCGGCGCCAGCAGCCACTGCGGCCGCGCTGCCAGTTGCGGCGGCAGCAGTGTCGCCGGCGTCGCACCACCGTGGCGCCATACGGCGAGACTGCCGAGAAAGCCCGCCAGCAGCAGCGGCAGGTTGATGCACCAGAGTACGGCGCCCTGCGATAGCGGAAAGCGGCGCCGGCCACGCGAACTCGCCGGCTTGCTGGAAATCGACAGCGCGATGCAGAACACGGCAAACAGGAACAGCAGCACGCCCGCGATCCAGGCGGCGTCGCCCAGGCGCGCCCATGGCCCGCCAGGTCCCACGACCCGGTGCACGCCCCAGACGGCAAAGCGCGGCAGCAGCAGCAGGGCGCACAGCCAGGCCACCAGCATCGTCAGGTTCAGGCCCGTATTGCGCACATAGATGCCGAGCAGGGTCCAGGTGTCGGCGCTGAACATGCCGCCCTGCGGCGACAGGTAGTTGCTGTACTGGCGCAGGAAGCGCAGCTCGGGCGCCTCGCCGCTGCCGGCCGGCGGCGCGAGCAAGGTTTCGAGCGCGTGGATGTCGTTGCCATGCGCGTGCAGGCAGCGCGCCAGCCAGCCGCCGACAAAACCGCCGCCGGACACGGTGGACAGGTAATCGATCCGGCCCAGCAAGCGGCAGCGTGCCAGTGCCTGCAGGGCGCCTAGCCCGAACGTGGCGCTGCGTACGCCACCGCCGGACAGGGCCAGGCCGGTGAGCATGCCGCCGTGGGCGCGCGCCTGCAGGCGTGCGCGGTCGGGCGGCACGCCGGCGTCGAGCGCCTCGCTGCTGGCGGGGCGCAGCAGATCGAGTTCGTCGCGCAGCACTTCGCCGAACAGCAGGCCGGCGTCGAGGTCCAGGCAGCGCAGGGTGTCGGCATCGATGGCATTGGACGGCGCCAGGCCGTGACGGCGGCGCAGTAGCGCGAACGCATCGTGCAGTTCGCTGATCGTGCCGGGGTTGGGAGGTGGCTGGCAGCCGGCGGCGGCCAGCTTGCGGCGCAGGTCGTCGACCTGCGATGGTGTCAGGTGGGACAGGTCACTGGGTAGCATGGGGCGCTCCGGCTGAACTGAGCGGCCGGGAAGGGCGGCCGCCCGGTCAGTTCAGCACGGTTCATGCGCGTGCGCTACCAGCGCCGTCAATCGGACGCATCAAGGCGTCCCTGCAGCACCCCGGCTGCTGGTGTCAGGTCTTGTCGGTCTTGCTGCGAACGTTGCGCCGAGCACGCGCGGCGGGTTCTTCCGATGGCGCATCAGGCGTCGTAGAAGGCGCGTCGGTGGCATTGGCGTCATCGGCAGCCGCCGCGCCCTCGGCCGGTATGGTGCTGGCCACGGCGTGACGGAACTGGTCCTGCAACAGGTTCCACCACGCCACGGCGGCCGGCATGGCGGCGCCCGCGGCATCGGGCGCGGCCTGCGCGGCGTCGGGCGCTGGTGGCGGTGGCGGCGTTGGTGTTGGCGGCGTCTGGGCCGGTGGCGTGGCCGTCTGCGCCATCTGGGCAAAGAACTGCGCGAATGGCGCAACCGACGACTCGCCGACCTTCGTCTGGCCCATCGCCTGGGCCATGCTGTCGCCCATCGCCTTGAGCGTGGCCAGCGTGCCACGCTGGATTTCCAGGGCCTGGATCGTACCGTGCAGCATGTTCTGGTTGAGGGTGAGCCAGGCTTCGACTGCCTTCAGGTCGGCGATCTTCTTGTCGAGGTCTTCCACCGACATGCCGGCGCCGGGCAGCGGCGGCATGCCCGGCATGGTGCCGGGGATCTGCATGCCGCCCCACAGGTTCTTGACGAATTCGAGGGTGTCGGTCATTCCTGGCATGGGCGGCTTGAGCATGTGGCGTCTCCTGTGTTGGTGCGGCTAGCGTAGCAGATAACGCCGGGGCGGACCACGCCCCGTGCACCACGGCAGCTTACTGCGCTGTCGCGCCGGACTGCTTGACGATCTTGCCCCACTTGACCGTCTCGCTGGCGATGAAGGCCGCGAACTGCGCCGGCGTCTCGCCGGCTGGTTCGGCGCCTTGCTCCAGCAGCTTGTTCTTGACGTCCGGGTCGGCCAGCGCCTTGAGGATCGCCGCGTTCAGCTTTGCCACGACAGGGGCCGGCGTTTTGGCCGGCGCCAGCAGGCCGAACCACGATGTGGCTTCGTAGCCAGGCACGCCCGCTTCGGCGACCGTCGGCACGTCGGGCAGCGCCGGCGAACGCTGCGCTGTGGTGACGGCCAGGGGGCGCAGCTTGCCGGCTTTGACGTGGCTGATCGCCGACGGCATATTGTCGAACATGATCGCGATATGGTTGCCCAGCAGGTCATTGACGGCCGGCGCGCTCCCCTTGTAGGCCACGTGCTGGAGGTCGACCCCGGCCATCTGCTTGAACAGTTCGCCGGACAGGTGAATGGACGTACCGCTGCCCGACGAGCCGAACGTGACCTTGCCGGGATTGGCCTTGGCATACGCCATCAGCTCCTTGACGGTCTTGAACGGCTGCGCCGGATTGGCCACCAGCAGGTTCGGCACCAGGGCCACGCGCGTGAGCGGTGCGAAGTCCTTGATCGGATCGAACCCCAGTTTCGGGTACAGGCTCTGGTTGATGGCGTGGGTGCCTACCGTGCCCATGAGGATCGTGTAGCCGTCGGGCGCGGCGCGCGCCACGAGCTGGGTGCCGATATTGCCGCCTGCGCCCGCGCGGTTGTCGATGATGACCGGCTGGCCAAGATCCTTGCTGATGAATTGTCCCAGCACGCGCGCCAGAATGTCGGTCGTGCCGCCGGCCGAGAACGGGACGACGATCGTGATGGCCTTGGTGGGGAAGGCCTGGGCCTGCGCCGCCAGCGGCGTCAGGGCCAGCAGGCCGAGGGCCGACGCAGCGGCGAGGGTGAGGGTACGGCGGGTCGACGAAAAGGTGCGTGACATGATGGGTCTCCAATAAGGACAACGGGTGCGGCGAAATGGACCGGGCACGCGCGCGGACGGCAGCCAGGCCTTGTTGCAGATCGAATCAGACCGGGGCCACGCCCAGCGTGGTGCCGCCACACACATACAGCACCTGGCCGGTGACGAAACCGTTGTCGGGCGACAGGAAAAAGGCGGCCGTACGCGCCACATCGGCTGGCGTACCGAGGCGGCCCACCACGATGCTGTCGATGATGCGCCGGGTCTGCGGCGCGCCGTCGGGATTGCTGTTGTGGAAAAGTTCGGTCGCGATCGGCCCCGGCGCCACGGCATTGACGGTGATGCCGTCGCCGCCCAGTTCGAGCGCCAGCGTGCGCGTCAGGCCGATCAGGCCGGCCTTGGTGGCGGCGTACACGATGCGCTCGGCCTTGCCCAGTGCCGCGCGCGAGGCGATGTTGACGATGCGGCCGTGTCCCGACGCACGCAGCGCCGGCAGGAAGGCCTGGACGAGAAGGATGGCGGCTTTCAGATGCAGGTCCACGACATGGTCGAGATCCTCCATCGTGGCCGTGTCGATGGTGCCGGGGCGGGTGGCGCCCGCATTGTTGACCAGCGCCGTCACATTGTAGGCGGCCGCAATCTGCTGCGCGATCATGCGGGTCTCGTTCTGGCGCGTCAGGTCGGCCTGGAACGACACGAGCCGGTCATGTCGCCAGTCGGGCTGGTGGGAGTCGAGATTGACGACCGTGCGGCCTTGTTCGATCAGCGTCTCGCAGATGGACCGGCCAATGCCGGCGCTGCCGCCGGTGACCAGGGTCACGTCTTGTCGATGCATATTGTCTCCTTGTATTTTTATAGGAAAGCGCTGGCGTCGGGCGCCGGCTGCTTGACAAACCAGGGCAGGGCGGGCTTCTCCTTCGTGGTCAGACGCGTTGGGTGATTGGAGGCAGGTCGCCGGCGCGCGCCTGCGTCGCATCCGTCAAGGCCAGCCCGGTCAGGTGTTCGAGTTCGGCAAACGACAGGCCGTCGACGATGTCACGCACCGCCAGGCCAGCGGGCGTCACATCGAGCACGGCCAGGTCGGTGTAGATGCGGCTCACGCACGCGAGGCCCGTGAGCGGATAGGTACAGCGCTCGACGATCTTGCTGGCGCCGTCACGCGTCTGGTGCTCCATCATGACGAACACGCGCTTGGCGCCGATCGCCAGGTCCATCGCGCCGCCCACGGCCGGAATTGCGTCCGGTGCACCGGTATGCCAGTTGGCCAGGTCGCCCTGCACGGACACCTGGAACGCGCCGAGCACGCAGATGTCGAGGTGCCCGCCGCGCATCATCGCGAACGAGTCGGCGTGGTGGAAGTAGCTGCCGCCGGCCAGCAGCGTCACCGGTTGCTTGCCGGCGTTGATCAGGTCTTCGTCTTCGTCACCGGGGGCGGGCGGCGGGCCCATGCCGAGCAGGCCGTTCTCGCTATGCAGAAAAATCTCGCGGTCCGGGGGCAGGTGCGCACCGACCAGCGTCGGCAGGCCGATCCCCAGGTTCACGTAAGCGCCTTCGGGAATGTCACGCGCGACGCGCGCGGCGATCTGGTCGCGGGTCAAGCGTTGCATGCGGCGTCTCCCTGTACGACACGCTGGACGAAAATGCCCGGTGTGACGATGGCTTCCGGATCGAGTTCGCCCAGTTCGACCACCCGGGTGACCTGGGCGATGGTGCAGCGCGCGGCCATCGCCATGATCGGGCCAAAGTTGCGCGCGGTCTTGCGGTACACCAGGTTGCCCCAGCGGTCGCCATGGAAGGCCTTGATCAGCGCGAAGTCGGCGTGGATCGGCGACTCGAGCACATAGTGGCGCCCGTCGATGAGGCGCGTTTCCTTGCCGGCCGCCAGATCGGTGCCGTAGCCGGTGGGCGAAAAAAAGCCGCCGATGCCGGCGCCGGCGGCGCGGATGCGCTCGGCCAGATTGCCCTGCGGCGTGAGTTCGAGTTCGATTTCGCCGGCCCGGTATAGCGCGTCGAACACGTGCGAATCGGCCTGGCGCGGGAACGAGCAAATGATCTTGCGCACGCGGCGCGCCTTGAGCAGCGCCGCCAGGCCGGTGTCGCCGTTACCGGCATTGTTGTTGACGATGACGAGGTCGCGCGCCCCTTGGGCGATCAGCGCGTCGATCAGGGCGGCCGGCATGCCGGCAGTGCCGAAGCCGCCGATCAGAATGGTCGCGCCATCGGGGATGTCGGCCACTGCCGCGTCCACCGATGGGGAAATCTTGTCGATCATGGTGCAGGTCCTTTCCAGCGCAACGCGCGTTGACACTGTTCGATAATCGCCCTAATGTCTGATCACTGAACAGATGAATCGAGTGTAGGAGTGTGCCGGCCCGGGGCGCAAGACAGCTCGATGGAATGTGTTCGATTGCCGAACGGTTTATCACGTCATTGCCAAGGAGCACCATGAGCATGCCACACGAGCCTGAGCCGCCAGCGGACATCATCGCCAGCGACCCGAATTTCATGCTGTCGCTGGCGCGCGGGCTGGCGGTGCTGCAGGCGTTCAGCGACCAGCGCCGCAGCCTGACCATTGCCCAGATCAGCCACCGCACGGCGATCCCGCGCGCCTCGGTGCGGCGCTGTCTGCACACCCTGATCGCGCTGGGCTATGCCAGCGCGGACGGCAACCAGTTCTCGCTCAAGCCCAAGGTGCTGTCGCTCGGCTACTCGTACCTGTCGTCGACGCCGCTCACGGTCTCGGCCCATCCCTACCTGAACCAGGTCAGCCGCAGCCTGAACGAATCGTGCTCGCTCGGCGTGCTGCAGGACGACGAAGTGCTGTACGTGGGGCGCTCGGCCGCCTCGCGCATCATGTCGGTGTCGCTCACCACCGGCAGCCGCCTGCCGGCGTACTGCACGGCGCTGGGCCGCATGCTGCTGGCGCACCTGCCGGCGCCAGAGCTGGACGACTATCTGGCGCGCGTGCCGCTCAAGGCCATGACCGAGCGCACGGTGGTCAATCCCGAGCGGCTCAGGGCCATCCTGGCGGACGTGCGCACCGCCGGCTACGTGCTGGTCGAAGAAGAGCTGGAAGTCGGCCTGCGCTCGATCTCGGTCCCGGTGCGCGGCGCGTCGGGCAATGTGCTGGCGGCGCTGAACATCGGGGCGCACGCAGCGCGGGTGTCGCGGCGCAAGATGGAAGAAGAGTTTTTGCCGGTCCTGCGCGCGAGTGCGCAAGAGCTGTCGATCCTGTTGCCCTGATCCCGGCACCCGTGTCCATTCCGGCGCCCGCGCTACACTAGCGTCATGCCATCCGCACCGATTCTTCTTCCCCGTCGCCACCGGCTGCTGCCTGTGGTGCTGGTCGTGCTGCTGCACTGGATCGTCCTGACCGAGCTGGGGCACGTCAGCCCGGTCCTGCCGCCGGCGGCCACGCCAGGTGGCGCGCCAGTGACGCTGGTGGCCCAACTGCTGCCCGCTGCTCCGCCAGAGCCTGCGCCCGAACCGTTGCCGGTACCGCAGGCCAGTCCGCCGCCACTGCCCCGGATGCCGCCGGTGCCGGTGGAGATTGCGGTGCCCGACCGGCCAGGCGACATCACGCCGGTGACCGATACGGCGCCTTCCGGTGCCGGTGCTGGCGCAGCGCCGGCCACGCCGGCAGCCGAGCCCACGCCCGCGGCGCCAGCCCCGCAGGCGCCGCCAGCATCCGCGCCGGCGGCGGCCGCACCGCCACCGCCACCGGCAGCACCGGAAGCCCGCCGCTACGTGGTCGACATGCCGCCGCCCGCAAAGATCACGCTCGACGTCGCACGCACCGACGCCGACGGCACCGAGTGGTCGGGCGAGGCGCTGCTGGCCTGGCAACTGAACGCGGACAGCTACCGCATCCAGATCGAAGCCGGCATCCGCGTCGTGTTCGCGCGGGTCAATCTGGTGGTGTTGAAGAGTGATGGCGCGGTGGCCGCAACGGGTTTCGCCCCGATCACGATGACCGAGAAGCGGCGCGGCCGCGCCATGACGGCCACCCATTTCAACTGGCGCAAGGGCGTGATCACGTTTTCGGCATCGGAAGCGACGCACCAATTGCCGGCTGGCGCCCAGGACAAGGCCAGCATCCCGCTGCAACTGGCGGCGATCGCGCGTGGCGACCCGAAGCAGCTCACCGGCGCCATCGACATTTTCGTTGGCGAAGACCGCGATGCGGCAATCTACCGCTTCACGGTGGTGGGGCAGGAAGCAATCGATACCAAACTCGGCACACTGCAAACCTGGCACCTGACGCGCCCGCCGCAACCGGGCTCGTACAAGTCGCGCCTGGACATCTGGCTGGCCCCGGCGCATGGCTGGTATCCGGTGCGGATTCGCAATAGCGAGCCCAACGGAGCAGTAACCACGCAAACAGTGAATAATATCGTCTTGGACCATTCAGGATCTTGATATGCCTATGAACAACATTCGACACATCGGTGCAGCCCTGGCGCTGACCTTCGCACTGGGTGGCGCGTCCGCCCAGCCCGCCCATCCGGCCATCAAGCGCGCGTTCGAATTGCCGCCATCGGCCGATCTGGCGTACGACCTGGCCGCGCGCCAGAAGGGCCTGGCCCTGAAAGGCGACGCCACCGTCAACTGGCGCGCCGGCGACGGCAAGTACGACGTGCGTTTCGAGTCGCGCGTGGCGATCCTGGGCACGCTGCTCGACAACCGCAGCCAGGGCGTCATCGACGCCTACGGCCTGGCGCCGACCGAGTTTTCCGAAAAACGCATGCGCAAGGACCCCACCTCGATCACGTTCGACCGGGCCGCCAGGACGATGCGGTTCTCGGAAGGCGAGAAGACCTATCCGCTCAAGGGCGGGGAGCAGGACCGCGTGTCGGTCACCTGGCAACTGGCCGCCGTGGCGCGCGCCGCCGGCGACAAGTTCAAGCCGGGCTCGGAGTGGCCGTTCTTCGTGGCAGGGCGCAGCAGCGCCGAGACCTGGACCTTCAAGGTCGTGCGGAGCGAGAAAGTCAAAACGGGCCTGGGCGAGGTCGACGCGATTCTGGTCACCCGCGCAGCCCTGAAAGGCAGCCGCGACCAGAGCGTGGACGTCTGGCTGGCACCGGCGCACGAATACTATCCGGTCAAGATCCGCTTCACCGAAGGCGACAAGGAAACCATCGAGCAGACGCTCAAGAGCGTGACCAAGACTTAAGTCGCAGCGGTGTTGCAGAGGCTGCCCTGGCGGGCAGCCATTCCGGAATTGCCCAGTCTTAACTGTTATACTGACGCCCCCGCGAAGCTGGCCGGGTCTGTGGTAACAAATGCAATGCAGACCCGTCCCGGCCGCGCACGAGACTGGTTATTAACAAAATGATCGACCCCCAAGCCGGCGCGGCGCACGCTGCCGACGCCTCGACGACAGCGCAGGAACTTGATCCGCTGCAGGTACACTTCCAGGATGGCATTGCTCCCGATGAAATCGAGCAAGTCTTCCACCTCAAGCGTGCCCAGCCAATGCTGTCGGCCTTCACGGCCCTGTTCCACGGCACGCAGGACGGCGTGCTGGTGCGTCTGCTCGTCCTGCGCGAACTGGCCGGCGACGCGTCCACGTCGGCCTTCTCGCGCGCCGACATCAACCAGAAGCTGGCCTATCTCGTCCCCGAAAGCCTGGAAACGGTGCTCAACCGCCTGCGCGGCCACGGCCTGCTGGCCTGGGATGCCCCGGCTGCCGTCTACCGCATCACGCCGCTGGCCCGCAACGTCTTGTCCGCGCTGGAAACCCTGCTGGCGCTGGGCAAGCCCGAAGGCGACGAAGCCGAAATGGGCTTCCTGCTGTCGCAGGTGGCGGGCGCCCAGGCCGTGGGCGGGGTCACGGTCGACCAGCTGAAACACCTGCTGGGCCGCCTGGTCGAACTGACCGAGGAATTTCGCGATGCGATCGCGTCCGGCTCCGAGTTCCGCCTGCGTACGTCGCAGGCAAAGTGGCACATGGCCTGTGACTGGGTCGAGAAGGGCTCGGTCATCCTGCGCGCCATCACGTCCGACGAACGGGCCGACGCCGCCACGCACCGCGCGGCGCAGGCGATCGGCCGCGCGCAGAGCGCACTGCTGAACATGCAGGGCATGTTCTCGCGCGCGCTGAACCAGATCGAACGCCAGCGCGTGCACCTGGGCCAGTCGGGCCTGTCGACCACCGACGTGAAACGCTGGCTGCTGGCGCACGACGACCTGGCGAGCCTCGCTGCCGGCGCGATCGACCGCCCGGTCACGCCGCTGTTCGGCACCCCGGCCGAGATGATCGACGTGGCCGAAACCGAACTGCTGGCCGAGCGCATCATCTCGACCGGCCCGAAAGGCCTGCCGAGCGGCCAGGATGCGCCGCTGACGGTCAACGACAATCCGGCCATGCAGCTCGAGCTGAACGACTGGATCAACAAGCTGGCCGACTTCGCCAACCTGGGCAACTTCCCCGAATTTTCGAGTGTCGGCCCGCGCCGCGTGCAGCTGCATGAATCGCTGCTGCCGGCCACGTTCGCGCTGGCCTCGTACCGCGCCTCGCTGCTGCCGCTCCTGGGCGACGCATCTGAAGCAAGCCTGCAGGGCGCGACCGCCGAACTGGCGCGCCTGCCGCTGACGTTTGTCTCGCTCGACGAGATGGTCCAGCTGAACGACCCGGAAGTGGCGGCCATGTCGGTCGCGACCCTTTCACTGAATGCCGATTCCACTCCTGATGGACAGCCTGCCCCATGAATGACGATGCACAAATCCTGATCGCGCGCCTGCTGACGCACCAGACCCTGCGCCGCGACGACAAGATGGTCAAGCGCGCGCTGTCGGACGACCAGTTCCGCGCTGAAGTTGACAAGCGCCTGCTCGAATCGGGCCTGAAGCTGCTCGATAACGTGTATGCCGACCACGTCACCGTGGCGCTGCACCGCAACGTCGAGCCGAAGATCTTCGGGGCCAAGGACATCTGGCAGAACAATAACTTTGGCCTGACGCGCGATGGCGTGGCGCTGCTCGTCGTGCTGTGGGCGCAGATCATCCTGCCCAAGCGCGAGCGCCAGGAAACCCACACGACGATCGACGACGACCAGAACGACATGTTCGAGAAGGAGTTGTCGATCCCGCGCGCTGAAGACACCTCGATCGGCATTTCGTACACGGCGCTGCTGTCGGACTTCGGCGACAAGCTGGGCAAGAAGACGCGGATGGACATGAACCTGGGCGTGCTGTCGAAGCTGGGCTTCATCGAACGCCGCGGCGACGTGATCCTGGAAGGCCCGCTGCTCGACCTGATGATGGACACCGACGTGCTCAAGGAACGCATCATCAACGGCGCGCTGTCCGAAGTGTTCAAGCGCGCGCCATTGGCGGCCGCGCCGCGCCGCGTGGCACCGGTCGATGCCGACGCCGCCAACGATGCCCTGGCGCCCGACGGCGCCCTTGATGTCCCCGACACCCCGAATTGAGATAGCCGATGTTCCACATTAAATCACTCGAACTGGTCCACTGGGATTACTGGCAGCGGATCAAGAACATCCCGCTCGACGCCAAGATCATCACGATCGCCGGTCAGAACGGCTCGGGCAAGACCACGCTGCTCGACGCGATGCGCACGCTGTTCGGGCTCGATTGCTCGATGGGCCGCACGTATAAACACTATGCGCGCCACTCGGGCCAGCAAAGCGCCTGGCTGCGCGCCGTCGTCGACAACAAGCCGGTGGGCCGCCAGTTGTCGAACCGGCCGTTTCGTCACTCAGGCTTTTTCGCCGACGATGAAGTCACGCTCTTTTGCCAGGTGCAGAAGAACGGCGGCGACTGGAAGCGCCAGTACCTGATGCGGCCCGGTAACGTCGAGATCGAGGAAGTGACCGAAGCGACCGACTGGCTGGGCGTGGAAAACTACCGCAAGCGCCTGGCGTCGGCCGGCCTGTCGCCGGCGATGTCGAAAGTGCTGGCGCTCGAGCAGGGCGAGACCGACAAGCTGTGCGAATATGCGCCGCGCCAGTTGCTCGACCTGGTGTTCCAGGTCTTTGGCGACAAGGAAGTGCTGGACGCCTACGACGAAGCCAAGCGCCACCAGCGCGACACCGAGACCGAGCTCAAGCGCTTCGAGGCCGAACTGGAAGCCTCGCGCACGAACCTCGAAGGCTTGCGCCTGCGCGTGGCCAACCACCATCAGTGGTCCGATCTGCACAAGGAAAAGCGCGAGCTGCACGAAGAAGTGCTGCCGGCGCTGCAGTACCACGAAGCGCGCGAGAAAGCGCTCTTGGTCTCGCGCACGCTGCGCGAAGCGAAAAAGCCCCTGGTGCAGGCCGACGGCCAGCTGGCCGAGAAACGCAGCCAGCTGGCCAGCCAGCAGCGCGCGCTGACCGAAGCGCAAAAGCAGGAAACGCAGCTCGAGCAGGAGGGCGGCGAACTGGCCCGCCGCCTGACCGAAGTGAACACGCGCTTGAAACCGCTGGAAAGCCTGCTGGAACAGCGCGACCGCCTGCAGAAGCTGTCGGCGGACGCGGGCGCCGACATCGCTGAAGTGGGCAAGCAGCTGGGCGAAAAAGAAGCCGAGCTTGCGCGCCAGAAGAGCGCGCGCGAGGCCGTGTCGACCAAGATCGCGGGCGAGCTGGCGACGATCTCCCAGCTGCAGGGCAAGAGCGCGATGCCGGAACCCGAAGCACAGCGCCTGATGCGCCGCGCGCTGCGCGATGAAGGCATCGCGCACGCCATGCTGTCGGACATCGTCGAAGTGACGGACCCGAAATGGCAGGGCGCGGTCGAAGGCGTGCTCGGTGGTTACGCATCGGTCGTGCTGCTCGAAAAAGCGTCGGATGCCGCCAACGCCTACCGCCTGGCCGAGAAGGAGCGCTATCGCCACTTCATCGTGCCCGATTGCGTGACGGCGCCGGTCGTGAAGGATGACAGCCTGCTGTCGGTGGTGAGCTTTTCTGGCAAGGCGCCGGGCTGGCTGATCGACCAGCTGGAGCGCATCGTGCGCGTCGATTCGGTCGACGACGGTTTCAAGAGCCGCTCGGACGAGTGGATCACGCCGGACGCTTACCACCGCGAACGCCGCGGTGGCCGTTCGCTGTTCGTCGAAGCATCGCGTTATCGCTTTGGCGCAGCCGGCAAGACGCAGCGTCTGGAAGCGATCCAGAAATCACTGCCGGCGCTGGAACAGAAGGAAGATGCGCTGACGCTGGCGATCTCGAAGCTGGCTGCCGAAGTGGGCGGCCTGAAGGCGCGCATCGCCGGCGTGGACGCGGCCAAGGAACTGTCGGCGCGTCAGGAAGAATTCGAAGAAGCCGCGCGCGCACTGGCGCCGCTCAAAGCCGAGCGGATGGAAGTGGGCGCGCGCCTGGGCGAGCTGCAAACGCTGAGCAAGAACGCGACCGTCGCGCGCACCCGCGCCGACACCGTGTGGCAGAACGCGCGCATGGCGCTGTCGGAAGCCGAGGCGGGCATGCGCCTGAACCATCGCCGCCAGATCGACCAGCGCACCGAGCACGCCAAAGCATTGCTGGAGTTGCGCCGCAGCTGGCGTGCAGTGCCGGGCGCCTGGAAGAATCCGAACTGGCGCGGCGACCTGGTGGCCAAGCACCAAAACGCGCACCAGGTCAATCTGCGCCTCGGGTCCCTTGAAGGGTCGCTGGCGCGCGACGACTGGGAACTCGACCCGACGGTGGTCGACCAGTACGCGCGCCTGCACGACCAGCTCGAAAGCCGCCAGACCGAGACCGAAGAGCGCCGCTACCAGAACAACCGCGCGATCGAAGCGACCGGCAATGCGCGCGGCGCCTACATCGAGCGCCTGCGCTACACGATCAAGACCTACACCAAGAACATCCGCGAACTGGGTGGCCTGGCCGGGATCGACGTGCAGGCCGACCCGGTGCGCCTCGAGAACGACGACGTGCAACTGTCGCAGGCGGGCCTGCACGTGCGCTTCAAGTTCGACGGCAAGGACCAGATCGGGATGAACGACGGCGAAGCGTCGGGCGGCCAGCAGGTCATGAAGTCGCTGGTGCTGCTGATTGGCCTGCTCAAGTCCGAAGAAGGCTCGGGCGGCTTCGTGTTCATCGACGAACCGTTTGCCCACCTGGATATCCGCAACATCCAGCTGGTCGGCGAGTTTTTGAAGAACACCGACGCCCAGTACCTGATGACGACCCCGCTGACGCACAACACGGACGTCTACGACCCGTCGGAACTGACGCTCATCACGAGCAAGAAGAAGAAGGACCAGCAGTGGGCGCAGCCGATCTTCGTGCTGCAGCGCCGGAAGGAAGACGCGAAGGCGGCTTGATGCAAAAAGGGATCCGATGCGGATCCCTTTTTTTTATGCCTGCAAGCTCTGGCGCTTGGCCCGCCGCCGCCAGCGCAGCAGCCCGGCCGAATAACAGGCGAAGTAGCCACTGGTGAGACCCACACACAGCATGGTCAGCGGACTGTCGCTCAACTGGGGCGTGGGCAAGCCCTTGCCCTGGTTGGCGTAGATCTCGACGCCGATGTACAGGATGCGCGCCACCAGGATCATCGCCATCACCAGGCCCAGGCGGGCGTTCGGCGTGAAGAAGTAACCCTCGGGCGTGGCCTCGAAGCGTGACAGCTTCAGGCCCCACACGCCGTAGCCGATACCGCCGGCGGCGCCCACCAGCAGCGCCGCCAGGTTGTACGGGCTGGCGAATAGCTGCGCCGCCGGCACCAGGATCATCGCGCCAAACACCAGGATGCCCGTGTAATGGCGCTGGTAGATCGAGCGCTGGCGCAGCATCTGCTTCTTGATGCGCGCGTAGATGCGCCAGACCAGCAGCGGGGTCAGGACGAGCAGGGCCAGGGTGGTGATCGAAAGTTCCATGGGGACGGTCAGCAGGCGGTGTTCGGAAAGACCGCATTGTAGCCCACTGCCGGCGCGCGCCGCGCCGCAGGAGCGCATGCTAAGGTGGGCCAATCAGCCAATCAGCCAATCGAGGAGGACCGCATCATGCAAGCAGGCCATACCGCGCCATCAGCGCCGCCGTTTTCCATCCATGCCCACCGCGCGCCGGATCCGGCGCCCGTCGACGATCCAATGCCCGATCCGTTCGAGGCGCCGCATCCGCATCCGCATCACCAGCCGGGCCATCTGCCGCACGATGACGAGCCGGTGCCCGATCCGAACCCCAGCTGACGCAGCTTGGCGGCGGGTGCTACCATGGAGCATTGCCGCCTTACTGTTGGACGCAATGAAACACCGACTTTTCCTGTTTGACCTCGACGACACCCTGCTCGATTTCCGGGCTTCCGAACAAGCTTCCTTCCAGCGCACGATGGCGCACCTCGATCTGCGTGAGGGCCTTGACGCCCTGTTCGCGCAGTACCAGATGACCAACGTCGCGCTGTGGCGCCTCTTTGAACAGGGCGCCGTGTCGAAGGACTTCCTGCGCATTGAACGCTTTCGCAAGACCTTCGCCGACAACGGGATCGACCTCGATCCACACGTTGCCAGCGATGTGTACAGCGAATCCCTTGCCGATACCGTCGTGCTTGTGGACGGCGCCGTAGCGCTGTGCGAGACGCTGGCCGGGATCGGCGAAGTGGGCATCATCACCAACGGCGCGCACGCGATCCAGCACCGGCGCATCGCCAGTTCGGGGCTGGCCCCGTCGCTGTCATTCGTCGCGACGTCCGAAGCCTGCGGCTTCGCCAAGCCGGACAGCCGCTTCTTCGAGTACACCAGCAAGATGGCGCGCACCTTCACCAAGCCCGATACGGTGATCGTGGGCGACCGCCTGGACGCCGACATCCTCGGCGCGAACCGCTTCGGCATCGACAGCGTCTGGTTCAATCCGGGCCGTCTGGCCAACGAATCGCTCGCCATTCCCACCTGTGAAGTCGACAGCCTGCACGATATCGACGCCTCATTGCGCCGCCTGGCCTTCGCTTGAACCGGCGTCGGCGCCGGTGGCGCTGAAGGCTGCGCCGCACACCCGGTTGCGGCCCGCAGCCTTGGCCTGGTAGAGCTGCATGTCCGCGCGTACGACCAGGTCGGCGGTGTCCAGTGACTCCTTGCCGCCAGGTTCGAAGGAGGCCACGCCAAGGCTGGCCGTGACGGTCCCGAAAGGCGATTCCACGTGCGAGATGCAGAGGCCAAGAATGTCCTGGCGCATGCGCTCGGCGACAGCCAGCGCGCCGTGCAGGTCGGTCGCCGGCAGGATGATCGCGAATTCTTCGCCGCCGTAGCGGGCGGGCAGGTCGCCCGTGCGATTCAGGCTGGCGGCCAGCACGCCGCCCACACCCCGCAGGCAGGCGTCACCGGCCGGATGGCCGTAATGGTCGTTGTACTTCTTGAAGTAGTCGATGTCGAGCAGGATCAGCGCCAGCGGCGCATTGCTGCGCTGCGCGCGGCGCCATTCATGGTCGAGCATGTCATCGAAGCGGCGCCGGTTGGCCAGTTGCGTGAGCTTGTCGGTGTGCGCCAGTTCGTGCAGCCCCAGATTGTCGCGCTGCAGGTCTTCGGAATAGGCACGCAAGGTCTGGTCGAGCCGGTCGCGGATCGCGATCTGCCGCACCAGCTTGCGCCCGAACAGCGTAAACAGCGCCGCGATCAGCAGCGTGACAGCGCCGATCAGAAGGCTCGACTGCTTCCAGTTGCCCAGCAGCTCGTCCTTGGTCTGGCCGACGGCGATCACGAATGGAACGCGATCGACCCGGCGAAAGCTGTACAGCCTTTCGATCCTGTCGACCGTGGCGGTCAGGAAATCGGCGCCGGCCGACTTGCTGCGGATCGCCTGGAACACCACCCCCTGCGACAGGTTGGTGCCGATGATCTTCTCGTCGAACGGGCGCCGGTAGACCACCGTGCCGTCGGCCAGCGCCAGCAGCACCGTGCCGGTGCGGCCAATATCCAGGTCGTCGTAGATCTGTTCGAAGAAGTTGACCTTCAGCGTGACGAGCACGACGCCGGCGAAGCTGCCGTCGGCATGGTCGATGCGGCGCGACACCGGCAATACCCAGATGCCGCTCGAGCGGCTGCGCACCGGATGGGCCACGTGGATGCCGCGGCCCGGACGTTCGCGGTGATACTGAAAATACGCGCGGTCGGCATTGTTAGCCACGAACGGCTGGCCCAGCGACGTGGCCAGCCACACGCCATCTTCGCCATACACGAAGATGCCATGCAGCTCGGGTGTCGTGTGGGTCAGATCGACCAGATGCGACTGCAGCCGCGCCAGCGCCGCGGGGCGCGTGCCGTCGTGTTCGACCCGTTCGGCGACGTTGGCCAGTGCCATGCTCGTGGTCTTCATGGCCGATTCGACCTGGGCCCCGATCATGCGCGCGACATTGCTGGTCGCGACCGTGGTCTGCGCGATCTGCGCCCGGCGCGTCGTCTCGATGAACCACGCGGCAAAGGCCACCAGCAGGATGCAGGCCAGTACCGTCGCGGCGACCACGAAGCGCACCACCGGCCTGCGCTTGCTGGACAAGCGCAGGAAATCGAGGGCCGGATTGTCGGTGGATGGTGTCAATGCGCCTGCGCTCCATGGAATGTGACCGGGTTACGCATCGGCCTTGCCTGATGCGACGTTCTCCCGAACGTATTGTGCCACCGGCGCAGGCGCGACGGCGCAGACGCCGTGCCTGCCGGACCCGCGTATTCATGGGCTGGCGTCATATGCCCAATGCATGAACGGGCCTTTATCCCGCTTGCGCCAGCTTTTATATTGCCTCCTTGTTTATCGGTCAGCGCCGCCCGCGCCGCTGATCGCATCACCACAAGGATTCCCATGACTGTCAAAGCCTATGGCGCTTACGCGCCCGACCAAGCCCTCGAATCGATGGACATCACGCGCCGCGCGCCTGGCGCGCACGACGTGCAGATCGCGATCGACTTCTGCGGCGTCTGCCACTCCGACCTGCACACCGTGCGCGGCGAATGGGCCGGCTCGCAGTTTCCCTGCGTCCCGGGCCACGAGATCGTCGGCCGCGTGTCGGCCATCGGCGCCCACGTCACGCAGCACAAGGTCGGTGACCTGGTCGGTGTCGGCTGCATGGTCGACTCGTGCAAAGCGTGCGCCGATTGCGGCGAAGGCCTGGAAAACTATTGCGACAATATGGTCGGCACCTACAATGGGCCGACCCCGGATGCACCGGGCCACACGCTGGGCGGCTACTCCGAGCAGATCGTCGTGCACGAACGCTTCGTGCTGCGCGTGACGCACCCGCAAGAGCAGCTGGCCGCCGTGGCGCCGCTGCTGTGCGCCGGCATCACCGTCTGGTCGCCGCTGCGCCACTGGAACGCCGGTCCTGGCAAGAAAGTCGGCATCGTCGGCATCGGTGGCCTGGGCCACATGGGCATCAAGCTGGCCCACGCCATGGGCGCGCATGTCGTGGCGTTCACGACGTCGGCATCCAAGCGCGACGATGCGCTGGCGCTGGGCGCCGATGAAGTCGTGATCTCGAAGGATGCCGACGCCATGGCGGCGCAGGCCAAGACCCTCGACCTGATCATCAACACGGTCGCTGCGCCGCACGACCTGGACGCGTTCCTGCAGATCCTCAAGCGTGACGGCACCATGGTGCTGGTCGGTGCGCCGGATTCGCCACACCCGTCGCCGCAGGTGTTCAGCCTGATCATGAAGCGCCGCGCGATCGCCGGTTCGATGATCGGCGGGATTCCGGAAACCCAGGAGATGCTCGATTTCTGCGCTGAACACGGCATCGTGTCGGACATCGAGATGATCCGCGCCGACGAAATCAACGGCGCCTACGAGCGCATGCTCAAGGGTGACGTCAAGTACCGCTTCGTGATCGACAGCGCCACGCTGGCCGCGTAAGTCTCCTTCAGCCCTGGCGGGCTGCTTCTCCGCTCCTCCTGCGCCCCCGGTACAGGAGGAGCGTTTGTTTTCCACTCTTGCATAACCAATGAATCCAACCATTTCCGTCGCTTGCGACAGCAAGCCGGCCGCGCCCGCGGCGTGGGGCGCCGTGCTGGCGATGTCGCTTGCCGCCTTTGCCCTCGTCGCGTCCGAATTCATGCCGGTCAGCCTGCTCACGCCACTGGCGGCCGACCTGCGCATCACCGAAGGCCAGGCCGGGCAGTCAATCGCCATTTCCGGTGCATTCGCGCTCCTGACCAGTCTGTGCCTGACGTCCGTCGTGGGCCGGCTCGACCGCAAGACGCTGCTGCTGGCGCTGACCGGCCTGATGATCGCCTCGGGCACCGTGGCTGCGTTTGCGCCTAACTATCCGCTGTTCATGGTGGGCCGCGCGCTGATCGGCGTGGCCATCGGCGGCTTCTGGTCGATGTCGGCGGCCACCGCGATGCGCCTCGTGCCCACGGCCGACGTGCCGCGCGCGCTGGCCATCCTCAATGGCGGCAATGCGCTGGCCACGGTGATTGCCGCGCCCGCAGGCAGCTACCTGGGCGGCGTGATCGGCTGGCGCGGCGCGTTCTTTTGCCTGGTGCCGGTGGCGACGCTGGCACTGGCCTGGCTCTGGTTCAGCCTTCCGGCGCTGCGCCCCGAGAACCGGCAGGCGCCGGCCAGCATGTTCACATTGTTGAAGCGTCCCGCGGTCTGCCTGGGCATGGGGGCGGCAAGCCTGTTCTTCATGGGGCAGTTTGCGCTGTTCACCTATCTGCGGCCGTTCCTGGAAACCGTCACCCGCGTCGATGTGTCGACGCTGTCGCTGATGCTGCTGGTACTTGGTGTGGCCGGATTCATCGGCACGACGCTGATCGGGTCCGTGCTCAGGGAGCGCATGTACCCGGTCCTGATCGCGATCCCGCTCATCATGGCGGCGATCGTGGCGGCGTTGCTCGTCGTCGGCCAGTCAGTGGCGGCAACGACGGTGCTGCTGGCCATCTGGGGACTGGTGGCGACGGCGGCGCCGGTGGGCTGGTGGACCTGGCTGTCGCGTACACTGCCGCGCGATGCCGAAGCCGGCGGCGGCCTGATGGTGGCGGTAGTGCAGCTGGCGATCATGCTCGGCGCCACCGGCGGCGGCCTGCTGTTCGACGCCAGCGGCCATGGCGCCACGTTCGGGTTCAGCGCCGCCGTGCTGGTGGCGGCCAGCTTGCTGGCATTACTGGCGGCGCGCGCCGGCCGCGTCGATCAACCCGTATAACGCAGCGCGTCGATCACGAGGCCCAGTGCGCGCGACGAATGGCGCCGGCTCGGGTAGTAGGCGTGCAGACCGGGAAAGCTGGGACACCAGTCTTCCATCACGCTGACCAGGCGCCCGGCCTGCAGGTGCGGCGCGATCAGGCTCTCGGGCAGGAAGGTCACGCCCACGCCGTCGAGCGCCGCAGCGAGCATGTGATGGACGTTGGTAAACACCGCCTGGCCGCGCACGCGCGCCTCGACCGGTTGGCCGTCATGCAGCAATTCCCACGCATACAGCCCGCCGCTGCTGGCCAGGCGCAGGTTGATGCAGTTGTGCGTCATGAGATCCTGCAGCGACGCCGGTGCCGGCTGGCGCGCGAAGTAGGCAGGCGCGCCGACGATCCGCATCGGCACGTCGGCCGTCAGGCGCACGGCGATCATGTCCTTCTCCACCTGGTCGCCATGGCGCACGCCGATGTCGAAGCGTTCGGCCGCGATGTCCACCAGACGGTAGTCCGAGCTGATTTCGATGTGCAGCTCGGGATACTGCGGCAGCAGTGGCGCGATGCGCGGCCACAGAACCGTGTCGATCACGTGGTCAATGGCCGTGATGCGCACGGTGCCGGCGGGCTTGTCGCCCAGGTCGGTGATGGCCGTGATCTCCGCATCGATTTCTTCCAGCCGCGGCCCCACGTTCTGCAGCAGGCGCTCGCCCGCCTCGGTGGGCGAGACGCTGCGCGTCGTGCGCGTGAGCAGGCGCACACCCAGGCGTTCCTCGAGCCCGCGCACGATGTGGCTGAGGGCCGACTGGCTCATGCCCAGCTTGGCGGCGGCGCGCGTGAAGCTGCGCTCGCGCGCAACGGCGATGAAGACGAGGATATCGTTGATGTTGTCGCGGGCCATGCGGGATCAAGCCTGATCGGCCTCGCCGCCGCTGCGGGTGCTGCGCAGCCAGTCGCTGCCCTTGCCAGCCAGCGCCGTATCGATGACGCCCTGCGGCAGGCTGTAGACGGTGGCCCAGGTGGCGCGCCCATCGATATCGTTGGACGGGAAGCTGGTGGTTTCGATCGGCCAGTGGTATTTGCGTTTCAGCGCGCGCACGATCGCGGCCAGCGTCACGCGTCCGCGCAGCGGCTCGCTGCCTGCCTGGTCGGCGTTCGACAACAGCACGGCGAGCACTGCGCCGCGTGCGGTGCGTGGGCCGGGGAAGATGGGATGTTTGCTTGCCATGGCCAGATTCTACCCGGCCAGCGCAAAGTTCGCGCCGCGCGGCAGGCAGTTCGCGCCGGCCGGGCGCCCCTTCGTCGCACCGGATGCCGCGGCGCCTGGCGTGTACGCAAAATGTACGCACCTTCTACCTGCAACGGAGCCCGTCATGCTGATCCAGATCCTGACCCACACGCCCCTGTATGTCTGGGCCATCCTCGCATTCCTGCTCTGGCGCGGCGCGGTCGAGATGCGCGATCGCGAACTGACGCTGCGCCGGATGCTGATCCTGCCGCTGGTGATGCTGGGATTGTCGCTGAACGATATGGCGCTCAAGTTCGACATGGGAATGGTGCTGCTGGCTGCCTGGGGCACCGGCTGTGCGGCGGCGATGCTGCTGGCCTGGCGCTTCGGCCGCACGCGCATCGCAGCCGGTACGGCGCCGGACCGCGTGCTGGTGCGTGGCAGCGTGATGCCATTGATGCTGATGCTGGCAATTTTTCTGACCAAGTACATCACGTCGGTCGTGCTGGTGATCCAGCCGCACCTGGCGCAGCAGTTGGCGGTGGCCGCGACGATCTGCCTCGTGTTCGGTGTGTTCAATGGCTTGCTGCTGGGCCGCCTGGTGCGCATGGCGGGCGCCGTGGGACAGCAGCGGACAGGGTTGTCCGCTGCTGTCTAGGCCAGATCAGTCAAACGCCCACGAATAGAGAATATCAAGCGCGCTGTTGGTCCCGGTCTGGAACTGCAGCGAGATACGCGGCGTGAGCTTGTAGCGCAGGCGCACCAGGCTCGATGCGGTACTGGTGCCTTGCTCGAAGCTCAGGTAAGCGCGCTGCGAGATGCGCTTGCCGACCGTGACCACGGTGCTTTCCAGTCCCGAACCGCTGCCGCCGCCGGCGCCCTGTTTCAGGCCCAGTTCATCCACGCCCAGCGAGTTGGCGATCTTGGACTGGATGCCGCCGGTGCCGCCGCTGCCGCCCAGCAGGGCGCTGGCAGCTGCTGTCAGCACGCCTTTCTGGTCGCCGCTGGCTGCTTCCATGCCCTGGCCGAGCACGAGCCACGACAGCTTGTCGCTGTCGGACACGTTCGGCGTCGACACCAGGCGCGCCGTCGGCGATTGCGCCGTGCCACGCACCTGGACGCCGGCTTCGACGTTGGTCTCGGACAGCTGCTCGCCCTCGGGGCGCTTGCGCACCGCGAGGATGTCGAGCGACGGGTTGTCGTACGGGCCGCTGAAGGTCATCACGGCGCGTTCGATCGACAGGTTCTGGCCATACGCGGCGTAGGTGCCGTTCAGCGCGCGGATGGTGCCGTTGATGCGTGGCTGGCCGCTGCCCGTCATGCGCACGCGGGCAGTGCCGGCCAGGTAGGCGTCGATGCCCATCGCGCGGATGTGGAAGTCGTCGCCCAGGTCGGCCGCCAGGTCCACCGTCAGCGGCACTTCCTTCTCGCTGGTTTTTGGCGTTGGCTTGGTGGTGCCGCGGCCCAGCACGATGACGTCGTCCGAGATCGTCGGCGTGCCTTGCGGCGCAAATTCGATCAGGGCGCGGTCGGCGCGGAATTTGCCTTCCAGTGCGAAGCGGCTGGCGTCACGTACGAGCGATGCCTGACCGCTCAGGATCACGGTGCGATCCGGGCGCGACAGGGCTTCGAGCCTGTCCATGTTCAGGCGAATATCCATCGTCGGCGCACCGTCGGCAAAGCGCACGTAGCCGCTGGCCGCGGCGCCGCCCTGGCGGCCCTGGAACGACAGCTTTTCGATGCGCAGCTGGTCGCCGCCAAGCAGCGCGCGCAGTTCGCCGTTGCGCAGGTTCACGCCTTGTTCGGCCCAGCGCACGCCCAGCTTGTCGCCATCGAGATTGCCGTTCAGGCTCGGCTTGCCGATCGTGCCGCCACCCGTCATCGCCACGCGCAGCGCGCCGTCGAGTTCGAGGCCCGGCTGGCCAGCCAGCGCCGCGAGCCAGGCGATCGACGGGATATTGGCATTGGCCGTCATGCGCAGCGGGCTGGCGCTCTCCAGGCGGCCGTTGATCATCTGCGCGTTGGCGTCGATCTTGGCCACGCCGGTGCGGGCGCCGTCCAGGTCCAGGTTCACGCGCAGGCTGCTGCCCACCACTTCGGCGCGTGCCTCCAGCTGGCGCAGGCCAAGCGGCACGGGCGTGTCGCCACCGACGATGGCGTCGCCCTTTTCGCGGAACACGCGCACGTTGCCGGCCAGCGAAGGCGCGGCGCCTTGCGCTTGCGGCGCGCGCATGTCGACCGACCAGGCCGCGCCCAGCGTCAGGTCGCCGCGCGCGTTGTCGGCCAAGCTTGGGGAGAATTGGGCCAGGTAGGTCAGCGGCACATTGTCGGCATGGCCGCGGCTGGCCCAGCGCGGGCCGTCCTTGGTCAGCGCGTCGACCGTGATGCTGCCGTTCGGCAGGGCGATCACAGCGCCATTGAATGCGATACGCTCCGGGCTGGCCAGGCCGGCGAGACCGCCGCCCGGCGCGCCGCTGACCGTCAACGGCACCGGCTTTTGCAGGTTCATCGCATAGCGGCCACGGTTCTGCAGTGCGGCCAGCGTGCCGCTCCAGGTGTCCTTCGAGAAGGCGCCACGCAGTTCTGCATTGGCATCGAACGCGTCGCCCAGCGCCGACAGGCGCAGCGTGTGCGCACCGCGCGTGCCGTCGGTTTTCAGGCGCACGGACGCCACGCGCGTGTCGCCGTTGACGTAGTCGAGCACCTCGACATCGGTCACCAATGGGTCGCTTGCGCCACGGCCGGAACCGAGGTTGGCGCTGGCTTTCAGTGAGCGCACCGTGTGCGTGCCCATGGCGCGCAGGTTCTGGCCCGCGATGGTCGCCGTGAGCGATGGCGTGTCGGCCGTGCCGGACAGGACGCCCGAGCCGCGCAGCACGCCGCCGTACTCGGGGCCGAACGCGGCCAGTTGCGGCGCATCGATGCGCCAGTTGAGCGCATCGCGCGCGGCACCAAAACTGCCGGTAGCGGCGATGACGTTCGGACCCACGTGCAGGTCGACGTTGGCGTCGGACACATGGCGGCGGTCGGCCGCCAGGCGCGCATGGCCCCAGAACGGCGAATTGGCCAGCGTCGAGTCGACCACCTTCAGGTCCAGCGCGCCGCGCCAGTCAGCGCCCGCACGGCCGCTGCCGGTAAAGGTCGAGTTGATATTGCCGGCGAGCGGCGAACCGAAGGCAGCCGGGTTGAAGCGTTCGGTCGCGCCGGTGGCCTTGACTTCGACCACGCGTGCATCCTCGGGGCCGCCCAGCCAGGCTTCACCCTGGGCACGCACGACGCCGCTGTTGTTCTTGCGCTGGGCGTCGACCCAGCCCAGGTTGCGCGCGTTGACGTCGAACGTCGTGCGCGGCGCCGCCATGGTGCCGGTGACGACGCCGTTGGCCACCACCGCGCCATACAGGTCGGCGCGCACGGCGGCGAGCTGGCGGCCGTCCAGGCGCCATTGCAGGCGGTCGCCCGCGCCGCCAAACGCGCCTTTCAGGTCGACCGTGTTCTGGCCCAGCGCCAGGTTGGCGTCGATGCCGGCAAAGCGCTTGGCATCGGCCGTGAGTTTGCCTTTGCCGCTCAGCGGCTGGTTCATCAGTCGGCTCTGGCGCACGGCGAAGTCGGCGTCGACCTTCCATGCGGGCGTCAGAACGCCGGCGGCATTGACGGTGGCGTTGATGTCGGCCGCCGGCAGGTCGCCAAATTCGGACGGGTCGAAGCGGCTGGCATTGGCCGTGGCCTTGAAGGCCTGATCGCCTTCGAGGTTCATGGTGCCGCTGGCCGTAACGCTGCCGCGCCCGGCGCGCAGCGTCGCTTCACGCAGCGTGGCCACATTGTTTTCCAGCGTGGCCAGCGCGCTCAAGCGCAGGCCAGCGTCAATCAGGTTCGCCTCTAACGTCTGGCGCGTAGCCTCGTTGGTGACCGCAATATCGCCCTTGATCGCCGTCGGCTTCATGGCCGAATGCACTTCGCGCAGATTGAAGCGGTCGGTGTGCAGCGCGAAGCGTGCGGTGCCGATGCCTTCTTCGTCCTTCGTGCGCTGCACGCCGCCGGTGCCGGTGAATGTGCCGGCCGCGCCGAAGTCGAGCAGGACGTTCGAGACATTCAGCGCTGACAGGTTGCCGCCCAGTTGCCCGCGCGCCGCGCGCAGCGGCAGGCGTTGCTGGTCGATCGTGCCTTCCGGCCCGGTATTGGTGATGTCGACGCTGCCGCTGATATTGCGTTGTTCGTCCAGCTTGCCGACGACCGCGAAGGTCAGGTCGGCAGTCGGCAGGGCAGGGTTGAAGAAGCCCGGATCGACGTTGCGGCCATTGATGCGCAGCGCGCGCAGCGGGATCTCGGCGTACGGCGCAAGCGTGAAGTGGGCGTCGCCGATGGCGCGTCCGGCGGTGCCGGTGGCGTCGATCTGCGTGGCGTTTTGAATGTCGCCGCCAACCTTGATCTGCAACTGCGCAGCGCGGGCGCCGGCGCTGGCCTGCGATTGTGTCAGGCTGCCGGTGGCGTCGATCTTGAAGGGACGGGCCGCGCCGACGGTGGCATTGGCGGCAACCTGGCCCCATGGCGTGGCCGCCGTGGCGTTCTGCACGACCCAGCTGCGCTTGTCGCCCTTGGCGCGCGCGCGGATATTGTCGATGCGCGTTTCGGCGCCGCCGATGTTCACCATCGTCAGATTGGCGAGGCGGGCGTCGTCGACCTCGATCGCGAATGGTGGCGCCAGACTGGCCGGGAGCACGGATGGCTCGTCGGTTTCCTTCAGCGTCTGCATGCGCACGCTGGCGGCCCACAGCTGGTCGATCAGGATGCCGCCCGACAGCACCTGGCCCGGCGACCAGTCGATGTCGATCTTGTTGGCGGTGACGATCTGCTCGTCGGTGCGCCAGATCAGGCGTTCGATGTGCATCTTGCCGTACAAGGTGCCGCTCACGCCCGTGAGCGTGAGCTTGCCGCCGGTGGCGCTGGCAACGCGCTGGGCGATCATCTGCAAGGTGGTTTCGCGGCCCAGGTACCAGAGCGTGCCGCCGACGATGACGCCGGTGGCGACAAGGCCGATCGCGACGCGGCGCGGCCAGCGGCGTGGGTTGGCCTGGGCTTGGTCGGGCGTCGGCGCCTGCTGCTTTGCAGCGTTATTGTCAGGTGTATCCATCAGAACGTGAATCCGAGTGAGAAGTGCAGGCGCGCCTTGCGCACCGCGTGGCCGTAGGCCAGGTCGACATTGATCGGACCGACCGGGCTGCGCCAGCGCGCGCCCACGCCGTAGCCCGACTTGGGATTGAGGTCGCCGAACTTGTCGGCGGCATTGCCGACGTCATAGAACACGGCCACGCCCCAGGGCGGCTTGAACCAGTACTGGTATTCGGCGCTGGCGGTGGCCAGGTAACGGCCGCCCACGGTCGCGCCGTTTTCCTGCACACCCAGCTCCTGGTAACCATAGCCGCGCACCGACTGGTCGCCACCGGCGCGGAACAGGAAGGTGCTCGGCACGCCGAGTTTTTCCTTCGACGCCACAGCGCCGGTTTCGCCGCGCAGGATCAGCGTGCCGGCCGGGCCCAATGGCTTGTAGTAGATGCCGCGCAGGTACATGCGCAGGAATTTTTCGTCCGTCAGGATCGGGAGCACGGCGCCGCCAAGCTGCGCGTTGACCACATAGCCGTTGGTCGGCAGGATCAGGCTGTCGAGCTTGCGCTTGGTGATGCTGTAGGTGAGCGGCAGGCTTTTGGTGCGGGTGGGTTCGAGGCCCTCGACTTCGCGTTCTTCGGTCAGCGCTTCGAGCGTCACGCTTTGCTCCAGCAGCGGCGAGCCCCAGGCACGGCGTGCGGCGACGCTGGCCAGCGTGGTCAGTTCGCCGCGCAGGTCTTCGCGTTCAACACCGGCGCTGATGCTGTCGTTGTAGCCCTTGGCCGTGGTTGGCCAGAACAGTTCGCCCTTGGCGGTCTGGCGTTTTTGTTCGTAGATCAGGTCGCTCTTGAAGCGCTTGCCGAACACGTTCAGGTCGTCGTAGCTCAGCTGCGCGCGGCCGCCCGTGTCGGTCGAAAAGCCCACACCGGCTTCGACGTTCTTCTGCTTGTTTTCAGTCACGCGCACGATCACCGGCAGCGTGGTCGGGCCGGTCGCCGGTTCCGGCGTGGCCGGGTTGGCGTCGCTGTCGGCGTCTTCCTTGATGTCGGCGATTTCGGCATTCAGTACGGCGCGCATGTCGGCGCTGACCTCGACGCTGGCGAAGTAGCCGGTCTCCTGCAAGCGCGCTTGCAGCGCCTGCAGCGCCGCTTCGCTGTACTGGTCGCCCGGGTTGATCTTGTTGAGGTTGGTGATGACTTCGGCCGGGTAACGTTTCAGGCCGCGGATTCGTAGCTGGCCGAAGCGCATCTCGGGGCCCGAATCGATCACCACGCGCAGCAGCGCGCGGCGCGAATCCGGATCGACGGTCGCACTGGTTTCGACCAGGCGTGCGCGCGGGAAGCGGCTTTGTGCAATGTCGCGCACGAGGCCTTTCTTGGCGCCTTCCCAGTCGGACTGGCGGAACTGGCTGCCCACCGGCAGCGTCCAGCGGTTGCGCAGGGCGCCGGCGTCGAATGGGGCGCCGCCTTCTTCAAAGGCGGCAAAGCCCTGCAACACCAGGTCGACGTCGCCGACCAGCACCGGCTGGCCCGGATCGACGATCACGCGCGCGACCGGCCGTGCACCGCTGGTGTCGAGGCCAACCGAGACTTTCGGTGAGTAGTAGCCTTCGGTGGCGATCAGGCTGGTGGCTTGTGCCGGCGCTTCTTTCACGAGGCGCTGCAGCTGGTCGATGTCGACGCGCGAGTTGCCGCGCCAGCGCATCAGGTCGAGGTTCTCTTCAAGCAACTCCTCCAGCGCGCGCGGCGCGTCGATACGCACCGTGTAATCGACGCCGGTGGTACTTTGCGCATAGACAGCGGTGGCAAACATGAATGCGCCAACACCCAGCAGGGAGCGTTGCAACAGCGGAGGAAGTGTGCGCTGGCGGGGACCCTTGCGCAGGTGGGGATTCGATCGTGACAACGTGACGCTCCATTGGGTGACTCGTTCGCATCTTAACTGATTGGCAAAGTCGATGGCGGACGTGAAATGTTGCGCGCGCGCGTCTGGACAAGAACGGCTTTATCGGCCACGGTGCCCGCGATCTGTGCCAGAATTGACGGTTGACCCCCTGCCTTTTACCTTCTTTTACCACCATGACCATCCTCTCTACCGATACCGCGCTCGTCCTGTTCAGTGGCGGCCAGGACTCCACCACCTGCCTGGCCTGGGCGCTGCGGCGCTATGCGCGGGTCGAGACGATCGGCTTCGATTATGGCCAGCGCCATGCGATCGAGCTGGCCGTGCGCCCCGGCGTGCTGGCCAAGCTGCGCGCGCTCAATCCCGACTGGGACACGCGCCTGGGCGACGATCACATGATCGACCTGTCCCTGATCTCCAAAATTTCCGACACGGCCTTGACCAGCAATGTCGCGATCGAGATGCAGGAAAACGGCTTGCCGAATACGTTCGTCCCGGGCCGCAACCTGATGTTCATGACGGTGGCGGCGACGGTGGCCTACCGGCGCGGACTGAACGTGCTGGTGGGCGGGATGTGCGAGACGGATTTCTCGGGCTACCCGGATTGCCGCGACGACACGATGAAGGCGCTGCAGGTGGCGCTGAACCTCGGCATGGCCACCAGACTCAAGGTCGAAACGCCGCTGATGTGGATCGACAAGGCCCAGACCTGGGAACTGGCGGAGCAGGAGGGTGGCGCAGCGCTGGTCGATCTGATCCGCTTCGATACGCACACCTGCTATCTGGGTGAGCGGGGTGAGGCGCATGCTTGGGGCCACGGTTGTGGCACGTGCCCGGCGTGCGCCCTGCGTGCGCGTGGTTACGCGCAGTACGTGGCGCGCTAAGTTTTTACGCTGCCGCGGCCTTGTCCAGCGTGACCGGGCGCGGCCGGCGCATCGCGTACCACACGAGCGCCACGACAAGTACCAGCGGCAGCAGCAGCGGCGACATCGCCAGCGCCAGCACGACGGCGCCGATCGCCAGCGAGCCGATCAAAATCACGCCAACCCCGGCAAACACCACCGCCAGTACCGCCACCGTGATCACCGAGATGAACATGGCCAGCAGCATGCCGCCACCCGTGAACAGCGTGGCCAGCAGGAAGCCCAGCGGGCCATCGATCTGGTCGCCATCGAGATTGACCGTCATGTCGCCGCTCCAGGTAAACAGATTCCACAGCATGGCGGCAAACAGGAACAGGATGACGTAGGGGGCGTATTTTTTCATGGCAGTCCTCGCGAATGGTTGGGTTGAGCTGTTTGGTCTTGCATGCTCGAACTGTAGGCGCGGCGCACGTGCGCGGCCAGCCGCGTGCGACAGGCTGCATGTTTAACGGGATGAAATGTGCATAGGCCGGGCCAGCCAGATCCGCCCATTCCGTCCTTGTAATCACGGCAGCGTTTCCTATACTGACAGCCTGCTCTGTTTCAGGGGGACCCCATGTACGCTGTGCCCAATGCCTTCCACGACCTGGCCCATGCATCGGGCGGACCGAAGGATCCGCCCTCGGCGCCACCGGCCATTCCGCCCATCATCATCACGCCGTTCAACCGCGATACGCCGGCGCCCAACGGCGATCCGCGGCCGATCCCCGTCGGCCCGCCAATCATGCCGCCACCCGGCCCGTCGTGGCGCTGTCCACGCATCGTCGACGATTGTCCGGCATAGTTATTTAGACTATTTCAGCCAATCGCTCGCAGCAGCGCCGTGCGGCCTTTTTCATGGGGCCGGTTTCCTCTATGATCGTGGTTTTGGGCGCGCAAGCGCCGAGGACACCGACCCATGAACGACCAGATGCTGGACCCCGACAGCGACGACGGCAGCGAGGACACCGGCCCCGTGCAGCAACCCCGGCTGTGGCAGGGCAATGGCTGGACCGCGCGCGTGATCAAGAACGACGACGATGAAGGCTGGGCCGTGGCAATGTACAAGGATGGCGAGCCCGAACCGGCGCTGGTCGGTCCCTGGACCATGGGCCGCGACAAGAAGAACCCGAAGCCGCTCGACACCAATGCCTTCAACACGCTGATCAAGACGGCGTCCGAAGTCATTCGCCGCCACGAGCAGCACATGCACGCGATCCTGCACAAGAACCTGTACATCTTCACCGAGCAGGGCGAACTGAAGGTCACGCTCGATATTGTCCCGGACGACGACGATCCGTACGCGATGCTGGCCGCCACCGACGAGATGGGCGAGCAGGTTGCGCGCGTGCGCGTGGCGCCGACCTTCAAGCTCACCCCGAGTTCGGCGCAGGCCTGGGTCGAGAACGACTTCCGCGCGCCGCGCTAAAAAGCCACAGCCGGGCGCGGCAGGCTGCTGCGCCCGGCCTCAAGCTGCTACTATTTCCTCTGCGCATCATCAGATGCATTCTGTGAACAGGTGGGGGAAAGTATGGAACGTCTTGACCGGCTGGAAGCGGTGCAGTCGATGTTGCTCGATATCGGACAACTCTCGACCAGCTGCAGCGACATCACCGCATTCATCCGGGCCGTGCACGGCGCGCTGGGCCGCATCATGTACGCGGCCAACTTCTATGTGGCGCTGGCCGACCATGAAGACGGCACCGTGCGCTTTCCCTATTTCGTCGATGAAGTCGACGGCGCGCCCGATCCGCTCGAACGCATCCGGCTCGCCTCGCCCGACCAGTCGCCCACGGCCTGGGTGCTGCTCAACCGCCATAGGCTGGTGCTGACGGCGGCCGACTTCAAGGAGCGCCACCGCAAGGCGGCCGGGCGCTGGGGCAACGGCAGCACGCCGGAGCATTTTGTTGCCTGTGCGCTGCTCGACCAGAACCACCAGGCGCTGGGCACGATCGTCATCCAGAGCTACTCTGCCGACCAGACCTACAGCGAAGAAGACATTGCGCTGTTCGGGCTGATCGCCAACCACGTCTCGAACGCGCTGCAGGGCCTGCAAAGCATGGACCGGCTGGAACGCGCGGTCTCGGCGCGCACGGCCGCGCTGGCGCACGAGGTGGCCGAGCGCCGCCGCGCCGAAAAGATCCAGCACGCGCTGTACGAGATCGCCGACCTGTCGGCGCAGGCGCTCGACACTGACCAGCTCAGCGCCAGCCTGCACCGCATCATCGGCGAACTGATGGTGGCCGACAACTTCCTGATCGGCCTGTACCACCAGCGCACGCAAGAGATCAGCATCCCGTACTTCGTCGACCAGAAGGACAGCGCGCCACCGCTGCTGCGCTTCCCGTTCGGCAAGGCGATGTGTTCGCACATCCTGTCGACCAAGCAGGCGCAGCTGCACGACGTGGCCAGCTTCAGGGCGCTCGTTGACGCCGGCACCGTGGCCGAGCCGCTGGGCAGCACGGATATCGCAAGCTGGATGGGCGCGCCGATGCTGGTCAACGACCAGCCGTACGGCGTGATTGTGGTGCAGAGCTACGACCCGGCGATCGTCTACAGCAAGGCCGACCTCGATCTGCTGGCGTTCATGGCCAGCCACGTGGCCGTGGCGATTGCGCGCATGCAGGCCGACCGCCGGATCCGCAAGACCAAGGAAGCCCTCGAGCAGCAGAACGCGGCACTGAACGACGCGCTGCACGCGCTGCAGGAGGCGCAGTCCGAACTGGTGCGGCAGGAAAAACTTGCCTCGCTCGGCCGCCTGGTGGCCGGCGTGGCGCATGAAATCAATACGCCGCTGGGCATCTGCGTGACGGCCACGAGCCACCTGGTGCAGGAGCTGAAACTCACGCGCGAAGAACTGGCAGCGGGCGAGATGACCGCAGAGAGCCTGGAGAGCTTCTTCGACATCGTCGACCAGTCGCTGCGCATCATGACCACCAACACCCAGCGCGCCGCCAACCTGGTGCGCAGCTTCAAGCAGGTGGCGGTGGACCAGTCGTCGGACGATATCCGCAGCTTCAACCTGGGCGCGTACCTGAACGAAGTGCTCCTGTCGCTGCACCCGAAGCTCAAGGGCCGCCCGGTGAAGGTCGCGGTCGATTGCCCGCCCGACCTGCTGCTCGACAGCTTCCCGGGCGCGGTGTCGCAGATCCTCACCAATATGGTCATGAATTCGCTGGTGCACGGCTTCGAGCACGAGCAGGCCGGCAACATTACGCTGCGCGCTGCACTGGGCACCGATGGCTGGGTCGTGATGGAGTACGCCGACGACGGGGCAGGGATGGATGCCGCCACGCTCGACAAATTGTTCGATCCGTTCTTTACCACGCGGCGCGGGACCGGGGGCAGTGGCCTGGGCGCACACATCCTGTACAACCTGGTGACCGGCGCGCTGGGCGGGACAGTGCGGGCCACGAGTGCGCCGGGGCAGGGGCTGACGTACCACCTGCGTTTTCCCCGTTCGCAGCGCAAGGAAAAACTGGCGGCCTAGTGCCACGATCGAGCGGGCACGTGCGGCGCCGTACAGATGCGTTGCTGCAGGTTCTTTACGCTGGGCTCCCATTTGGAGAGTCCATGAACGAGAACAAGCAAGACGCGCCACGCCAGGGCTCGCAAAAAGTCATCTATGCGGCAATTGCCGCCAACCTGGGCATCGCGGTGGCCAAGTTCATCGTCGCCGGCATCACCGGCAGTGCGGCGATGGTGGCCGAGGGTATCCACTCGGCCGTCGACACGGGCAATGAATTCCTGTTGCTGCTGGGCGAACGCCGCAGCGCCCGCGCGCCCGATCGCAAACACCCGTTCGGCTACGGCAAGTCGCTGTATTTCTGGGCGCTGATCGTTGCGCTGTCGGTCTTTTCGCTGGGCGGCGGATTATCGATCTACCATGGCGTCGCCGCACTGCAGAACCCGCCGCCACTGGAAGACCCGATGTGGAGCTACGTCGTGCTTGGTGTGGCTGTCCTGTTCGAAGGGTATAGCTGGAATGTGTCGCGCAAGGAATTGAACACGGCGCGCAAACCCGGCACGACGCTGTGGCAGGCCGTCCGTGCGAGCAAGGATGCGTCCGTCTTCACGATTTTCATCGAGGATTCCGCGGCGCTGCTGGGTCTCGGGATTGCCGCCGCCGGCATCGCGCTGGGCCACTACTTCAATAATCCGTACATCGATCCGGCCGCGTCGATCCTGATTGGCCTGCTGTTGATCGGCGCCGCCTTCATGCTGGCGCGCGAGACCGGTGGCCTGCTCGTGGGCGAAGCGATCGACCATGACGAGCTGGCCGCATTGAAGGCGCTGTTCCTGCGCGAGCCGGCGCTGGACAGCGTGGCCAGCCTGCGCACGATGCAGCTGGGACCGGAAGAAGTGCTGCTGGCCGCGTCGGTCCAGTTTCGCCGGGGACTGTCGATCGATAAGGTGGAAGCGGCGATCGGCCGCATCGAAACCGCGGTGGCAGCCGAGCATCCGGTGATTCGTCAAATTTATTTCGATGCGTCGGCGCTGCGCGCTGCGCTCAAGTAAGCGTCAGGCGATCCGGAGTACTGGTCAGTCGGGCCACTGCGCGTTGATTGCCAGCGCCTTGTCCATATTCCGGATCAACAGATCGACATAGGTCGGGTCGAGGTGGTGCCCGGCCACCTCGCGCAGGTGCTCGGTTACCTTGGCGGCCGGCCACGCTTCCTTGTAGCAGCGCGCGTGGCTCAGCGCGTCGAACACGTCGGCCACCGCCACGATGCGCGCGTACGGGTGGATGTCCTGCCCGCGCAGTCCTTGCGGGTAGCCTGTGCCATCGAATTTTTCATGGTGCTGGTGCGCGATCACCGCCGCTGCCTTCAGGATCGGGCGCTGCGAGCCGTCCAGGATCTGCAGCCCCACGGTCGGGTGCTGCTTCATGATGGTCCACTCGGCGTCAGTCAGCTTGCCCGGCTTGAGCAGCACCGCATCGGGCGTGGCGATCTTGCCGATGTCGTGCATCGGCGCGGCGTGCATCAGCACCGCTGTCTCGTCTTCGGGCATGCCCGAGGCCTGGGCCAGCATGTAGCAGACCTGGGACATGCGGCGCACGTGGTTGCCCGCCTCGTGCGAGCGCGATTCGACGACGTCACCCAGGCGCAGGATCAGCTCGGCCTGGGTATCGGTGATTTCCTGGTTCAGCAAAATATTGTCGAACGCGATGGCCACGCCCGAGCAGAACACCTCCAGCATTTGCGCATCGATGTCCGAAATCTCATCCACGCCCTTGAGCACCAGCAGCGACGCCTTGCCGCTGTTGTTTGGGAAGTAGCCGACATAGGTGTCGCCGTGCAGGCGCGAAATGCGGTTGTGGCGCGCGTCGTCCAGCTGGGCCACCAGTTCCGGGCCGATCTCGTCGCCTTCCATGTCGCCGATCTGGGCCAGTACTTCGTACTGGCTCTGGCCAGTGATCACGCTGGCCGCCTTCAAGCGCAGCAGCATGCTTTGCTCCAGGCGCAGCAGGGCCACGACCTGCAGCAAGAGGCCATTGGCAAAGTCCTTCAGGTTGCGTTGCTGGAAGATGTGGGCGGACGCGGCGATCACGCGTTCCAGGCCCTCGCGGTAGGTTTGCTGGACGCGGCGCGATTCCTCGACCTTCATGATGTCGCGGTAGGCGCGCAGCGCAGCAAACGTCGTCGTAAACAGCTTGGTGCGATCGAGTTCGGTCTTTTCCTTGTAGTCGTTGATGTCGTAGTCGACGATCACGCGTTCTTCCGGCGCCTGGCCGGGCTGGCCGGTGCGCAGCACGATGCGGGTGAACTGGTTGTCCAGGTCCTGGCGCATCCAGCGCGCTACTTCCAGGCCACTGTCTTCGCGCTCCATCACCACGTCCAGAAACACCAGTGCGATGTCTTTCTCGCGCGCCAGGATTTCCTTGGCTTCGGCGCCGCTATAGGCGTGTACGAAGGCAAGCGCACGACCGTCGAGGCGAAAGCGCGTCAGCGTCAGCTTCGTGATGTCGTGGATATCGGGTTCGTCGTCCACCAGCAAGACTTTCCAGGGTGCGAGTTTGGGCGCAGCGGACGACAAGAAGGACATGGGCGATTCCGATTCGTGGAGGGAGGCCAGGGTTTAGCGAACAGACTATGTTTTTCACAACAAAAGTAGCCTGGAGTCAAGTGATTGTAGTACGGCGCATGACCCTTAACAAGAAGCAATATTAAATTGTGAGAGGGGGATGTAACAACTGGCCCGTGGGCCAGTCAGGATGTTGCAGTGAGGTGACAGGACGCGTCAGGTATAGCGTTTTTGGCAACGCTCGCAGTAGAAGCTGCGCCGGTCGGAGGTGCCGAGCTTGGCTTTGGAATAGGGGATATCGCAGCGCGGGCAGATCTTCTTGGCGTGGGCCAGCCAGTGCTCCTTGAGCGTGAAGGCTTTTTTCCAGCCCAGAAAATCGAAGCTGTACTGCCGCGCTTCGTCCACCAGTGCGCGCAGCTTGGGCGCGGGCAGCGCGCCCATCGTCGAGAGGGGATGGACACGAATCCTGAACAGCACCTCGTTCTTGATGATATTGCCCACGCCCGAGAAGATTTCCTGATCGAGCAGGGCGTCGCAGGCCAGCATGTCGGGCGCGGCGCGCAGCTTCTTGCGCGCCTTGACCGGGTCCCAGGTCGCGCCCATCACGTCGGCGCTGAAGTCGTAAGCGTCGAAGGTGGCGCGGTCGATCTCGCGGATCGCGCAGGCATAGAAATTCATGGCGCCGCCGTCCTCCACGCCGATGGACAGGCGCGGCGGCTTGTCGCGGTCCTCGTCGATGCGGTAGGTGCCAAACAGCAGAAAGTGGACGCGCAGGATGACGTCGGGCGTCTCGATCAGGAAGTGCTTGCCCCAGGTATGCAGTCCGGTGATGCGCTGGCCCACGAGGCGTGCCGGATCGAGCGTCTTCAGGTTGCCGCTGGCGCGCACGATGGTTTGCCCCACGAAGCGCGTCGTCTGTTCCTTGAGCATGTACAGCGTTGGACCTTCTGGCATGGTGGCCTCCTTGATGCATTCTTATATGGCACCATCTTTTGGTCATGTTCGGGACCTAACATTTGGATACAAGTTCCAACGTTTCGAGATGAGCAGAACAGTGCGAAGCGGCGTATATTGGTTAGCGAAGACCGCATACGAGACGCATACAGAAGGAGAGGCAACAATGAAATCCACCCTGATAAAAACCGCCCTGGCAGGCCTGTTCGCGCTGGCCGCCGGCGCCGCCTCGGCAGGCGTGACCGTCACCTACATCGAGTCCGATAAATTTGCCGACCTGCCATTTGCCCCGTGGGAGCGCAAGCAGGTGCTGGAAGAACTGAGCACGTACTTCACCAAGCTTGGCGAGAAACTCCCTGCGGGTCAGGACCTGGTGATCGAAGTTACCGACATCGACCTGGCCGGCCGCGAGTACCCGAATGTCAGTAACGGGCGCGATCTGCGCATCCTGAAAGGCACGGCCGACTGGCCGATCATTAACCTGCGCTATTCGCTGACGCAAAATGGGCAGGTGCTCCAGGGCGGCGACGCACGCCTGGCCGACATGAACTACATGCAGCGCATCGGCCGCTTCAGCGACAACGACAGCCTGCGCGCCGAGAAGCGCATGATCGATGAGTGGTTCGATGAAACGATCATCGGCAAGAAGCGCGGCGGCTGAAGGTTGGCTGCGCACCCTGCGAAATCGTAGGGTGGACGGCTGCGCCGTCCACGCGTTCAAATTAATCTGACACCGTGGTGTGCACAGTCGGGTTGAACTGGCTCCGTGGTGTGCACAGTCGGGTTGAACTGGCTCCGTGGTGTGCACAGTCGGGTTGAACGCGTGGACGGGAAACCCGTCCACCCTACGCCAGCTGGTTACAAAGAAAAACGGCACCCATCAGGGCGCCGTTTTTCTTTGGCCTAATCGACCCGGTTGACACGCTCGAACCTGGCGCGAAAGTCGTCAGGCATCGGGCATACCCGGCCCGCCTTGTAGTCGTAGAACACAAAGCCGGTCTTGGCCATGGCAATCAGCTTTTGGTCGCGCGGCCGTGTGATCCGGTAGATCAGGTCGCCGCCATACTTGTTGAAGTCCATGACGCCCACGTCAAACCGCAGTTCGTCGCGGCGATACGCTTCGGCGCGGTAGATGGTGGCCAGGTCGGTGACAATGATGCCGGGGCCATCGAGGCTGGTTTCCGGCACGCCGAACTCGAACAGGAAGCGCGACCTGGCCTCGGATACCATTGCGATCATCGATTCATTGCCGACGTGGTTCGCCGCATTGATGTCGGTGGCCCGCACCGTGAGTACGGTCGAGAAGTAGAACTGGTCGTCGGGAAAGTCGAGTTGTACGCGGGGCATGGGCGCATCCTGGTGATGGGCAGACAGTCGCGTTGGATAGCGACAGCACTGTGGGGATTGTGCCAGTGATCAGCGCTGCGGTCGAGACGGCGCACGCATGCTGCGCCGTCTCGACCGCGGGTGGTGCGGGAGTTATACTTTCGCTTCCACGCCCGGGGTTGCCGAGCGCGTCAGGAAGGCTTGCGTGACTTGCGGCAGGTGCTCCAGCAGCCAGGCTGCCATTGCTTTCTCTTGCACCAGGATCTGTTCGCACGAAGCGGCAGTGGCGCTGTCGCCAGCCGCCTTGGCCGCTGCGATCAGCGACGTGTAGGTGGCGATTTCGAGGTTCTCGAACACGTAGCCGGCCATCGCGCCCTTGACCACTTCATCGCTGACGGTCATGCCGCCCACGGCCTGGCCAAAGGCCATCAGCTTGGCGCCCATATCCTTGACCACCGAATTGCTGATGTCGCGGCGCGCCAGGATCTCGTCCAGCACGCTACGCTGCCAGCGCGTTTCTTCGATGTGCTGCACGATGCGCGCGCGCAGCTCCGGATAGTGTTCGAGGCGGTCCGCTTGCGCGTTGAGCATCTTGTCTGCCTGCTCTTCCATTGCATGGGCGTCACGTAGCCAGTCGTTCAGATTGTCGTCGATTGCAGTTGCCATGAAATTCTCCGCTGGTGAATAGGTGCAACCAGAATGGCAGAATTGATGGGTACCGTTTGTTAGGTATGACACATTTGCGCGTCACTCGTTAACAAAGGCTCAGTCAGCGTTATCTGTTGATGACGCTGATAGCAATGCGAAGCAATTGTTCTGGCGAAATAATCCGCTTTCCATCCAGCGCCCAGCGCCAGCCCAGGTAGTTGGGCAGGTAGCGCGATGCCACGCCACGAAAGCTCTGTAGCCAGCCCTTGAAGCGTTGATGGTAGGCGTTCACGTTCTGCACGTGGATGGCAAGGCTGCCCAGACGCCTCGCACGCACACCGGCGCGCAGGTTGACCGTCTCGTGCGCGATCCTGTGCTTGCGTGCAAAGGCGCGATAGGCAGGATGGCTGTCACTGACGAGCAAGGCCTGCCTATCGAGCCTGGGTAGCAAGTCACGCTCAAGCTGCGCAGCCTTTAGCGCACCGCGCCCGGTGACGGCATCGACCGTGCGCCCTTCGCGGTCGCGCGCGACCAGGATGCAGTCCAGTTCGCTGGTAATACCCCGTTTGGCAGCATGGCCGCCGCGGTGGCGCGGTGGGCGATTGAGCGTGCGCGAACCTTTCTGGGATTCAAGCAGAAATGTTTCGTCAGCCTCGACGATGCCATTAAGCGCCGCAGGCCGGTCGAGCTTGATCCAGTGCAGGAAGCGGTGTCGCCAGCGAAAGGCCGTATTGCGGTGTACACCGACCCGATCTGCCGCCTTGCGCACAGGGAGTGAATCGAGCAGCACCTGCGAATACGCGAGCCATTTGGCTTTGTGCCTGAGCCGCGCCAGCGGCGTGCCGGTGAGGTCGTTAAAGGTGCGGCCGCAGGAACAGCAACGGTAGCGCTGCAAGTCGTTGGCGAAACCATGCCGGTAGCAGTGCTCGTTGCCGCATCTGGGGCAGCAGCGGTCTGGCGCTCTGACCTCAGTGATGAGCGCAACCACCTGATCGAGCCCGGCTGCAGGATGCAGGGCATCGAGCACTTGCCGACGCTGCGGCTGGTTCAACGAAGGCAGTTTTGCGAACCAGCCCTTGAAACGTGGCGCTTTCATGATCGACTCCTGACGCTGGGGGCAGGGGTTGGACCATTGGACTACTCGTCAGTTCAAAGCTAGTCTCTATTTAACGTTGACTGCGCCTAACAAAAAACAATCAGGGTGCCGGGGCTGGCGCGCGCGTACGTGTTTTGGCGACCACGCCGGCCGGATCGATCAGCACGACAAATTCGGCAAACCGGCCGTCGCCCGCCGGCGACTGGTAGACCCAGGTCTCGAAGCCGCTGTCAAAGCGCACGTTTTTCGTCGGCCCGAAGGCAGCCAGCAATTGCGCCCTGGTGGTCTGGCCGGCAACCACGGTCTGCTGCAGCTGCTCGGCAGGTACTTGCGCGCCGGGCGGCGCGGCATTCTGCGTGGCGCAGCCAGCCAGCAGAGCAGCGCACAGGATCAAAGGCGCCCTCATGGCGTCATCCCAACTGGTTCATCGACCATATACGTGAATTCCACGAGCGTGTCGTCCGGCCAGCTGGCATCCCACAACGGCACGTAATAGGTGCGGTCGAGCAGCACCTGGCAATCGCAGAACGGCAGCATGTCGGGCGTCTGGTCGCCACCGGCATACAGCATCGAAAACGGCAGCGTCTCAATGCGTTCACCAGCGCGCAGCGTGACCGCGAAGATCGGGCGCTCGGCGAAGAACAGGTAATTGCCATCCGGACTCGTGCAGACGCCTTCGGGCGAATCGAGCGCATCCGAAATCCAGCCGAACAGCGGCGAGCTGTTGGAGACGAGGCCAGCTTCCTTGCCCACGCGGCATTCGAGGCGCAGGTCACCCAGGCGGCGCATGCCGGCCGGGATGCCCGGCGTTTCAATGCGCGCGCGCCAGGTCATGCTGGCCGTCTTGCGACTGGCGAGCACAGCGGCATCTTCCTGCAAGGCTTGCCCGTTGCGCGGCAGGACAAAGAAATTGTTGTCGTCGACGGGGACGGGCACCGATACGGTATCGCCCGCCACGCGCAGCGTGATGCCGCGCATGTCGACGTTCGGCAGGCGCGGCAGCAGCTGGAAGCGCAGGGTCGCATTTGGTGCGAAGGCGCGCTCGCGCTCGAAGCGTTCCATGCCGCGGATCATTTTGCGGTACGACTTGTCGACCGGGTCGCGGGTGGACTTGACGGTGACGGTGTTCTGGCCGGCGGCATGCGCCGGCAGGCCTGCAGCCGCGAACAGGCCGCTCATGACCAGTCCGGCAACGACACGGACGATGGACGGCCGCATCAACCGATTACCAATACCGCACGCGGCCGGTATCCATGTGGACGAACTGCGAGCTGGCGTAATAGCCGACGCCGCCGCCCTTGAGCGACATGGCCGCCTTTTGCAGATGGCGCAGGTCGGTGCCCGGCAGGCGGATGTCGATGGCCTTGCCTTCCATGTGCAGGCTGCGCTTGGCGACGCCGCCGCTGCCATGGCCCCGCAGGAACGCATTCGATTCCGGCGCGCGGTAGCCCGAGATGATGTGCAATTCCTTGCTGTTGCCGAGCTTGCCATTGAGCTGGCCGAGCAGCAGAAGCAGTTCCGGATCGATGTCCGCAATCTTGTTGGTGCGGTGGTCGCGCAGCACCTTGTTGATGTCGCCCAGCGCATCAGGGATGAACTCGCCTTGCTCCCAGAACGTGCTCGTCAGCTTTTCACCCGTGTGCGTATTGTAGAAACGCAGACAGCAATCGCCGGTGGCAATCGATGAATTTTTGGCAAGGGTGGGAAGGCTGAGGGAGGATGCTGCGAGGAGGAGACCGCTTTTGAGGATGGTACGTCGTTGAATCATTGAAGGGAGTCCTTGCGCTGGTTCAGTGAGCAATCGATGATACGCCATTTGCCGCAATCGTGCATGCAATGTACAGAAAATCGCGACATTTCAGCTACGATGTCAAGTATTTAACTGTTTTTGGGAGATTTGCGTATGCTGACGCCGGCAAGCCGGTTGGGAGCGGCGCGGCCGAAGCGCAGCTCAACCGCCTGGCCAGAATCCACAGCCACGGTTACCACACTGTGCAGGGCCTGGCGCTCGATCCGAAAACCGGCCATGTGCGGGCCGACGAACAAGGCTCACACGCTCGCGATCCCATGCTCCATGCGTAACGCACGATGCGCCCCGCATGGTTTGTCTCTCCGTGAGACATGCATACGCTGTTTTGTTTGTTGACTAACTGAAACGTGCCTAGAATGGTTCTTTCCCGACCCATTCAGGAGGCGCAGCATGGCAGTTCTCGTTCGTCGCACCACTTACCTCGCGGCAGCGCTTGCGCTGATGTTCGGTGTATCCACGCTGCAGGCCGCGCCAGTCTCCCCAGCCAGCACGCCGGACATCCCGATCCCGGACATCAAGTACACCAAATTCACGCTCAAGAACGGCTTGACCGTGCTGGTGCACGAAGATCGCAAGACGCCGGTGGTGGCCGTGAATACCTGGTACCACGTTGGCTCGAAGAACGAGAAACCGGGCAAGACCGGTTTTGCCCACCTGTTTGAACACCTGATGTTCAGCGGCAGCGACAACTTCAAGAAGACTTACCTGAATGCGATGGAACAGGTCGGCGCGACTGACCTGAACGGCACCACCAGCCAGGACCGCACGAACTACTTCCAGAACGTGCCGACCTCGATGCTCGACTATGCGCTGTTCGCCGAGAGCGACCGCATGGGTTACCTGCTGGGCACGGTCGACAAGACGAAACTCGATATCCAGCGCGGCGTCGTGCAGAACGAAAAGCGCCAGGGCGAGAACCAGCCCTACGGCATCGCCTACGAGCTGCTGGTGGAGAACACCTATCCGGTCGGCCACCCGTATTCCTGGACCGTGATCGGCAAGATGGCCGATCTCGACGCGGCCTCGATGACGGACGTGCAGGACTGGTTCAAGCAGAATTATGGCCCGAACAACACGGTGCTGGTGCTGTCGGGTGACATCTCGCCCGAAGAAGCGCGCAAGAAAGTCGAGCAATACTACGGCGCGATTCCGCCGGGCCCGCCGCTGGCCAAGCACGATGCCTGGATCGCCAAACGCACCGACACGCACCGCACGCTGGCGCAGGACCGCGTGCCGCAAACGCGCATCTACCGCACCTGGAACGTGCCGGGCGCGAACACGCCTGAAGAAGCGCTGCTCGACCTGGGCGCGCGCGTGCTGGGCGGCGGCAAGACGTCGCGCCTGTACAAGCGCCTGGTCTACAAGGATCAACTGGCCACCAGCGCCACGGCAAGCGACGATTCGTCGGAAATCGGCGGCCAGTTCGACATGACGCTGACGGCCCGCCCCGGCGCCGACGTCAAGAAGATGGAGCAGGCTGCCGACGATGAATTGCGCGCGCTGATGAAGAACGGCCCGACGGACGCCGAGCTGCGCCTGGCCAAGACCACGATCCTGGCGCAGTACACGCGCATGATCGAGCGCGTCGGCGGCTTCGGCGGCAAGAGCGACCTTCTGGCCTCGTGCCAGACCTTCACCGGTAATCCGGACTGCTACAAGGTCTACCTCCAGCGCATCAAGGACGCCACCCCGGCCACGGTGAAAAAGGCGATGAACGACTGGCTCAGCGACGGCGACTACGTGCTGCAGATCGATCCGTTCCCGACCGGCCTGGCCGCCACCGATACGGGGCTCGATCGCAGCAAGGAACCGGTTGCCGGCAAGGCGATGTCCCTCAAATTGCCGCCAATGCAGCGCGTCACGCTGTCCAACGGCTTGAAGGTGGTGCTGGCCGAGCGCCATGAAGCGCCGGTCGTCAACCTGCAGATGATGGTCGACAGCGGTTATTCGGCCGACAGCACCGCCTTGCCGGGCGTGGCCAGCCTCACGCTGCGCATGCTCGAAGAAGGCACGGCCACCCGCAAGTCGCTCGAGATCGGCGAAGAACTCGAACGCCTGGGCGCGACCTTTGGCGCCAGCATCAATCTCGATGGCGCCTTTGTCGGCATGAATGCGCTCAAGGCGACGCTGCCGCAGGCGCTTGGCCTGTACGCGGACCTGGTGCGCAATCCGGCGTTTCCGCAGAACGAATTCGCGCGCCTGCAGAAAGACCGTCTGGCCGCGATCGCACGCGAGAAAGTCGATCCGCAGGGTATTGCGCTGCGCGTCGTGCCGGCGCTGATGTACGGCCAGGGTCACGTGTATGCGCGCACCGCCAACGGCACCGAGGACGCCGTGGGCCGCATGACCCGGGGCGACCTGGCCAATTTCCACGCGACCTGGTTCAAGCCCAACAACGCAACGCTGCTGGTCGTGGGCGACACGACGCTGGCCGAGATCACGCCGATGCTCGAAAGAACGTTCGGCGGCTGGAAGGGCGGCGAGGTGCCGAAGAAAGTGATCGCCACCGTGCCCGCGCCAGGCAAGCCGCTCGTGTACCTGGTCGACCGGCCGGGCGCGCTGCAAAGCGTGATCGTCGGCGCGCAACTGGCGCCGCCGCGCAATAGCCCCGAGTCGCTGCCGCTGGAAATCGTCAACGACGTGTTCGGCGGCACGTTCAGCTCGCGCATCAACATGAACCTGCGTGAAGACAAGCACTGGTCGTATGGCGTACGCAGCCTACTGCAGCCGGCCGTCGGCCAGCGCACGTTCATGAGCATTTCGCCGGTGCAGACCGACAAGACCGGCGATGCGCTCAAGGAACTGGTGCGCGAATACAAGGGCGTGGCGGGTGAGCGCCAGATCACCGGCGCCGAGCTGAAATTCGCGCAGGACAACCGCACGCTGCGCTTGCCGGGCAGCTTCGAGACGGCCGGCCAGCTGGGCGGCGCCTACACGACCATCGTGCAATACGGCCTGCCGGACGACTACTACAACACCTACACCGAGAAGGCGCTGGCGCTCACGCCCGAGCAGGCCAATGCGCTCGCTGCGCGCAGCTTCCTGAGCGATCGCCTGGTGTGGGTCGTGGTGGGGGACATGAGCAAGGTCGAGAAGGACGTGCGCGCGCTGAACCTGGGCGAGGTGCGCCGCATTGATGCGGATGGCAAGGCGTTGTAATCACGTGGTACGAACGTAAAAAAGCCCACCCGGCACGCGCCGGGTGGGCTTTTTTATCGTTGAAACATCGGTGCTGGGGTCAGCTGTTGCGCCGGATATCGGCCGTGATCTCGTACGCGTGCAGGCGGGCTGCGTGGTCGTAGATCTGCGACGTGATCATCATCTCGTCCGGCTTGGTCTTGTCGATGAACGCGTGCAGCTGGGCGGCCACGGTGTCGCGCGAGCCGATCGCCGAGCAGGCCAGTACGCTGTCGAGCATCATGCGCTCAGGCGTGTCCAGCGCTTCCAGGTAGCCGCTGACCGGCGGCTTGAGTTTGCCTGGATTGCCTGTACGCAGCGCCACGAACGCCTGCTGCATCGAGGTGGCCAGCAGATGCGCTTCTTCGTCGGTGTCGGCCGCGAACACATTGAAACCGAGCATGACGTACGGCTCGGCCAGCTGCGCCGATGGACGGAAGTTACTGCGGTACATGTCGATCGCCTGCATCATCATTTGCGGCGCGAAGTGCGACGCGAATGCATACGGCAGGCCGAGGTGCGCCGCCAGTTGCGCGCCAAACAGGCTCGAACCGAGAATCCACAGCGGCACGTTCAGGCCGGCGCCCGGCACGGCCTGTACCTGGCGGCGGCTTGCGCCCGCAAAGTAATCCATCAGTTCCACGACGTCCTGCGGGAACTCGTCGGCGTCCGACGCCAGGTTGCGGCGCAGTGCACGCGCCGTGGTATGGTCGGAGCCAGGTGCGCGGCCCAGGCCCAAGTCGATCCGGCCCGGATGGAGCGATTCGAGCGTGCCGAATTGTTCGGCGATCACGAGCGGCGCATGGTTCGGCAGCATGATGCCGCCGGCGCCCACGCGAATCGTGGACGTGCCAGCCGCAACATGGGCGATCAGTACCGCGGTAGCGGCGCTCGCAATACCCGGCATGCCGTGGTGTTCGGCGAGCCAGTAACGGTTGTAGCCCCAGCGTTCGCCATGCTGGGCGAGGTCGAGGGAGCTTTTGAAGGAAGTTGCCGCATCGCTGCCTTGAACGATCGGCGAGAGGTCGAGTATCGATAAAGGGATCATGGAACAATGATACGCCGATGCGAAAAAACGCGTGCAAGGGTGCCCAAAACTGCACTGGCCGCTTGTCAATACAATATGTCGTCATGAGCGTGCAAACAGGCTTCAACGCCCATCATCTCGCCGCAACTGACGCTGCCATCGATGCTGCTGTCGCAGCCCGCTCGCTGCCCGGCGCGGTGTACCGGCTTGAACGGGGCGCAGCGCATGCCGAGCGCGCATACGGACGGCTGGACTTCGGGCCGGAAGCCGCGCCCGTTACCGTCGACACCGTGTTCGACGTCGCGTCGCTGACGAAGGTGCTGGTCACGGCGCCGGCAATCCTGCTGCTGCACGAGGCCGGGCAGATCGACCTCGAAGCGCCGTTGCTGCGCTACCTTCCCGAGTGCGCGGGCGGCGGCAAGGATGCGATCACGGTGCGCCAGTTGCTGACGCATACGTCGGGCTTGCTGGCCGGGCTGCCGGCCACGCCGGTGTGGCAGGGCAAGGAAGCGGCGCTGCTGCTGGCCTCGCTCGAGCGCGTGACGCATCTGCCGGGCAGTGTGTTTCGCTATTCGGACATCAATTACATCCTGCTCGGCCTGTTGATCGAACGCGTGTCCGGCGTGCCGCTGGATGTGTTTGCCGGACAGCGCATCTTTGCGCCGCTGGACATGCCGGACACCGGTTATCGGCCGCTGGCGCGCGGCGACGGGCGGACGATTGCGCCCACACAGCGTGGCGCGGTGGATGTCGATGCAAGCATGTCCAAGGCGCAGCGCGATCTGGCACCGGGCGCCGTGCTGCAAGGCCATGTCCACGATCCGACAGTACGCCGGATGGGTGGCGTGGCCGGCTCGGCCGGTGTGTTCTCGACTGTGCGGGATGTCGCGCGCTTTGCCCGCATGCTGCTTGCGGGCGGTGAACTCGAGGGCGTGCGTGTGCTGCATCCTGACAGCGTGCGCCTGCTGTGCACCGCACAGTCGCCACCGGGCATCACCGCGCTGCGCGGCATGGGGATGGACATCGATTCGCCGTTTGCGCGGCGGCCACGCGGCCGGCATTACCAGCGCGGCAGTTACGGCCACACGGGTTTTACCGGCTGCATTTTGTGGATCGATCCGCAGTCGCGCAGCTTCTACGTGTTCCTGTCCAACCGGGTGTATCCGGACGACCGCAACAGCATTCTGCCACTCTACGCCGAGCTCGGAACACTCTCGGCAGAGGCGGCATTGTCAGCTCAACAATAATCAAAAAAATGCCTGCATTTGGCGACAAATTGCATGCTGTTGGGCGACGATTTAATATTTCCGAGCGGTATTGTGCGCGCCCATATTGACGGTGCCCGTACACTCGATTCATGACTTGACGCAATCATGTGTCGGGCACGCGATACAAAACAATTGAGGAGAACACCATGAATAAGCTACTCAAAGGAATGATCGGCGCATCACTGACCGTTGCCATGCTGGGTGCCACTGCAGTCCACGCACAAACGAGCACGACGGCAGGTGCCACGGGCCGTACCGGTACTGCGACGGGCACGAGCACGGGCACTGGCATGGCAGGTACCTCGGGCCAGGTTGGTAGCCAGACCGGCAGCAGCATGCAGGATGCGACGGGCCGCTCGTCGATGAGCGCGACCGGCACCAGCAGCATGACGCCGCAAAACGACCGTCGCAGCAGCACCAAGCCAATGACCGGCACCACCGGCTCGGCAGGCGTTGTCGACAGCCGTGCAGGCACGGTAGGTACCACGGGCCGCACCGGCACCAGCGGCACTACGGGTGTGACCGGTAGCGCCAGCAGCTCGATGGGTAACAGTGGCATGACCGGTGTAACCGGTAGCGCGACTGGCACCACCGGGACCACCGGCATGACGGGCAGCACCAGCGGCGCTACCGGCACCACCGGCACCACCGGCATGACCGGTACGATGGGCAACGGTACGACCGGCAGCACCAGCGGCGCCGCAGGTACTGGCACTACCGGTACCACTGGCACCACAGGTACCGGCACTGGCACCACCGGTACGGGTACCACCGGCACCACCGGCCGCGGTTATTGATAGCACCAGCAATGCGTCAGCAATAAGGGTGGCTTAGCCGCCACCAGCACAACACCGGCCTCGCGCCGGTGTTGTCGTTTACGGAACGACCATGCAGTGCCAGGCTCATCTGTGGTATCCGCGCCGCATCGCTTGCCAATATTATGGCCGTGGTGATTATCCACGGATGTTGTGGCGTACCATTCATAATTATTGCCACACGGAACTAATTATGATGCACCCCGACGCGCCGCAGGAGATGCTGGCCCCCAGCGCCATGAAGCTCTCCGAGCTGATCGGCGCGCTGAGCTATGCGCTCGACATTACCGAAGGCCAGCCGGCTGGCCACTGCGTGCGCTGCTGCTGGATCGGGATGCACATTGGCCGCGTCGCTGGCCTGAACGACGACCAGTTGTGGGAACTGTATTACACGCTGTTGCTCAAGGACCTGGGCTGCAGCAGCAACGCGGCCCGCATCTGCGAGCTGTACATGACTGACGACCTCGACTTCAAGCGCAGCTTCAAGACCGTAGGCGACAGCCTGCCGCAGGTGCTCGGTTTCGTGCTCAAGCATACGGGCCTGAAAGCCGGCCTGGCCGAACGGTTCCGCAGCGTCATGACGATCCTGCGTGACGGCCCCGAGATCGCCCAGGGCCTGATCGCCACCCGCTGCCAGCGCGGCGCCGACATCGCGCGCCTGCTGCGCTTTCCGGAGGGCGTGGCAGAAGGCATCTATTCGCTCGACGAGCATGTCAACGGCAAGGGCAAGCCGGCCCAGCTTGCGGGCGACGCAATCCCCGTGTATGCGCGCATCGCGCTGCTGGCGCAAGTGATCGACGTGTTCCACACCGATGGCGGGCGCGAGGCCGCGCTGCACGAAGCCACGGCGCGGGCCGGCAGCTGGTTCGATCCGCGGCTGGTGGCGGCGTTCGAGCAGGTCGCGCTGGACGATGCGTTCTGGCGCAAGCTGGCCGCGCCGGACCTGGATCGCGCCGTCTTCGCACTGGAACCGGCCGGCCACGAAGTTGCGCTCGACGAAGACTACCTCGACGATATCGCCACCGCTTTCGGCCAGGTGGTCGACGCCAAGAGCCCGTACACGAGCGGCCACAGCGCACGCGTGGCGCTGTACACCGACATGATCGGCGAGGCGCTCGGGTTGTCGGCGCAGCGCCGCCGCTGGCTCAAGCGCGGCGCGCTGCTGCACGATGTCGGCAAGCTGGGCGTGAGCAACAGCGTGCTCGACAAGGCAGGCTCGCTCGACCGCGATGAATGGACCGCCGTGCGCCAGCACGCCGAATACACCGAAACGATCCTCGGCCGCATCGCGGCGTTCGCCGAACTGGCGTCGATTGCCGGCGCTCACCACGAGCGCCTCGACGGCAATGGCTATCCGCGCGGGTTGCATGCGGACGACATCCGGCTCGAGACGCGCATCATCACCACCGCCGACATTTTCGACGCCATCACCGCCGAGCGCCCGTACCGCGGCGCGATCCCGATCCCGCAGGCGCTCGAGATGATGGAAAAGACCGTCGGCACCGCGCTTGACCCGGCCTGCTTCGATGCGCTCAAGCGCGGACTGGCGCTGGTGCCGTTCCCGGCGCCCTGAATCTGCTGCCACAGTCATATGTCAGTGTGATGAATTCCTCTTCCGGATAGCAAGATTTGACAAACACGGCATCCCGGATGCCACCACAATGCGCTCTCTAACACCCGATAGCCAACCTGGTTTTTTGGAGCGCACATGAATGAGTTGAAGGCACGGCAGTATCAGCGGACCGCGATCGCAGCGGCGGTGACAATCCTGGCGATGAGCGGGGCGGGCGCGCAGGAAGCGCCGGTGCTGGCGCCGCAGACCGTGGTGGTGACGGGCGTGCGTGCTGCGCTCGAGCAGTCGCTGCGCCAGAAGCGCGACAGCGACGCCGTCGTCGAGGTGGTCACGGCCGAAGACATCGGCAAGATGCCTGATAAAAACGTGGCCGACGCCATCTCCCGCCTGCCTGGCGTGAACACGCAATCGTCCGCCGGCGGCGAAGGCGGCTTCGGCGAAAACGACCGCGTCAGCCTGCGCGGCACCAGCCCGAGCCTGCAGCAGACGCTGTTCAACGGCCACGCGATCAGCACCGGCGACTGGTTCGTGCTGAACCAGATCGGCGGCAATGTCGGCCGTTCGAGCAGCTTCTCGCTGCTGCCGTCCGAGCTGGTCGGCTCAATCGTGGTCCAGAAAAGTCCGACGGCCGATCTGGTCGAAGGCGGCGTTTCCGGCGCCATCAACGTCATCACGCGCCGCCCGCTCGACTTCCGCCAGCAGCTGACCGTCGAAGGCTCGGTCCAGGCCAACTACAACGACTTGTCCGGTGAGACCAAGCCGCATCTGTCGGGCCTCGTGAACTGGAAAAACGCCGCCAACACGGCCGGCATCCTGATCCAGGGATTCTCCGAGAAATCATCCGTGCGGCGCGATGGCCAGGAAATCCTCGGCTACACCCCGATCAGTGCGACCAGCGCGGCGGCGCTCGCCAACCCGGCGCTGGCCGGCGTGGTCGTGCCGACCTTCATCGGCGCCGCGCTGTTCGAGCAGGAGAAGAAGCGCGAAGGCGGCGCGTTCGACATCGAGGTGCGCCCGAACCGCGACCTGACGCTGGACGTCAACGGCTTCTATTCGAAGCTCGAAGCGCCGCACCAGAACACCAACTGGCTGGCCGCGCCGGCCAACTCGATCAACAGCCTGAACCTGATTCCACTGAACCCGGTCGTGCGCAACAACACGCTGGTGGGGGCCGAATTCACGCGCAACGCGGGCGAGGTCGATAACATCTACCGCCCGGATGCGGGCGGCGAATCGTGGTATCTGGACTTCAACGGCAAGTGGCGCGTCAACGAGCGCTTCTCGCTCTCGGGCAAGCTCGGCAAGACCCGCGGCGTGGGCTGGGACCGCGACGACGTCTACTACCAGAACAATGTCGATGGCGGCATGGTGTATGGCTTGAACGGCCTCTCGCCGGCGTCGGTCAGCTACCCCGGCGGCAACACGGTCTCGCCTGGCTCGACCGCCTGGGCCGGCGGCGGTGAATCGCAGTCGGTCGACAAGGAACAGTATGCGCAGCTCGACGGCGAGCTGCGCCTGGACAATCCAACGTTCCAGGCCGTGCGCTTTGGCGCGCGCTGGACCGATCACCAGCGCAATGCCGAGCATCCGCTGGAAACCCGTCCCGGCCCGCTGGGTTTTACCAATCCGGGCCCGGCCTGGAACGGCCAGCTGTACCCGAGCGACTTCGCCAATGACCTGGGCGGCAATGTCGCGTCGAACTACTTCAAGTACGACGGCGCGGCACTGGGCGCCTGGGGTGCGATCCCCGGCAACCGCCTGCTCGACTACGTGCTGCGCCATAACTGGATGAACGAATTCGAAGTGGGCGAGAAGACGGCCGCGCTGTACGGCATGGTCGACTTCGGCGGCGACGGCTGGAGCGGCAATGTCGGCCTGCGCGCCGTCGAGACGCGCCAGAACACGATCGTCAATCTGCCGGGCGGCCCGGCGCCGATCACCGGTTCGGCCTTCGGCGCCTACACCCCGACCACGTTCAAGCGCACCTACCGCGATTACCTGCCAAGCGCCAACCTGAAGTACAACGTGACGCCCGACCTGGTGCTGCGCACGGCGCTGGCCAAGACCATCGCGCGCCCTGACTACAGCGCGCTGGGCGGTTCGGTCTCGCTCAACGACGACGCGCTGAGTGGCAACGGCGGCAACGTCAACCTCGAGCCGGTGCGCTCGACCAACTTCGACATCGGCGCCGAATGGTATTACGCACCAAAGGCGCTGCTGTCGGCGGGCCTGTTCTACATGGACCTGCGCTCGATCGTGGCGCAGGGCACGTCGACCGGCACCTATTACAACAACAAGCGCAGCACGCTGACCGAATACCAGATCACGTCGCCGTACAACACGAGCGGGCGCAATCGCGGCGTGGAGCTGAGCTGGCAGCAGCCGGTGGCGCGTGACTTCGGCTTCCTGGTCAACTACACGTTCGCCGATGGTGAGCTCGACGATGGCGGTGAACTCATCAACTCGTCGCGCAATACCTACAACGTGACCGGCTACTTCGAGAACGAACGTTTCTCGGCGCGGCTGGCCTACAACTGGCGCTCGAAGTACAAGGCCGGCGTGGACCGCGGCGCGAGCCAGCACGTGGACGACATGCCGTCGCTGGCCGGCTCGATTAACGTCAAGCTGAGCGACCGCTTCACGCTCACGTTCGACGCGCTCAATCTCACCAACGAGACCATCAAGATGTACGCCGAAAACGAGGACCGGCCACGCGCCTTCTACTCGAACGGCCGTACCTTCTACCTCGGCCTGCGCGGCAAGCTGTAATCAGCCCAGGGGCGGCTTTGGCCGCCCCGCATCCAAATGGACACCCATGACGGACCGATCCGATGGCGGCCCGGCGATCCACATCGCCTGGGAATGCCTGAGCAATTTCATACGCGACGACGCGTTTGCCGCGCGCCTCGTGCTGCGCAACGATGGCTGCGAGCCCATCGCATCCGGCTGGACGCTGTGCTTCAACACCTGCCGCAAGATCCTGGCCGAGACGGTCAGTGCCGGCTACACCATCGCGCATGTCAATGGCGACCTGTTTGCGCTGTCGATGCCGGGGGGCGATGCCTGGTTGCCGGGGCAAACGCACACGCTCGACTACGAAGCGCTGCACTGGGCGATCAGCATCACCGATGCGCCGTTGGGGTTTTATTTGCTGCCGGGGCAGGGCGGCGCGGCCGTCGACCTGGGCGACCCGGTCATCGCGCCGTTCGTGCGGCCAGAGCAGCGGCACCGCAACCGGGGCGACGCCGTACCCACCGCCGATGCGGCCTGGCGCTTTGCACAGAACGCGGCGCTGTCGTACCTGCCCGAGGACGAGGTCGGGCGTATCACGCCGCGTCCACGCTCGGCGCGGTTCACGGGTGGCCAGTATCGTCTGGGGCGCGACGCGTCGATCGTGCATGGGGCAGGGCTGGACAATGAAGTGTGGTTCCTGCGCGCGCTGCTGGCCGACCTGCCGCCGGGCGAGGGCGCGGTGACGCTCGCCATCGGGCCGGTCGCTGAACTAGGGCATGAAGCGTATTCGCTCGACATCGATGCGCAGCGCGTGGTGCTCACGGGCGCCAGCGCCCACGGCGTCTTCAACGGCCTGCAAAGCCTGGCGCAGCTGGTCTCGCCCGATGGCGCGCTGCCGCTGGGATCAGTGCAGGATGCGCCGCGCTACGCCTACCGCGGCATGATGCTCGATGTTGCCCGCCACTTTTCCGGCGTCGACACCGTGCTGCGCCTGCTCGACTGCATGGCCGCGTATAAACTCAATCGCTTCCATTTTCACCTGACCGACGATGAGGGTTGGCGTCTGGCGATTGCCGCCTTGCCGGAATTGACCACCATCGGCGCGCAGCGTGGCGTTGCGCACCCGGGCCGACCGTGTTTGCCACCGTCGTTCGGCTCCGGCGCCGCCGTCGATGCATCCAGCGGCAGCGGTTTTTATACGGCCGACCAGTTCGTCACGATCCTGCGCCATGCGAAAGGGCGCCACATCGACGTCATCCCCGAATTCAATCTGCCGGGCCACGCACGCGCGGCGGTCGAAGCGATGCGCGTGCGGCATGCGCGCCTGATGGTGGCGGGTGACCTGGCCGGCGCCGAAGAATATCTGCTCAGCGATCCGGCCGACACATCGGCCTATGAATCGGTGCAGCTGTGGCACGACAATGTGATGTGCATCGCGTTGCCGTCGGTCGACCGTTTCATCGACACCGTCGTCACTGAGGTGGCCGCGCTGTACCGGAAGGCCGAGGTGCCGCTGACCGTGCTGCACACGGGCGGCGACGAAGTCCCTGGCGGCGCCTGGGTCGGTTCGCCCGTCTGCCAGGCCAGCATGCGCGCGCGTGGGTGGACGGATGTGCGCGCGTTGCGCGACGACTTCCAGGCGCGCTGCCGCGCGATCCTGGCGCGTCATGGCATCGCGTTTGCGGGCTGGGAAGAAACGGCGCTTAGGCCCGGGGCCGATGGCGTGCTGGCGCCCGACCGGCGCCAGGCCGGGCGCGACTTCCATGTCTATGTCTGGAACAACGGCGGCTTGCCGCACGAGCGCGATTGCGCGACCGAACTGGCCGCTGCCGGTTTCGACGTCGTGCTGGCCAATGCCACCAGCCTGTATTTCGATTTTGCGCACGCCAAGCATCCGCTGGAACCGGGCTACTACTGGGCCGGTTTCGTCGGCACGCGCGACGCATTCGATCTGGCGCCGAGCGCTGGCGTCACGGGCTTGCAGGGCCAGCTCTGGGGCGAGAACGTGCGCTCACGCGCGCGGCTCGAGTATCTCGCCATGCCACGCCTGCTCGGCCTGGCCGAACGCGCGTGGTCACCACAGGACACGAGGCCGGACTGGAATGAATTCGCCAACCGCCTCGGGCGGCGCGAATTGCCGCGCCTTGATCGACACGGCTGGCACTACCGCCTGCCGCCGCCGGGCGCCCGCGTGGAGGACGGCATGCTGCAGGCGAATATCGCCTTTCCCGGACTGGGCCTGCATTACACTGTCGATGGCACCGATCCTGATACCACCAGCCCGCGCTACGCCGACCCGGTGCCTGTGCGCGGCGTGCGCATCGTGAAACTGGCCAGCATCGACACGCACGGTCGCGTGAGCCGCATCGTCACCCTGAATCTGGAATCGCCATGAACGAGACGCTGGTCGCTGCTCCGGTCAACCATGCGCCACGGCGCCACCCGCTGTCGTGGGTGCCCACGCTGTACCTGGCGCAGGGCTTGCCGTTCTATGCGGTGGCGCTGGTCGCCGGCCAGATGCTCAAGAGCATGGGCGTGCCGAACGACCAGATCGCGCGCTGGACAGGGCTGCTCGGCCTGGCCTGGGCCTTCAAGGCGCTGTGGAGTCCGTTCCTGGAACTGGCGCCGAGCCGGCGCATGGCCGTCGTCACCTGCCAGATCTTCGGCGGCGCCTGCCTGGCCCTCGTCGCGCTGGCCCTGCAACTGCCCATGTGGTTTGCGGTGTGCCTGGCGCTGCTGGCGATCGTGTCGCTGGCGTCGAGCACGCACGACATCGTCGCCGACGGCATCTATATCAGCAGCCTGACGTCGCGCGAGCAGGCAGCGTATGCCGGCTGGCAGGGCGCCTTCTTCAACGCCGCCAAGTTCCTCTCGCTCGGCGGTCTCTTGATCCTGGCGGGCGAACTCGAAGAACGCTTTGGCATCGCTTCTGCCTGGACCGTCGTGTTCCTGCTGCTTGGCGGCCTGATGGTGACGCTGGGCCTGTACCACTGGCATGCGCTGCCCGCCACGCCCAAGCTCGCGGGGCGGATCCGTCATGCGCGCGATGTCCAGGCCACGCTGGTCGACGTGTTCAAGACCTTCTTTGCCAAGCGGGGCATCTGGATGGCGATCCTGTTCATCATCCTGTTTCGCGCCGGGGAAGGGCAGATCCAGTCGATCGGCCCGCTGTTCCTGCGCGACGCGCGCGCGGCCGGTGGCCTGGGTTTGAGCACCGCCCAGGTGGGCTGGGTGTATGGCACGGTCGGCACCGCGGCCTTTTTGGTCGGCAGCATTGCCGGTGGCTACTTCACGGCCTGGCTGGGCCTCAAGCGCGCGCTGCCGCTGCTGATCCTGGCGATGAACGTGCCCAATGCCGTGTTCTGGTACCTGAGCGACGCGCAGCCTGTCTCGATGCCGCTGATCGTGGGTGCGCTGGGGCTCGAGATGTTCGGCTATGGCTTCGGCTTTGTCGGCGTGATCCTGTTCATCATGCAGGTGGTCGCCAGCGGCCCGTACCAGGCGGCGCACTACGCGCTGGGGACCGGCTTCATGCAACTGGGTTTTGTGTTGTTTCGCACGATCAGCGGCGACATCCAGCAGGCGCTGGGTTATCGCGATTTCTTTCTGTGGGTGCTGGTGGCGGCGCTGCCGGTGCTGGTGCTGAGCCGCTTCATGCGCATCGAAGCGCCGGATAACGCGGTGGAGAACAACTAGCGCCGCTTGACCGGCAGGGCCAGCCAGCCCTGCCACCCGCCATCTTCGGTGCGTGCGACCTTCTGGACATGGGGCCGCGTCGCATCGAGCCGCCACACGCTCTGGTGCTCGAGCCAGTCTTCGTACATCGCCCGAAAGCGCGGCCACTCGCCGTGAAATTCGAGGAGCGCCACCATCCCTGCCGGCAGCACGCGCAGCCCCAGGCCCGGGTCGGCCAGCACGCCGGCGTCGAAGCCGAAGTCGTAGCAGTATTCGCGCTCGCCCGTAAAACCCGGATCTTCGTCGAATACGCCGTACCACGGCGCCCCGCGTGGGATGCCGGCGCTTTCCTGTGCGCAGATGAAGGCATTGCAGGCCAGCGACAGCGCCGCGCCGGATTGGCCGAAGAAGCGCTGGTAGCGCAGCTGCAAGGCCGGTAACTGGCGCAGCGTGACGCGCGCGGCGACGCTGCCCGGCACGGGAGCGCAGTAAGGGGCGTTCAGCGCGGTGAGTTCGCCCGGCTCGGCGACAAAGAAACTGACATCGCTTTCGCGCCCGACCTGGGCATCCATATAGATGCGCCAGCCGCCATCGCGCCAGGATTTGGCCGGCATGCCGAACTGCTGGCGGAAGGCCTTGGCGAACGCTGCGTTGGACGGAAAGCCGCAATCCTGCGCGATGCGACCGACCGGCACGTCCGGCTCGTGGCGCAGCAGGTGCGCGGCGCGGCGCAGGCGCCGCTTGCGCTGGTATTCCACCGCCGAAAAGCCGGTCAGTTCACGGAAGATGCGGTCGAAGTGGTAGCTCGAATAACTGGCTGACGCGGCCAGGCTGCCCAGGGCCAGCGGATCGCCGACCGAGTCGAGCATCAGGTCCATGACTTCGTACAGGCGCGACAGACGCGAGACCGGCACCCGCGGCGCCACGCAGGCGGTAGCAGGTGGCGTGCGGTGCGTAAGGGCGGCGTGGGTCGGTGGCATATCGCGGCTCGTCATGACAGCGTTCATGAATTATGCGACCAAACCCGCTGCCATGGCGAACTATGTGTAGCCTGGAAAATACAATAATGGCATGTCAGGACAGCTAGCACGGGAGAATTGTTGCTGCGCAGCAAATTTACAAATCACTTACAATTGCGTGGTCATTTAACTATCACAACGCCCCGCGCGTTCTGTCTCTGGAGAAATTATGCAGACAGCATTATCGGCGGGCTTCATCCTCGCCATTGTTCTGTGGGGTGTCATTTCACCCGACACCATGGGTCCGCTGTTCGAGACCGCACTTGCTACCGTCACCCGCAATTTCGGGTGGTTCTACCTCTGGGTCGTGCTGGGCATGGTCGTGTTCGTCGCGTTCCTCGCCTTCAGCCGTTACGGCAACCTGAAACTCGGCGGCGAAGACGACGAGCCGGAATTCGCGCTCGGCAGCTGGTTTTCGATGCTGTTTGCCGCCGGCATGGGCATCGGCCTCGTGTTCTTCGGCGTGGCCGAGCCGATCTCGCACTACATCGAAGCGCCACCCGGCACCGTGTCGAGCACGCCGGAAGCAGCGGGCGCCGCCATGCGCTACACCTTCTTCCATTGGGGTATTCACCCGTGGGCCGTATATAGCGCCGTGGCCCTGGCCATCGCCTTCTTCCAGTACCGGCGCGGCGGTGTCGCCCTGGTCAGCACCGTGACGGACGCGCTGCCATGGCCGATCGTCAAGCACATGGGCGGGTTCTTCAACGGCCTGGCCGTGGTGGCAACCGCCTTCGGCGTGGCAGCATCGCTTGGCGTGGGCGCGCTGCAGATCAACAACGGTCTTAACACTGTGTTTGGCCTGGAAGTGAGCGAAGCGTCGCAGATCGGCATCATCGTGCTGGCGACCGTCATGTTCCTGGGCTCGGCCGTTACTGGCGTGGCGCGTGGCGTCAAGCTGCTCTCGAACGCCAACATGACCGTGGCTGCGCTGCTGGCGCTGGCCGTGTTCATCCTTGGCCCGACCGTGGCGATCATCGACACACTGACCAGCACTCTGGGCAACTACGTCACCGAGTTCGTCCGCATGAGCCTGCGCGCAACGCCGTTCCGCGACAGCACCTGGGTCGGCAGCTGGACCATCTTCTACTGGGCCTGGTGGATTTCATGGTCGCCATTCGTGGGCCTGTTCATCGCCCGCGTCTCGCGTGGCCGCACGATCCGTGAATTTATCCTGGGCACGATGCTGGCGCCGACACTGGCCGCGTTCATCTGGTTCTCGATCTTTGGTGGCACTGCATTGCACATGCAGATCTGGCAGCAGATCCCGATTGCCGACGCCGTGCGCGCGGACACGGCCACTGCGCTGTTCGCGATGTTCGAAGCGATGCCGTTCGGCACGCTGATGTCGGGCGTGGCCACGTTGCTGGTGGTGGTGTTCTTTGTCACGTCGGGCGATTCAGCCGTGCTGGTGCTGAGCATGATGAGTAGTGGCGGCAATCCGAATCCGTCCACCCGCAGCAAGCTGTTGTGGGGCGGCCTGATCGCCGGTATTGCGATCAGCCTGTTGCTGGCAGGCGGGCTGAAGGCGCTGCAGACGGCGACCATCGTGTTTGCCGTGCCGTTTTCGCTGGTCATCATCCTGATGCTGATCTCGTTATGGCGCGGGGTGCGCGAAGACTGGACAGCGCACGAGAAACAGGAGCGCGAACTGCGCCGCCGAGTGCGCCAGATCGTCGAGAAGTAAGCGTTTATTTCGTACGATACGAACGGCCAGCCGCAGTTGCGGGCTGGCCGTTTTTCTTGGGCACAGGTGCTCTGGCGCGCTGTCAAATTTCTTGTGGTTATCGACTTGGCGCGTTGACCGGCAATGCCACGTAGGCGCATGCGCCGCAGCCCCGCGGTGTGTGACCTGGCGAACAGAGCATCAATCGTGCGGCTCCCAAAGTAGGTGTTTTATTCACCGAACGCCTCACGAAGGGAACCCAATGAAAGCTCTTGTCTACAACGGACCATGCGATGTCCAGATCAAGAACGTGCCGGACGCCACGATCGAGAAGCCGACCGATGTGCTGGTGCGCATCACGACCACCAACATCTGCGGCTCCGACCTGCACATGTATGAAGGTCGCACCAGCATGGAAACAGGCCGCATTCTCGGTCACGAGAACATGGGTGAAGTCATCGCCGTCGGCAAGGCCGTCGACCGCGTCAAGGTCGGCGACATGGTTTGCCTGCCATTCAATATCGGTTGCGGCTTTTGCGAAAGCTGCGAGCGCGGCCTGACCGGTTTTTGCCTGACCTGCAATCCGGGCAGCGCGGGCGCGGCCTACGGCTTTGCCGGCATGGGTCCGTACAGCGGTGGCCAGGCTGAACTGCTGCGCGTGCCATATGGCGACTTCAATTGCCTGGTGCTGCCAAAGGATGCGCAAGAAAAGGAAAACGATTACGTGATGTTGTCGGATATTTTCCCGACTGGCTATCACGCAACCGAACTGGCGCAGATGAAGCCGGGCGACTCGGTGGCCATCTATGGCGCCGGTCCGGTGGGCCTGATGGCGGCGATGTCGGCCTTCCTCAAGGGCGCGAGCCGCGTGTTCGTCGTTGACCCGAACAAGGACCGCCTGGCACTGGCCGAGAAGATGGGCGCGATCGGCATCAATGACATCGAAGGCGACGGCGCCGCGCAGATCAAGGAACTGACGGACGGCCAGGGCGCCGATTGCGGTTGCGAATGCGTGGGCTACCAGTGCTGCGACAAGCACGGCAAGGAAGTGCCGAACCTGACGATGAACAATCTGGTCGAAGCGGTCAAGCCAACCGGCGGTATCGGTGTGGTGGGCGTGTTCCTGCCGGAAGATCCGGGTGCGAAAGACGAGCTGGCCAAGGAAGGCAAGCTGGCGTTCGACTACGGCAAATTGTGGTTCAAGGGCCAGCGTATCGGCAACGGCCAGGCCAACGTCAAGGCGTACAACCGCAGCCTCGCCAAGCTGATCCATGCCGGTCGCGCCAAGCCGTCGCAGATCATCTCGCACGAGCTGTCGCTGGACGAAGCGCCGCACGCGTACAAGAAGTTCGATGAGCGTGCTGATGGCTGGACCAAGGTGATTCTCAAGCCAGGTCAGTAAGTTTCAACGTGAACCGGGGCGTCCCGGTTCACGTCATTGCTGAAAGGAGCAGGGCCATGACGACGACGTTCAAGGCCGGTGACAAGGTGGAATGGGAGTCATCCCAGGGCACGGTCACCGGCAAGGTCAAGAAAAAATTGACGGCGCCGACCGACATCAAGAGTCACCATGTCGCGGCATCGAAAGAGCATCCGGAATACCTGGTGGTCAGTGACAAGACCGGGGCCGAGGCGGCGCACAAGGCGTCGGCGCTGAAGAAAGCGTAACGCCTGCGTTGTGCCAAGGATCAGCGCTGCGCCGGTGCAGCCTGCTGTTTCGTCGCGGTCTGGATGAGGCAGCTGCGTGTGCACTGCTGATACGCCTTGTCACAGGCGCCAGCGCGGTCGAGCCGGCGATGCGTGTCGCCTGCAGCCTGCAGGGCGCGTGCACCCTGGCCGGGCACTGCACCCTCGGCCGTTCGCGCCAACGGATTACGGGCAGCGGTCTCAGGCGGTGGCACGAAGCGTTCCTTGCCACCCGAGCTGGCCTCGGCGCGGCATTCGCGCTGCGTCGATTCGCACATCGATGTACAGAAATTGGTTTCGGCAGCCAGCGCCGAGCCGGTTGCCAGCATGCCGAGGCACGTTATCAGCGACGCTGCCGGCGTGGTAAAGCGAGTCAATGCAAGTCGGAATCTCATGGCGTGAAGTCGAACGTGGAAAATTGCCAGTCTACGGCATCGGTATCGCTGAAAACTCACGCATTCTCATTCGCGTCTCCGATGCCTTAAGATTCGGTTCATCTTGCCGCGCAAGCATGGCAAGGTAAGTCATTCCATCTATTGATTCCATACCATGCGCATTCTGCTCGTCGAAGACGACCTCTCCCTTGGCGACACCATCCAGGCCTGGTTGCGTCTCGATGGCCACGCTGTTGACTGGGTCCAGCGCGGCGACTCGGCGCAGACGGCCCTGATGACCCATCGCTACGACTGCGTGCTACTCGACCGCGGCTTGCCGGGCCTGTCCGGCGACGCCTTGCTGGGCCAGCTGCGCGCGGCCGGCAATGGCGTGGCCGTCATCCTGATCACGGCCTTCAACGCCCTGGCCGATCGCGTCGAAGGCCTGGACCTGGGCGCCGACGACTACCTGGTCAAGCCGTTCGAACTCGAGGAAATGTCGGCCCGTATCCGCGCGGCCGTGCGCCGTGGCGCGAACCAGGTGAGCAATGACCTCGTGCACGGCGAGATCGCCCTGAACCTGGATACCAAGGCGGCCAGCCTGCGCGGCGTGCCCGTCGCGCTGACGGCGCGCGAGTACAACGTGCTGTATGCGCTGCTGCTGCGCAAGAACAGCATCGTCACCCGGGCCCAGATCGAAGAAACGCTGTATGGCTGGGGTGATGAAGTCGAAAGCAATGCGATTGAGGTCTACGTGCACAACCTGCGCAAGAAATTCGGCAGCGACAGCATCGTTACTGTGCGCGGGCTGGGCTACCGGATGAAGACCGATGGTGAATGATTCGCCGGTGCAGCCGTGGTCATTGCGTCGGCGCCTCTTGATCGCCATCGTGGCCGCCAGCACCGTGCTGTGGCTGGCCAGCCTGGGCATTGTCACCGTCATCGCCTGGCAGGAAACCAATGACGTGTTCGACGATGCGCTCGAGGAATCGGGCCACATGATCATGGCCGCCACCACCGACTGGAACGAGCGCGGCCTGTTGCTGCGGCCGGGGCTTGAGAGCCGGCCTGGCCGCAAGGTCGACATGCAGTACCAGATCGTGGCCCACGGGCGCGTCGTCCAGCGTACCGGCGGCGCGCCTGCGCAACCGTTCGTGACGGATTTCGATGACCAGGACGGCTTCGCCGACGTGCGCAATAACGGCGATCCGTGGCGCGTGTTCGTCGTGCGCGACGCCGCGCGCAGCGTCGAGGTCCAGGTCGGCCAGCAGCAGAGCAAGCGTTTCGACATCCTCGAAGAGCTGGCCGAATCGCTGTGGCTGCCCGTGCTGGGTTTCCTGCTGCTGCTGGCGCTCGTGTGCTGGGTGCTGACCGGGCGCATTCTGAAACCGTTGCGCCAGACGGCAGCGACCATCGCGGCCAAGACGCCGCACGACCTGACGCAGGTGCCTACCGCCGGCCAGGCGCGCGAAGTACTGCCGATCGTGCAGGCGCTCAATGGCGTGCTGGGCCGCCTGGAAGCGGCGCTGCAGGCCGAGCGCCGCTTCACTGCCGACGCCGCGCACGAGCTGCGCACACCGCTGGCGGGCCTGCACATGCATGTGCAACTGCTGCAGCGCCAGCATCCCGAACTGGCCGCGCCGTTCCAGAAGCTGCGCCACGATATCGCGCGCACGACCGGGCTGGTCGACAGCCTCTTGACGCTGGCGCGTCTGGACCCGCTGGCGCGCGAACAACTGGTGCGCCAGCCGGTGCCCTTGCCGGCGCTGCTCGAGCGCCTCGTGGGCGCGCATGCGCAGGAAGCAGCGGCGCGCGGCATCCGCATCGCCGTGCACTGCGAGCTGGACCACGTGGAGGCCGATCCGCAGATGCTCGACATCGTGCTGCGCAACCTGCTCGACAACGCACTGCGCTATTGCCCGGACGGCAGCCGCATCGAGATCGATGCGCGCCGGTACGGCGGATTCGACCGCATTGCTGTGCGCGACAATGGCCCGGGCGTGGACGCGGCCAGCCGCGCGCGCCTGAGCGAGCGGTTCTTTCGCGTGCTCGGGCAGGGCCAGCCAGGCAGCGGGCTCGGCCTGTCGATCGTCCGGCGCATCGTTGACCTGCACGGCATCGCGCTGGCCTTCGGCACAGGCCTGGACGGACGCGGCCTGGGTGTCATGCTGGACTTCGATGCGTCCTTAAGATCGGTTTAATGTCCCGCCGGTGTAATGCGTCTGTGCCTGCCAACGCTGTGCAGGCAACGACCCACCAACTACCGAGGACTTGACCATGAAACGTATTTCGCACATCGCCTGCATCGCCCTGATGATCACCGGTTCGGCCGTCGCTGTTGCCCAGACCGCTGCAACCCAGACGGCAACGCCGGCTGCAACCCCGGCCGCAGCCCCGGCTGCCGCCCCGGCCACCAAGGCCGTACCATCGGGCTACGCCGGCCCATCGGGCGCGCCGTTGATGACCGCCAAGGACTTGCTGGCCAACGGCAAGGACGACCAGTACGTGCGGCTCAAAGGCAAGCTCACCAGCCACAAGGGCGACGAGAACTACGAGTTCACCGATGCCAGCGGCAAGATCACCGTCGAGATCGACGCTGATCGATTTCCGGCCGGCGTGACGGTCGATCACAACACGCTGGTGGAACTCACCGGCGAGTTCGACAAGGAGATGTTCGGCGACGCCACCGTGGACGTCGAGCAGATCAAGGTCGTCGCGCAGTAAGAACTGACGTGTTCGGGCGATAATGGTGGCTTCGCCGCCATGATTGACCGATTTGCCCATGCATTACGATTACGCCGACCTGACGCACAACTTCGACCCCGGCGCCCTGCAGCGTGGCCACGATTACGCCGATGACGGCCATGTCCTGGTCGCGCAGTGGCAGGCCGACCGGCTGGTTGGCGAAGTCGCCGGCAGCGGCGGGGCGACCTACCATCAGACCATCCGCGTGTTCACGCGCCGCGAGCAAATCAACTTCGACGGTCGTTGCACCTGCCCCGTCGGCTACAACTGCAAGCACGTGGTGTCAGTCCTGATCAAGGACATCGAGTGCCGCGAACGCGAAGCCCGGCAGGCGCCCGGCGCGGCCAACGCCGTCGCGCAGCACTGGCTCATGCAGCTCTCGCAGCTGAGCCAGATCACGCAGCCGGCGCTGTCGGGCACGGGCGCAGTGACCATACTGGCCTGGGTCCTGGTGCCGGATCTGCACGGCCACTCCCGGCTGCATCTGCGCAAGGGCCGCCAGGGCAAGCGCGGCGGCATCGGCGCCAGCTCCAGCGACGTCAACCATCACGGCCTGCTGCGCGATCCACCAGCCTGGATCGCGACCGGCGACGTCGAGCTGCTGCGGCAGTTTGCCGGCCTGGCGGCTGCGTCGGGCGGCCTGGGCGTCGCGCGGCCGCAAGGCGCGCTGGGCGCCCGCCTGCTGGCGCAACTGGTTGCACAAGACCGGCTGCTGCGTGCCCACACGCCAGAGGATCTGGCACGTGGCCGGGTGGCGCCGCTGCTGGCCGGCCCGAAGCGCGCGGCCGTGATCGACTGGCATCCCCTGGACGGCGATCCCGATGCGCTTCAGCTGAGCTGGCAATTTGCCGGCGGCGGCGCGCGCGAACAGCAGATTCCCGATGAGGTACTGCCAACCGAGCCGGCCTGTTACATCGATGGCGACCTGATCGGGGAGTTGACGCTGCCGGCCTTGCTGGCGCCCTTGCCGCTGGAGATGCTGCTCGGCGCGGTGGAGCAGGCGCCGCTGCTGTGGCCGGAGCAGCGCGCCAGCGTGGCGACGCGCATGGCCGAGCTTGGTCTGGATGGGGTGTTCCCGCTGCCGCAGGTGCTGGAAACCAATGAGCGCAGCGACGTGGCGCCGGTGCCCCTGCTGGTGCTCGACAGCATGCTGGCGAGACAGCGCGGCGACTACCGCTGGTACGACCATGCCACCTTGATGTTCGACTACGATGGCTGGATCGCGGAGCCAGACGACGGGCCGGTGCTGCGCCGCGTCGAGAACACCAGGGTCCAGCTCATCGTGCGCGATGCCGCGCTCGAGGCAGCGGCGCGCGCGCTGCTGACCGGGCTCGGGTTTGCCGAACCGCCACCCGACTCGCCACTGCTGGAGCTGCCCGGCGCCTTGCAGCTTGCCGACGAGGCGGCCTGGGTCGGCTTTGTGCGCGACGCGCTGCCGCGCCTGGAGGCGGCCGGCTGGCAGGTCGAGATCGAAGGCGATTATCGCTACCACCTGGCCGAGGTGGATGACTGGTATGCCGAACTCGATGAGGAAGGCGAGGGCGGGCAAGCCTGGTTCGCGCTCGAGCTGGGCATTGTCGTGAATGGCCAGCGGCACGCGCTGCTGCCCTTGCTGCTCAAGATGATCCGCGCCGCGCCGCAGGAGTTCGACCCGGTGGTCCTGGCCACGCGCGCCGACGAGGGCGACCTGGTGATCGAGCTCGACGACGAGACACGCGTGGCCGTGACCTGGGGCCGCATCAAGCCGATCCTGGTCACGCTGGGCGAGCTGTATTTCAATGAGCGCATGGGCAGCCGGGTGCGCCTGCCGGTGATGGATGCGGCGCGCCTGGCCGAACTCGAGCGCGCCGCGCACCTGCGCTGGATGGGCGGCGAGCGCCTGCGTGCACTGGGCCGCAAGCTCAACGATTTCGACGGCATCCGGCCGGTCGCGTTGCCCGTTGGCCTGCAGGCCGACCTGCGGCCCTACCAGCGCAGCGGCCTGGCCTGGCTGCAGTTCCTGCGCGAGTACGAATTCGGCGGCATCCTGGCCGACGACATGGGCCTGGGCAAGACGATCCAGGCGTTGGCCCACATCCTGGTCGAGAAAGAAGCGGGGCGGCTCGACCGCCCGGCACTGGTCGTGGCGCCCACGAGCCTGATGCCCAACTGGCAGGCCGAAGCGGCCCGCTTCACGCCTGGCCTGCGCGTGCTGCTGTTGCACGGCAAGGAGCGCACGGCGCTGTTCGATGGCATCGGCAACGCCGATGTCGTCCTGACCACCTACGCGCTGCTCGGGCGTGACGAAGTGGCGCTGCGCGGCCACCGCTATCACTTGTTGATCCTCGATGAAGCGCAGTACATCAAGAACAGCCGCAGCAAGGCGGCGCAGACGGTGCGCCTGCTCGACGCGCGCCATCGCCTGTGCCTGACCGGCACGCCGGTGCAGAACCACCTGGGTGAATTGTGGTCGCAGTTCCATTTCCTGATGCCGGGCTTGCTGGGCGACGAGCGGGGCTTCAACACCGTGTTTCGCAAACCGATCGAGCAGGGCGGCGACATGGGCCGCAAGGACCTGCTGGTGCGGCGCCTGAAACCGTTCATGCTGCGCCGGACCAAGGACAAGGTAGCGACCGAACTGCCGCCCAAGACCGAGATCATTCTGCCGGTCGAACTCGGCGGCGTGCAGCGCGACCTGTACGAAACAGTGCGCGTGGCGATGGACCGCAAGGTGCGTGACGAAATCGACCGCAAGGGCCTGGCGCGCAGCCACATCGTGATTCTCGAAGCGCTGCTCAAGCTGCGCCAGGTGTGCTGCGATCCGCGCCTGCTCAAGACGGGCGCAGCCGGTGGCTCGGCCAAGCTCGAGGCGCTGATGGAATTGCTCGATACGCTCATCAGCGAAGGGCGCAAGGTGCTGGTGTTTTCACAGTTCACGAGCATGCTGGCGCTGATTGCCGATGAACTGAACGCGCGCAGCATCGCCTACGTCGAACTCACCGGCAGCACGGTCGATCGCGCCGCGCCGGTCGCTGCGTTCCAGGCGGGGCAGGTGGGCGTGTTCCTGATCAGCCTGAAGGCCGGCGGCGTGGGCCTCAATCTCACGGCGGCCGATACCGTCATCCACTACGATCCCTGGTGGAACCCGGCCAGCGAAAATCAGGCCACCGACCGCGCCTGGCGCATTGGCCAGACGCAGCCGGTCTTTGTCTACAAGCTGATCGCGCGCGGCACGCTGGAAGAAAAAATCCAGGACATGCAGCGCCGCAAAGGCGATCTGGCCAATGCCCTGCTGGCGGGGGACACCGAGCTGGCGCCGGCCATCGGGGCCGACGACCTGCGCGCGATCTTCTCGCCGGTCGAACACGCACGGCCATAACGCAACAGGCCCGCCGGAATGGCGGGCCTGTCAGGGGTGAAACAACCTTGCGGTCGTTCGACCTCAGGCTTTTTCGAGATGCGCCGCGAGTTGGCCGCGCAATTCGTGGCCGCTCGAGTGCGTGTAATCCTTGTTGAGCTCATGCGTGATCAGCGCCTTGACCTGCGGATCGATTGCCGTACGCAGCAGGCCCAGGAACTCGGGCGATGCGGACACGATCAGACGCTGGTACTGGCCTTTCTGCTGGCCTTGCAACAGGTACGCGGCGACGTCCTTGGCAAACTTTTGCGCTTCGTGCTCGGCCGGCGTGACGGCTGGCTGATAGTCGCTGCCCGGCGCGCCTGCCTGAGCCGCGTGCTCGAAGCCACCGCCCTGGCCGCCACCGATACTGTGGCCGCTATTGCCGGCCGCCCGCGGGCTCAGCCGGTCGGTCACGATGTCACTCACGCGCTGCTGCGCAGCAGGATTGACCATGTCTTCCACTTCTTGCAGCGACTTGGCAGATTTGGCATCGGCAAAAATACGTGCACGACCGGCATTGGCCGCGATAATCCAGGTTGTAGGCATAGAGTCCCCTGATTGAATGGTGAGTGGGCGCATCTGGCGCTGCGGAGCCTGGGCCCCGGCTGGCGCGATGCGCATGAAGGCCATCGCCGGCAATGGCAAACACGAACGATGCACAGCATCGGACCGCGTCCCCTGCCTGGCGACAAGTGATGATTTAAGTATAGCCCTGTCAAAAAATCCACGTCGCACCGCGTTCCTGCCGTGCGCGCCTGATGAGATGCCGGATACCAAATGGATCAATTTACTGGTGGACGTGCAGTAGCGTACTGAACGGAAACGCCATGGGGCGCAAGATACATCCATCGACACTGCAAACACGGAAGGAACATTATCATGGGTAAATTCTTCATTGGCTGGCTCCTGGGCATCCCGGTTGTTGTACTGGTCATTCTGTATCTGATCTTCTAATCGACGATCGTTCGCAGCAAACAAAAACGCCACCTTGCAAGGTGGCGTTTTTGTATTCAGATATCACGGTGCGTCGGTGCTACGATGCCGTAGGGTGGGTGGGTTTCCCGCCCACGCGTTCAACTCGCTTGCGCATGGCACGCAGCCTGTATCCGTACATCACGGCGCCTTCGCGCCGTGTTCGTCAACAGTCAATTACCAGCCGATATCCTTCAGCAGTGGCAGCGTCAGATCCTGCGGTGGCGACACCGACAGGGTCAGGTCCGAATTGATGCTTGGCTCCATCAGCAGGTTTGGCGATGCCGTCACGTCCCAGTGCGAAACCGACGAACCTGGCGCCAGTACGGACGGGGTGTACAGCAGCGGACGACCGAGGGCATCGGCGCCGGCCTTGCGGGTTGGATCCGTGGCCAGCGACGCGATCACCACGCCAGGCTGCGCACGCGTACCGTATGGCTTGGCAGCAGCGACCGCGGCTTTCAGCGCATCGCCAGCAGCTTGCGTGATGCCGGCCGACGGGATAGTGACGGTTGGATCGGCGCCGCCCGGTGCGATGTCGCCAGCAACGTTATTGGCCAGCAGAACGCCGACCGCGCCAGCATTTTGCGCATTCTTCACCTTGACGGCGAAACCGCACGCGCCGCGGCTGATGATCGGCACCTTGCCGCGGACCGCTGCGGTATTGGCGGCATTGAATGGCTCGCAACCAGGACCGGCTTCACCGGCCTGCGGCGTGATCGTGGCCAGTGCGCCCAGCGAGGCGACGGCTGGCAGGGTCGGGCCGAAGGCCGACGCCGAATAGTTGATGCCTGGCAGCACGCCAGTTGGCGTTGCCGCTTTCAGGATTGGCTGCGAGCGCAGAATGCTGGCGCCGGCGACCGAGTTGGCGCCGGTCCAGGCCAGGCCCAGCGGGTTGATGGCCGAGACGCGGCGTTCGGCCGACGTCATGTTCAGCCAGTTCTTGCGGGCCGTGTTGTCGTACATGAACTCTTCCCAGACGCTTGGCAGGCCGCCATTGGCGACATACGCCGAGCCATCCGCACTGATGCGGTAGCCAGTCGAGGTCTGCACGCTGACGACCGAGAAGCCCAGGCCGTGGCCCAGTTCGTGCAGCAGGGTTGCTGCGAAGTTCACCTGGCCGCCGGCATTGCCGTCCAGACCCAGGTAGAAGCTGCTGCCTGCGAGGCAGTTCGGCTGGCCGAGGTTCACGTTGAACTGGGTCTTGATGTCGACGTTGCCGTAACCGGTGCCGTCATCAGGAATGCCAGCGGTCAGGTTGACGCCGGCCAGCTTGTTGGCCAGTGCTGCTGGATACCAGGTATTTGGCTTGCCGCCTGGGAAGTTATTCCAGATGTTCCAGGCGCCAGCGCTGCCCAGCGTGGCCGAGGTAGCGGTGCAGGTCAGCGCTTCCCAGCCGGCCGACACAGTGATCGTCACATTGCTCTGGAGATTACGTTCCCAGATATCGGCAACGTGGCGGTACACGTTCATGCGCTGCTGGCCGAGCGTCGTGCCCGTATTGCCGCCAACCGGCGCCACCGGGGTCGGATCGTTGAAGCCGAAGCCGGCTGGATCGCGGCTCTGGATGGTGATGGTTGCAGCTTGTGCGGCGATGCAGGTCAGGATGCTGGCGGTGGCCAGCACGGTGCGTGCAGCGGTAAGCGAGAAGGATGGGGTGCGCATGATTACTCCGTGACAGGCGTAATGGTGTGAACGTGGCCGGTCGAATCGGCATTCTGGGTGTCGCCGTGCGTGACGGTGATGCTGCCATCGGCATTACGAACTGCTACCGACGTGGTCATGAATTCGTCGGTCAGGCGGGCGCCGCGCGCGCCGCTGCTGTGGGATTTTTGCAGGGTTGCTTTTGGTGCGATGCGTGCCATTGCCTTGACAGACTGCGCTTTCAGCGCGACTGCTTCGGCAGGGGTGGCGCCGCGCAGCTTGCCGGTTTCGGCGTCGCGCACGACGGTCAGCGATTCATTCGAGACGACAGCTGCTTCCTGGGCAAGGGCGGACTGGCCGGCGAAACCCATCAGGGCAAAGGCAATGCCGGCGGCGCGCAGTGCGCGCAGGCCGGTTTGTTGTTTCTGGAACATGACACTCTCCTGGAAAAACCTGTTCGATGCAAAAGGTGCGAAGCGCAGCGCGCTTCGGCGGACAACGTGGCGTGGAGCGCTCAGGCGCGTTTGCGGCGACGTGCGGCAACCAGGCCCATGGCGCCGGCGGCCAGGATCAGGATGCTGGCCGGTTCCGGCACTTCGGCGGCGTCAGGTGCCGAGATCGACAGCGTATCGAGGCCGACATAGTTCGACGTGGCTTGCGCACCGGTGTGCTGGAATGCGAAACGGGTCATGCCTGCTGCGGCAGCGATATTCGCGGTGTATTGCGTCCAGCCGTCGGTCGAGACGGTGAAGGCCGGCATCAGGCTGACCAGGACGCCATCGGCGCCGGTGTAGCCGAACGAGAAGCTGTCGCTGAAGCCGGCTTCGTCGACGGCATTCAGCCAGAACGAGACGGTTGCGCCCAGCGCGGTCGAGAATTCGGGGGTGTACAGCCAGTTGTTGATGATGCCATTTTCACCGGCAACGTTGTAATTCGACGCGGCGTAGCTGTAATCGCCGCCATTCTGCGACACGAAGCCGGTGTTGCCCTGGAACCAGCCCGGCGCTGCGCCGCCAGGAGTGCTGTTATTTTCCAGAATCCAGCCCTTGCTCTGGAGGCTATTTACATCATCGAAACCTTCTTTAATCACGACCCCGGCGAACGCCGAGGACATCATTCCGGAAACCAGCAATGCAACAAGTGCTTTCTTCATTCTGATGCGCTCCAAGTGTGTACGATGAACGGCGCTGCATTCGTGTCACAGCCCCTGTATCGGATGTCGTAACGATTATTCGACGACCATGGGAGTCAATGCATATTACGTGCCAGCAAAACAAGACGTTGATTTCTATGAAGAATATTTTTCAAGATGAAAATTTCGTAATCAATTGTAAGATTTCCCGACAAATTTCATACGATTGCCACATGAATAACGACACTTTATTTTTCATTTTATGAATACGCGCTATTTTGTTGCTATAAGGTAGGTTTGATTGCTGTTTTGGCAGTGAAGATGTTTTTCGTTATTTTAGCCGTCAAGACGCTGGTTGAAGGACGATCCCAACCGGTTCGACACCGTTGCATGCCATAGCGACAAGATAATTTTTAGATAGCTATAATCAATCGGTCGGCGTCTTCGTCCCATTGAAAGAGCTTCATGCGCTTCAGATCAATCCAATTATCCCTGCGGTTCATTGTCCCCCTCGCCCTGGTGCTGGCGCTATTCGGGTACTTTGCCATTCCGTGGATGGAAAACCTCACCCAGCGCTGGTTCGTGCGTGACCTGGACACGCGCTCGCGTCTGGTGTCGAGCACGCTGCAACAGCCTCTGCTGACCTATCTCGAAGATGGCTCGGGCGAACGCATCAACGACGCGTTCGAGCGCGCGATCCAGGACGAGCGCCTGTATGCGCTGGCCCTGTGCTCGACCGACAGCATCCTGCTCTACAAGACTTCCACCTATCCGGCCACGCTCGGTTGCCGTGACGGGCAGGTCAGCAACGAGGAAGACGGTGCGACGTCCAATCCCGTCGTACGCCTGGCGGAAGGTCCAGTCCACGTCTCCACGCGCGAACTGCTGCAGGACGGCGTCTCTGCCGGCCGCCTGGTGCTGGTGCAGGACATGAGCTTCATCGAACGCCGCAGCGCTGACACCAAGAAATACATCCTTGGCCTGTTCGTGCTGATGGCCGGTGCGATCTCGCTGATCACCGTGATCATCGCCCACCTGAGCTGGCACGGCTGGGTGGCCGGCATGCGTGAAATGCTGCGCGGCGAACTGTTGCCGCGCTCGCCACGCCGCGATGCGGCCCCGGCGGCGCCGGTTGAAGGCGACATGGCGCCGCTGGCCAGCGAGTTCCGCGCCATGCTCAACGATTACCAGCGCGAGCTGGCCGCCAGCCCGGTCGAGTCAACGACCTGGAGTCCAGAAACGCTCAAGCTGCTGCTGAACCAGGACCTGGCCGGTGACCAGATCCTCGTGGTGTCCAACCGCGAGCCTTACATCCACGTGGCCACGCCCAATGGCGTGAAAGTCCAGCGTCCTGCCAGCGGCCTGGTTACGGCGGTGGAAGCCGTGATGCGCGCCTGCTCCGGTACCTGGATCGCGCATGGCGCCGGTTCGGCCGATCGCGAGACGGTCGACGCCAACGACCACGTGCCGGTCCCGCCCGACAACCCGAGCTACACGCTGCGCCGCGTCTGGCTGTCGAAGGAAGAAGAGCAGGGCTATTACTATGGCTTTGCCAACGAGGGCCTGTGGCCGCTGTGCCATATCGCCCACGTGCGCCCCGTGTTCCGCTCGACCGACTGGGCTGAATATGTGCGCGTGAACCAGCGCTTTGCCGACGCCGTGATCGCCGAAGCGCGCTCCGACAACCCGGTCGTGCTGGTGCAGGATTATCACTTCGCGCTGCTGCCGCGCATGGTGCGTGCGGTGCTGCCGAAGGCAACCATCATCACGTTCTGGCACATCCCATGGCCGAATCCGGAGTCGTTTGGCATCTGCCCATGGCGCGAAGAAATCCTCGACGGCATGCTGGGCAGCACGATCCTGGGCTTCCATACGCCATTCCACCGCAAGAATTTCCTCGACACGGTCGACCGCTACCTGGAAACCCGCATCGAAGACGAAGCCTCGACCGTCAGCTACGGCAACCAGCTGACGCAGGTGAAGCCTTATCCGATTTCCATCGCCTGGCCCGACGAAATCCCGGGCGAACCCGATATCGCCGCCTGCCGCGCCGAGATTCGCCAGGCGCTGTCGCTGCCGGCCGACCAGTTGCTGGGCATCGGCGTCGACCGCCTCGACTACACCAAGGGCATCGTCGAGCGCTTCGAAGCAGTCGAGCGCATGTTCGAGTTGTATCCTGAAATGATCGGCAAGTTCACGTTCGTGCAGATCGCCGCGCCCACCCGCTCGTCGCTGGACGAATACCAGAACCTGGAAACGCGTGTGCGGGCCCTGGCCCAGCGGATCAATGACCGCTACGCCAGCGGCACCTACCTGCCGATCGTGCTGAAAACCGAGCACCACGAACAGCGCCAGTTGCGCACGTACTTCCGCGCGTCGGACGTTTGCAGCGTGACCAGTCTGCACGACGGCATGAATCTGGTGGCCAAGGAATTCATTGCCGCCCGCGACGATGAAGGCGGCGCGCTGATCCTGAGCCAGTTCACCGGCGCGGCGCGCGAGCTGCATGAAGCGCTGATCGTCAATCCGTACCACATCGAAGAAGGCGCCGAAGCGCTGTACCAGGCGCTGCGCATGCCGCGCGACGAGCAGCGCGAACGGATGCGCAGCATGCGCCGCCGGGTGCGCGACTTCAACGTGTATCGCTGGGCCGGGCGCATGCTGCAGGATGCAGCGCGGCTGCGCCAGCGCGAGCGCGTCAAGTCGCGCATCGTCTCGCTCAGCCAGGACCGTGTGCGCAGGGGGGAAGCATGACCGCTGCGACTGACAACCTGCAGGCCGCACTCGACCTGCTGGCCGCGCCCGATTGCGCGCTATTTCTCGACTTCGACGGCACGCTGGTCGACATCGCGCCGCTGCCCGACCAGGTAATCGTCACCGACATGCTGCGCGCTGCGCTGCCGCTGCTGCAGGCGCGCCTGAAAGGGCGGCTGGCCCTCGTGTCCGGCCGCCCCATCAACGAGCTCGACAAACTGCTGGCGCCGCTGACGTTCCCTGCGGCCGGCGTGCATGGCATGGAGCGACGTGGCGTCGACGGCGTCGTGCGCCGCCTGACACCGCCCGACTTCGCCCTGGTGCGCCAGGCCGCGCAGGGGCTGGCGGTGCGTCATCCCGACCTGTGGGTCGAGGAAAAGCACGGCGCGCTGGCGCTGCATTTCCGCCAGGCACCCGAGCTGCAGGCGCTGTGCACGGACGCGATGCGCGTGGCGGTGGACGCCAGCCCGGGCCTGTTGCTCATGGAAGGCAAGATGATCGTCGAGGTCAAGTCGAACGCCGTCAGCAAGGGTACGGCGATCCGCGACTTCCTGGCCGAAGCGCCGTTTGCCGGCTACCGGCCCCTGTTCATCGGCGACGACACGACCGATGAAGCAGGATTTGCACAAGTACAAAGTATTGGCGGGATCGGCCTGAAGGTCGGCCCGGGCCCCACCGTGGCCCAGTGCCGCATCGCGTCGGCGGAACAATTGCGCATCGTACTGTCGCAAGCGGCCGCCGCGCCAACCATTGGAAAGGACATATCCCATGAATGATGATTCCCACGAGTCGACAATGAGTACAGCACTACCGAACGCCCTCGAAGCACGGGGCACGATCGACCCTACCGGTTCGCTCGATTGCGGCGTGATCGGCAATTGCGCCTTCAGCGCCCTGGTCGATCGCATGGGCCGCATGGTCTGGTGCTGCCTGCCGCGCTTTGACGGCGACCCGGTCTTCAATGCCTTGCTCGATCCGAGCGAGAAGGGCAGCCTGTGGAGCGTCGAGCTGGAAGACTTCGCCCGCAGCGAGCAAGTGTATGAACCGAACACGGCGGTGCTGCGCACGCGCCTGTTCGACAGCGGCGGCAACGGCATCGAGATCACCGACTTCGCGCCGCGCTTTTTGAGCCGCGACCGCATGTTCCGGCCCCTGATGCTGGTACGCCGCGTGCGTCCGCTGGGCAGCGGGGTGCGTGTGCGCGTGATCATGCGTCCGCGTTTCCAGTATGGCGCCAAGAAGCCCGAGATCACGCAGGGCAGCCACCACATCCGCTATGTCGGTCCCGACCAGACGCTGCGCCTGAACACCGACGCGTCGCTCAATTACGTGATGTCCGAGTCGTTCTTCCTGCTCGACCGGCCGCTGAACTTCATGCTCGGGCCGGACGAAACGCTGGCCGACGGCATCAAGGACACCGCGCATCGCTTCGAGCTTGAGACGATTTCGTACTGGCGCACCTGGTCGCGCCGCCTGGCCTTGCCGCTCGAGTGGCAGGATGTCGTCATCCGCGCCGCAATCACGCTGAAGCTGTCGCTGTACGAAGACACCGGCGCGATCATTGCCGCGATGACGACCAGCATCCCGGAAGCACCGGGAAGTGAGCGCAACTGGGATTACCGCTACTGTTGGCTGCGCGACGCGTTCTTCGTGATCCGGGCGCTGAACAGCCTGTCCGAAGTCGGCACGATGGAAGACTATCTGCGCTGGCTGAGCAATGTCGTGGCGCGCGCCAAGGGCGGGCATATCCAGCCGCTGTACGGCATCGGGCTGGAAGAAGAGCTGCCCGAATCGATCATCGAGCACCTGCCCGGCTACCGCAACAACGGGCCGGTCCGTGTGGGCAACCAGGCGCAGGAGCACTTCCAGCACGACGTGTACGGCAATATCGTGCTCGGCGCGGCGCAGGCATTCTTCGATCACCGCCTGTTCCGCCGTGCGGGGCATGCCGAGTTCGTGCAACTCGAAGCCGTGGGTGAACAGGCGTTCCGCCTGTACGACGAACCGGACGCCGGCATGTGGGAGCTGCGCACGCGCGCCCGTGTGCACACCTCGTCGGTGCTGATGAACTGGGCAGCCTGCGACCGCCTGGCCAAGATCGCCGAAGAACTGAACTTGCCCGAGCGCGCCACGTTCTGGGGCGAACGTGCAGAAATCATCCGCAATCGTCTGTTGACTGAAGCATGGAGCGAAGAGCGCCAGGCGTTTGCCGAAAGCCTGGGCGGGCGCGACCTTGACGCCAGCGTGCTCCTGATGGCCGAGATCAACTTCATCGATCCGATGGATCCGCGCTTCGTCGCCACTGTCGACGCGCTGGAAAAGTCGCTGTGCGACGGCCCGTACATGCGCCGCTATGAAGCGCCGGACGACTTTGGCAAGCCCGAAACGGCCTTCAATATCTGCACGTTCTGGCGCATCGATGCGCTGGCGCGGATCGGCCGCGAGGACGAAGCACGCGCTGTATTCGAGGCCATGCTGGCGGCGCGCAATCACCTGGGCCTGCTGTCGGAAGACACGCATCCGGACACGGGCGAAATGTGGGGCAATTTCCCGCAGACGTATTCGATGGTTGGCCTGATCAACTGCGCGATGCGCCTGTCCAAGCCGTGGAACAGCGTCGTCTAACTGCATAGGCGTCATGGCCGGGTCATAATCGGCCTTCACACTCTGTCGCATCACGTTGCGATGGAGTGTGCATGAAGCAGAAATCTTCGCCTGACCGGATGGCAGCGTTGGCGCAGGCCGGAAAGCGCCCCTCGTGAAAGAGGGCGAACTCCAGCGCAGCATGGCCGGCAAGACCATCGTCCTGCTCAGCGTCCCGGCTGGCGCCGGTCACACCCGGGTTGCCGAGGCCATCCGTGCCTGCGCCGCAGCCGACCATCCCGACGCCACCGTCATTCACCTGGATGCGATGGCGTTTGCCACACCGCTGCTGCGCAAGGTCTACACCGGGTTCTACCTGTGCCTGATCACGCGCGCGCCGGGCCTGTGGCGCTACATCTACCGCTGGACCGATGCGGCCAAGCCGGATGGCCTGGTCAGTCGGCTGCGGCGCCGGATCGAACGGCAGGCGTGCCGCTCCTTGATCGATGAAATCGCGGTACTGAAACCCGACGCGATCATCTGTACCCATTTCCAGCCGGCCGAAGTACTGTCGCAACAGATCGCCGCCGGAAAACTCACGTGCCCGCTCTGGGTACAAGTCACCGACTTCGACCTGCACCGCATGTGGCTGCAGCCGCACGTCACCGGCTATTTTGCCGCCAACGACGAGGTGGCGTTCCGCATGCACGAGCAGGGCGTCGCCGCGCATGCCATCTATGTCTCTGGTATTCCCACGATGCCGGCGTTTTCCCTCACCCACGACCGCGCCGACTGCGCCAGAGCACTGGGCCTGAATCCGGCGCTGCCGACCTTCCTGCTGATGGGCGGGGGCGCCGGCCTGGGCGGCTTGCACCGTGTGGCGCAGCAGTTGCTGGCGATTCCGGGCAATTTTCAGCTGATCGCGCTGGCCGGCAAGAACGCTGCCGAGCTGGCCGCGCTGGAGCAGCTGGCCGTGCGCTTCCCGGACCGGCTGGCGCCGCAGGGTTACACGGACCGCGTCGAACGCCTGATGGCGTGCGCCGACCTGGTGATCACCAAGCCGGGCGGCGCGACCACGGCCGAATGCCTGGCGATGGGCGTGCCGATGATCGTCAACGCGCCGATCCCGGGCCAGGAAGAACACAATGCCAATTATCTGCTCGAGCACGGCGCCGCGCTGAAAGCGGTCGACCTGGCCACGCTCGGCTACCGCATCCGCTACCTGATGGCGCACCCGGAAAAACTCGCCAGGATGGCTGCCTGTGCACGCGCCCTTGGCCGCCCGCAGGCTGCGCGTCACGTCGTCGAAACCGTCCTGGTGCAGGCCGCCCGCAAAAGTGATGTCGCCCATGTTTGAATTAGCCGATGGCGCCCGGCTCGTGGCGACCGTGTGCGCCGTGCTGGCGCTGGCGTATCTGTTCGCGCGCGTGGAAGTGGAAATCGAAGGCGAGGCCGGCTGGGCTGCGAACCTGCCAACCTGGCGCATCGAGGAGCATCTGCTGCTCGACATTTTCTGGGGCGGCCGCGCGCTGACCGGCTACCACCTGTGGATGTTCTCGTTCATCGGCCTCGTGTTTCACTTCCCGCTGTTCTTCATGGGCCAGTGGTCGTGGCAGCTCGAGGCGACGACCATGGCGTCGATCATGCTGTTCTGGATCGTCGAGGATTATCTGTGGTTCGTCATCAATCCGGCCTTCGGCTGGCGCCGCTTCAAGCAGGTGCACGTGGCGTGGCACAAGCGCTGGGCGCTGGGTGCGCCGATCGATTACTGGCTGTTCGGCGCCGTCAGCGCAGTGCTGTTCTGGTACGGCGCCTGAACCAGGTCCAGCGCATGGCGCACGCGATCGCATAACTCGCCCGACGTGCGCGAAATCAGCTCCGGCGGAATGGCGAACTTGTTCGTCAGGCGATCGTAGTCTTCAAAACCGTACGAGACCATGAACGGGTGCATGCCGGTATGGGCCGCCGCCGTGAAATCCTTGTGCTCGTCGCCGCAGATATAGCCGCGCGCCGGATTGACGCCGAAGCGCTCGCGCACGGCGCGAAACGACGCCGTCTTCTTGTCCTTCAATGGAATATGCTCCAGAAAATCCAGTGCGCCGATATCGATATCGTGGCGCAGGAACAGCTGGCGCAGCGTTTCCAGGGGCTCGATCGTGATATTGCGCGTGACGATGCCCACCGTGATGCCGGGCGCTGCGATCAGTTCGCGGATCAGGTCGGGGATGCCGTCATACAGCCGGGCTTCTTGCCGGTAAATGTCGGTCAGCGTGTCGACCAGTTTGGCGCGGCTGTTCTTGCGCAGGTTTTTCTTGATAATCGACGGGAATTGCTTCAGGCCGCCCACGTACTTGAGCAGGTGGTGCCGTTTCTGGAATGCCGTTTCGGCGCCGAGCACGCAGCCGTGCTGGCCGAAGGCCATGGCGATCGCGGAAAATGCATCGATGGTGGTGCCATCCGCGTCGAGAATGAGAAGCCGTTTATCGCTGTTGTACATGTGCAGCGCTCCCGATGCCGTTGACCGGACCGGCATATCAACCCTGCCGGTGCTCACTGTGCACCATCATCGGATGCTGTCATGACAGGGGTATGACAACGGCGCGGTTACACGGCCACGCGATCGTCACACACACGCACTGCTGGCCGGCGTGTGGCGAACGCCGAATCGGTACACTGGCATCCTCCAGACTTTGTCGAGGCAAGCATGCGTTCCATGGATTTCAGTTCGTGGCAAGGTGCGATGACGACCATCATCGGACTTGCCGTCATCACCTTGCTGGGCGTGGGCATTCGCCTCATCATCATGCAGACGATCCAGCAGCGGCGCGAGCGCATGAACCGCCAGATCAACGAGCGGCTCAAGACGCTGATCGCGGCCTACCGCACGCTGGGCGGCTCGTTCACCGGCCAGCTGACGGTCGACCCGACCCATTTGCGCGACCTGCATGAGCGCGCCCGGGCCGGGGAGCCCGACACGGCAGTGGCCGGGGAAACCTTCAGCTCCGAACGGTCGCGCCGCATGCGCGACGCCGTCGAAGCCGCGCTGGCGGACATCCTGTTACTGGGCACCGAAGAACATTGCCGGCTGGCGGGGCAGGCTGCGGCCGACATGGCAGCCGGCCGGCCGATCCACACGGCAGACCTGGTGATCAGCCTGCGCGGCTTCATCCGCAGCGCGCTGGACCTGGGGCCGATGCCCGCCGATGTGCTGATTCCGCTGCAGGGGCCGACGCGCACCCAGGGCGGCGCAGCGCGCGGCAAGGGCGAGGCGGGCGGTAACCGGGGAGGTGGCAATGGCGGCGGCAATGCCGATGGTGGCGGCGGTGGTGGCATGGCCATGGGCCTGGGGCCGGGCCTGGGCCGCAGGGATGCCGATCAGGCCGGCTGATGCGCCGCTGACCCGGCAAGCGCTACGACCGCTTTGGCGGCATACATCGCCTTGTCCGCATGCGCGATGAGTTCTTCACGGTTGCCGCCGTGCTCGGGATAATGCGCGACACCGACGCTGACGGAAATCTGCAGCCGGTGCCCGTCGCCCAGATCGACCGGCGCCGCCAGCGCCAGGTGGATCTTGTCCAGGACCAGCCCGGCATCGGCCGCCAGCACGATGTCTTCCAGCAAAACGACGAATTCATCGCCGCCCAGGCGCGCCAGCGTATCGCTGTTGCGCAGGCAGGCAGAGACACGGCGCGCGACCTCCTGCAACAAGCGGTCGCCACAGGCGTGACCAAAGCTGTCGTTGACCTGCTTGAAGCGGTTCAGGTCGATGAACAGCAGCGACAGGCGCTCCTGCTGGCGCCGGGCATGCGCGAGCGCGGTGTCGAGGCGGTCGTGGAACAGGCGCCGGTTGGGCAGGCGGGTCAGCTCGTCATGCAGGGCCATGAAACGCAGTTGCGCATGCAGTTGCTTGCGTCCGATGGCGGCGGCGAGCTGATCGGCCACGAATACCAGTAAATCGCGGTCCTGCGTCCGGTACGGCGCGTCATCCGGGCCATTGCGCAACGCGATGACGCCGACGACGCCGTCGGGCGTGGTCATTGGCACGGCCAGTGCGCCGCCTGCCAGGGTTGCCGCTGCGGCCTGCAATGGCGCCGGCAGACCATCCTGGGCATCGGGGGCGAGCAGCAGTGGCGCAGCACACTGCGCCACTGTCTCGCACAGCAGCGGCATCAGCGCTGCGTCACACGGGGCGCCGTCGTCCACAAGGTAGGCGAAGGCGATGTCCTGGCCGGTCGTGTCGCACAAGGCGACCGCAAAGCAACAGGCCGGCAGGAGCTCGTGAACAATGGCGTGGCTGCGCTCGAACAGGTCTGCCAGGTCATCGCTTGCGTGAGCCGCTTCTGAAATCGCGTACAGCACCGACTGCATCGCCTGCGCCTGCTTCAGCGCGGTCACATCACGCGCAACGGCCACGCGCAGCTGGTCGGCCTCGGACCAGCGCGCCGACCACATGATATGGACGATGCTGCCGTCCTTGCGCACATAACGGTTTTCAAAGTCGGTATGGACATGGCCATTCATGATGTCCTGCGCCGCAGCGAGCGTGCGCTCGCGGTCGGCGGGGGCGACCAGATCGACCACGCGCATGCCGATCATCTCCTGCGGTGTATAGCCGAAGATGTTGACACCGGCCGCACTGACGTACACGAAGCGCCCGCCGGCGTCGACCATGCAGACGGCGTCGAGCAGCAGGTCCGTGAAGTTGGCAATCGGGGCGCGGACAGTGTATTCCATGAACATATTCTAAATGACATTTGATCTGGAAATCTGGCGTGTCAATACGGGTGCGGCGTCATGTGTATGGGATGCCCGTTCAGGCAATCGCGAAAGACATCCGTAGGAGTAGTCCGGTTTCGAAAAAGCTTGCTGATCTGATAGCAATTCGGGCAGCTGACTAGCGCAAAATAAAGTCCGCTCAGGATGTTTATTCACTTCAAAACTACACCATCGACAGGGTCGTCAGGCGCAGCCAGCCTGCGCATCATCGGGGCAGCGCCGTTCTGCTGCGCAGGTCAAGAAGGAGTCAGGCATGTCCAAAACAAGCAAGGCCATGAACAATCTGCATCACGTGCAGAACCAGTGGGGCGGGACTTCGGCGCAGTGGCATGAAGGCGGCATGTGGATCATTGGCGCACGGCCCGGTCAGCACGTCGTGGCGCTCGACCTCACGTCGAGCGACAACGGCAAAACGCTCACCGGCCAAATGAAATACGCAGGCGAAGGCGCCATCGGCTTTCGCGCCACGCTGACTCAGAGCAACACGTATATCGTCGAAAACCAGTGGGGCGGTTCGTCGGCCCCGTGGCATCCGGGCGGGACGTGGGTCATCGGCTGCCGTCCTGGCCAGAGCGTGGTCGCCATCCATGTCGAGTCGGGCGACAACGGCGCCACGCTGAAGGGGACGATGACCTACAGCGGTGAAGGACCGATCGGTTTCCAGAGCCAGGCGAGCGATGGCGCCGTGTACGCTGTCGAAAACCAGTGGGGCGGCGGGTTCGCGCCATGGCACCAGGGCGGCATCTCCGTGCTCGGTTGCCGCGACCAGGCCGTGCTCGCGGTCGACCTGACGTCGATCGATGGCGGCAAGACACTGACCGGCACCATGACGTATGCGGGCGAAGGCCCCATCCGCGTGCGCGCCACTGCGGTCGCCGGCAACAACTACCAGGTCGAAAACCAGTGGGGCGACACGTCGTCGGCATGGCATCCGGGCGGCGTCTGGCTGATCGGCTGCCGCGCTGGCCAGCACAGCGTGGCGCTCAATGTCACGTCCGGCAACCAGGGTAACAACCTGCATGGCGGCATGACCTACAGTGGCGAAGGCGTGATCGGCTACCGCGGTACGGAATTGCCGATGTAAAGGGACTGCAGCGGCCATGTCCACAAGGGGCATGGCCGCTGTGGCGTTCACATCGCGCCGCGCCGGGCAGTGGCAGCGGCAGTGGCAGTGGCGTCACCGTCACCTGCACGTCGAGCTCCTGTTTGCCGCCACCCAGCACGATGCCGCGCATCCACAATCGAATCCACAATCGGGGTCAGGTCTGACATTCAGACAGAATCCACAATCGGGGTCAGGTCTGACATTCAGACACGAGCTCGACAAAAACCTATCTATAAGATCCCTGGAATCCACAATCGGGGTCAGGTCTGACATTCTCCACAATCGGGGTCAGGTCTGACATTCAGACACGAGCTCGACAAAAACCTATCTATAAGATCCCTGGCGAAGAGATTAAGGAAGAGTCCGTGTCCAAATGTCAGACCTGACCCCGGCTGTGATCTTGGCTACCTATGGATCATCAACTTACCAGCGGCAGCGGCGTCACCGTTACCTGCACGTCAAGCTCCTGCTTGCCCCCGCCGAGCACGATCCCGCGCATCGGCGTCACGTCGCTGAAGTCGCGCCCCCAGCCCAGCGTGATGTGTTCATGCTGCACGAGACACCGGTTGGTCGGATCGAAATCGACCCAGCCCAGCGTCGGGCAGAACACCGACACCCATGCGTGCGACGCATCGGCCCCGATCAGGCGCGGCTTGCCTTCCGGCGGGTGCGTCAGGATGTAGCCGCTGACATAGCGCGCCGGCAGGCCGATGCTGCGCAGGCAGCCGATCATCAACTGCGCGAAATCCTGGCACACGCCGCGCCGGCCGCGCAGCACCTGGTCGAGCGGCGTCGAGATGTCGGTGGCCTTGCTGTCAAATTCGAAGTCGTCGAAGATCCGGTGCGTCAGGTCGAGCGCCGCGTCGAGCTGCGCCCGGCCCGGGAGGTAGCTCTCGCGCGCATACGCTTCCAGTTCGGGGAACAGCGCGACATGGGGCGACGCGTACAGGTAACGGCAGGCTTCCAGCGTGGCCGCGCTTTTTTCCTTGCCCATCATGTCGCGCACGCTTTCCCACGACAGCGTGCCGGCGATCTGCGCCAGCGTGTAGCGCGCGCGCAGCGAGACCGTCGATTCGGCATGCACCAGCAGGCTGTCATGGGGCACGGTCAGCGCCACGTGGCGCGTGATGTTGCCGAAGTAATCGACGCCCTCGTTGCTGTCGTTGATCACCGGGTCGAGCCAGATCAGGTGCGACTCGGTCTGCTGGCATGAAAACGAGCGCGGCGTCAGATGCAGGTATTGCTGCGACAGCGTCACCATGCTGTTGTACTTGTAGCGCGTCTCGTGCACCACGCGATAGCGCGCAATCACATCGGCGCCGACGGCACCCGGCAGCAAATCGGTCATGAGGTACGGTTCCTTTGCCGGCCGTTGGCGGTATAGCTGAAAAACTGGACGCCGATCTGTTCGGACAAGGCCGCGCTGGCTTGCCCGATGCGGCTGAGCAGGTCGCTCAGTAGCGCGTTGCCGTGTTTCAGATCGACGCCCGGATCGAGCGCCGTCAGTTCGGCCTTCAGTGGCGTCAGCAGGTCCAGGCCCCCGGCGCCCTGCGCCTGCGTGACCTTGCCCAGCGTGCCGATGATGCCGTTCAACTGGAACACGATCGAGCGCGGATTGGTTTCGTCCAGCAGCAGCAGGTCGAGCACTGGCAGCCACTCGGGCTGGGCGCGGTAGCGGGCGCGGTAGGTGATGATGCTGTCGGACAGTTCGAGCACCCAGTCGAGATTGCCGTTTTCGTCCATCGCCAGTGCGCGCTGCAGCACGAGCGCCTGGAATTGCAGGCGTTCGAGGCGCCGGCCGATCGACATGAAGCGCCAGCCGAGGTCGCGCACCATGCCGTCGAGGGCAAAGCCGGCCAGCGTCATCAGCGCCGCGGCGGCATCGTCGAGAATCGTCATGACGCCCGACTGCGACGGCCGCTCGCCAGGCGGTGCGACCGGCTGCACCATGCGGTTCAGGGCGCGCCAGTTGTCGACCGAGAAGCGTTCGTGTAGCTGGCCGGCGATCCGGTGCAATTGCTGCTGCTGGCGCGCCAGGCCCGGAACGGCCGGCGAGACCACTGCCAGCAGCAGCGCCGATTCGATCTCGGCATCGGTGAAGATCGGGGCCGGCAGGGCGCTGGCCGTGCCCGGTAATTTGGCCGAGCCCACCACGGCCGGGGTGCCCGGCGCGGCCGGCTTGCGCTGTGGGTCCAGCAAACCGAACCAGATGCATAGCGCCTCGACGGTCGGCCACTCGGCGCCGCGCTGGTCGAAGCGCACATTGAACAGGATATTGAGCGCCACCCGCAGCAGGCGGCAGATATTGTCGCTGCGCTCGGCATGACGGCCGAACCACAGCAGGTTTTCGGCCACCCGGCTCGACAGGTTGCTGTCTTCGCGCACCAGGTCTTCGCCCGTGATGCTGCTCTTTTGCAGGCGATGCGTTTCAACGCGCGCGCGCGCCTGGACCCAGGTGTCCTTGCTGGCGCCGCCCATCTGCATCGTCAGCACGCGCGCATCGGGCCCGGTGGCCACGCGGGTCAGGCCGCCCGGCATCACGACATAGCCATTCGGCGTGGCGCAGGCAAACACGCGCAGGCCCACCGCGCGCGCCTGCAGGCCAGGTGCGCGGCCATCCTTCCACACCGGTGCCTGCGACAGGCGCACCAGTTCCTGGGCGATGTAATGGTTGGGATTGGCGCGCAGGTTGGCAATGAACGCCGCGCGCGCCTCGCCGTCGAGATCCTGGCCGAACACGGCCGGCTGGCCCGGCATCGCGCCGCTTGGCTTGATGACCAGGCGATCGAGCCGGGCGATCACGGTTTCGAGCGCGGCCGGTTCGCCGCACCACCAGGTCGCCACCGAGGGCATCTTGAGCGGCTCGCCCAGCAGGCGCTTGGACAGCGCCGGCAGGAAGCCGAGCAGGGCGCCCGACTCGAGCAGGCTCGAACCGAGGCTGTTAGCGATCACCACATTGCCGCGCATGGCGGCCTGCGTCAGGCCGGCCACGCCGAGCAGCGAATTTTGCAGCTCGAGCGGATCGCACGATTCGTCGTCGACCCGGCGCATGATCACGTGCACCCGGTGCAGCCCGGCGAGCGTCTTGATGAAGACCACGCCGTCGCGCACCGTCAGGTCGCCACCTTCGACCAGGGTCAGGCCCAGGTAGCGCGCCAGATAGGCCTGTTCGTAATAGCTTTCGCTGCGCGGGCCCGGCGTGAGCAGCACGATCAGCGGCATTTCGCCCTCGCGCAGCGGCGCCGGCTTGTCGCCATGGGCTGCGCACAGCCGGCCCCAGTGCACCAGGCTGTCGTGCATGGTGCGGAAGAACGGCGACACCGGCTGCACCTTCAGTTCGCGCAGCAGGTCGGGGAAGGTGGGGGCGATGATCGACCGGTTTTCGAGTGCGTAGCCGGCGCCCGACGGCGCCTGCGTGCGGTCGGCCATCACCCACCAGCGGCCGTCGGGCGCGCGCGCCAGATCGACCGCATAGAAATGCAGCGCCACGTCGTCGTGGTGGCGCATGCCGTGGCACGGGCGCAGAAAGCCCGCGTGGCCATGGATCAGGGCGGATGGCAGCAAGCCTTCGCGCAGCATCGCCTGCTCGCCATACACGTCGCCCAGGATCTTGTTGAGCAGGGTGGCGCGCTGGATCACGGCCGCTTCGATGCCGCTCCATTCCTCGTGCGGCAGGATCAGGGGCAGCACGTTCAGGTCCCATTTGCGCGGCCTGGTACCGGCGTCGGCCAGCACGTTGTAGCTGACGCCGTTTTCGCGCACCTGGCGCGCCACCATCTCGAAACGCTGGCGCATCATGTCCGGTGCTTCGTGCTCCAGGTTGGCAAGCATCGCACGCCAGTGCGCGCGCGGCGCCTTGTCGGCGCCCAGCATTTCATCGAAACCATCCGGTGCGGCCAGATAGTGGGCAAGCAGTTGATTGGGCATTGGCGTGCAGCTTTACGGTTGAAACGAATGCCAGCTTACATCGGCTGCCAGCGCAAATCGAGGGTCATCGGGAAGCTCGGATTGAGGTCTTCCTTATACACCGTGAATGGCCCGGGCGTGTGACCGTGTGGCCAGAAGCGGGCAAAGCGGCGCGCCTCGGCGGCGTTGGCATTGACCGGCGAGCCGGTTTCACTGCGCCCGCCCGGATGCACGACGTGGTAGGTGCAGCCGCCGATCGAGCGCCCGTTCCAGGTGTCGACCAGGTCGAACACCAGCGGCGCCTGCACCCGGATGCTCGGATGCAGCGCCGACCACGGGCTCCAGGCGCGGAAGCGCACACCGGCCACGTATTCGCCCGGCACGCCGGTCGGATGCAGCGGCAGCATGCGGCCATTGCAGGACACCACATGGCGCCCGTCGGTCAGGCCGCGCACCAGCAGCTGCATGCGCTCGACCGACGAATCGACGTAACGAGCGGTGCCGCCGGCGCTGACTTCTTCGCCCAGCACGTTCCACGGCTCGATCGCCTGACGCAGTTCCATCTCGACGCCTTCGTAGACAACGGTGCCAAAGCGCGGGAAGCGGAACTCGATGAACGGCTCGAACCAGTGGTCCTCGAACGCATAGCCTGCCGCGCGCAGGTCTTTCGCCACGTCGCGGATATCCTGGGCGACGAAGTGCGGCAGCATCCAGCGGTCGTGCAGCGCCGTGCCCCAGTGCACCAGCTTGGCCTGCAGCGGCTGGCGCCAGAAGCGCGCGACCAGGGCGCGCAGCAGCAGCATTTGCAAGAGGCTCATGCGCTCATGCGGCGGCATTTCAAAGGCGCGGAATTCGACCAGGCCCAGGCGGCCGGTCGGGCCGTCGGGCGAATACAGCTTGTCGATCGAGAACTCCGAGCGGTGCGTGTTACCCGTCAGGTCGACCAGCATATTGCGCAGCAGGCGGTCGACCATCCACGGCTTGTCGCCGGGGTGCATGGTCGGCAGCACCTTGTCCATCTGCTGGAAGGCGATCGCCAGTTCGTACAGGTTGTCGTCGCGCGCTTCATCCACGCGCGGCGCCTGGCTGGTCGGGCCGATGAAGGTGCCCGAGAACAGGTACGACAGCGCTGGGTGGATCTGCCAGTACGTGATCAGGCTTTTCAGCAGGTCCGGCCGGCGCAGCATCGGACTGTCTTCGACCGTGGCGCCGCCCAGCGTCGCGTGGTTGCCGCCGCCGGTGCCCGTGTGACGGCCGTCGAGCATGAATTTCTCGGTGCCCAGGCGGGTCAGGCGCGCTTCCTGATACAGCGTCGTCATGTTGTGGACCAGCTCATGCCAGCTCGCCGCCGGATGAATGTTGACCTCGATGACGCCCGGATCGGGCGTGACGCTGAGCAGCTTGATGCGCGGGTCGCGCGGTGGCGCATAACCCTCGATGCGCAGCTTCATCTTCAGCTTGGCGGCCGTGTTCTCGACCGCTGTGACGAGCGCCAGGTAATCCTCGATGCGCTTTTGCGGCGGCATGAAGATGTACAGGCGGCCCGCGCGCACTTCGAGGCACAGCGCGGTGTGGATGACTTCGCGCGCTTCCGGGTCAGCCGGTGCAGCCGTTGCCTTGTTTGTCGATTTGCCGGGCGCCACGCTCAGGACCGGACGCCGGTCCTTCTTGCCGACCGGGAGCGGGCCGCGCGGCGCGAACGGGTCGACATCGAAATCGGGATCGCGCTCTTCGGGCAGCACCCACGGCAGCGTGGCCAGCGGCAGGCGCAGGCCGATCGGTGAATCGCCCTCGATCAGGTACAGGTTTTCGCGCTTGAGCGGCCACGGCGACGTGCGCCAACTGGTGCCAAGCATGACGGATGGATCGTGTTCGCGGGCTTTCAGTGGCAGCACGTAGCCGGTCACCTGGCCCAGGCCCCGTTCGAGCAGGCGCGCGAGGCGACGGCGCTCTTCCGGGGCTGTCAGGTCGGCGTCCAGCGGATCGAGATTGCGCGGCAGCGCCTGCTCGCGCTGGGCTTGCAGCAGCACGTCTTCGTAGGCGGGAATAGCGCTGCCGGCCGGCAGGCCAAGCGATTTGACCAGCTCCGCGGCAAAGCGGCCGGCATCCTCGCTCCCGTAGCCATCGTCGATGTGCTCGTCCGAGAACAGCGACGGATCGAACCACATCGGCTGCCCGTCGACGCGCCAGAAGATGTTCAGCGCCCAGCGTGGCAGCGGCTCGCCCGGATACCACTTGCCCTGGCCGTAATGGATCATGCCGCCCGGTGCAAAGTGGTTCTTCAGGCGGTGCATCAGGTTGCCCGCCAGCTCGCGCTTCTTGTCGCCGTGCGCCAGCGTGTTCCATTCGGCGCCGTCCATGTCGTCGATCGAGACAAAGGTGGGCTCGCCGCCCTGCGTCAGGCGCACGTCCTGGTTCACCAGGTCTGAATCGACCTGCTGGCCCAGGCGGTTGATCTTGTCCCAGTCGTGTTCCGTGTACGGCTTGGTCACGCGCGGATCTTCGTGAATGCGCGTGATCGTCATTTCGTGGACGAACGTGACCTCGGCCTTGTCGGTAAAGCCCGTGACCGGTGCGGCCGACGACGGCATGGCCGTGCAGGCCAGCGGAATATGGCCTTCGCTGGCCAGCATGCCCGAGGTGGGGTCGAGGCCGATCCAGCCGGCGCCCGGCACATACACCTCGGTCCAGGCGTGCAGGTCGGTGAAGTCGACGGTGGTGCCGCTCGGGCCGTCGAGCGCTTCCTGGTCGGCGGTGAGCTGGATCAGGTAGCCGGACACGAAACGCGCCGCCAGGCCCATCTCGCGCAGGATCTGCACCAGCAGCCAGCCGGTATCGCGGCACGAGCCGGAGCGCTTCTGCAATGTGTCTTCGGGCTCCTGCACGCCCGGCTCCATCCGCAGCAGGTAGGCGATATCGCGCTGCAGGCGCTGGTTGATGGCCACCAAAAAGTCGTTCGTGCCCATTGGCTGGGCCAGCAGGTCGCGCCGCGCGCCGGCGACCCACTCGGCCAGCAGCGGTCCGGGCTCTTGCGACCTGGTGTACGGGCTCAGTTCCGATTGCAGCAGGTCCGGGTAGGCGAACGGGAAGGTCTCGGCATACTTTTCGACGAAGAAGTCGAACGGGTTAATCACCGTCATGTCCGCAACGAGATCGACCGTGAACTCGAGCACGTCGGTTTGTTCGGGGAACACGAAGCGGCCGATGTAATTGCCGTACGGGTCTTGCTGCCAGTTGATGAAATGCTCTTTTGGCAGGACGGTCAACGAATACGACAGGATCGGTGTACGCGCATGTGGCGCCGGACGCAGGCGCACTTCATGCGGTGACAGATTGACCAGACGGTCGTAACGGTAGCTGGTCTTGTGATGAAGCGCAACGCGGATAGCCATGCGGTAGTGCCTTTCAATGAGGGCGCGATTGATGCCGGCGCACTGAATTTGGTCGTGTTAATTTGCGTACAACTGAGTGGGCGCAAGATAGAAGCATTTAAGCATGATTCATACCTGCGTTCGTTTGACTTGCGAGTCGGACGGGGTGGCTGGCACGTTTCTTGTTAGTATTCTGGCACAGGAGGCAATGATGTCGAACTTTTACGATGAAATGTATTCCAATGGGGCAACTGTGCGGCCTCATTACCAGGCATTCGCGGATTGGCTCGGCCAGCAACCCCCGCATCTGATCGAGCAGAAGCGGGCGGAAGCCGAGCTGAACTTCCAACGCGTGGGGATCACGTTTGCTGTGTACGGCGACAACGCCGGCAAGGAACGGCTGATCCCATTCGACATCATTCCGCGTGTGATCAACGCCGCCGAGTGGGCCAAACTGCAGGCCGGCCTGGTGCAGCGCGTGACCGCGCTGAACCGCTTCCTGCACGATGTGTACCACGACCAGAACATCCTGAAGGCGGGCGTCATTCCTGCCGAACAGATCCTGAATAACGCGCAGTACCGGCCGGCCATGCAGGGCGTTAATGTGCCCCTGGATATCTACGCCCACATTGCCGGCGTCGACATCGTGCGCGCCGGCGAGGGCGAGTTCTACGTCCTGGAAGACAATCTGCGCGTGCCGTCGGGCGTGTCGTACATGCTGGAAAACCGCAAGATGATGATGCGGTTGTTTCCGGCGCTGTTCGCACGCAACCGCGTGGCGCCGGTCGACCATTATCCCGACCTGCTGCTGGACAATCTGCGCACCGTGGCGCCGCATGGCGGCGACGATCCGACCGTGGTCGTGCTCACGCCCGGCATGCACAACTCGGCCTACTTCGAACACGCGTTCCTGGCTCAGCAAATGGGCGTGGCGCTGGTGCAGGGGCAAGACCTGTATGTCAGCAACGACACCGTCTACATGCGCACGACGCGCGGCCCGAAACAGGTCGACGTCATCTATCGCCGCATCGACGACGATTACCTCGATCCGCGCGCGTTCCGCCCCGAATCCACGCTGGGCGTGCCGGGCCTGCTCGACGCGGTGCGCGCCGGCCGCGTCGGCCTGGCCAATGCGATCGGCACCGGCGTGGCCGACGACAAGTCGATCTACCCGTTCGTGCCGGACATGATCGAGTTCTACCTCGGCGAAAAGCCGATCCTGAACAACGTGCCGACCTACCAGTGCCGCAAAAAAGAGCATCTGGACTACACACTGGCGAACTTGCCGCAACTGGTGGTCAAGGAAGTGCACGGGGCCGGCGGCTACGGGATGCTCGTCGGGCCCGCCTCGACGGCGGCCGAGATCGAAGACTTCCGCCGCCGCGTGCTGGCTAACCCGGACGGCTATATCGCGCAGCCAACGCTGGCGCTGTCGGCGTGCCCGACCTATGTCGAATCGGGCATTGCACCGCGCCACATCGATCTGCGCCCGTTCGTGTTGTCGGGCAAGACCGTGTCGATGGTGCCGGGCGGACTGACCCGCGTGGCGTTGCAAGAAGGCTCCCTGGTGGTCAATTCGTCGCAGGGCGGCGGCACCAAGGACACCTGGATACTGGAGAACTAGCATGTTGAGCCGCACCGCAGATCATTTGTTCTGGATGGCCCGCTACACCGAGCGGGCTGAAAACACGGCGCGCATGCTCGACGTGCGCGTCCAGTATTCGCTGATGCCGCAATCGGTCCAGGCCGAGCAGCAGGGCTGGCGCACGATGTTGAGCGTGTCCGAACTCGAAGCCCAGTTCGACGCCAAGTACGACGCGCTGACGCAGAAGAACGTCATCGACTTCATGGTGCGCGACCCGGACAATCCGTCGTCGATCGCCAGCTGCCTGCGCGCCGCGCGCGAGAATGCCCGCGCCGTGCGCGGCACCCTGACCACCGAAGTCTGGGAAACCGAGAACACCACCTGGCTCGTGCTGCAAAAGCACCTGAGCGAGCGCATGTTCGAACGCGATCCTGGCCAGTTCCTGGAATGGGTCAAGTACCGCTCGCACCTGTCGCGCGGCGTCACGCTGGGCACAATGTTCCAGGATGAAGCGTTCAACTTCATCCGCCTGGGTACCTTTCTGGAACGGGCCGACAACACGGCGCGGATCCTCGACGTGAAGTTCCGGTTCCTGGCGTCGGACACGATCCAGGAAGGCGCGCAGGGCGAATACTATTACCTGGCGGCGCTGCTGCGCTCGGTGTCTGCGTTCGAGACGTATCGCAAGGTGTACCGCCACGCGATCACGCCGACGCGCGTGGCCGAGCTGTTGATCTTGCAAGGCAAGATGCCGCGCTCGCTGGTGGCCTGCATGGCCGCCGTCGTGGCCGTGCTGCAGGATGTGCGCAATGAGCTGTCGCACGATACCGAGCGGCTGGCGGAAAAACTGCATGCGTCGCTCAAGTCGGCCGAGATCAACGAGATCCTCGACGAAGGCCTGCACGAATTCCTGACCAAGTTCCTGGCCTGTATTGGCGAGCTGGGCAACGGCATCGGACGCGACTTCCTGCTGCCCGTGGCGCCGGAGTTGCCGGAGGTTGTGCCAGTGCCTGTGCCGGCGCCGACCCAGTCGCAGACGCAGTCGCAAACGTCATCGCAGACCTCATCGCAGACGCAGACCCAGTCGCAGACGCGTTGACCGACTCGCGCACCAAACCATGGCGCGGCGCACCGTCATGGCTAGGGTGCGTCATGACGGTGCGCACACTTTAACGAAGGAAGGCGGGCCTGCGATGTGGCTGCGAACCGGTTGCAAGCTCAGTTTCAGCGTCGAATACGCCACGCCATTCATCCTGATGCTGCGTCCCCGCAGTGGTGCGCAGCAATGGGTGGCGCGCGAATCCTATACGCTCACGCCAAGCGTGCAAGTGCTTGAATATACGGATGCCTATGGCAACCTGTGCCAGCGGCTGACGGCGCCGCCCGGCGAATTTTCGATCCAGACCTCGGCCGACGTGCTGACTGACCAGGTCATCAGCGTTGCACCCGGTGCGCCGTTCGACGAGGTACCAACCTTGCCGGCGGACGTGCTGCTGTATCTGTTACCGAGCCGCTATTGCGAATCCGACCGGTTTGCCGAGATGGCCAGCGCGATCGTGGCCGGCGTTGCGCCAGGCTACGACCAGGTGGCCTGCATCACCGACTGGATCCGGCGCGAGGTGCGCTTCAATCCCGCAGCGAATCACACCCAGATGGCGGCAACCGAGGTCAACGAATACCGCGAAGGCGTGTGCCGCGATCTGGCGCATCTGGGCATTGCGCTGTGCCGCGCGCTGAGCATTCCGGCGCGGATCGTGGCCGGGTATCTGCACGGGCTGGTGCCGATGGACCTGCACGCGTGGTTTGAGGCATATGTGGGTGGGCGCTGGTATACGTTCGATGCGAGCCAGGATGGGCCGCGCGGCGGCCGCGTGACGATAGGGTATGGGCGCGATGCAGCCGATGTGGCGATTTTTACGCAGTTCGGGCCGGCGCTGGCGCTGCATGAGATGCAGGTGACGGTGGAGTTGCTGGAGGGGGCGCCGGGTTGACGGTGCCCCCCGCCAGTAGGGTGGACGGGTTTCCCGTCCACGCGTTCAACGATCCTTGGCGCGCCACAAAATCACGTTGATTTGAACGCGTGGACGGCGTAGCCGTCCACCCTACGCCGGATCAGACAGGGGCTGGTGCTGGTGCTGCCGAGGCTGCCGGTGCCGGGACAGGCGCTGTTGCCTGCGCCGCCTGCGCAGCCAGCGACGGCTTACCCATCTGATCACGCACGACCTTGTGCACGAATTCCAGCTTTTCCAGCACAGGCGTGCTGAGCTTGAACGGGTACGAATCCGGCATGCCGATGCTGCGGTTCAGGCTATTGAGCACGTAGGTCAGCGCGAACCAGTCGCTCAGCGTTTCTTCGAACGCGCCGGACTTTGTCGGCAGCGTGATCTTGTCCAGTTCCGGCTCGTCGGCCTTGGCCGGCTTGAGCGACAGCCCGCACGAGTGAGCCGTTTCCAGGGTATCGATCATGTGCAGGTAGTGGGCCCAGGTCTCAGCCCAGTCTTCCCACGGGTGCGATGCGGCGTAGCTGCTGACGAAGCGCTCTTCCCAATCGGCGACCGGGCCATTCTCGTAGTGCCGCTTGAGTGCTTCGCCATAATCCTGTCGCTCGTCGCCGAACAGGGCGCGGTAGCTGTCGATCCATGGCGTATCGGCCACCAGGCGGTCGAAATAATAGTGGCCGCTTTCGTGACGGAAGTGGCCCAGCAGCGTGCGATAGCGTTCGTGCATCTGTTCGCGCGTGCGCTCGCGCTCGGCCGGATCGGCTTCGGCGATGTTCAGCGTGATCAGGCCATTGTCGTGGCCGGTCATCACGCACTGGTCAGTCACGCCATCTTCGAGGAACTGGAATGCCAGGCCGGTGTCGGGCTGGGTTTCTTTCGAGGCCGGGGTCAGGTTCAGCTGCGCCAGCGAGAACAGCAGGCGGCGCTTGGCGGTTTCCAGGCGCGACCACAGGATGCGGTTCTTCTCTGACGTGAGCGCCGGGATCACGACATTGAGCTGGCATGCTTCGCACAACTCATGCGGGTCGTCGGCCGGCAGCATCCAGTTGCACACATTGTGCTCTACATAATTGCTGCACTGCTTGTAGAGCTTGCCTTCATCCTTGCGGTTCAGGCTACGCCACAGGCCGTCTTCAGCCTGCTCGAAGCTGTTGATGGAGCGTTGGGAAGGCTGGTAGCCCAGGGTGCTTTCGCAATTGAAGCAGAGGGTGTTCTCGAAGAAGATCTGATGCGAACATTTGTCGCAGTGAAAGGTTTTCATGGCAGCACTGATAGAAGAGTTGGGGTGAAGGTGTATTAACAATCTAACAGTAAATGCGATGCGGGTTTCATCATGTAAGACAATGCCTCATATCGTGTGCGCCCCCTCCGATGCGCGCCTGCTACGCCCCTGGCGCGGGCACCAATTGCATTAAAAAATGTGCAGAAAAAACAACAAGCCACGCCGTCGAAAGACGGCGTGGCTTGGCTGCCCGGCGGTTCGCCGCCCCGGTCGATCAGGTACCCGGACGTAAATGCTGGCCTTGCTCACGGCCGCCCCCGCCGCCACGCACTTGCCGCTGACGGCGCTCCACATGACCGTAGGCGGGCGCGTCGACCGGTTCAGATACCGGCGCTTGCGCGCCAATGACGCGGTAGAGCGCGGCGCCAAGTAATGCGCCGGCGATCGGCGCGATCCAGAACAGCCACAGCTGCCCCACGGCCCAGTCGCCGGCAAACACGGCAACGGCCGTGCTGCGCGCAGGATTGACGGACGTGTTGGTCACAGGGATGCTAATCAGGTGAATCAGGGTCAGCGCGAAACCGATTGCCACTGGCGCAAACCCTTTGGGAGCACGCTGGTCGGTCGCCCCCAGGATAATCAGCAAAAAGAACGTGGTCATGACCACTTCGCTCAGCAGCCCGGCCAGCAGCGAATAACCGCCTGGCGAATGATCGCCGTAGCCATTGGCAGCAAAGCCATTGGCGCTGTCAAAGCCAGGGGCGCCACTGGCAATCACATACAGCACGCCGCCGGCGAGGATGCCACCGGCGACCTGCGCCACGATATAAGGAAACAGCTCGTGCGCGGGAAAGCGGCCCCCGGCCCACAGGCCGATCGAGACTGCCGGATTCAGGTGGCAACCCGAGATATGGCCGATCGCGTACGCCATCGTGAGCACAGACAAGCCAAAGGCGAGGGCGACGCCGTGCAGGCCGATGCCCAGTTCGGGAAATGCGGCAGCCAGCACCGCGCTGCCGCACCCGCCCATCACCAGCCAGAATGTGCCGAGAAACTCGGCGCCGTAGGTTTTCATCGTGTTCTCCAGAGGATTGGTCGTTGCCAGTCAGGGCCACACGCAGCATCAGGCGCGGCTGCCCGCGCGGCGATCCGCCATGGCGGTGCGGCGCTCGGCGCTGGGAGCACGGCCCAGCATGTTGACCTGATTGGCGGCGACATCGCCTGTACTGCGGATCTGCGGCGCATTCGCCTGGCCACGGTCATACCACCGGCGCACGATCATTGCAGCCGTGTCGCGACCGCCCAGCCCGAATGACAGGCCGAGTGCCAGCGCGATCGCGCCGGAGGTCGTCATCACGAGAATATTGATGAGCGACGTCGCGATGCCGAGCTGGTTGATCGCCACCATGGCTGCGAATGCCCAGACGGCATACCGCGCGATCTTGGCCAGCATGGCGGGACTGCCCAGGCCGCCCTTGGCTGCCGCGCCCTGGACCAGATTGCCCAGGGTATTGGCGGCCAGCCCACCGATGCCCAGCACCACCAGCGCCACGACGAGGTTGGGTAGCCACATCAGGAGCTGATGCAGGATGTTCGAGATGGCCGCCAGGCCAAGCGCGTCGAACGCCACGACCAGCGCGATCAGCCGCACGAACCAGCGGGCGATGGCGCCAATTGCGCCGGCGGCGTCGCCCTTCATATTGCTTTTTTGGATGAAGCTGGCCACACCGGCGCGCTCTGCCATGACATTGAAGCGCGCGGCGCGCAGCACCGTCACCACGCCTTTCTCGATGAGCGAGGCGATGAGCCAGCCCGCGACCAGGACGACGGCAAAGCCGAATAGCCGCGGCACGGCCGCAAAGAACATGGACGCTGCCGCGGTGAGCGATCCCAGCATGGCTTCGCTCCAGTTCGTGATGTGCTGCATAGTGCCCTCCCGCTAGCGCGATATGAGGAATCAATGAACACCGGTAAACAACGTGGTGGCGTGTGGAAGACCGCAAGTGATGGTGGGACACCTGGATTGGTGCGAGGTTCCGTCAGTCGACATCCGATCGCGACGGATTGGCGCAATGTGGCGGCAACGGTACTGTCGTCGTATTGGGAATCAATTGGTCTTCATACAGCCCATTGGCCCAGCACAAACGGCGACGTCATTTCCTGTCGCGCGCTGGCGTACGCGCTCTGCACCGGGCATGATCGGTGCCGGTTCCTGACAGCGCCGTCGAGCGGCCAGGCGTTCATCACTGACCGGAGAATCCATGCGAATTTCAATGATCTTGTTGTCGATTGCCGGCGCTGCCGCCCTGCGGGCCTGGCCGGGTCTGCTGGTGCTGCTGTCGGTGCTGGGGACCGTCGTTGTGGCGCCAGCCCAGGCGCGATCCGGTGCTGCTGATGCCGGCCGCACGCAGGCCGCTTACCGCGTGATCAATCTGGGCTCAGGGACAATCGCGGCCTATCCGCACATCAATGCCGCCGGGCAGGTCGCGTTCTCGCTCACCAACGACAACAGCACATCCGGGTTCTTTTACGATGGCCATGTCGTGCGGCAGATCGGTTCGCCGGGCGGCCATACTGTGTATGTGAATGGCCTGAATGATGCAGGGCAGATCGCCGGCACGTCGGTCAAAGAAGAAGGCATCGAGAGCGCGTTCTTCTGGAGCGCAGGCAGCGGCATGGTCGATATCCGCGCCGAGCCCGGTCGTGGCCGTTCATACGGCTGGGCCATCAACCACCATGGCGTCGTGACCGGCGCGTTCGGCGCTGCCGGGCACCCTTTCCGCTGGAGCATGGCGGGCGGCCTCGAAGACCTGGGCGTCACGCCCGCCATCCCGGCGCCTGCGGCCGGGCGGGTACTCAACGATGCCGGCCTGATTGCCGGCGTGACCACGATCGACGACGACGTCACGCGAGTGTTTGTCTGGACGCGTTCGGGCGGCGTGGTCGATATCGATACGCTCGGCAGCATCGAATCGTCGCCGGTAGCCGTCGGCTCAGGGGGCGAAGTGGCGGGCAACCGGCTCGCGTCGCAAGACGCCGCCGGCGAGCGCCCGTTCCTGTGGACCCGCTCTACCGGCATGGTCGATCTGGGCACGGGTCCTGGCACGTCGGCATGGGTGAATGCGATGACGCCCGGCCTGCAGATCGCGGGCGCGATCGGCCATGCGGACGGTCGCCAGCGCGCAATGTCGTGGACGCGCCAGGGCGGCATGCGCGAGCTGGGTACGCTGGGCGGCCAGACGTCCGTAGCGCAGGATGTCAATGCACAGGGGCAGATCGTCGGCTTTGCCGAGGATGGGGCTGGGGTCATGCGCGCTTTTGTGTGGCGCGCCGACAATGGCATGCGCGACCTGAATCGGTCCCTGCGCCATGCGCCGCCCGGCCTGGTGCTGGAGCACGCGCTGGCGATCAACGACAGTGGCGCGATCGTGGCCACCTCGAATGCCGGACTGGTGCTGTTACGGCCTGATCGTGGATGCAGGTGCGGGCATACGCTCGGCCCGCTGGAGGTGCCGCGCAGTGTCGCGGTTGGGGCGATGCTGCAGGCGTCGGTGGCCTGGGTCGATGGCGACCGGGTCGGCACGCACAGCGTCGAATGGTCGTGGGGCGACGGCAGCGGCGGCTCAGCTCGCGTAATGGTCGGGGCGGGGGGCGCAGGCCAGGCAACGGCCTGGCATGGCTTTTCGGCGCCGGGCCGCTACCAGGTGACGGCCACCGTGGTCGGCCGCGATGGCCGCCGCACGGTGGTCGGGCGCGAGGTGGCCGTCATGCTGGCGCGCGGTGAGCTCGCGCACTGATTCACGCAGCGTGACCGGCGCTCACCCCTGATCCTGACCATCGCGCCGGGTTGCCGATGTTGTCGTGCGCCGACAGCGTTCCGAGCAGTATTTGACCTGGTCCCAGTCGCGCGCCCACTTCTTGCGCCACGCGAACGCAAGCCCGCAGTGGGCGCAGATTTTAGACGGCAGCTCGGATTTTTTCCGCATTTTCATGCGCAGATTGTACGCACGCAGGCGAGGACTTGCCAGGTGTGTGCAGGCGTGCGACGTCGGCCGACGCATGTCGTTGATCTTGCGATAGAACTAACACCTGTCGAACCGATCCAAGATGTTTGGCCCCTGTTCCGATTGGCGTGTCACATCAGATGCCACGCGTCACCGCCGACCTGGTGCAATGCTGCAGGAGAGAACATGAACTCCGATGACCCTGATGGCTTGATCACGGACGAGTTTGAAAAGACCTGTGCACTCGAGCCGATTCACCTGTTGGGCACCGTGCAGTCGTACGGATTCCTGATGGTGCTGGCTGTGGACAGTGGCCGCATCATTCAGGTATCGGAAGGGGTCGTGCGCCATGTGCCGCAACTGCACGATGCCGGCGCGCTGATCGGGCAGCCGGTTGCCGACTGGGTTTTGTTTCCGGATCCGCAGGGCATGCCCGATTTCAGCACACTGCCTGAAACCGGGCCACTGGTGCTGCCCTGGCGCCTGCGGCTCGCACACGATGGCCCCTGCGCTCCGCAGACGGCAGTGCCTGCAGCACCTTTGTGGGAATGCCTTGGCCACCGCAGGGGTCGACTGGCCATCCTCGAGTGGTTGCCTGTCCAACCGGCCACCGACAGCGCCTCGACCGAAAGCCGGATGTTTGCCGACTTCGCCGGCGTGATTGCGCGGCTGCGTCGTGCCGACAGGCTTGGCACGTTCTTCGGGGAATGTGCCGAACTGGTCCAGTCGTTCACAGCGTTCGATCGCGTCGTGGTGTATCGGTTCCTGCCGGATGGTTGCGGCGAAGTGGTGGCCGAATCTACCTCGCCCGGTGGCCAGCCGAAGTACCTTGGACTGCGTTTCCCCGCCAGCGATATCCCGCTGCAGGCGCGCCAGCTATACCTGTCAAACAAGCTGCGGGTGGTGGCAGACGTCCATGCACCGATGGACCGGCTGGTGCCGCCCGTCCTGCCCGATGGCGCAATGCTCGACCAGAGTCACTGCATGCTGCGCGGACCGTCCGAGGCGCATCTGGCCTACCTGCACAATATGGCGGTGCAGGCCACCCTGACTGTGTCGATCGTTTGCGATGGCAAATTGTGGGGGTTGATCGCGTGCCATCACGACATGCCCAAGACCCCGCCCCACCAGATCAGGGAGGGCATGCGCCAGGTGTGCACTTTGCTGGGCGACATCACCAACATGCGCATCGAGGCCCTGTCGGGCATGGAGGCCATGATGCGGCGCCTCTCCCTCGACCGCCTGATCAACGCATTTCACCAGGCTGCGATCCAGCGTGGCGACCTGCCGGCAGTGCTCGATGCCTGGGCCCCCAAAATCCTTCAAGCCTTCGGTGCGAGCAGCCTGGGCGTGCGGATCGGCGCACTGTCCTATGCCAGCGGCAGCGCACGGCAGCACGGCCCTGCGCAGGGCATACTCGACGAGATCGAAGAGAAGCTCGGCAAAGCCACGATCCGCCCCCGCCTTCTGATGGAGACCGATCTGCTCGCGTCGCCGGAACGTGCCCTTGCCTTGCTGCCCGACACTGCCGGCCTGCTGCTGGTTCAGCGATCCAAGCCCGATCTGACATTCGCCTGCCTGGGCCGACCCGAACACCGGCACGAAGTGCGCTGGGGTGGCAAGCCCGAGAAAGGCGATGCAGTGGTTTCTCCCGATGGCATGGTGCGCCTGCAGCCCCGGCGCTCCTTTGCCTTGTGGCGCGAGCTGGTACGGGGTCGTGCCGAACCCTGGACGCAGGTCGAAGCCGATGCGCTGCAGGATTTCCTGCGCGTTCTGAGCGAAGTCCACAAGGCGCACGTCAACCGCACACTGCAGGAAAAGCTGCATTGGCGCGCCCATCACGATCATCTGACCGGTCTGTATAACCGGCACGCGATCGAGGAGGCGATCACACAGCGCCTCGAGGACGGTGACTACGACTGCGCCATGATGCTGCTCGACCTGGACCACTTCAAGAACATCAACGACACCTACGGCCATGCAACGGGCGACCTGGTACTGCAGCAACTGGGCTTGCGGCTGAAAACAGTCACCCGCGAATTTGACTTGCTGGCGCGGCTGGGCGGGGACGAGTTCCTGCTGCTGCTACAGATTCCTTCCCCCAGCGCCACGTCCAGCATGATTTTTTCGGAGCAGCTGCACCAGGCCGTCACACGTCCCTTCGAAGTCGGCGAGCATCGTTTGCGCCTCAGCATCTCCGTCGGTATCGCCATCCCGCCTGTTCACGGCACGACCATCAGCGAATTGCTGCGCCATGCCGACCTGGCCTTGTACCAGGCCAAATCCCTGGGCCGTTCGCGCAGCGCCGTGTTCGAGCTGTCGATGGCGTCGCATCACCTTGATTCGTTCCTGCTCGAGCGCGACCTCCACGATGCCGTGGAGTACAACCAGCTCGCACTGGTCTATCAACCGAAGGTCGACCTGTCCACCCATAAAGTGGTGGGCCTGGAAGCACTCGTGCGCTGGAACCACCCTACACGCGGCCAGAATGGTCCGACGACATTTATCCCCATCGCCGAACGCAGTAACCAGATCATCGGGATCGATCGCTGGGTCATGCGCACTGTCATTGCCGAGCAGGCGCAATGGCAGAATGCAGGCCGGTCGCCGCTGCCGATCGCGATCAATCTCTCGATCGCGGATATCCTGTCGCCCGACTTGACGGATTATGTGCTGCAATTGCTCGACGAATATCACGTGGCGCCCGACGCGCTGGAAATCGAGCTGACGGAGTCGAGCATCATGCGCGAACTCGAGCTGACCCAGACCGTATTGAAGGGCATGAACGACAATGGTATCGTGACCTCGCTGGATGACTTCGGTACCGGCTTTTCGTCACTCAGTTATTTGCGTCAGTTGCCGTTGCAGTGCCTGAAAATCGACAAGTCGTTCACACAAAATCTTTTGCAGGATCCGAACGCCGAGAAGGTGACCGAGGCCATCATCGCCATGGGCCTTGCCTTGAAAATGACGCTGGTGGCCGAAGGCATCGAGACGCAGAGCCAGATGAACTGGATGCTCAAGCATGGTTGCCACATCGGCCAGGGCTATTTCTTCAGCCCGCCCGTGCCGATGCAGGAGGTACACCATGTCATCGATCGGGTCGAGCTGCAGTTCAGCGCCTGAGCGAGGCGCATCGGCCGGCGTCGCACCAGTCCTTCAGTCTTTCTTCTGCGCCGCGATCCAGCGATCGGTCGCCGCTTCCAGCACGTCGAGCGGCACCGCGCCGTGCGACAGCACCTCGTTATGGAAAGCGCGCAGGTCGAAGTCCTTGCCCAGCGTCTTTTCGGCGCGTGCGCGCAGTTCTCGCAGTTTGAGTTCACCGATCTTGTAGCTGAGCGCCTGGCCCGGCACCGCGATATAGCGCTCGACTTCCTGCACGGCCGTCACTTCGTTCTGCGGCACGTTGTCCATGAAGTAGGCGATGGCCTGTTCGCGCGTCCAGCCTTTCTCGTGGATGCCGGTATCGACCACCAGGCGCACGCCGCGCCAGATTTCGGCCGTCAGGCGCCCGATCCATTGCCACGGGTCGTCGTACATGCCGATTTCCTGGCCCAGCATTTCGCTGTACAGGCCCCAGCCTTCCGAAAACGCGGTGCTGCCACCAAAGCGGCGGAAGGCCGGCAGGCCGGTCGTTTCCTGCGCCAGGCTGCGCTCGAAGTGGTGGCCGGGAACTGCTTCGTGCAGGAAGAACGCATTGGTGGTGAAGCGGGTGCGCGTCTCGGGCTTGTAGGCGTTGTAATAGAAGATGCCGGGCCGCTTGCCGTCGACCGAGCCGCGCTGGTACGACGCCGGCGCCGCGCTCACTTCGCGGAACGCTTCGACCGGGCGGATTTCAAACGGCGCCTTCGGCACATTCGCAAACAGTTGGCCCACCTTGGCCTCGACCTGCGGCCGCACGCCTTCATACGCCGCCTGGATTTCCTCGCGCGACTTGAAGCGCAGCTCGGGCGCATTATTCAGGTGGTCAAAAAACTGCCTGAGCGTGCCCTTGAAGCCCACACGCACCTTGGCTTCTTCGAACTGGGCGCGGATGCGCGCGACTTCGGACAGGCCAATGTCGTGGATCTGCGCCGGCGTCAGGTCGGTCGTGGTCGACTGGCGCGCGCGGAACGCATACCATTCCTTGCCACCGGGCAGGGCGCCGATGCCGGCCGTCGTGCGCCCGGCTGGCAGGTAGGTGTCGCGCATGAACGCAAGCAGCTTGCGGTTGGCCGGCGCGAGCTGTTCGCGCACCAGCTTGCCGTACGCATCCGTCAGGCGCGCCTTGTCGGCGGCGCTGAACGAGGCCGGGAACTTCTTCACCGGGCCCATATAGGTGCTGGTGGCCAGGTCGTCGCTGCCGACACTCTCGAGCTGCGGCAAGACGCGGCTGATCAACGCTTTCGGCATCACGATGCCCTGCTTGATCCCGAGGCGCATGTCGGCAATCACGTTGTCGACCGCCGGGGCATAGCCGGCAGCGCGCGCCAGCCAGTTATCGTAATCCTGAACGGTCTGAAACGGCTGCGTCGAGGCGCCGGAACCCAGTTGGGCCATCATCAGGTGCAAGCCTGAGAACTGGTCCACCGGCACCAGGTCGGACGGAAAGCGCAGACCGTCGAGGACTTGCTGCAGGCGGTAGCGCAGCAGGTCATAGCTGATGCGGTCTTCGGCCGGCAGCGGCGCCGGATCGAACTTGGCGCTGGCGGCGAGATATTTTTCCGACAGCGCGCGGCTTTGCTTGCGCTCCTCGGCCGACGAAACGGGGCCGAAGCGGTCGTTGTAGCGCGCGTCGCCGTTGAAGGTCGCGGCGATTGGATTTTCGCGCAGGTAGTCTTCCCAGTAGGCGGCGTACAACTGGTTCATTTTTTCCGGCGTGGCCGGCGTTTTGACCTGGGCAATGGCGGGGAGGGCGGCGCACACCAGGGTGCACAGGAGCAGGGGAAGCGAGCGGGTCATGGGGTCTCGTGGTGGTCGGGGCGATGCAAGAATAACATGGGGCTGCCAGGGCATGATTCGCGCAGCAGCGCGGGTCAGCCCGCGCATTGACCCGTCGTTGTCGTCGCATGATGGCGATGGCACGACCTGCTTTCGGTACACTCGATGCACAGACAACGGCGGAGCGCGACATCATGATGAACAGTTTGCCGGATCAATTTCATGCGCTGGTCATCGGCGCCTCGGGCACGATCGGCACGGCCTTTGTCGATCTGCTGGAACAGTCGCCGCGCTGCGCCTCGGTGCGGGGGCTGCACCGCCATTCGACGCCCGCGATCGACTTCGCGGACGAGGCCAGTGTCGCCGCGGCGGCGCAGGCGCTCGCCAGCGGCCCGCACTACCACCTGATCGTGAATGCGACCGGCGTGCTGCACGACGGCGCAACGATGCCCGAGAAGCGTCTGGCCGACCTGAACTATCCGCAGATGCAGGCGACCTTCATGGCGAACACCTTTGGTCCGGCGCTGGTCATGCGTTATTTCGTGCCGTTGCTGGCGGGCGAGCGCGCCATCATGGCCATGTTGTCCGCCAAGGTGGGCAGTATTGGCGACAATCGCCTGGGTGGCTGGTACAGCTACCGTGCTTCGAAGGCGGCCCTGAACATGCTGGTGAAAACCGCGGCGATCGAAGTGGCGCGCACGCAGAAGAACAGCGTGCTGGTCGCCCTGCATCCGGGCACCGTGAATTCACGGCTATCTAAACCGTTTCGGGGCGAGATCATCGGACGACCGGCCCAGGCTGCTGCTGCCGACATGCTGCAGGTACTCGATGCGCTGACGCCGGCCGACAGCGGTTCGTTCAGGTCGTACAACGGCGCCGAATTGCCCTGGTAGGGCCTGTCAGCCCGTCAGCTGCGCCACTGGCACTGTCGTTTCGATGCGCAGGGCGCCATCGGCGCTGCGCGTGGCGATGACGATGTCGCCCTGTTCCACGTACTTGCCGACCAGTGCGCGGATGTTCACGTCATGGGTCACCAGCACCAGGTTGCCCGGATCCTTGTATTCCGCCAGATAGACGCGTAGCTGCGCCAGCTTGCGCTCGCGCGCCGCGTCGTCGTCCTGGAACATCGAATCGACCATCTCGCTGGGCTCAACCCGGCCAAACGCGAGCCGGGCGGTGTCGACGCAGCGGCACCAGCGGCTCGACAGCACCGGGCCGACTGGCACCCCGTGCTTGCGAAAGGCTGCCCCGATCCTGGTGGCGTCCGCGCGACCCGCCTGGGACAGGTTGCGCTGCGTGCTGCATACGCCGAGTTTGAAACCGGGCGGATCGCCGATGCCAGGCACCGTAGCAGCATGGCGCATCAGGATGACGTAGCCACCGCGCTGCAGCAGCGGCCATGGTGATGTCGCGGCCCCGGCAACGGGCGCTGCGCATGCCGCCAGTGCGGCCAGAAAGTGGCGTCGGTCCATGGGGGGCTCTTGGTGGCGGGGCCGGTTGAATGATCAGATGGTACGCATCACGCTGTTAAAAATCATTTTTCTGGCGCATCCAGGAAGAAGATGGCGTACACCTTGGCGCCGGACTTCTCGGTCGGCTTGTCGATCTGGATCTGCGCGCAATCCTGCGCCACCAGGCTGCGCCAGTTGACGACGCCTGCATTGGCAAACACCGAATTGACCTTGCACGCCAGGCTCATGTCGAGCGCCAGGCGGGCGTTGCGCTGCTCTGCTTTTGCGTAGTTGACGCCGCGGATCTCGATGCCGAAGGCGCTCATCCATGGTTCCCACAAACCCAGTTCCACACCCTGCGTCATGCGGCCCAACATGGTCTCCAGCGACAAGCCTTTCTTGACGACGGCGCGCAGCAATGCCAGTGACGGCGCCTCGCGAATGTCGGTGCTGTGCTTGCCTGCGCCGCTGTCGCCGATGGCCTTCAGTTCCTTCGAAAAGGCGGCATCGCGCTCGGTGTAGTCGCGCATGCGCTGGTAAAACTCGACGTCCAGGAAGGGGTTTTCTACCCGGCCGGCGGGTGTCTCGGCTGGCTGGCGGGCGGAAGGCTGTTTTTTATTGGTCATGGCATTGGCTTCGGAGTTTAAGGGCGAAGCATACCACTGTGGGCCATACGGGTTGCATGCAACAGGGATGCGGTTGCACACCCTGAACGCGTTCCCGGCTTTTGCAAGGGGGAGCGCAGCCGCTTAGTCCTTGCGCTCCTTGAACTCACCCTCGATCACCATGTCGTCGTTGCGCTCAGGCGGGCGCTGGCCAGGCATGAACCTGGAGAACGACGAAGACACCCGAGCGAACAGGGTTTTGCGCAACCAGGGGAAGGCAAGAAGAAACGCCGTCACAAACCCGGTGAACAATGCTGGTACGTAGTCGCCCTGCCACACGAAGTGCAGCAGGCAGAGTGCGACCAGGGTGACCATGAGTGGCCGGCGGACAGGCTTGGGCAGCAGGCCAACGAGGCGCAGCTTGCCCTGGCTAACCGAAGGAAACCTGGCAAACAGAATACCAAGCAGCAAGCCGGCCACGAATCGGCCCGTGCCGAGATACCCGGCCACTACCCCGATGACGAGGTAGCCGGTATAGGTGATCGTGCCAGCCAACACTGCCAGCAGCGCCACCACCAGGGCCAGCACCAGTTTTGGCTTGCCGATGGCCAGTTTGACGAGAAAGCCGAGGATTTGAGTACTCCTGCAAATAAAGAGAGAAAGATTGTCGCAAATTCTAACAGCCCGCTAATGAGGTCATCCTTAAGCCGCGCGCGCCAGCGGCCCGTGTTTACCCGCCAGCAATCGCGCGCAGGGAAATCCCCGTGATGTAGGCGCCATAGGTGCCCAGTGCATAGCCCAGCACGGCGAGCAACACGCCGACCGGCGCGAGCGCCGGGTGGAAGGCGCTGGCAACCACGGGCGCCGATGCTGCGGCGCCGATATTGGCTTGTGAGCCCACCGCCATCATGAAGAGCGGTGCACGGATCAGTTTGGCCATCAGGATCATCAGGCCGCCGTGGAACGCGATCCAGATAAAGCCGAGCAGGAACAGCCAGGGGCGATCGACCAGGGCACTCAGGTCCATCTGCATGCCGATCGTGGCCACCAGCACGTACAGCATCACTGACCCGATGCGCGACGCGCCGGCGCCTTCGAACGTGCGGGCCTTGGTAAAGCTGAGCAGCAAACCGATGGTGGTAGCGATCACGACAATCCAGAAAAAGCCCGACGTCAGGCTGTAATCCTGCAGGCGCCACTCGGCTGGCAGGGATGCGATCCACGCAACCAGCGGCTGGGACAGGAAATGGGACAGGCCGGTCGCGCCCAGGCCGATGGCAAGGATCACCATGATGTCGGCCGTGGTCGGGATCCGCGCGTGCTGCGCCTGGTATTGCTCGATGCTGTCACGCAAGCGGTTCAGCGCCGTGAGGTCCGCGCCTGTCCAGCGATCGAATACGTGGGCGCGGCTGGCAAGGAACAGCAACACGGCGGTCCACAAATTACCTACCAATACATCGACCGCGACGAACTGGCCGAACATCGTGGCATCCACATCGAAGACCTCGCGCATGGCGGCCTGGTTGGCGCCGCCGCCAATCCAGGAGCCGGCCACCGTGGTCATGCCGCGCCAGGTGTCGCCGGCCACCGTCTCGGGATGGATCACGCGCATGGCTTCGAACGACACGAGGGCGCCGAGCATGACGCCGACCGTGCCAGTCAGGAACATGATGATCGCTTTGGGACCGAGCCGCACGATCGCCTTGAAGTCGATTGCCACGCACAGCAGCACGAGAGAACTGGGCAGCAGATAGTCGCGTGCCATCGGGTAGAGGCTTGAGGCCGCGCCATCGATGACGCCAAGCGTGTTCAGCAGCGAAGGCAGCAAATAGCACAGCAGCAGGGCGGGTACATAGCTGTAGAACTTTTTCCAGAAACCGTCCGGACGCGCTGCGGTCCACAGGACGGTGCCGAGTATGGCGGCAAGCATGCCGAAGACGACGGCATCGTTGGTAATCATGGCAGCAGAAACAGGCGGCATGCGCGCTCCAGGTTATTCGCGTCAGGGACCGATGACAGGCATGCAGTGTGCATTGCATTGGTCGAAGAGCAACGAGTATCGCCGGGCGCAAGGGTGTCGTCAACGTCATGGACGCTGGCAGCCGGCAGCGTCAGTACAGGCACGCCGCTTAGTCTGTATTGCTTGATTGGTCTGCGCCCGGTCCTGGACTAGCCGCTGCAGCGCTGCCATGGCTGGACGTGCACCTATCTAGGAATCAACACCTTTCCGATGACATGAATGACGCCGTTGCTGGCGCGGACGTCCGTTACCAGGATGCTGGCCGGCACCGTCGTGGTGTCGGTGATCGTCAGATTGCGGTTGATCGTGATGGTCTGGGCCGCGACCGTTGACCCGTCGAGGGCTGTCGTCGCCAGCGTGGCCACCGGCGTGCCAAACGGTATGGCAGTAGACAGGACCTGTGCCGGCAACACGTGGTAGGTCAGGACCGACGTGAGCTGTGACCTTGTCAGGCCCGTGGGCGCCGAGGCGAATGCGGCATTGTTGGGTGCGAAGACCGTAAAGGGGCCGCTTGCACTGAGCGCAGGTGCCAGACCGGTTGCCACGACTGCGCCGACGAGCGAGCTGAAAGATGCCGGATTGGTCTGGGCCATCTGCACGACATTGAGCACGCCGGGTGGTATCAGGACCTTGTCGATCCCGTGGATGATGCCGTTGTCGGCGTACACATTGGCCGTCGTCACGCTGGCCCTGGCCAGGACGGCGTCGGTGAATGCCACGCCGGATGACGTGTTCAGTGCGAGCCGGGCAGCTGCGCCGTCGAAGACGTAGGCTGTCGCCAGGGTTGCGCCGGCAGTGCTTAGCGCCGCCGAGGATCTGGCGCCGGGGATTACGTGGTAGCGCAGTATCTTGCCCAAGTCGGCCGCTGGCAGGGCTGCCACCATGGCGCCGGCGTTGGCAAAGCCGAGCTGTGTCGCCAGTGCGCCGAAGGCCGCATCGGTGGGGGCCAGAACCGTCAGGTCGGCATTTGCGGCGGTCAATGTACTGGCAATGCCTGCCTTGTCCACTGCCGCCAGCAATGCTGTGAAACCATTTTTTTGAGCGACCTCGGCCACATTGCCGAGATCGTCGTCACTGCTTCCACAGGACGACAGAAGAACCGCCAAACTCAACGCACCCAGCCACTTCAAGACAGATCTCATGGTTGCACCTCCGGAATGAACGTCCTTTTTGGACTGAAGTTCATCTGTTGGAGTTCCGCTTCAGCGTGCAACCGATGGTCGGGATCAAGCGGATACGGTGTAACTTGACGTCGCTACATCAGCTTTTCCATGGAGTTACCGACCCGAGGATATTGCATCCTCGTCTGGCAACTCCATGCCCGGGCGGTACCGGGATTACGTCGATTCCTGGCGCGAGGGCAGCTTCCAGTCCGGGCGGATGAAGTGGCAGGTGTATCCGTTCGGAATGCGCTCCAGATAATCCTGGTGTTCCGGTTCGGCTTCCCAGAAAGGCCCTGCTGCAGCGATCTCGGTAACAGCTTTGCCGGGCCAGAGGCCGGATGCGTCGACGTCGGCAATGGTCTGCTCGGCCATCTGCTTTTGTGCATCGTCGAGATAATAGATGGCGGAGCGATAGCTCATGCCGCGGTCATTGCCCTGGCGGTTCGGGGTAGTCGGATCGTGGATCTGGAAGAAAAATTCGAGAATCCGGCGATAGCTGATCTGGCTTGGATCGAACACCAGTTCGAGCGCTTCCGCGTGCGTGCCATGGTTGCGGTAGGTCGCGTTGGGTACGTCGCCGCCGGTGTAGCCGACGCGCGTGGACAGCACGCCAGGCATGCGGCGCAGCAGATCTTCCATGCCCCAGAAGCAACCTCCGGCCAGGATCGCGGTTTCAGTTTGTTGTGTCATTGATGTCCTTTGCTTGGATGAGTCATGAGTCGATAACGTCTATCTTCCCACGTTGATGCATTCGCCGTCGCACCTGCCCTGTTTTTGGCAAATGACAGCGTTGCAGCCCACCAGCACTGCTGCATTCAACGGAGCCCGGCAACGGCGCGGATGACGCTGATTGACACATCGACGTGTCGTGCCGTAAACATCAGCGGGCGGGCAGTTGCAGACTCAGGGATTGTTCAAGATGGGGCCCATCGCCCGCATAAGCAAGTCCGGCAGCAGCAGTGGCGTGCGTGCCGGCCAGTGCGCTCAGAATCAGCTGCGCGGCTTCCGCCGGTGCATCCCAATGCGGGAAATGGCCACAGCGATCAAACCAGTGCAGTTGCGCATCCGGAAACAAGGCCAGTGCCCGCTTCGCCTGCCATGGGAAACAGACCCGGTCACGTCGTCCCCAACCAATGACGAGCGGCTGCGTGATGCTGTTGCGGGGCGCGCCTTGCTGCTCCTCGCCATACGCGAGCTGAGCGAGCATTTCGTCAAACACCGGCGAGGCCACATAGCTGCACAATTCATCGGTCACGATGTCCGGCGCCAACTTCGTTGGCCGGGAAGAAAATTGCGCCAGCAACAGCGCGCGGCCAATCGGGTTGGCGCAGACCGCCGGCAACACGGGGCGCAGCAGCCGCAGCAGCCGGATCGACAAGTAAATCGAGCTGAAGAATGCATGACGCTCCCATCCCTGCCAGAACCCGCCTGGATTGAGCGCCACCACGCCCCCAACGACGCCACCGCGGCGCGCCAATTCCAGCACCAGTCGCGCGCCCATCGAGCTGCCGACTGCGTCGATGCCGGTCAAGCCCTGGGCATGGAGGAAGGCCGCAGTTTCATCCGCCAGCGTGCGGATCGAGGTTTCGCCGGCCAGCTTTGGCGTCTGGCCAAAGCCGGGCAGGTCCACCGCGATGACTTCACGCCGGGTCGCGAGATCGGCCAGGATGGGATTCCAGCTCTGCCAATGACCACCGAGGCCATGAATCAGAAGCAATGGTTTGCCGGTGCCGCAGCGAATGTGATGCATGGTCGATCTCCCATCGCACGGGTGTGCGTAGGCTGCAAGCGTACCGCAGCGTGCATAACGACTGCGTCCGTTAGGATAATCGCCAGCCTGAACGGTGAACGCAAGCAGGTAGCCGTCAATACGCTTGAGGCGTTATCATTACGTCCATGATGCCAGTCATGCAAGATGCATGACCAGCAACAGCATCCGCCCCGACGAGGGCGGATCGACGACTGAACACCGGAGCAATGCATGAAAGTGAAGGCTATTTTGCCCGGGGCAATCGCAGCCGCCGCGCTTGTGGCGCTGACCCTGCCCGCGCGGGCCGATACTGGTATCGACTATGCCGAGGCGCTGCGCCGGATGCAAACCAGTGCGGGTGCGGTGAATGGCGCCCGGCTCGATTTCCAGGCCAGGCAATTGCAGGCCGAGGCGCTGCGCCGCATCGATGGCCCGGATGTGCGTCTGTCCGGCTTTGCCGGGCGGGTCTCGACCACCCTCAGCGTCGACACTGGCGCCATTACGCAACTGGCCAACCCGGTGCTCGACTCGCTGCCGCCGCTGCCAGCCCTGAACCTGCCGGAGATCCCGCCGGCCATCAATGTCGACCGCGTGTTCAACGTGCATTCGCTCGGCCTGAACACGGTATGGCCGCTCTACACGGGCGGGCGCCTCGATGCGGTCAAGCAGATCGCAGCCGGCCGCGCGGACGAAGCCCACGCGAGCGTGCAGGCGGCCGTGGACGATGCGTCGATCCAGCTGGCGCAGCGCTATTTCACAGTGCAACTTGCCGCCAAGGCCAGCCAGTTGCGCAGCTCGGCGGCAGAGCTTGCCAAAGAACACCAGCGCATGGCGCGCAAGATGGAGCGTAGCGGGCTGATCGCAAAGGTCGAGCGCCTGAAAGCCGATGTCGCCGTCGACAATGCGGTCAGGGAAGCGGCCAAGGCGGGCAGCGACCTCGAGATCGCGCAGCTCGCGCTGCGCCGCCTGCTTGACGCGCACGGCGCCGTCACGCCGACCACGCCGCTGTTCGTGCATGCGGAGTCGCCGGGCTCGCTGGCCTCGTTCATCGATGCGGCCATGGCGTCGAACGCGGCCTGGAAACAAATTGCAGGCAAGCGCAAACAGGCGGACGGCGCCCTGCAACTGCAGGGCCGGGAATTCAGCCCGACCGTCATCGGGATCGCCAACTATAACCTCAACCGTGGCAGCTCCAGCCGCGCCAACTGGCTGGTCGGGGTGTCGGTCAGCGTCCCGCTGGTCGAGCGCATCGACCGCGCAAAAATGACCGCCGCCGCCCGGCTCGAGCAGCAGCGCGTCGAGGTCGCGGCAGAGCAGGCCGGGCGCGATATCCCGACCCTGGCTGAAAGCCAGTGGCGCACCATGGAGGATGCCCGCCAGCGCTACCTGGCGATGGGGTCCGCAATCGAGCTGGCGGCCGAGACGCAGCGCCTGGCGCAGGTGGGGTTCCAGAACGGGCAGGCCACGTCGACCGATGTCGCCGATGCGTCGCTCAACTACACCAAAACGTCCCTCGAGCGCGCCCAGGCCGGCTACGACTACGTCATGGCGCTGGCCAAATTGCTCGGCACCAGCGGCGAGCCTGAGCGCCTGAGCGCGCTGTCCCGGACCGCCACGCACATCGTCGACCTCACGAAAGAATAAGTACCATGGCAAAACCTTCCACCAAAGGCCTGCTTGCCGGCGGCACCGGCATCGTCATTCTCGCCCTGCTTGGCTGGGGCCTGTACCTGGCCTTCCAGCCGGTCCGCGATCCGCTCCAGGGCCAGATCGAGGCGCAGGAAATCAATGTGGCCTCGAAGGTGCCGGGGCGGGTTGGCCAGGTCCATGTGCAGCTGGGCCAGCGTGTCGCCCGCGGCGATCTGCTGTTCGAGCTCGACAGCCCCGAAGTGCGGGCCAAGGTGGCGCAGGCCGAAGCCGCCCGCGATGCGGCGCGCGCGACCAGCCAGAAGGTGCAGGCCGGCGCGCGGCCCGAAGAAATCGTCGCCGCGCGCGCCAACTGGGAGCGCGCCGAGGCGGGCGCCAGGCTCGCCAGGGTCACGTTCGAGCGTATCGGGGCGATGTATGCCGAAGGTGTCGTCGCGCGCCAGAAACGCGACGACGCCGAAGCCCAGGCGCGCTCGGCGAGCGAGCTGGCCACCGCCGCCCGGGCCCAGTACGCGCTGGCGCGCCAGGGCGCCCGCACCGAAGACCGCCAGGCCGCCGAGGCGCAGGCGCGGCAGGTGGCCGGCGTGGCGGACGAAGCAGGCGCCGCCCTCGACGAGACGCGCATCACGGCGCCCGCCGCAGGCGAGGTGACCAAGCTCGCGATCCAGCCCGGTGAGCTGGCGCCGCAGGGCTTTCCCGTCATTACCCTGGTCGACCTGGCCGATGTATGGGCCGTGGTTGCCGTGCGCGAAGATGCATTCAAGGCGTATGCGCAGGGTTCGGTGCATCAGGCCACCATCCCCGCGCTCAATACACGGGTCCAGTTCAAGGTCACCACGGTGTCCGCCTTGCCGGCCTTCGCCACATGGCGCGCGGCGCGCCCGGGCGGCACCGATCTGCGTACCTTCGAGGTCAGGCTGCGCCCGACTGCCCCGGTGCCCGGACTGCGCCCGGGAATGACGGTCGTGTTCGATCACTGAGCCCAACCGATGACCCGATCCGGCAACGCCATCGCATCGTCCTTGCGGCGCGAATGGGCGCGCCTGCGCGCCGATCCGTGGGACATCGCCATGCTGGGCGCGATCCCGCTCGCGCTCTATCTGCTGACATGGTGGATCTTCTCGGCCGGCGTGGCGCGCGACCTGCCGCTGGTGGTGCATGACCGCGACCACAGCGCCGTCTCGCGCAACCTCATCCGCATGCTCGACGCCTCGCCCGGACTGAACGTGGTGCTCGTCGCAGACAACGAGGCCGAGGCGTTGCGCCTGATCAGCGCGCGCGAGGCATTCGGCCTGGTGTCGATTCCTGCAGATCTGCAGGAATCGGTGCTTGCGGGCCGCGGTGCCAAGCTCCAGTGGGCCTATAACGCCCAGTTTTCGGCCCATTCGGGCAGCATGACGCGTGACGTGCGCGCCGTGGTGACAACCCTGTCGGCGGGCATCGAACTGCAAGCGCGCGCGCGCCGCGGCGCCGGTCCCGGCCAGGCCGGCGTGCAGATCGAGCCGGTGCAGACCCGCATCAGCACGCTGTTCAATGAAAACGGCAGCTACATCCCGTCGCTTGCGCTGCCGGTGGCCTTTACGCTATTGCATATGTTCGTGACGCTGGCGGCGGTGACGGCGATTGGCCGCGAATTTCGCGCCGCCACGGTGGCCGAATGGCTGGCCGCCGCCCACGGCAAGCCTGCTACGGCCCTGCTAGGAAAATTGCTCATTCCCTGTGCCTGCTTCGCCGTGCATGCGCTGTTGCTGTTCGTCTTGTTCGGCGTCATGCTGCGCTGGCCGGTGCAGGGGAGCGCCACGGCCATGCTGGCAGGCACGGCTCTCTTCATCACGGCCTGCCTTGCGCTTGGCGCGGCGATCGCCGTCTTCACCTCATCGCTGCGCGCGGCGCTGTCGGCCAGCGCCTTCATCACGGCGCCCGCGTTCGCGTTCGCCGGCCAGGGCTTTCCGCTGCTGTCGATGCCGCTGAGCGCGCGCATCTGGGCCGAATCCCTGCCGCTGACACACTATCTGCACATGCTGAACAACACCTGGACAGGAGGCGCGCCGCTGCGCTACAACCTGGCACACCTGGCGATCCTGCTGGCCTTTACGCTCGGCCTGGGCGTAGCTGCCTGGCTGCGCCTGGCGCGTCGCATGCACCAGCCTGCCACCTGGGGCAAGCAATGAGCGCCCCGCGCCGCGCCTGGGGCGCGTTCATGCTGACCTGGCAAGCCATCCTGCGGGACAAGGCGGCGCTGCTGCTGTTTTTCATTTCCGGCATCATCTATTCGTTTTTCTACCCGCTGCCCTATAGCACCGAGACGGTGCGCCGGGTGCCGGTCGCAGTGGTCGACCAGGACCAGTCGGCCCTGTCGCGCCAGCTGATCCGCTATGCCGGGGCGCACCCTGGCCTGGTCGTGGCCGGCGTCAGCACGCGGCCCGAAGATGCGCAGGCGCTGATCTGGCAGGGCAAGGCTGCAGGCGCGATGTTCATTCCCGCCGACTTCAGCCGCAAGGTGCTGGCCGGCATGCCGCCCGAAGTGGAGGTCAGCGGCCACGGTTCCTATCCTTTGCTGAACAAGGTAGTCCTGAACGGCCTGGCCGAGGTCGCCGGCACGGTGTCCGCCGGTATCGAGCTCAAGCGCCTGGGCGCGGCGACCCCGTCCGGCATGCAGGCCGAGGCGGCGCGCCAGCCGCTGGCCGTCGAGGCGCTGCCCCTGTTCAATGTGCGCGAAGGCTATGCCTCGTATGTCGTGCCTGGGGTCATGGTGCTGGTCATGCAGCAAACCTTTTTGCTCGGGATCGGGCTGTTGTTCGGCAGCTGGTCGAGCGACAAATCCTTCCCTTACGGGCAGGACACGGCCTCGTATTGCGGCGCCCTGAGTGCATTCGCGCTGGTCGTGGTGCTCAATGCGCTGTACTTTTTCGGCTTCGTCTTCTGGTGGCAGGATTATCCGCGCGGCGGCAACCTGGTCGGCACGGCGATGTTGACCCTGCTGTTCGCCTATAGCGTGGCGGCATTGGGCATGTTGATCGGCATGTTCTTCCGCACCCGCGAGCGCAGCATGCAACTGCTGGTTGCCACCTCATTGCCCATCATGTTCCTGTCGGGCCTGACCTGGCCGGCAAGCGCCATCCCGCTGCCGTTGCGCGCACTCGGCGCGCTGTTGCCGTCGACTGCGGCGATCCAGGGCTTCGTCGCCACCAACCAGATGGGCGCCTCGCTGCACGAGGTGCGCATGGAGCTTGCCATGCTGCTCGGCCTGGCGCTGGTGTTCACTGTTGCCGGCCTGGTCAAATGGAGGCGCATGCCCGCGCGCCGGTAACAGGCGCTGGCGCGGCGCCGTTCAGTCGAGTTTCAGCCAGATCTCGTTGCGCCGCATGAACCATGGCGTCATCGGGCTGTTGTAGCGCGACAGCACCGGTTCGCTCGTCCAGCGAATATTGGCCGCACGCAGCGCCGCCTGGAGTTCGGCCAGGTGCTTGTCGTAATTGGCTTGCGACCAGAAGCCGGAATACCGGAGCACCGCGACCTGTGCGGGCGGCACTTCGCGCAGCCTGATGCGCGGATCGAGCGGCAGCGGTGCATTGTCCATATTGATATCCCTGGGCAGGACGAACTGCACCAGGATGCCATCGGGACCCGTGCTCTGGGTCACGGGCGCCGTCATGTCCAGCTTGGCCGGGACCGGCGCCTGGGTCACCGGGGCGGTCATGGCAAGCTTGCGTTCGCCCTTGTTCTTGCCAAAGATGTAGCCAGCCAAAATGGGAAAGGCGCGGTTCCCCGCATCATCGGCGGGCGGCGGCATCACCACCTCGGCAACGGTGTAGGCCGCGTACTGGCGAATCTCGAACGCGGGGTAGGACCGCACAATGGTGTAGGCGGGTTCTTCGACCGCGTGGCTGGCTGCGGGCAGCAGCGCCAGCGACAGCCCCAGGACGCAGGCAAGGCCGATCAGCTGTCGTGTGCGCCCTGGCCGGGCTGCGCGGCGGGATGGTTGGGTGGGGGCAGTCATGGCGCACCTTCCTGGGACAGTAGGCATGGCAAGAGCATACACTTGCGCGATACATACTGACAAAGCCGCCCGCCCGTTACGACCGTGCCGCGGCGGCTAGAGTGCTTTTCCTTCGTCCAGCTTATGCGTAACATAGGTCGGGGATGCAAAACGGGCAGGCTTTGTTCTGGCACCGTCCCGCTTGCTTGCTGCTGCTTCTGTGAATCGAATTATCGACAGGGCATTTCTGTCAGTTAAGGGCCACGATGAATAAACAGATAACTGCCCAGAAACCGGGTGGGTTGAACCGTATTTTGAGTGTCATCGAGGTGGCTGGCAACAAGCTGCCCGATCCGGCGATTTTGTTCGCACTGCTGCTGACCCTGGTATGGGCCTTGTCCTGGGCCATGTCCGGCCTGGTCTTCAACGAGATCGATCCACGCACTGGCCAGGCAATCCAGGTCAAGAACCTGCTGGCGCCTGCAGCCCTGACCGACTTCACAGCGAAGATGGTCAATATCTTCGTCACCTTCCCGCCACTGGGCGTGGTTCTGGTGGCGATGCTGGGGTTGGGTGTGGCGGAATATACCGGCTTCATCAACGCCGGCCTGCGCAAGATCCTGGCGATTACGCCGAGAGTATTGCTGACCCCGGTCCTGGTTGCTGTCGGCGTGCTCAGTCATGTCGCCGTCGATGCCGGTTATGTACTCGTCATCCCGCTGGGCGCGGTGATTTTCTATGCAGCGGGCCGCCATCCGTTGGCCGGTATTGCGGCGGCCTTCGCCGGCGTCTCTGGCGGCTTTTCCGCTACCTTCTTCGTTCCATCGAGCCTGGATCCGCTACTGGCCGGGCTGACGCAAGTGGCCGCGCGCCTGTCGTCCGACCCGGCCGCTGCTGCGCTCGTGATCAACCCTCTCAACAACTACTATTTCACGTCGGCCTCGACGCTCCTCGTGGTGCTGATTGGCTGGTTCCTGACCGACAAGGTCATCGAGCCACGCCTGAACAAGACGACGCCGGTCGACGGCGATCCTGCCGGCCTGCCGAAGATGGATGCCTTGCAGGCCAATGAGATCAAAGGGCTGCGCTGGGCCGGTATTGCGATGCTGGCCAGCCTGGCGCTGCTGGTGTTCTCATTCATGCCGGAAGGTTCGGCATGGCGCTCCCCGGATACGCGCGAACTGACCCACTCGTCGGCGCCACTGATGCAGTCGATCGTTGCGCTCATTTTCATGTTCTTCCTTATCCCTGGCGTGGTCTATGGCTACGTCGCCGGCACCGCGAAGAGCCACCGCGACATCGTCAAGGGGATGAGCCACGCCATGAGCGGCATGGGTTACTACATCGTCATGGCCTTCTTCTGTGCGCAGTTCATCCATGCCTTCGGTCAGTCGAATCTGGGCGCGCTGGTCGCCATCAAGGGGGCATTGTGGCTCAAGGAAATGGCCTTTCCGATGGGCGTGACGCTGACAGGCATCGTCCTGCTGACAGGCATGGTCAACCTGTTCGTTGGTTCGGCGTCGGCCAAATGGGCCTTGATCGGGGCCGTGATGGTGCCGATGCTGATGGAACTGGGTGTGTCGCCGGACATGACGCAAGCCGCCTACCGCGTGGGCGATTCCTCGACCAACATCATCACGCCACTGCTGCCATACTTCCCGCTGATCATTGTCTTCTGCCGTAAGTATGTGCAATCGACCGGCATCGGCACGCTGATTGCCCTGATGCTGCCGTACTCGCTGGCATTGCTAACGCTCTGGACCATGTTCCTGCTCGGCTTCTGGGCGCTGGATATCCCGCTCGGTATCGGCTCGACCTATACCTATCCGGCGCTGAGGTGACAAGGGAGTAACCCTGCGAAACCGGCGTGGGTATGAAACACGCCAACCTGAATCGCGCTGTCTCCCCCACGATCGATTTGCCAGACCCGGCGATTCATGGCGCGGCCGAGAAGGATGCGTGAGATGGAAACTTTTTGTGCATCCACTCGCGGTTCAGCTGTAACGCGGTGACGACGTCTTGCGGCAAGCCCTCGAGAATGGCCGGATCGTCGCTCGGCGTGTCGGCCAGCAGGCTGGCCAGGTGGATGATTGCCCCGAGTTTGCTGAACGGGTGGGCGGCCATTGGATCGGATGCGCTTTCTAATGCGTTCACGATGACGACCGGGAAATTCCAGCGACGACAAAGTTCGGCGGTAATGTGCCCCTCCGAAAAGCCCAGCAGGCGTGTTTCGCGTTCCCACCGGCCGCCCGGCAGGTGGGGTTGCGCCTCAATCTCGGCAAAGGTTGTCGGCGCCGCCTGGTAGATCAGCAGTTCGCCAAGCCGCATCATCATGCCTGCGAGCCAGGCATCCTGGGCATCGTCGCCCAGGCAGACGGCCAGCCACTTGGCGTAGCCGGCGCAGGCCATGCTGCTTTTCCAGAACTCGTCGCTGTCGAGGCCCGGCAGGTCCGGGAAGGTTTCGGCGAAGCAGGCAGCCAGGGCCAGGGTGCGTACGTGCCCAAGGCCCGCCATCGCGATGGCGTCGTCGAGTGACGTTACACCACGCGCGGCGCCGAAGCGGGCGCTATTGGCCAGGCGCATCAGTTTGGCGGTGAGGGCAGGGTCGCGCGCGATGATCGCGCTGATTTGGGTAGCCGACGCATCCTCGTCATCGAGCGTTTTGATCAACGCGTGGGCGACTTCTGAAATGACGGGCAACTTTACTGCTTGAAAAAAAGACGATAACTCGCTCATGACGATTCTCCAACGGAACATCGCCGCTGCGACAGGTTGACGGTCGCGCGATGGGGTGACATTGAAATTTCACGATAGCATATTTGTTTCTCTTGGGAACTGGTCAGGGAAATTATTTCTTGCGTCTGACACAAAGATAGCGGATGCCAGAAAGCCCGCTTGGTCTAGTCTATGCGGTAGGACCTTTGCGGCTAGCGTCGCCGCGAAAACTCGGATGATTTCCTAAGGGTTTTGCAGATCCAGCGCAGCGACATGTGGCGAGGAAAGCGCCCCGTGTCGTTACCGAAATAGGGGCCGAAAGCCACTGCGAATTCTTCTGAGCACGCCGCCCAAACGTGGTTTGCCGTCTCAATGTCGATATCGCCTCCCGCCACACTAAAGCCTTCTCTCACCATCTTCATGCCAAGCATGGAGCCCCACCACCGGAGGGGCAGGTATTTCCATGCATGTGCTACGGATCATTCGCAAGGAAATTAGCCATGTCTCACTGGTGCGTGTCCTGCCCGACTTCAAGGTCGACGGGCAGACAGCCGTTTGGCTCGTCTAGCCGAAATCGAATTTCCTTACCCTAAAGATCAGGATTTTTATCGATTTTCTGTTGGAAAAGATTGGCAGGATGCCGGACTAGACCGAGTCCTGAATGTCAAGTCACTCCCAGCAGAAAGAGGTCAACCGAAAATAGACCGGACACGGAGAATTCGACAGTAAGAAAAAAACGTCCAGTTTCATGAGTGGGCGTTAGGTAAGCACTGTTCTTAGTGGCTTTGGCAGAATCGAACTGCCGACACAAGGATTTTCGATCTCCGCGTCGCGTCGCATCTGTCACCACACCAGCAGTTTGCTGGGCCGAGGCTCTCTTACAGCCTGCTGGTTCGCCATGGAGCGTCGCTGATACAACACGCGGGCAGACACGTTGGCACATCGCCCAACTGTTCTGCTGGCCCATACCGTATTCCCCTTACAAACATCAAAGTCCCGGCAATCCATATTTGAGTACGCTGAGAGCACAGATTATGCGGAGAGTACCAGTGTCTGTTTTTTTGTGATACCGTCGAGGGCAATGTTTACTGTTATTGTTGCTTCACAAAGCGAGTAGCAAAGTTCTGGACTTCGTCGAGCATTTCGAACAGATGATGGGCAAACCAATCGTGGCGAACCGTCCTGATGTAGCGCTCCACGTAAGCATCTTGCTGAGGCTAACCAGGTTGGATGAAAGCGTTGCGGGTACTGCCCAGTCCAGCCCAGCGCAGCGTTATTGTGCTAATGTATGAACGACCGTTATCGTATCGAATAGCAGCGCGTTTTGCCGCGCCACTCAATGATCCAGTCGAACGACGGATCACTAGAACGTTATGGGAATCTCGCTCTAATGCTAACTGCCAACTCCAATAAATCGTTTGGCAGTTGGCTCATTCGAATTTTTATGGGGCGGCATGTTAAAATTTATGAATGCCAACATAGTGTCCACTATAATTTAACCGATTAATTTTTATGCTAAAGATTGCTCTGACTCTTCTAGTCGTTCTAATCAGTGTTTATTGGGTTGGCGAAAAAGCCAGAAGGAATCCAAAGATTGATGAATTTTTATCTGCAATCGAAGGACATTACTCAAAACTGAATAACCGACTTGAAGACACCACAATCAAGAACGGACTTCAGTTTCTTCGTAAATTCTATGGGTGGGGAAGCGTATTTCTGTTCGCCTGTCTTTTTTTTGTTCAACGATTTTCTCAGTCACACCCAAAGACAATTTTTCCTCTATTCTGGGGGTTTTCTTTTTTCTTTATGGGTTGGTTCTCCATAAAGTGGGTTATCGATCACAAAAATACCGTTGTGGAGTTTTTGAGAGAAAATGCGCTGATAATTTTTGGCCCACTTATCTTAGGTATTTTTGATCTAATTTTTCGTACGCCATTTGCGAAAATACTATCTCTTCCGTTTGTGCAGCTAGCGGCAACGCTTCACTTCAGCATTCCGGAGGTGTCAAGCCCACTTGCTATCGGCGGTGCTATTTCTCTAATATTTCTTGCCACTTTTAGCGTTTACTACGTCGTCACTTGGGCCGTCACAGTCCCTGTATTTCTGATTTCTGTTTTTGCAGTAGTGTTCCCAATACAGGCCGCGCGCTTTTTGGCGAAAATCGACCGGAACAATACATTTTTCTGGTTTACGGTGTTTTTTATGATTGCGATTTCAACATGGCTGACGCAACTCTAAAATTTTCTTTGAACGTGCGTTTTCAGTGACTACAAAATGGAATGCATTTTTGGGGCCACTCAAAGTCGTCGAGCCTGTGTTCGGTAGTGTGCAGCAGCACCCAGTTCTTTGGCCAAAGTAATGCGCTGGGCCTTGCACTTTGGCTCTAATTCTGAATTCCCGTTTGGCTAAGACAGCCGTGAGGCGAGGTCCGGTTTCAGGCACTTTGTGCTCGCGGTATGATTCCTTTTCGGTTAAGAAGCATCGTTGCGACAGACCGGGTGCGGGATATGGGCGAGATCGAATCAATGGACGATTTAGACAGTTGCTGCAGAGCGGTGATATTCGTGCACTTCACAGCGAGCAAGCCGTAGGAGCTTATACACGGGAAGTGAAAAAAACTGCATGAGTGGGCGCTTTTTCTAAGCACTTTTTGATGGCACGGGGTAGAATTTAATCACCTGACATACGGACCTCATTATTTTTGCGCTTGTTGATACTGTGTTCATGCAATATTCAAGTGCCACCTCGATTCGCTGCTAATAGAATTACGGAAATTTTCCAGACTCTTCAGCGGGGAATTAAAGGTCAACAAGGACGGCAGCAATTCGAGTAGTTGCCTATGTTCGAGAGCCATGCTGGCATACCGAAATCGGTTAGAGCTGAGAGCTGCCAACTCCAAAAACGAGAACGCCCACTTGCATGAGTGGGCTTTGGCTCAAAAATATTCTTGGTGGCTCGGGGCGGGATCGAACCACCGACACGAGGATTTTTAATCTTCGCCTCGCATATTCACCGTAGCGGGTTTTCTAAAAATAAAGATTTTTCGATTCTTCTTACAAGTAACCTTCTCTGTTCAGCGCCGCATGCTCAAGCGAGGACAGTTCGGCAATCCAAGCTTCGTAGGCTGCTCGTTGATCTTTACGAGCACGAACGAATGGTTTGCGCTTTACCACGTATAACGCTTCGGCATCGCGCCAGCCATCTTTTCGCCTGCTGTAATAAACCACCGGATTGACCCCATACTTTTCACACATCGCAGCTGTTGATTCGAACTGCTCCGTTACTCCAGTCAACGGGTTCGTGAACTCTGCTGGGACGAAGTGCCTTGGCGTTGGCGCCTTCGTATTAAATATCTCGCGTTTCGCCCGGCGGCTTCTGGCCAACACCTTCAGTCCTAAGGCATGCAATTTCCTATCGTTTGTCAAGGTCTTGGGATATTTTAGCGCATTGCGCAAGTTAGTCTGGATGTGATGGGCGCTGATTGTCAGAGCCTTCGGGCCAGTGTAGGACTGCTCAATAAACTTACCCCATTCAAACAACGTCCGAGATTCTGGCCCCATCCCAGGCAACTCGATTTCGATTTGCGTTGGATTTTGCGGCGCTTCCAAGAGAAGATTCCACGCTTCCTGGAGCGTGCTGATACCGGCACTATAGCGGGCACGCAATGTGCGCGTTGCCAAAAGCTCATTAGCAATACCAGCTGACTTTGCTTGGAGTTCAAGCTGATTGCGCAAATCACCCCGTGGGGTATACGGCGATCCCGGGTGAAACCGCTGCCAGATATCTTTCGGTGCCTGCCCTGCAACCCTTTTTGGTGTTGTCTTTGCATGGGAAACTGGTGACAACTGCTCAAGCCCAAGCATCTGCGCATTACTACCTCCTACCTTCTCGATCAGCAGCCAGCGGGATCGAGCTTTGACAGTGACCGGGCCTCTGCGTCTTAAGAGCTTCTTGTGATATGGGCAGTTAGCGTCATCTAGAGCAGTCCAAACAGCGGTTTTCGATGAAAAATGAAAAACTTCCGCACCAATAACCAGGGTAACTGGTTGCCCATGTCGCAAATGCGGAGGCCGGTTGCCGCCGCCATCGGCCAAGTTGTAATGCCTGGTAGTACGCGCCTTGAGTTTGGAAACTTCTTCTACTTCTGCAACTTTCCGTGCCTGCGGGCCGGTAGTAGTGCGAATCAGATCGATAGTGAAGTGCGACCTGTAGTTTTCAGCATCTGCTTGGTACTCCCGCATCATGGCATGGTGAAGTCCGCCGACAGTTAAACCAGCCTTCTGCGTTTTCTGGCAGAAGGCCGCATTGTAGTGCAGGTCTAGGCGTACTTGGATATGGAGTGCAGTCTCGCCGACGTACTCATAGGTTTCATCGTCCCAAGTTGGCGTATGGCGCACCATGTATACATATCCGACATGATCCTCGGTCTCAAGAGATGCTTCCATAGCGTCAGCTTCTTCGATGACTATTTCGGTACCTGCCCTATACGCCTCGACGGCTTGGCATAGGCGCGTTTGCTTCGCTTCTAAGGACTCTGTAGTCAGTAGTGTCGACATAGGTTTACACGAAGAATCCTCAAAGATTTATCAAAAGATTGCGAGATGTAAATATAGCATGGTTGCCTTTGATATATTTGTGGCGTTTATCTATCTAGTAAATATTGGCGCACGTCAGAGCGGGGAATCGACAGCGGGACGTCGAGACAATTTGATCATCTTATATGGACGCCGCGACTCAAAGGCGATGAAGGAATCATCGGACGACTGGACGTTTGCTCTGTAGTTAGGATTTAGCTGAAGATAGACCGCTTACAAGGAATGCGGATCCCAGAAACAACAACGCCCACTTGCATGAGTGGGCGTTGCGTGAACGATATTCTTGGTGGCCCGGGGCGGAATCGAACCACCGACACAAGGATTTTCAATCCTCTGCTCTACCAACTGAGCTACCAGGCCAAGAGCGCGCAATTATAGCAGCGTTTGTGGCAAGCAGACAATCCTCCCGCGCCGATCCTCAACCCTTGCTGCTGATGCGCCGCGCATGATCCCGCTCGAGTGCAAGGCGCAGGTCGCGGCGCCCCTTGGCTTCCTCGAAGCGGCGCACTTCATCCGGCGTCGACGGGACCAGCGGCGGGATCGAAGCCGGCTTCTTGTCGTCGCCCACTGCCACCATCGTGAAAAAGCAGCTGTTCACATGGCGCACGGCCTTGCTGCGGATGTCCTCGGCAATCACCTTGATGCCGATTTCCATCGAGCTGCGGCCAGTAAAGTTCACTGCGGCCAGGAAGGTCACCAGTTCACCGACATGGATCGGCTGGCGGAAGGTCACCTGGTCGACGCTCATCGTCACCACGTAGCGCCCGGCATAGCGGCTGGCGCAGGCGTAGGCTGCCTGGTCGAGCAGTTTCAGGATGGTGCCGCCGTGGACGTTGCCGGAGAAATTGGCCGTGTCGGGCGTCATCAGCACTGTCATGCTGAGCTGGTGGGAGGGCAGGTTCATGGTTGCAATCAATACAAGTGGCTGGGCGAGTGCTGATGTTGCCTTAGAAACTGCCGCGCGGCAAGGTCAGCCGTGGTGATCCGCGATCTGCTGACCCGGTGAAAAAGTAGTCCGACAAACGCGCTTGCCGAAATACCCATAAAATCGTGGCATCACCATGCAAACCCGCTAGGCTCGGCAAATGAACAGCGAACTCCCATACCAAGGTGGATCGGTGCAGTGGCACCTTGGTCCCGTCATCGATGCACTCCGCACGTCGCGCGAGTCGACCCACAATATCCGTCACCAGGGGCGCGTGCGCGAACTGCCGTCGCGCGAGGTGCTGCGCCAGATCGTCGATGGCCTGTCGGCCGCGCTGTTTCCCACGCATTACGGGCGCCCCGACCTGAACGACGAGAGCATCGACTACTACGTTGCCGATACGCTCAACGTGGCGCTCGACCGGCTGGTCGAGCAGGTGCGGCGTGCGCTGCGCTTCTCGCCGGCGGCGCCGTCCGACGCGTCCGGTGCAGATGCCCAGCGTGAAGACCTCGTGCTGGCCGAGCGTGCCCGCGCGATCACGCGCGAGTTCGCGGCCCGCCTGCCTGGTTTACGTGCATTGCTGGTGTCGGACGTACAGGCTGCGCTTGCGGGCGATCCGGCTGCCACCTCGGTCGCCGAGATCATGCTGTGCTATCCCGGCACCATCGCCATCCTGTACCACCGCATCGCGCATTGCCTGACCCGCCTGGGCGTGCCGTTCCTGGCGCGCGTGGTGGCCGATATCGGCCACTCGCTCACCGGTATCGACATCCACCCCGGCGCGCAGATCGGCGGCAGCTTCTTCATCGACCACGGCACCGGCGTCGTGATCGGCGAAACCGCGATCCTCGGCGAGCGCGTGCGCCTGTACCAGGCGGTCACGCTGGGCGCCAAGCGCTTCCCGGTTGACGACAGCGGCGCCCTCGTCAAGGGTATTCCACGGCATCCGATCGTCGAGGACGACGTCGTCATCTATGCCGGCGCCACCATCCTGGGCCGGATCACCATCGGCGCCGGGTCGACCATCGGCGGTAATGTCTGGCTCACGCAAAGCGTCCCGCCGGGCAGCAATGTGTCGCAGGCGCAGATGCGCAATACCTGAGCAGCAGGACAATGACGATTCTGCTGGTACCCGGCTACATGGCCGATGACACGCTGTGGGACGACCTGCTCGCACCGCTCGCGCCATTCGGCCCGCTCGTGCATGCCGACCTGCGCCACGACACGTCGCTCGAAGCAATGGCCGCGCGCGTGCTGCGCGATGCGCCGCCGTCGTTCATCCTCATCGGCTTTTCAATGGGCGGCTATGTCGCGCGCGAGATCGTGCGCCAGGCGCCCGAACGGGTGGAGGCGCTGGCCCTGATCGCCAGCTCGACCCGGCCCGATACCGATGCGGTCAAACAAGGCAAGCGCTCGGTGGCACGCTCGGCACCGTCGGTGTCGTTCGCGGGCCTGAGCCGCACCGCGATCGCCACGTCGCTGCATCGTAAAAATGCGGGCGACGACGCGCTGATCGAGCGTGTACGCCAGATGGGTGTGCGGCTGGGGGCGGAGGCGTTTCGTAACCAGTCGATGGTCGAGCGCCCCGGCGACCTGCATCTGCTGGACCATATCCGCTGCCCGACGCTGATCGTCGCGGCCGGCCACGATCGCCTGCGCAGCCTGGAAGAATCGCGGGAACTGCATGCGGGGATTGCCGGGTCCACCTTTGCCATCATCGAGGACAGCGGCCACATGATCCCGATCGAAGCGCCGCAGGCGCTGGCCGATGTGCTGGTGCCGTGGCTGGAAAGCGTGTCAGCCTTGCGCGCCGGCTGAACGACTACGCTGTGGCGGGCGTGACTTTCTCGCACCAGCCGTGCAGGCCGCGGATCGCATCTTCCTTGTGCTTGGCCTCGATCTCGATCCACGGCGCCTGCAGGTAGGACGACGGCATCACCGAGATCAGGTCGGAATGCTGGCGGTCGTTGAAGCCTTCGCGCCCGTTCGAAATGTGCACCAGTTGGTGCGCGGGATCGGGCCAGGTCGCACGGGCCTTGGCCAGCGTCTCGGCCACGCTCGGGTGATCGTAGCTGTCGAGCTTTTCGTGAACGATGTGGTGATGGGCGTCGAACACCATCGGGATGCCCGCGCGCACGCAGACGGCGTGGATCTCGTCGGCGCTGTAGGCGTATTCGTCGTTCTCCAGGCACAGGCGGCTGCGGATCGCCTCGGGCAGTTCGGCGATGCGGGCCACCAGCTGGTCTTCGCGGTCGGATTTGCCGCCGTGGATTTCGAGCAGGGCCCACGGTGAGCGCGGCTGCTCCAGCAAATCCATGATGTCGGCGTGCATCTGCAGGATCTTGACGCTGTTGGCGACGACGTTCTCCGAATCCGAGCTCAGTACCACGAACTGGTCGGGATGCATCACCAGCCGGATGCCGCGTTCGGTCGCGCGCCGGCCCGAGCGGCCCAGCGTTTCCTTGAATTTTTCCAGAATCGCCAGGCCGAACGGCTCGTCGGCGAACGGGAAGATCGATGACGGCATCCGGTACAGTTTGATGCCTTCGCGCTCGCAGTAGCGCAGCGCGTTGTCGAGCGTCTGGATATTGTCGCGGTAGATGTCTTCCAGCGCGCGCTGCTGACCTTCTTCGGACAGGTCGAGCAGGCGCTTGCGCGTGATCGTGCGATACCGCACCTCTTTCGAGACGGTGATGCAGACAAGGCCGAGGTGTGGTTGGGTGGCGATCAGGGTCATGGTGCAGGCAAGTCTAGCCGAAGCAGCGTTGACGAAGAGCGCGCCTGGGGTTGAAACAGGGTCGAAAGCGGGGCAGGCGCGCGTTGGTGCAACGTTACCGCCGCGTGCCGAACACCTGGGTCCAGTAAATGATGCCCGCCTGCCGGTCGGCCGTAACGCCGTAGGCCGCGCCCATCTCGGTGAAGTCCGCTTGCATGATATTGGCGCAGTGCCCCGGGCTGTCGATCCAGCCGTCGACAGCTTCCTGTGGCGAGTGCTGGCCGAAGGCGATGTTTTCGCCCAGCCGGTGCCAGCGGTATCCGGCGCGTGTGGCGCGATCTGCCGGGTCGCTGCCGTCCTGTGCGTAGTGGTTGAAGTAGCGGCGGGTGGCCATGTCGCGGCTGTGGGCCAGCGCGGCCTCGCCCAGCACCGCGTTCCATTGCAAGGGCGGCGCCGGCGCAAACGCGCGGTCGCCGCACATGCGGGCGCTGGCGCGTGCAACATTGACCGCCTCAAGGATGGCGCGGCCAGCGTCGCGCCAGTCCGGGTAGGTGGTCGATGGTAAGGGCGGCGCCGGGCGGGCCAGCACGACGGTCCAGGTTGCGCCTTCGCGGTAGCTGCCCACGGCCGAGAATTGTTCGCTGCGCAGCACCTTGCAGTACTTCTGCTGCAGCACCTTCATGGCGGCCACGGCATCTTCCGGACCGGTGACGTCAACGGAATCCGCGTTATCGGCGGCGTAGCCGGCCTGCGCCAGGGCTGATTCAATGAAGGTCCCGAAGCCAATCCGGATCTGCGCCAGGGCCGGCTCGGCGACCAGCGGCGTCACGGGTGCGACGGGTGCGCCGTCGCAGTCGGCCGGGTTGGCGCGGTAAGCATTGATCAGCGCTGCCAGCGGATCGGCAGCAAGGGGCTGGGCCCAGGCTGGCGCGATCGATGTCAGCAGGCCGAGCCCGCACAGGGCCGCGCGCATGACCAATCGCTTCACCGGCCGGTCACTGCGCGGCTTGCGGCGCCACCGTATGCGGGGTGAGCACGAGTTTCGAGGTGTCCAGGCCCTGGGCCTTCAGGCGTGCCAGCAAGGCGTTGTATTCGGCGGGGGCGACCTGGGGCGTGCGCGACAGGATCCACAGGTATTCGCGCTTGGGCTCACTGACGGCGGAGAGCTGGTACTTGTTGTCCAGATCGATCACCCAGTAATCGCCCCACACCATCGGGATGAACGACAGGATCGCCGGTGCGAAGCGCACCTCGAGCTTGGGCGACGTGGCCGCGCCCGGCTGGCGCGCGACGCCTTCGGCTGTATCGATCTTGCCGTCTGCCGTGCGGCAGCGGTTGATGACCTTGACCCGGCCGTCCTTGTCGAGGTTATAGGTGGCGCTGGTGTCGCCCACGCATTTTTTCTGGAATTCGTTCGGGAACTTGGCGATTTCGTACCAGACGCCCATATAGCGGGGCACCGCGAGCGATTCGATCGGCTGCAATGGCCTGGCGGCGTCAGCAGCCAATGCCGACCCGGCGCAGAGGCCGGACAGGGCGAGCGTAGCGCACGCGGCAAGGAACGATGACTTGGCAAACATGGGAACCTCTTGTGATCTTGAAGGCTCCCAGAATAATGACAAAGCCGCAATGGTGTCGCATGGTTTATAGCGCCACGCCATCACACCTTGCGCACGAACTCCGTCTTCAGACTCATGGCGCCGAAGCCATCGATCTTGCAATCGATATCGTGGTCAGCATCGACCAGGCGGATGTTCTTGACCTTGGTACCCTGCTTGATCACGCCGCCCGAGCCTTTTGGCTTGAGGTCCTTGATCACGGTGACGGTGTCGCCGTCCTGGAGGATGTTGCCCGACGCATCTTTGTAGACGCGCACGGTCTCAGCGGCAGCTGCGCCCGCGATCGGCCACTCGTGCGCGCATTCCGGGCAGACGTATTGGCCGGCGCCGTCGTCATAGGTGTAGGCCGATTGGCAGAGGGGGCAGGGCGGAAGGGTATGCATGAGTGGCCTTGGAATGCAAAAACGCCACTCGGTGGTGGCGTTTTTTGCGTGTTGCTGAATTCTTGGTGGCCCGGGGCGGAATCGAACCACCGACACAAGGATTTTCAATCCTCTGCTCTACCAACTGAGCTACCAGGCCAAGAGAGGCACGATTATAGCCAGCGTTTTTCAGTTGCGCAAGTGCTCTTGCGCGCGCGGCAGCGCAAACGTTGTCTGTGCGTCGCTGTCGGGCGCATCGGCCTGTCCCGCTCACCTGCGCGGGTGCGAGCCCGCCGCCCGGCCCCCGGCACCGGCATATCGCTATAATGCCTTCATGACCACGCCCACGACCTCTACCATCCGGACCGACGTCTGCATCGTCGGCAATGGCGCTATCGCCAAGACGGCAGCCCTCGGCTTCGCCCAGGCCGGCCACAGCGTGACGCTGCTGGCGCCGCCGGCCCGGCAGGCGCCCGCTGCAGCGACTCCACCGGCAGCCGAGCGACCGTGGGACGTGCGCGTGTATGCGCTCAACCACACGGCGCACGACCTGCTGTCGTCACTGAAAGTATGGGACGCCCTCGACATGGCGCGCATCGCGCCGGTCGATGCGATGGACGTGCATGGCGACGGCGCCGATGGCGGCAGCCTGGGCTTCGATGCCTTCGGCGCCCGCGTCGGCACGCTCGCGTGGATCGTCGAAGACCAGAACCTGAATGGCGCGCTCGATGCCGCGCTCCGTTTCGCGCACAATGTGCAGCGGGTCGAAGGCCGTGCCTGCGAGCTCACCTGCAGCGACAGCGGCGCCGCCGTGCGGCTCGAAGACGGGCGCCGTGTCGAGTGCGCGCTGCTGGTCGGCGCGGACGGGCGCGAATCGTGGGTGCGCGGGCAGTGCGATATCGGCGTCGATTACCGCATGTACCACCAGAGCGCCATCGTCACCAACTTCGCCTGCGACAAGCCGCACCACGGCGTTGCGCACCAGTGGTTCACGGGTTCGGACGGCATCATCGCGTTGCTGCCGCTGCCGGGCAACCGCGTCTCGCTCGTGTGGTCGGCGCCGGAAACCCTGGCCGCCACGCTGATGGAAGAGTCGCTGGGCGAGCTGGCGATCCGGCTTGGCGAATACGCCGACGACAAACTCGGCACGCTGCGGCCATTGCAGCCCGACGCCGTGGCCGCCGTGCCGCTGGCGCTGATCAAGCCGCATGCGATGGTGGCGCCGCACGTGGCGCTGGTGGGCGACGCTGCGCACGCCGTGCATCCGCTGGCCGGCCATGGGATGAACCTGGGGTTTGGCGACATCGTCGACCTGCTGGCCATCGTGCGTGACCGCGAAGAGCGGCGCGCCATCGGCGACGAGCGGGTGCTGGCGCGCTACGCCCGCAAGCGCAAGGAAGATGTCCTGCTGATGCAATTGGCCACCGACGGACTCGAACGCCTGTTCGGCGCGAACCTGGAACCGCTGCGCGTGGTCCGGAATATCGGCCTGAACCTGCTCAATAACATGCCGGCACTGAAGCGGCGCCTGATGGCCCATGCCATGGGCAAGTCATCAATCTGAGGAATACAAGCATGCTTAAAATGAAGATCGCCGTCCTGCTGGCGACTGGCCTTCTCGCATCGTGCGTCGATGCGCAGACCAACGTCGAATCGACGATCAAGAAGGCGCTCGAGCCACGCCTGAGCGGCGCGAAGATCGAGTCCGTCAAGGAAACCCCGTATTCGGGCCTGTACGAAGTACGCGTCGCGGGCGACATCCTGTACACCGACAAGAAGGGCGAGTACCTCGTCATCGGCCAGGTGTACGACGTGAAAAGCTCGCGCAACCTGACGCGCGAACGCATCGATGAAGTCAACAAGATCAAGTTCTCTGACCTGCCGCTCGAGATGGCGCTCAAGCAGGTCAAGGGCAACGGCAAGCGCGTGATCGCGGTGTTCGAAGATCCGAACTGCGGCTACTGCAAGCGCCTGCGCCAGACCACGCTCAAGGAGATCGACAACGTCACGATCTACACCTTCATGTACAACATCCTGTCCGAGGATTCGTCGGTGAAGTCGAAGAACATCTGGTGCGCGTCCGACCGCAACAAGGCCTGGGATGACTGGATGATCGCCGGTAAAGTGCCGCCGGCCACGCCGGCTGCGTGCGAATCGCCGAACGAGAAGGTGCTCGCCCTGGGCCAGAAGCTGCGCATCACCGGCACGCCGGCGATCTTCTTCGCCGATGGCTCGCGCATCCCGGGCGCGATCGACCTCAAGGCGCTCGAAGGCAAGTTCGATTCGCTCGAAGGCAAGGCCGGGAAGTAACCGGCGTGCCGCCGCGCGACAGCAGCACGCTCACCGGCATCCTGCTGGCCGCAGGGCGCGGCCGGCGTTTCGATCCGGCCGGTGTGCGCAACAAGCTGCTCCAGCGTTTGCCGGGCGGCGACTTCGTCGTCGTGGCCAGCGCGCGCAAGCTGCTGGCGGTGCTGCCGCATGTGGTGGCGGTGGTGCCACCAAGCGATGGCGGCGTGGCCGATGCGCTGCGCGCGCTTGGCTGCACCGTCACCGTGTGCCCGGACGCCGACAGCGGCATGGGCCTGTCGCTGGCGCATGCGATCCGCCATGCGCCTCTTGATACGCATGGCGCTGGCGGCTGGCTGGTGGCGCTGGGTGACATGCCGTTCGTGACTGAAGCCACGCTGCAGGCGCTGGTGCGCGCAATTGATGAAGGCGCCGGGATTGCGGCGCCGCTGTTCGATGGCCGTCGTGGCAATCCGGTCGCGTTTGGCGCGATCCACCAAGAGGCCTTGCTGGCGCTGGACGGCGACCAGGGCGCGCGGCGATTGCTCGCGAGCAGGCCGGTGACCACAGTCGCCGTGCCCGACCCCGGCATCCTGCGCGACATCGATACCCAAGGCGATCTGCCAGCCTGAATCCGCTTACACTATTGTCCATACGGCGCGACCCGAGACCAACCCCAGATCATGAAAAAGCCATCGCAAAAAAAACAGAGCGCAATTTTCTACACCATCGTCCCGCGGGACCTGGCCGGTCACTTGTTCAACGTCACGCTGACGGTGGCCAATCCCGATCCTGACGGGCAGACCTTCGCGCTGCCGGCCTGGATCCCGGGCAGCTACATGATCCGCGAGTTCGCGCGCAATATCGTGCGTATCCGCGCCGAGCGGGCCGGGGCCGCGGTGGCGCTGACAAAACTCGACAAGCACACGTGGCGCGCAGCACCAGGCGCCGGCCCGCTGACGCTGCACTACGAGGTGTACGCATGGGACCTGTCGGTGCGCGCCGCGCACCTGGACCAGACCCACGGCTTCTTCAACGGCACCAGCGTGTTCCTGCGCGTGGTGGGGCAGGAAGCGACGGCGCACCAGGTCGACATCCAGCGACCGGCCGATGCAGCTGCGCGCACCTGGCGCGTGGCGACCTCGATGAAAGAAGCGGGCGCGAAGCGCTACGGCTTCGGCACCTACGGCGCGGCCAACTACGATGAGCTGATCGACCACCCGGTCGAGATGGGCGACTTCGAACTGGCGACGTTCGAGGCGCACGGCATCCCGCACGACATCGTCATCACGGGCCGCGTGCCCAACCTGGACATGGCGCGCCTGCAGGCCGACCTGAAAGCCATCTGCGAAACCCAGATCGTCTTCTTCGAACCACTGACCAAGCGCGCCCCGCTTGAACGTTACGTGTTCATGACGATGGCCGTGGGCGACGGTTACGGCGGCCTCGAACACCGCGCCTCGACCGCGCTGATCTGCGCGCGCGCCGACCTGCCCACCACGGCGAACCAGAAACCCGGCGAACCGGGCGAAGGCTATCTGCAGTTCCTGGGCCTGTGCAGCCACGAGTACTTCCATACCTGGAACGTCAAGCGCATCAAGCCGGCCGTGTTCGCGCCGTACGACCTGCAGGTCGAGAACTACACGCCGCTCCTGTGGCTGTTCGAGGGCTTTACCAGCTACTACGACGACCTGATGCTGGTACGCGCCGGGATCATCGGTGAAACGACGTATTTCAAGCTGCAGGCCAAATCCATATGTGGCGTGCTGCGCGGCAGCGGGCGCCTGAAGCAGAGCGTGGCCGAGTCGAGCTTTGACGCCTGGAGCAAGTACTACCGCCAGGACGAGAACTCGCCCAATGCGATCATCAGCTACTACACCAAGGGTTCGCTGATTGCGCTGGCGTTCGACCTGACGATCCGCGCCAAGACGGGCGGGGCGAAGTCACTCGACGACGTGATGCTGGCGTTGTGGGAGCGTTTCGGCCGCGATTTTTATCCGAGCGTCGGGCGCGGCGTGACCGAGCACGAAGTCGAAGCGCTGTTCGATGAAGTCAGCGGCCTGAAACTCAGGAACCTGTTCGAGCGCTATGTGCGCGGCGTGGAAGACCTGCCGCTGGCCAAGTTGTACGCGCCGTTCGGCGTCAAGCTGGTTGACGAACGCAAGACCGGCAAGGCGTCGCTTGACGCCGGCATCGGGCGCGATCCGCTGGGCGCCAGGCTCACGCAGGTGCATGAAGGCGGCGCCGCGCACCTGGCCGGGTTGTCGGCGCTTGACGTGGTCATTGCCATCGACGGGCTGCGCGTGAACGGCAATCCGTCGAATGTCGATGCGCTGCTGGCGCGCTATCGCGTCGGCGACCGGGTGCCGGTGCACGCTTTCCGGCGCGATGAACTGATGGCGTTCGACGTCACGCTGCAGGGCGACCGCGTGCCGGTGATCACGCTGTCGCAGGCAGCGGCAGGGCGCAAGCCGGCAGCGCTCAAGCGACCGAGCGCCGTCTAGTCGCACCGGGTGGCGGGCACGACCCGCCGCCCGCATCGGATCGCAGCGCAGCATGCTATCGTTGTGGCCTGTTCAACACGACCGCAAGAGCCCATGCCGATCCTGACCCGCATCGCCGCCGCAGCCTGTACGACGCTCCTGGCACTGTCCGCAACCTCCGCCCTGGCCCAACCGGCCGCGCCGCTCAAGAACGACGTCGTCACGCGCGTGGACGCCATGTATCCGTGGCTCGACACGATCTACAAGGACTTGCACGCGCATCCCGAGATCGCCTTCCAGGAAGTGCGTACCGCCGGCAAGCTGGCCGCCGAGATGCGCAAACTCGGCTTCACCGTCACCGAGAAGGTCGGCAAGACCGGCATCGTCGCGGTGCTCAAGAACGGCACTGGCCCCACGGTCCTGGTGCGCACCGACATGGATGGCTTGCCGATGGAAGAAAAAACCGGCTTGCCGTACGCCAGCCGCGCCCGCACCACCAGCGAAGGCCGCGACAGCTTCGTGACCCACAGCTGCGGCCACGACATCCACATGACCAGCTGGCTCGCCACCGCGCGCACGCTGGTCGAATTGAAAGGGCAGTGGAAGGGCACGCTCGTGTTCATCGGCCAGCCGGCCGAAGAAATCGTCTCCGGCGCCAAGGCGATGCTGGACGATGGCCTGTTCAAGCGCTTCCCGAAACCCGACTACGCGTTCGCGCTGCATTCGTGGCCGCTGGCGCATGGCACGATCGGCTACAACGACGGCCCGGTGTCGTCCAATTCCGACTCGCTCGAGATCACCTTCAAGGGCCGCGGCGGCCATGGTTCGGCGCCCGACAAGACCGTCGATCCGATCGCCATCGCGGCGCGCTTCGTCGTCGATGTGCAGACGGTCGTCAGCCGTGAAAAGGATCCAAAGGAATTCGGCGTCGTCACCATCGGTTCGATTCAGGGCGGCACCGTGGGCAACATCATCCCCGACAGCGTCCAGGTGCGCGGCACCATCCGCTCATACAGCCCGCAGGTACGGGCCAAGCTGCTCGAAGGCGTGCGCCGCGTGGCGGAAGGGTCGGCCGCGATGGCGGGCGCACCGAAGCCGGAGATGCAGATCGGCGGTGGCGGCCAGGCGATCGTCAACAGCACGGAACTGGTCAACAAGACCGAAGTGATATTCAAGGAAGCGTTCGGCGCCGACAAGGCCCATCGCATGCCGGCCATGACGGCCAGCGAAGACTTTTCGCTGTACGCGAACGAAGGCGTGCCATCGATGTTCTTCTTTACGGGCGTGTATGACCCGAAGGATGTCGCCGCGGCCGAACAGGCCGGCGGCAAGCCGATCGCCTTCAACCACTCGCCGTTCTACGCGCCGGTGCCGGAGCCGTCGATCAAGACGAGCGCCCAGGCAATGACGCTGGCGGTGCTGAACGTGCTGGGTAAATAAGAAGGATGACGCGGCCCTTCACGGGCCGCGCTGCTGTTACGGCGCGGCCTTGATGCAATCGGCGCAGCGGCCGTACAGCGTCAGTTCGTGGCGCTCGACGCTGAAGCCTTTCGGGGCCATGTGGTCGATGTCGCCCGGGCAGGCGTGCACGTCGAACACGCGCTGGCAGTTGGTGCACTGGAAGTGATGGTGATGGTGTTCGGCCACGCTGGTCGATTCGTAGCGGGCGCCGTCGCCCGGCAGCGTGACGACCTTCAGCGCGCCGTCGTCCACCAGCGACTTGAGGTTGCGGTAGATCGTGGCCATGCCGATCTGGCTGACGGCCTGGCTGGCTTCCGCCAGGATCTCCTGTGGCGACAATGGGCGGCGCGCATGCTCGATCGCGTGCAGGATGGCTGATTTTTGACGTGTATTGCGTTGCATAGCCGAAGAATACCTTAAAGCGCGACTCTTCGGCCAGAAGGGGGTTGAATCCTTATTGATAATGGCCTATCATCTCGACGTTAATGATAATGGCTTATCACTAGACGCGTTCGCGCCCGGTGACCTGCCGCCTGCCGTTCATCTCATCATCAAGGATTTCACCATGTCGCATTTCACCTGCAAGCGCACGCCACTGACCCTGGCGCTGATGCTGGCCTTCAGCGCGCCGCTGGCCGTCCACGCCCAGACGACTGGCCGCATGGCGGCCGATCCGGACAGCGTGCCAACCGTGGTGGTGTCGGCCAGCGCCCTGGGCGTGGTACACGACGACATGATCACGCCGGTGACCTCGCTCGGCGGCGCCGAACTGGTGCGCGCACGCGAATCGACGCTGGGCGAAACGCTGGCCCACCAGCCGGGCATCACGTCGAGCCACTTCGGCGCCGGCGCCAGCCGCCCGGTGATCCGTGGCATGGATGGCCCGCGCGTGAAAATCCTGTCGGATGGCGCCGAGATCCAGGATGCCTCGACCATCAGCCCCGATCACGCCGTTGCGTTCGAGCCCGTGCTGGCCGAACGCATCGAAGTGCTGCGCGGCCCGTCGGCGCTGGCCTATGGCGGCGGCGCGGTGGGTGGCGTCGTCAACATCATCGACCGCAAGATCCCGACGGCGATGCCGGAAAACGGCCTGGAAGGCAGCGCCGAAATCCGCGCCAATTCGGCGGCGCGCGAAAAGACCGGTGCATTCGAATTCACCACGGCGGCCGGCAGCAATGTCGCGCTGCACCTGGAAGGCGTCAAGCGCGATGCGGGCGACTACCGCGTCGGCAAGGACTGGGTCGATGGCCGCCGCGTGCTGGGCAGCTACAAGGAAGGCGAGACCGGCACGGTCGGCCTGTCGTGGATCGGCAAGAACGGCTACCTTGGCGCGGCCTTCACCAAAGAGCGCACCGAATACGGGATCCCGGGCCACAACCACGAATTCGAAGGCTGCCATCCGCATGGCGCCCAGCTGCACTGCGGCGGTCATGAAGAAGAAGAGGGTCACGACCACGAGGAAGAAGGTCATGACGACGACCATGAGCACGAACACGAGCACAGTGAAGTGCCGGTCGTGAAACTCGACAGCGAGCGCTGGGACGTGCGCGGCGAGTACCGCAATCCGGTGGCCGGCATCGAGCGTGTGCGCATGCGTGTCTCGTTCACCGAGTACGTCCACGATGAGCTGGAAGAGAACGTGGTCTCGACCTCGTTCCGCAACAAGGGCATCGATGCCCGCCTCGAGGCGGTGCACGCGCCGATCGCCGGTGTGCGCGGCGTGTTCGGCCTGCAGACCACGCGCCGCGATTTCTCGGCGCTGGGCGAAGAAGCGTACGTGCCTCCGACCCTCACCAAAAAGCATGCGGCGTTCCTCACCGAGGAATACAAGCTGCAGGACTGGCGCTTCGAGGCTGGCCTGCGCCACGAGTGGCAGGACATCGAGGTCGATGCACCAGGCCTGCTTGACACCGATGCGCGCGGCACGTCGGTGTCAGTTGGCGCGGTGTGGAAGCTCACGCCGGGCTATTCGCTGGGCACGTCGCTCTCGCGCAGCCATCGCCTGCCGACCGCCGAGGAACTGTATGCGGACGGCGCCCACCTGGCCACGGCCACCTACGAGATCGGCAATCAGGACCTGGACAAGGAAACCTCGAACAACGTCGACCTCACGCTGCGCAAGTTTGACGGCGACACGACGTTCTCGGTGAGCGCGTTCCGCAACAAGGTCGACAACTATATCTATGCGCGCACGCTGGACAGCCAGGACGGCTTCCAGCTGGTGCAGTACACGCAGCGCGACGCGCTGTTTACCGGCGTGGAAGGCGAACTTCGCCAGAAGCTGTCGTCCAGCCTGAGCGCAACGGTGTTCGGCGACTACGTGCGCGCCCGCTTCGATGGTGGCGACGGCAGCCGCAACCTGCCGCGCATCCCGGCCAGCCGCATCGGCGTGAAGTTCGATGGCGACTGGAACGGCTGGCACGGCATGGTCGAGCTGTACCGCGTCGGCAAGCAGGATAAGCTGGCCGAGTACGAGACCGAAACGGGCGGCTACAACATGCTCAATGTCGGCACCCATTACTCGACCCGCATCGGCGGCGTGCCGACGCAGTTCTATGCGCGCCTGAACAACCTGACCGACGAGCTGGCGTTCAGCCACACGTCGTTCATCAAGAATGCGGCGCCCCTTACCGGCCGCAATATCACGGCAGGGATTCGCGTGATGTTCTGACGCTGATTGCATAGCTCACAGCGGCGCACGGCAGAATCTGCCGCGCGCCGTTTGTCTTTTGGGCTCTGGTATCGCACGCACGATTCGTCATGCACGTTGAATCGCTAACGATAATGGGTTATCATTAGATTCTAATAATGATTGGAACAGGGCTATGAATCACCCAGGCAAGAACGCTCTGACCAAGACCGCACTGATCAAATTCGGCGATATCGCCGGCATGACGGCATCCGTCCTGTGCCTGCTGCATTGCCTGGCGATGCCGCTCGTGATCCTGGCGTTTCCGATGCTGGGGCTCGCGCACGCGCACGATACGTTCCACGACACGCTGATCGCAGCCATCACGCTGCCGGTGCTGCTGGCGCTGGTGCCCGGCTATCTGCGGCACCGCGACAAGACGACGCTGCTGATCGGCTGCGCCGGTCTGGCGCTGTTTCTGGCGGCCGTGTTTATTGTCAGCCCGTTGCTGGGCGAGCATGCCGAAGCGGCTGTCGCTGTCCTCAGCGGTTTCATGCTGCTCTACGCGCACCTGCGCAACCGCCGGTTCTGCAAGCGTTGCACGACGCGTACGCAGCATGATGGTAGTCACGCGGCGCCGGCGCCGTGTAATGTTCGCTGAGCGCTCATCGTTTAGTTGAACGCGTGGACGGGAGACCCGTCCACCCTACGCGAACAGTGTTCGAAGCGTGGGCGGCTGTGCCGCCCACGCGTTTGATTTAGCCTGATTCGTGGCGCACCAAGTTTCGTTGAACCCGTTCATCCTACAATTTTTTACGCGAACAGGCGCGCCAGTTCCTGACCCGGGTTTTCGGCACGCATGAATGCTTCGCCAACGAGGAAGGCGTGCACGTTTGCATCGCGCATGCGCTGCACGTCCTGTGGGCCGAGGATGCCCGATTCGGTAACCACCAGGCGCTCTGGCGGGATCGCCGACAGCAGGCCGAGCGTGGTGTCGAGCGTGACATCGAACGTGCGCAGGTTGCGGTTGTTGATGCCTACCAGCGGCGTGCGCAGTTGCAGGGCCGCGTCGAGTTCAGCGCCGTCGTGCACTTCGACCAGCACGTCCATCCCCAGCTCCAGCGCGCAGGCTTCCAGTTCGGCCATCAGGCCGTGGTCGAGCGCCGCCACGATCAGCAGGATCGCATCGGCCCCCATCGCGCGCGCTTCATAGACCTGGTACAGGTCGACCATGAAATCCTTGCGCAGGATCGGCAGCTCGCAGGCGGCGCGCGCCTGGCGCAGGTACTCGCTCGAACCTTGGAAGAAATTCACGTCTGTCAGCACCGACAGGCATGCCGCGCCATGTTCAGCGTAGCTTTGCGCAATGGCGGCCGGCTGGAAGTCGGCGCGCAGCACGCCCTTCGATGGCGAGGCTTTCTTGACTTCGGCGATCACGCCGGCCTGGCCTGCGGCGATCTTCGCGCGCAAGGCTTGCTCGAAGCCGCGCAGGCTGCGGCGCGCATCGCCATCGCTTTCCACCTCATTACGCAGGCTGTACAGATCGCGGTGCTTGCGCGCGGCGGCCACTTCGTCGGCCTTTACGGCCAGGATCTTGTCGAGGATGTCGGACATGCTGGTGCTTTCGGTATCAGTTGGCCGCGCCGAGCTGGCGCGTGACCTGGACGAACTGTTCGAGCTTGGCGACCGCCGCGCCCGAGGCGATGGCGGCGCGTGCCTGCTCCAGGCCCGCGCCGATCGAGTCGGCCACGCCGGCGGCATACAGCGCGGTGCCGGCATTGAGCGCGACGATGTCGTGGGCCGGACCGGGCTCGCCGCGCAAGGCTTCGAGCACGCGCGCCTTGGATTCTTCGGCGTTGGCCACCTTCAGGTTGCGGCTCGAGACCATTTGCAGGCCGAAGTCTTCCGGGTGGATTTCGTATTCGCGGATCTCGCCGTTGACCAGTTCACCGACAATGGTGCCGGCGCCCAGCGAGACTTCGTCCATATTGTCGCGGCCCCAGACCACGACCGCATGCTGGGCGCCCAGGCGCTGCAGAACGCGCACCTGGATGCCGACCAGGTCGGGGTGGAACACGCCCATCAGGATGTTCGGCGCGCCGGCCGGATTGGTCAGCGGGCCCAGGATGTTGAAGATGCTGCGCACGCCCAGCTCGCGCCGCACTGGCGCCACGTGCTTCATCGCGGCGTGGTGGTTCGGGGCGAACATGAAGCCGATCCCGGTCTGCGCGATCGATTGCGCGATCTGTTCGGGCGTCAGGTCGATATGGGCGCCGAACGCCTCGATCAGGTCGGCGCTGCCGGACGACGACGAGACGCTGCGCCCGCCATGCTTGGCCACGCGTGCGCCGGCGGCGGCGGCGACGAACATCGCTGCGCTCGAGATATTGAAGGTGTTGGCGCCGTCGCCGCCGGTGCCGACGATGTCGAGCAGGCCCGTGGTGTCGGCCATCGGCACCTTGGTCGAGAACTCGCGCATCACTTGCGCGGCGGCGGTGATTTCGCCGATGGTTTCTTTTTTCACGCGCAGGCCGACGGTCAGCGCCGCGACCATGGTCGGTGACATCGTGCCCGACATGATCTGGCGGAACAGCGACAGCATCTCGTCGTGGAAAATTTCGCGGTGTTCGATACAGCGCAGCAGCGCTTCTTGTGGGGTGATCGCCATGATGGGTCCAGTGTGCAAACGTGGTTTGGGCATGGCGCCGCCGGATGCGGCGCGCATGCATGGGCGCATCAGCGCGTCAGGAAGTTCTTCAGCAGCGCGTGGCCGTGCTCGGACAGGATCGACTCGGGGTGGAACTGCACGCCCTCGATGTCGAACGTCTTGTGGCGCACGCCCATGATCTCGCCGTCGTCGGTCCATGCGGTCACTTCGAGGCAGGCCGGCAGTGAAGCGCGCTCGATCGCCAGCGAGTGGTAGCGGATCACGGTGTAGGGGCTGGGCAGGTCCTGGAACACGCCTTCGCCGATGTGCGCGATGGTCGACGTCTTGCCGTGCATGACCTGCTTGGCGCGAATGACCTTGCCGCCGAACGCTTCGCCAATGGCCTGGTGGCCGAGGCACACGCCCAGGATCGGCAGCTTGCCGCCGAATTCGCGCAGCACGTCGAGCGAGATGCCGGCATCCTTCGGCGCCTTCGGGCCCGGCGAGATGCAGATGCGGTCGGGCTTCATGGCCGCGATCTCTTCGAGCGTGATTTCGTCGTTGCGCACGGTGCGCACGTCTTCACCCAGTTCGCCGAAGTACTGCACGATGTTGTAGGTGAACGAGTCGTAGTTGTCGATCATGAGCAGCATGTCAGAACTCTCCATCCAGGCCATCTTGCACTTGCTCGGCCGCGCGCAGCACGGCGCGCGCCTTGTGTTCGGTCTCTTGCCATTCCATCTCGGGGATCGAATCGGCAACGATGCCGGCGGCGGCCTGCACGTACAGGTTGCCGTCCTTGATCACGCCGGTACGGATCGCGATCGCCACGTCCATCTCGCCGCCGAAACTCAGGTAGCCGCAGGCGCCGCCGTAGATGCCGCGCTTGACTGGCTCGAGTTCATCGATCACTTCCATCGCCCGCACCTTCGGCGCGCCCGTCAGGGTGCCGGCCGGGAAGGTCGCGCGCAGCACGTCCAGGTTCGACATGCCGTCTTTCAGCTTGCCCTCGACGTTCGAGACGATGTGCTGCACGTGCGAGTATTTTTCGATGACCATGCGGTCGGTGACCTTGACGCTGCCGGTATCGGCGATACGGCCGATGTCGTTGCGCGCCAGGTCGATCAGCATCACGTGTTCGGCCACTTCCTTCGGATCGGCCAGCAGTTCGGCTGCCAGTGCGGCGTCGCGTTCCGGCGTCGCGCCGCGACCGCGCGTACCGGCGATCGGGCGCAGCGTGACCTTGCGGCCGCCCTCGGGCAGCGTCTCGTTGCGCACCAGGATCTCGGGCGACGAGCCGACGATCTGCATGTCGCCGAAGTTGTAGTAGTACATGTACGGCGACGGGTTCAGCGAGCGCAGCGAGCGATACAGCGACAGCGGCGAATCGACGTACGGCTTGCGGATGCGCTGGCCGATCTGCACCTGCATCAGGTCACCGGCCATCACGTATTCGTGGGCTTTGGCAACCGCCTTCAGGTAATCCTCTTTGCTGAAGTCGCGCACCGATTCGGTTCGCACCGAGGCCGACGTGACGGGCGCGTCGACGCTCCGGCGCAGCATCATGCGCAGGTCTTTCAGGCGCTGGCGCCCGCGCGAATACGCTTCGGGCTGGCCCGGGTCGGCGTACACGATCAGGTACAGCTTGCCCGACAGGTTGTCGATCACCGCCAGTTCTTCGGTCACCATCAGCTGGATGTCGGGCAGGCCCAGTTCATCGCGCGGGGTGGTTGAGGCCAGCTTGTGTTCGATGTGGCGTACCGTGTCGTAGCCGAAGTAGCCGGCCAGGCCGCCGCAAAAGCGTGGCAGGCCAGGGCGCAGCGCCACCTTGAAGCGGGCCTGGAATTGCTCGATGAAGTCGAGCGGATTGCCTTCGTGCGATTCGATGACTTCGCCGTTTTTCACGATCTCGGTCAGGTTGCCGGTCGTGCGCAGCAGCGTGTGGGCTGGCAGGCCGATGAACGAGTAGCGGCCAAAGCGTTCGCCGCCCACCACCGATTCGAGCAGGAAGGTGTTCTTGCCGGTGTTCTGCGATTGCGCCAGCTTGAGGTACAGCGTGAGCGGGGTTTCGAGGTCGGCGAAGGCTTCCGCGATCAGGGGGATGCGGTTGTAGCCCTGGTTTGCCAGGGACTTGAATTCGAGTTCGGTCATGTTTTCTCCAGACCGCCACGGGGGAAGAGGGCGGTGGTGTGCTTCAAAAAACCCGCCGGTGGCGTGCAGTCGCACGCACACCCGGCAGCAATCGGTACGGCTTAGTCAGCCCAGGATTGCCAGCGTCGCCAGACCCAGGCCTCAGGGGCGCCGGTTTGGTTGACAGTGAGTTTTTTGGTGAAAAACATGGTGAGAGAAGTTAGTTGGTTAGGCTGGCCGTTGCATTGTGCGCGCCGATGCGGCGTGCTGCATCCAGCAGCGAATCCACTATACCATCGGATTGAATTTCTTGTACAGGACGGCCGTGGTTGTAGCCGTACGGGACCGTGAGCACGAAACAGCCGGCGGCGCGGGCGCTTTCGGCGTCGTTCGACGAGTCGCCAATCGCCACCACCTGCGCTGGCGGAATATCCAGCGCCGCGCAGGCGCCCAGCATCGGCATGGCGTCCGGTTTCTTTTTGGCGAACGAGTCGCCGCCGAACACGTGCTCGAAATACGGCGCGAGGCCTTTCTGGGCCAGCAGCGGCAGTGCGAATGCAATTGGCTTGTTGGTCACGCAGACCAGGCGCAGGCCCAGCGCCTGCATCGCCGCCAGGCCGTCCAGCACACCGTCATACAGCGTGCTGCGGTCGCCATTGATGGCCAGGTAATGCCGCTGGTAGCCGGCCATCGCGTCGGCGTACGCCGCATCGACCCGCGCGGCATCCCAGTCGAGCAGCAGCGCGTCGCGCACCAGCTTTTCGGAACCCTTGCCGACCAGCGGCTTGATGATGGCCTGGCTGATCGGCGCCAGGCCGAGGTCATGGCGCATGCCGTTCAGTGCCGCCTCGAAATCGGGCACCGTGTCGAGCATGGTGCCATCGAGGTCGATGATGACGGCCCGGATACCTGCAGCGCCGGCCCGCATCAGCGCGCGACCGTGGCCAGTTCGGCGCGCATGGCGTCGATCACGGCTTTGTAATCGGGCTTGCCGAAGATGGCCGAGCCGGCCACGAACGTGTCGGCGCCGGCAGCTGCTGCGGCGGCGATGTTCTCGGCCTTGATGCCGCCGTCGACTTCGAGCAGGATGTCGCGGCCCGACTCGTCGATCAGGCGGCGCGCGATGGCGATTTTTTTCAGTGCTTCGGGGATGAACGACTGGCCGCCGAAGCCTGGATTGACCGACATGATCAGGATCATGTCGATCTTGTCCATCACGTGCTCGAGGTAGTGCATCGGCGTGCCCGGATTGAAGACCAGGCCGGCCTTGCAACCGTGATCGCGGATCAGCTGCAGCGTGCGGTCGATGTGCTCGGAGGCTTCCGGGTGGAAGGTGATGATGTTGGCACCGGCCTTGGCGAAATCGGGAATGATGCGGTCGACCGGCTTGACCATCAGGTGCACGTCGATCGGCACGTCCACGTGCGGGCGGATCGCCTGGCAGACTAGGGGGCCGATGGTCAGGTTTGGGACGTAATGGTTGTCCATCACGTCGAAGTGGATGATGTCGGCGCCGGCGGCAACGACATTGCGCACTTCTTCGCCGAGGCGGGCGAAATCGGCGGACAGGATGCTGGGAGCGATGCGGTAGGTGGTCATGGGGCGACGATGCGTGTTTTGATGGGAATCCGCTATTCTACGCCGGTCGCGCTGGCGCCTCCAGCGTTGGCGCCGCTGTGGCGCGTCGGCGCTTGGCGGCCACAGGCGGTATGATTGTTATTTGCGCCACATGGCGCGCCGGCCCCTGCGAATGGCGCAGCGGCCGGGTCCACGATCACGCAAGGAACCTCGATGCCCGCCTACGATTTCGCTGTCACCGTCAGAACGCAATACCTGGCGGAGCAGTCCGACCCGGACCGGAGCCAGTTCGTGTTCAGCTACACGATCACGATCAAGAACACCGGCAGTATTCCTGCCCAGCTCATTTCCCGTCATTGGGTGATTCTCGACGCCAATAACCAGATGCAGGAAGTCAAAGGGCTGGGCGTGGTTGGCCACCAGCCATTGCTGGCGCCTGGCGAGCAGTTCGAGTACACGAGCGGCACGCACTTGGGCACCGCGCAGGGCTCGATGCGCGGCGAATACTTCTGCGTGGCCGAAGATGGCCACCGCTTCGAGGCGACCATCCCCGAATTCGTGCTGTCGCCGCCGCGCTCCCTGCACTGATCCTACGGGGCGGGGGTGTCGTCGCCGTCGTCCCGGTCGCTGTCTTTGCGGCCGGCGAACATGGTCCACCAGACGATGAACACGAACAGGAACAGCGCGACGCCGGCTTCCACCATCAAGATCCACATATCGGTCCCCATGGTTCCCATGTATACAATACGCCGCAGTGTACCCGTCCTGATCGCGCTCGTCAGCCTGCTGAGCGCCTGTTCGACCGAACCGAAGCCGACGGCGCCATCCGCGCCGCCGCCGGTCACGATGCCGCCGCCGGTCGGGCCGGTGGTGGTGGCGCCCCCGCCGGTTCAGCCGCCAGCGCCGACAGTACCGCTTACGCCCACCACCTTTGCCGCGCTGCCGGGCTGGCAGCAGGACGACGTGCGTCAGGCCTGGCCGGCCTTCCTGCAATCGTGCAGCGTGCTGGCGTCGCGCCAGGCGCCGTGGAAGACGCCGTGCGCGGCGGCCGGCGCGGTTGACGCGAAGGACGCCGCAGCCGTGCGCCGCTTCTTCGAGACCTATTTCGTGCCGAATCAGGTCCGCAATCCGGATGGCGCCGATACCGGCCTCATCACCGGCTATTACGAAGCGATGCTGTATGGCGCGCGCAAGCGGGGCGGGGCGTTCCAGACGCCGCTGTACCGGGTGCCGGACGATTTGGTCACGGTCGACTTGGGCAGCATCTATCCCGATCTGCAAAACCGGCGCCTCCGGGGCCGGCTGTCCGGCAAGACCGTGATTCCGTACCAGAGCCGCGCCGACATCGACCGCGCGCCATTGAGCGGCAAGGAGTTGCTGTGGGTAAGCGATCCGGTGGATGCGTTCTTCCTTGAGGTACAGGGTTCGGGTCGCGTCAAGCTCGATTCCGGCGAAACGGTGCGCGTGGGGTATGCCGACCAGAATGGTCATCCTTATAAAGCGATCGGGCGCTGGTTCGTGGAGCAGGGGATCATGACGCCGGACCAGGTGTCGGCGCAGTCGATCCGGGCCTGGATTGCGGCCAATCCGTCGCGACGCCAGGAACTGTTGAATGTGAACCCGAGCTATATCTTCTTTACGGAGACCAAGGTGGCCGACCCGGGCGTCGGGCCGCGCGGCGCGCTCAATGTGCCTCTCACGCCGGGCCGCTCGATTGCCATCGACCGCACCATCCTGCCGCTGGGTGCGCCGGTGTGGCTGTCGACGACCATGCCGAAGGATGGCGCGCCCCTGCAGCGTCTGGTGATGGGGCAGGACGTGGGCGGCGCGATTCGCGGCGCGGTGCGGGCCGATTTCTTCTTCGGCTTCGGGGCGGAGGCAACGGAAAATGCCGGGCTGATGAAACAGAGCGGAACGATGTGGGTGTTGTTGCCGAAGTGAACCTGTCGTTGCATTAATAGGGGAATCGGGCTACTCTGACTTTTGATTCAATTTCCACGTTGCAATTTTTCGCTGTGGTTGATGCGCGGTGACGTGGTGGTGCTTTCATTTTTGACAGGTTTTACCCATGCGTCTGCATTCCTTCCTTGCCATTACCCTTGCCGCTGCCATCGCCGCGCCCAGCCAGGCCGCCGCGCCTGGTCCTTCCGATGCCGTGTTGTCGGTCGGCAGCATCGTGCTGCTGGTGCCGTTCAGTGTGGTTTATCTGAGCGCGAAGCAAGTGGCGGAAGGCTCGCAGGCCGCAATCGATGTCTCCAAACGCTGGAGCGTCGCGGCGGTCGGGCCCGAGGGCGACAAGACTGCGCTCGAACTACGCAGCGACGACCAGCAGTTGAAAATCGATATGGCGATCCAGACCCGGATCGCGCAGAACGAGGCACTCATGGCCGGCGATCGCATTGATATCGAAGCGATCGGCAAGGCGGGCTATGCCGTCAAGAAAGGCAAGGCGACGATTGCCCTGCTGGCCGAACCAGGCACCGGCATGGCCCACTCGCGCCCGCGCAGCTAGGATGCGCCGCGCCGTTGCTGCGGCCGCACTGGCGTTGGCGGTGCCGGTGGCGCTGGCCGGCACGCCTTGCGAGGAGGAGGTCGCTTCGCCAGAACTGGTGGTGCGCAGCATGCAGATGGCCGATCTCACACGCACGGCGCTCGAAGGCATCGGCGACGACGTCGTGCTGATCGCGCGCGTGGGGCAGGATCTGTCGGCCTACCGGCTGACCTATTCGCACGCGGCGTTCGCCGTGCGCACGCATCCGGCCGGCGCCTGGTCGGTGGTGCACAAGCTCAATGCGTGCGGTACGACGACATCGGCGCTGTACGACGAAGGGCTGATCAATTTCTTCTCTGACGCGCCAGTGCGTTACCAGGCCGGGCTATGGCGCCTGGCGCCCGCCGTGCAAGCCCGGCTCAAGAATGCACTGCTTGGCACGAAGGCGCGCGACTACCACGAGCCCCACTACAGCCTGGCTGCCTATCCGTTCAGCACGCGCTACCAGAATTCGAACGGCTGGATCCTGGAAATGCTGGCCTACGCCATCGCACCCGAGGGTGCCACGACGACCCGCGCCACGGCGCAGGCCTGGCTGGCGTCGAACGGCTACCAGCCAACCGAGTTGGCGCTGGGCACGATGACGCGCCTGGGCGCGCGGATCTCGAAGGCGAATATTGCGTTTGACGACCATCCGTCCAGCTTGCGCTGGAAGGGAAGGATCCAGACCGTGTCAGTGGAGTCGATCGTGACCTGGCTGCGGACATTGCCCAATGGTTGCCAGGCCATGGGCTGCCCGGAATTGCCGGTCGTGCTGCCGCCTGCAGGGCCGTGATGGGCGACGTCGCATGCATGCCGGTCGATCGGGCCGCTGTAGTTGACGTACACGGAAAGCGCTACAATCGCGACGATACTATCCAACCAGATGAGGGTGTCCCATGGAATATGCTGACCTGTTGATCGAGAACCACGGCAAGGTCGCCGTGGTACGGCTGAACCGTCCGAAGGCGATGAATGCGCTCAATGACAATATGATGAACGAGCTGGGCCATGCGCTGCGTGCGTTCGACCAGGATCCGGCGATCAACGTCATCGTGTTGACGGGTAGCGAGAAAGCCTTCGCTGCCGGCGCCGACATTGCTGCCATGGCGCAATACGATTACCAGGAAACCTACGGTAATAACTATATTGGCCGTAACTGGGAACACATCCTCGATATCCGCAAGCCGGTCATCGGCGTGGTCTCGGGCTATTGCCTGGGTGGCGGTTGTGAGCTGGCGATGATGTGCGACTTTTTGATCGCCGCCGACAGCGCAAAGTTCGGACAGCCCGAGATCAAGGTCGGCGTGACGCCGGGCGCCGGTGGCACCCAGCGCTTGCCGCGCGCGATTTCCAAGTCGAAAGCGATGGACATGCTGCTCACCACGCGCATGATCGACGCCGCCGAGGCAGAGCGTACCGGGCTGGTCTCGCGCGTGTATCCGGCGGCCGATGTGATGGACGAGGCGATCAAGATCGCCCAGGGCATTGCCGACATGCCCGTATCGGTTGCCATGCAGATCAAGGATTGCGTCAACCAGGCCTACGAGATGACGCTGAGCCAGGGCGTGGCCTACGAACGCCGCTACTTCCATGCCGGTTTCGGCACCCCTGCGCAGAAAGAAGGCATGTCGGCATTCCTTGAAAAGCGCAAACCTGACTTCGAAGGACATTGAACCATGAAGAAGCGCGCCAAATTATGGCTGCTGGTGCCAGCGGCGCTGCTTGCAGGCGCATTGACGCTGTCAAGTTGCTCAACGCTGCCGCCGCTCGAGGGGCGCGTTGCCAGCACGGCCCTGACCGATACGGACAATACCCGGCTCGGCCAGGCGCTGTTGCCACTGACCACGGCGCATCCCGGCCTGGTCGGCATTCACAGCCTGCCCGACGGGCGCGATGCGTTCGCCGCGCGCGCCGTGCTGGCGCAGGCGGCCGATCGCAGCCTGGACGTTCAGTACTATATCTGGCGCAATGACACGACCGGCATGCTGATGTTCAACGCCTTGCGCAAGGCGGCCGACCGTGGCGTGCGGGTGCGTCTGCTGCTGGACGATAACAACACGGGTGGCCTCGACGCGATATTGGCCCAGCTCGACGCCCATCCGCAGATCGAAGTGCGGCTGTTCAATCCGAACGGTATCCGCTCGATGCGCCCGCTGGGCATGGTCGCCGACTTCTGGCGCATGAACCGGCGCATGCACAATAAATCGTTCACCGCCGATAACAAGGTCACGATCATCGGCGGACGGAATGTGGGCGACGAGTATTTCGGCGCGGCCGGCGATATCTCGTTCGCTGACCTCGACGTGATCGCTACCGGTCCGGTAGTAAAGGAAGTCTCCACAGATTTCGACCTGTACTGGAATTGTCCGTCGGCGTATCCGCTGGCGCTGATGGTGAAGGATGCGAAGGCGCCGCCGCCTGCCACGGTCGATGCCGAGACCAAAGAATATCTGGATGCGATCGGACAATCGGCATTCCTGAACAAAGTCATGAGCGGGACGCTGCCGCTGGAATGGGCGCATGCGCGCTTCTTGAGCGACGATCCGGCCAAGGTGCTGAACCAGTCGTCGCCGGATGAGAATATTGCGGCCAGACTGGCGGTGTTGTTTGGCCAGCCCGAACGCAATCTGGACCTGGTCTCGCCGTATTTCGTGCCGGGCAAGGATGGGGCGGCCGCAATGATCGAGATGGCCAAGAAGGGCGCAAAAATCCGGGTACTTACCAATTCGCTCGAGGCAACCGACGTTTCTGCCGTCCATGCGGGCTATGCCAAGTGGCGCAAACCGCTGCTAGAGGCCGGCGTGGCGTTGTATGAATTGCGGCGTGCATCGACCGACGAGCCATCGCGCCAAAAGAAGCGCAGTGGCGCCGGCTTTGGCAGTTCGGATGCGAGCCTGCATGCCAAGACGTTTGGTGTGGACGGTAACCGCATCTTCGTCGGCTCGTTCAACTTCGACCAGCGCTCGATTCACCTGAATACCGAAATGGGGATGGTGATCGACAGCGTCGAGCTGGCCCATCGGCTGAGTACGACGCTGGACGAGACCTTGCCGATGCGCGCCTATGAAGTGCTGCTGGATGAGAAGGGGAATATCTATTGGCTCGAGGGCCGTGACGGCAAGATCGTCCGGCATGACGTCGAGCCGGGAACGACGTGGTGGAAGCGGGCTGTCGTACGTGGTTTGGGCTGGCTGCCGATCGACTGGCTTTTGTAGGACAAAATCTTTTCCTTGTAGTCCCTTGCGGACTGCACGACAGGTTTGGTATAGTTCGCCTCCGCTTCGGCACTGACCGAAAATGTTAACGTAATCAAGTGGTTACGAGAGCAAGGTCTACAGAGAAATCTGAGACGAAGCGAAAAGAAGGGGTTGACGAGATTGTAGGATTGCAGCATAATCTCTCTTCTCTGCTGCAGCGAACAAAACGATTCGCACCATGCGGCAAGGCAGTACCAGATAAAGTTCTTTAAAAATTAACAGTCGATAAGTGTGGGCGTTTGATGAAGGTGCCAAGAACTTCGGTTCTTGATTACTTAAATTATCAAATGTTCACAAAAAAGAAATACGTTGTCTCAGCAATGAGATAACGGTCAGTATTTTGAGTGAGCGACCCCTGCCGCAAGGTAGGGTGGCAGAAATGCCAACAAACAGAGATTGAACTGAAGAGTTTGATCCTGGCTCAGATTGAACGCTGGCGGCATGCTTTACACATGCAAGTCGAACGGCAGCGCGGGGCA
>NZ_JCASIK010000006.1:0-216334 GCF_059685835.1 Telluria sp. RB2R28 | reverse complement strand
TTGAATTCGCTGGTGTGAATAGTCCGCTTGGGCGAGGGTTTTGTCGTTTTATCCATGGTGACTATTGTCTCCTATTACGGATGTCCACGAAACCCGGGATACCTCAGAGTCGAATTATTGAGCAATTGATCGCCACTTTTCGATATTTTGATTCCTAGATTCATTAAATCGAATTCATGGCCCATTTAAATGATTAGAGGATCTTTCTTTCTGCCACAGAATTCGATAGCGCAAGAAAAATACAGGTAAAAAGGCAGAATCGATTAGGGTCGGAGTAGATTTGTTGGGCAATTACCGAATGTTGTCAAACAATTCGACTCTGACCCTAATTTAGATTTTGGGAAAAGCGTTGCAAATTAATTAGGGTCAGAGTCGAATTAACTGGCAACTTTGAAAATTGCTTTTTAATTCTACTCTGACCCTAATTTATTTAATATTGATTGGGGGATTTTGTTAGCTGAGCCAGAGGCGGTAGCCGACGCCGGTTTCGGTGAGGAGGTGGCGGGGTTGGGCGGGGTCGGGTTCGAGTTTGTGGCGCAGGTGGCCCATGTAGATGCGCAGGTAGTGGCCGCTTTCGGCGTGGCCGGGGCCCCAGACGGCGCGCAGCAGTTGCGGGGCCGTCATTACGCGGCCGGCGTTGCTGACCAGGACGGCGAGCAGACGGTATTCGGTGGGGGTCAGGTGGACGTGTTCGCCGTTTCGCGTGACCACCCGGTCTTGCAGGTCCACTGAGACGTCGCTGAAGTGCGTTTTGCTGTCGCCGCCGGCGGCGGGTTGGCGCTGGCGGCGCAGCGTGGCGCGTACGCGGGCAAGGAGTTCGCCGGTGCCGAAGGGCTTCGTCAGGTAGTCGTCGGCGCCGGCGTCGAGCGCGCGGATTTTCTCGCCCTCGGCCACGCGCGCCGACAGCACGATGATCGGCACCGCCGACCATTTGCGCACATCATGGATGAAGTCGATGCCGTCGCCGTCCGGCAGGCCGAGGTCGAGCACGATCAGGTCGGGGCGGCGCGTGCCGGCGTCGATCAGGCCGCGCGCCATGCTCACCGATTCGTGCACCTGCCAGCCTTCCTGTTCGAGTGCGGCGCGCACGAAACGGCGGATCTGCGGCTCGTCCTCGACCAGCAGTGCGCAAGGCGCGTCAAGCATCGTTTGTCTCCATCGACAGCAAGTCCAGTTCAGGGGGGCTGCCGGCCGGCAGCGAGAACACGAAGCCGGCGCCGCCCAGGGTTGATGTGCAGGCGCGGATCATGCCGCCGTGTGCACCGATGATCGCGCGGCAGATCGCCAGGCCCAGGCCCACGCCGGGCAGCGCCGATTCGCGCTCGCCGCGCGTGAATTTTTCGAAGATCGCTTCTTCGCTGCCGGCGCGCAGGCCCGGACCATCGTCGCTCACTGTGACGTCGATCCAGGTCCCGCGCGCCATGGCGGCGATCTCGATGTGCGAGCCGGGCGGCGTGTATTTTGCGGCATTTTCAACGAGGTTGCACAGCACGCGTTCGATCAGTACGGCATCGAACCGCACCAATGGCATATCGGGCGGCAGGTGCACCGTCACCGTGTGCTGGCGCAGCGCCGCGCCGCAGGCGCGCAGTGCGCTGCCGATGACTTCTTCGAGCGCCTGCCATTCCAGGTTGAACCGCACTTCGCCGCTTTCGATGCGCGCCATGTCCAGCAGGTTCGCTACCAGGGTCCCCATGCGCACCGCTTCATCGTGCAGCGCCTGCGCCAGTGCCAGCGCGTTGGCCGGCAGCGCCGGCTCGCCGCGCAGCAGCGATTCAGACAAGCCCACCAGCGCCGTGAGCGGCGTGCGCAGATCGTGCGACAGCGCCGCCAGCAGCGAATTGCGCAGCCGCTCCGATTCCATGTTCACCAATGCGGCCTGCGCCACTTCGACGTAATGCACGCGCTCGAGCGCGATCGCGGCCAGCGCCGCCAGAGCGTCGAGCTGGCGCCGCTGCTCGGGAATCAAGACCCAGCGCCCGCCTTCCGGCTCGATCGCCAGCACGCCGCGCGTGCGCATCGGCGCCACCAGCGGCAGATAGAACAACGGGCATGCCGGCAGCGTGTCCGTGCCCAGGCCGGCCGGCTGCGCGTGGTCATACGCCCACTGGGCGATGCCCAGGTCGACGTTGCCGGACACCTGACTGGCCACAGCGCCATCATCCGCCGGCGGCATGCCGAGCCGCCCGTCGGCATCGGGCACCAGCAGCGTGGCGCGCGCGCCGAACGCATTCTGGATCACGGCGCGGCTGGATTCGAACACCTGCGACGCCGCCAGCGCACCTGACAACTCGCGCGCGAATTCGTACAGCGCGCGCACGCGCCGCTCTCGCTGGGCCGCCACACGCGCCTGGAAACGCAGGCCGGCCGTCAGGTGTCCGGTAATCAGGCCCACGGCCAGCATCACGGCGAACGTAATCAGGTATTGCACGTCGCTCACCGCGAAATCGAAACGCGGCGGCACGAAGAAGAAATCGAAGCTGGCCACGCCGACGCAGGTGGCGGTGACCGATGGCGCGCGCCCGAAGCGCATGGCCACGAGCAGCACCACCAGCAGGAACAGCATGACGATATTGGCCAGATCGAGCCACGGCCGCAGCGGCGTCGCCACCAGCGCCGTGAGCAGGCTCGCGCCCGCAGCCCACGCGTGCGGCGTCAACGACTGGCGCGGCGGCGTAGCCGCAACCACGGCTGCCACCGCGCCGCTTACCGCAGCAGGCGGCACCGCCGGCTGCCCGATCTCGATCAGGTCCACACCCGGCGCAAGCCGCGCAAGCCGGCGCGCAGTACGCCGGCGCCACGGCAAGCGCGATCCATCCCGGCCCAGCGCGATGCGCGACAGGTTATGGTCGCGCGCGTAATCGAGCGTGCTGGCCGCGATGTCTTCACCCGACAGCACGGCCGTGGTGGCGCCCAGGCTGTGCGCGAGCTTGAGCGTGTCCATGATGCGCGCTCGCGCAGCCTCGGGCAGCTTGCCCAGGCGCGCCGTCTCGACATACACCGCGTGCCAGCCCGTACCCAGTTGCGAGGCCATGTGCGCACTGCTGCGCACGACGTGCTCGGCGTGCGTTCCCGGTCCGAGACACACCAAGAGGCCAGCGCCGGTCTTCCAGATCGCGTCGATCGATTGCGCTTCGCGCCAGGCACGCACGTCGCCTTCGACACGGTCGGCCGTGCGGCGCAGCGCCAGTTCGCGCAGCGCGATCAGGTTGCCCTTTTTGAAGAAATTACCGGCGGCGCGCTCGGCCTGCTGCGGCTGATACACCTTGCCCTCTTTCAGGCGCGCCAGCAGCGCATCGGCCGTCAGGTCGACCATCACGATTTCGTCGGCGCTGTCGAACACGCGATCGGGCACCGTCTCGGCCACGCGGATGCCGGCGATGCCCCCCACCACATCGTTCAGGCTTTCCAGGTGCTGCACGTTGACGGTGGTGAGCACGTCGATGCCCGCCGCCAGCAATTCTTCGACGTCCTGCCAGCGCTTGGGATGGCGCGAACCGGGCGCGTTCGAATGCGCCAGTTCATCGACCAGGATCACGCCGGGTGCACGCACCAGCGCGGCATCGAGATCGAATTCGTCGAGCGTCTTGCCGCGGTAGTCGATGCGCCGGCGTGGCAGCAGTTCTAGCCCGTCGAGCAGGCGCGCCGTCTCGGTGCGCCCGTGGGTTTCGATGACGCCTACCAGCGGCGCGGCGCCATCGCGCTGCAGCTTGCGCGCCTCTTGCAGCATGGCGTAGGTCTTACCCACGCCGGCCGAAGCGCCGAAATAGATGCGCAGGCGGCCACGCGCGGCGCGCCGGTCCTGCTCGCGCAGTTGCGCAAGCAGTGCGTCGGGGTCGGGTCGCTGGTCGTCGTGGGGCATGGTCTAACGAGTATGCCCGCTTTCAGCGCCGCTGGCCACGCCGACAGCCTGGTCCAGCGCCAGGTTCAGCGCCAGCACGTTCACGCGCGGCGCACCTGGCAGCCCAGGCAGAGGCAGCTCGGTGTGCCGTTCGATCAGCGCGCCGACCCGTTCGACCGGCATCGCGCGCGCACGCGCCACCCGCGCTGCCTGGTACTGCGCGCCCGCCACGCTGATCTCGGGATCCAGACCGCTGGCCGACGCCGTCACCAGGTCGACCGGCACCGGCGCCGTATTGGACGGGTCGATTGCGCGCAGCGCAGCGACGCGGCCCTTGACCGCTTCCTGCAGGGCCGGGTTGAGCGGGCCCTGGTTCGAGCCGCCGGAGCCGCCGCCGTTATTGGCCATCGGACCGGTGGCCGATGGCCGGCCCCAGAAGTAGCCCGGCGCAGTGAACGACTGGCCGATCAGCGCCGAGCCGACCGTTTTGCCATCCCGTTCCACCAGGCTGCCATTGGCCTGGACGGGGAACGCCGCCTGGGCGATCCCGGTCACGGCCAGTGGATAGAGCACGCCGCAGATCAAGGTGAGCACCGCGAACAGCACGAGTGCGGGGCGAAGAATCGATTGCATGAAAACTCCTAGGTCAGATTGAGCGCAGTGAGCGCCATGTCGATCAGCTTGATGCCGGCGAATGGCAGCAGCAGACCGCCAAGGCCGTAGATCAGCATGTTCCGGCGCAGCAGGGCCGCCGCGCCGATGGCGCGATAACGCACGCCGCGCAGCGCCAGCGGAATCAGGACCACGATGATCAGGGCATTGAAAATCACCGCCGACATGATGGCCGACGATGGGCTGGTCAGCCCCATCACGTCCAGTGCCTTCAGCTCGGGATAGGTGGCGACGAACATCGCCGGCACGATCGCGAAATACTTGGCGATGTCGTTCGAGATCGAGAACGTCGTCAGCGCGCCGCGCGTCATCAGCATCTGCTTGCCGATTTCGACGATCTCCAGCAGCTTGGTCGGATTCGAATCCAGGTCGACCATATTGCCGGCCTCCTTGGCTGCCTGCGTGCCCGAGTTCATCGCCACGGCGACGTCGGCCTGGGCCAGCGCCGGCGCATCGTTGGTGCCGTCGCCCGTCATCGCCACCAGCTTGCCTTCGCTCTGATAGGTGCGGATCAGCGCCAGCTTTTCTTCCGGCGTCGCTTCGGCGATGAAGTCGTCGACTCCGGCTTCGGCCGCAATCGCTGCCGCCGTGAGCTTGTTGTCGCCGGTGACCATCACGGTCTTGACGCCCATGCGGCGCAGTTCGGCGAAGCGCTCGCGGATGCCGCCCTTGACGACGTCCTTGAGTTCGACCACGCCCATCACGCGGCTGCCATCGGCCACCACCAGCGGCGTGCTGCCACGGCGCGACGCTTCGTCGACGCTGCGCTCCACGTCGCCGGGCCAGACCGCGCCGAGCGACTCCATATGACGCCGCAGCGCCGAGGCGGCGCCCTTGCGCAACTGCCGCTCGCCCAGGTCCACACCACTCATGCGTGTCTGCGCCGTGAACGGCACGAACACCGCGCCGAGCGATTCCATCGCCCGTTCGCGCAGATTGAAGCGGTTCTTGGCCAGCACCACGATGCTGCGGCCTTCCGGCGTTTCGTCGGCCAGCGAGGCCAGTTGCGCCACGTCGGCCAGTTCTTCTTCGGTCACGCCGGGCGCCGGCAGGAACGCGGCGGCCTGGCGGTTACCGAACGTGATGGTGCCCGTCTTGTCGAGCAGGAGCACGTCGACATCGCCAGCGGCTTCCACCGCGCGGCCCGACGTCGCAATCACGTTGGCCTGCAACATGCGGCTCATGCCGGCCACGCCGATTGCCGACAGCAGGCCGCCAATCGTCGTCGGGATCAGGCACACCAGCAGCGCCACCAGCGCAGTGAGCGTCACCGGCGAACCGCTGCCGGACGCCTGCACCGCAAACAGCGAGAACGGCAGCAGCGTTACGGTCACGACCAGGAACACGATCGTCAGTGCGACCAGCAGGATGGTCAGCGCGACCTCGTTCGGGGTCTTCTTGCGCGACGCGCCTTCGACCATGCCGATCATCCGGTCGAGGAACGTTTCGCCGGGATTGGCGCTCACCTGCACCACCAGCCAGTCCGACAGCACGCGGGTGCCGCCGGTGACCGAGCCGAAGTCGCCGCCCGACTCGCGGATCACAGGCGCCGATTCGCCGGTGATGGCGCTTTCGTCGACTGAGGCCACGCCATCGACCACTTCGCCGTCTACGGGAATCACGTCTCCCGCTTCGACCAGGAAGAACATGCCCTTGCGCAGATCGCCCGACGGGCAGGCCTGCCATGGCTCGCCATGCTTGGGCGCCTCGAGCTTCTTGGCCGTCACGGTCTGGCGCAGATTGCGCAACGATGCCGCCTGCGCCTTGCTGCGCCCTTCTGCCAGCGCTTCGGCAAAGTTCGCGAACAGCACCGTGAACCAGAGCCAGACGGCGGTGGCCAGGATGAAGCCGGCGCTTGTTTCGCCGTGCCCGGCCAGCGCCTGGAACCACAGCAGCGTGGTGATGATGCTGCCGACGTAGACGACGAACATCACGGGGCTGCGCAGTTGCGTGCGTGGATGCAGCTTCTTGCATGCGTCGAGCATCGCCGGCCACACCAGCGCCCCGTCGAACAGGTTCAGCGATTTACGGGGCGCCTGGACCGGGGTTGCTTCAGTTGGGTTGATCATTGATTGATCCATTGTCATTCTCCGAACAATTGCAGGTGTTCGACCACGGGACCCAGCGCCAGCGCCGGGACGTAGTTGAGGACACCGACCAGCACGACGATCGCGGCCAGCATGGCGACGAACATCAGGCCATGGGTGGGCAAGGTACCGGGCGTGGCGGGCAGGCGCTGACGCCCGGCCAGCGAGCCGGCAATCGCCAGCACCGGCACGATCACGGCGAAGCGGCCGAACCACATCGCCACGGCCAGCAGCGTGTTATAGAACGGCGTATTGGCCGACAAGCCCGCAAACGCGCTGCCATTGTTGTTCGCGGCGGACGTCAGCGCGTACAGGATTTCGGAGAAGCCGTGCGCGCCCGGATTGGCCACGCCGGCCGCGCCAAGACCGGTGGTCACGGCCAGCGCAGTGCCCAGCAAGACCAGGCAAGGCGTCACCAGAATGACGACGGCGACCATCTTCATTTCGAACGCGCCGATCTTCTTGCCCAGGTATTCCGGCGTGCGGCCGATCATCAGGCCGGCGATGAACACCGTCAGGATCGCGAACACCAGCATGCCGTACAGGCCCGAGCCGACACCGCCGAAGATCACTTCACCGAACTGCATCATCACCATCGGCACCATGCCGCCCAGCGGCGTGAACGAATCGTGCATGGCGTTGACCGCGCCACACGAGGCGGCCGTGGTCACGACGGCAAACAGGCTCGATGCGGCGATGCCGAAGCGGGTTTCCTTGCCTTCCATATTGCCGCCCGACTGCAGGCTGCTTGCCGCCTGGTCGATGCCCAATGGCGTGAGCAGCGGATTGGCTTGCTGCTCGGCGGCGAAGGCCCCGATGGCCGCGATCACGAAGATCAGCGTCATCGTGCCCAGCACGGCCCAGCCCTGGCGGGTGTCGCCCACCATGCGGCCGAACGCGAAGCACAGTGCGGCCGGAATCAGGAAGATGGCCACCATCTGCGCGAAGTTCGACAGCGCGGTCGGGTTTTCAAACGGGTGCGCCGAGTTGGCGTTGAAGTAGCCACCGCCGTTCGTGCCCAGCATCTTGATGGCTTCCTGCGACGCGACGGGGCCCATCGGAATGACCTGCGTGTCGGCACGCGTCTCGATCGCTGCCTGGCCATCGCTGGCCGGCTGCGTGTACGCGACCGGCTCGATTACCTGCGCTTCGACGTGCGGCCCCATGCTCTGTACCACGCCCTGCCCCGCCAGAAATACGGCCAGGATCACGGACAGCGGCAGCAGCACGTACAGCGTCGAGCGCGTGACGTCGACCCAGAAATTGCCGATCGCGCCGGCCGATCGCGCGGCAAAGCCGCGGATCAGCGCGAATGCGACGGCGATGCCGGTGGCGGCCGAAAAGAAGTTCTGGCCGGCCAGGCCGACCATCTGGGTCAGGATGCTCATCGTCTGCTCGCCGCTGTAGCCTTGCCAGTTGGTGTTGGCGACGAAGCTGACGGCAGTGTTGAAGCTCGAATCGGGGCTGACACCTGCCATGCCTTCGGGATTGAGCGGGAGCCAGCCCTGCAGGCGCTGCAAGCCGTAGACAAACACCACGCCCACCGCATTGAAGGCGATCAGCGCCAGCGCATAGGCTTTCCAGGTCTGGGCGCTGGCGGCGGCGGGACCCGCAGCGCGAAGCAGCGCGCGCTCGATGCCGCCGACCCAGCCCAGGCCGGGCACGGCGCCTGGCTTGATGTCGGCGGCGCCGATGCGCGCCAGCAGTGCACCCAGCGGCCAGGCCAGTGCCAGCAGCACGACCAGAAACAGCGCGAGCAGCGGCAGGAACTGCGTCATCAGTTCAGTGGTGGCCATCACATGTCCTCCGGTTTGAACAGGGCGATTAGGAGATAGACGAGGAGCGCGCAGGCAGCCAGGCCGCCGATTGCGTAGGAGAGATTCATTGCTTGCCTCCGAGGAGTCCGCAACCGCTCACCAGGAGGCAAGTCAGGCGGACGAAGACGAGGAGCGCGCCGATATAGATGAGATCCATGGACGTTCGCTTTCAGCGTGGTTGTTATTCTGGTGGTTGGGTTCAGAAGGTGCGGCTGAGTGTCAGCTGCAGCGCGTCGCGGCCCGTGAACTTGCCGTTTCTTGGCGAGGCGTAGGCGCTCTTGCTGGCGTTGGTACCGACATACGCGACGGCGACCGTGGCCAGCGTGAAGCTGCGCGAGGCGCCGATCTTCCAGTCGGTGTAATCGGCTGCGGGGTTGTTGTCCACACGCTGGCGGCCGGCGTGCAGCAGCACCGTGACGCCATTTCCCGCGTCGAGATTGGCGCCGATGTCGAGGTAGCCGCTGCCTTCGCTGTCGACGAAGCCGAACAGGTTGGTGGTGGCGTGCGAATACTTGATGTAGGCCGGGCCGTAGCCCAGTTGTGCATACACCTCAGTGGTGTTGGCATTGACGAAGCCTGCGACCTGGCCCAGGCCATTGTCCGGATACAGGTAGCGCAGCACGCCGACGTCATACGTCAAACCCGGCGTCATCTCGCCGCGCTTGCCCGCGTACAGGTCGATCTCGACGTCGCCGTCGCCCCCGGCGTCCTTTGCGAACTTGACAGTCGACGCCCAGGTGCCGACGTACCAGCCAGCGGCGTGGACGTAGTCAAGGCCGCCCTGCAGCGCCGGTTGCAGACGCGTCTGCGAAATACCACGGTAGCGGTAGTCCGACGTGATGGCGGCGTTGAAGGTGACGGGTGATGCGGAAGCGGCGGGTTCTGCCACCTCGACGGCGCCGGTGGTCTGGGCGTGCGCGGCGCCGCTGATGGCGAAGATGGCGACTGCCACCAGGCCGGCGCGGCGCGCTTGGATCGATGCATTCATGGTTTCTGCTCGTGGTTGTGTTGGAACCCATACGGCGCAAGATAGCGCCGCATGGAACACGAGCAGGTTAGCGATTCAGGCATAAAAACCGGATATAAAAGCTGCCACCAGTTGTAAACAAGATGTATACGCCGCTGCTGTTCATGCCGGGCGCATATCCCCGCAAACAAAGCCTTCTTTGCTATACACACCTGTTTCCCTACGGCATAATTATTGCAATTTTCCATTAGGCAATAATTATGTTCAGTCGTTCACGTGGTGTTGCTGTCCTGCTGCTCTTGTCGCTGGCTGGCTGCGGAGGTCAATCCGACGCGCCAGTGCTGCAGACAGGCAGCGCGGCGTCCATGGCCTCCCCGCGCGCTGCAATACAGCTTGGTACGCCCGTCACCAACGAGGCGGCACGGGCCGCGCAAGGCTTCGCACCGGGCGTGGATTACCAGCGCAAGGAGTCCGCGCTGGTTGTCGATGGCACGCCATTCACGATTGATACGAGCGACCGCGAGGCAGTGCGCCTGTTCTACAATCGCATCCACCGCGAGCCGACGCCGCCGATCGGCTGGACCGGCAACCATGCGGCTGGCGCGCCGGGCACGACGACTCCCGCGTTCAGGGCAGCCGTCATACAACGAGTGAACTGGTATCGGGCGATGGCTGGCCTCCCGGCTGCCGTCCGGCTATCGGAACAGAACAGCGCCAAGGCACAGCACGCGGCGCTCATCATGAGTGCGGCCGGCCAGCTGTCGCATACGCCGCCACCGACCTGGAAGTTCTACACGCAGGAAGGCGCCGATGCAGCGATATCCTCGAATCTGGCGCTCGGCACGATGGGCCCCGAAGTCATCGACGGCTATATCCAGGATCCTGGCAGCGACAATGGACCTGTCGGACACCGGCGCTGGATCTTCCATCCCAACACACGCACGATGGGCACCGGCGACGTGCCTGCAGGTGAAATCGATGGCAGGAAGCTGTGGGCAGCGAATGCGCTGTGGGTGACCGATACCGATTATTTCGGCGCCAGGTCGGCCGTACGCGACGATTTCGTTGCATGGCCGGCGAAGGGCTACGTGCCCTACGCAACCGTGTACGAACGCTGGTCGCTGTCGTATCCCGACGCCGACTTCACACAGGCCATCGTGAGCGTCACGCGCGACGGTGCACCGGTCAACGTCACGCTCGAACCGGTGAAAGACGGAGTTGGCGAAAACACCCTTGTCTGGAAAATGGCGGACATCGACCCGGCAGGCCACCATGCGCAGCCGGCAAACGACGTGCGCTATCGCGTCAGCATCACCAATGTCGTGATCGCGAACCGGGCGCGCAGCTTCGACTACGACGTCACGGTCATCGATCCGGCCGTCGCCAGCACGAACCGGTTGCAGCCCGTGGTCACCGCACCAGCAGACACGCGGTCAGACACGCCGTACCAGGTACGCATCGCGGCACTGCCCGGCGCCACCGGCTACAGCGTGACAGCCATGCTGCGCGCCGCCACCGGGACCACCCGGGCACCACTCGATACGGCCCACTGGACGGGCGCGAACGCCGGGCACCACGACATCATCGCGGCTGGCGCGCTGCGCTTTCATGTCGGCGAAAACGACTGGGGTCTGCAAAGCGCCACGCTCGGCAAGCCCTTGTTCGTCGCAAGCGACAGCGCACGGGTGCTGGTCAGCCGTACCATGCACCCGGCGACAAACAAACAGCGATTCCGGGTGCAGGTCTCCGGCGACGACGGCGCGAGCTGGAAAGATGCCTACAGCGAGTCTGGCACAGACTCGATGGCGCCGCTGACCGGCACGCTGCGGGTCGCACTGAGCGCCTATCGCGGACAGATCATCCGGCTGCGACTGGTCATGGATGCCACGGATTTTGCCTTCATCGGACCGGACACGGGATGGCACGTGAGTGCCGTCGACGTTGAAGGGCTTGATGCGCTGACGCCGGGTAACGCGGGCGATTACCGCAGCGCGGATGGGGCCTTCACGCTCAGTCACGCCACGCCGGGCGCCTATCTGCTGATCCCGCGCGTGGAACTGGCGCACCTGTACGATTCGGATCCCGGCGCACCGGCGTTCGTGACCGTCAGCGGCGCCACGCTCAGCGGGCCACGTTCGGCCTACACGCTCACGCGCAGCGACAATGTCCTGACCATCCTTGATAGCACCGGCCGGGACGGCACGCAGACCTTGCGCGACCCGTATCGTCTGGAATTTACCGATGTGACGCTGGCCTTCGACATCGAAGGCAGCGCCGGCAAGACCTACCGGCTGTACCGCGCTGCCTTCAATCGCCAGCCGGACGACCGGGGGCTTGGGTTCTGGATTCGCGCAATGGATGGCGGCTTGTCACTTGACAACATGGGCCGCGAATTCGCGCAATCCGGCGAGTTCGCCGGCCTGTATGGGGCGGCGCCAACGCCAACACAGCTTGTCACCGCCATGTACCGCAATGTGCTGCATCGGGCACCGGACGAGGTCGGTGCGGCGTATTGGTTGCAGCAGTTGAACAACGGCCTGCCGATCGAACGTTTGCTGATCGGATTCAGCGAAAGCCCGGAAAACAAGGCGCAGGTGGCAGGTGAAACCGCACTGGGCATGCAGTACACCCGCCCCTGACCATCAGCGCACCGGCTGTGCGCGCAGCCAGTCCATGTACTTGGCCACGCCAGTGGCCGCGTCGGTGAACGGTTCGTTGTAGCCGGCCGCGCGCAGCGCCGAGATGTCGGCCTGCGTGAAGCTCTGGTACTTGCCCTTCAATTTGTCCGGGAACGGCAGGTACTCGAGCAGGCCCTGATCGACAATCTCCTGCAGACTCAAGGCCGGCTTGCCTTCGTTGGCCAATGCGTTGGCGGTGGCCACCGCCAGGTCGTTGAACGGCTGCGCGCGGCCGGTGCCCAGGTTGAAGATGCCGCGCTGTTCGGGATGGTCCAGGAAGAACAGGTTGACCTTGACGACGTCGTCGATATAGACGAAGTCGCGCATCTGCGCGCCGGCTTCGTAACCATCGTTGGCGCCGAACAGCCGTACCTTGCCGTCCTTCAGGAACTGGTGGTACTGGTGGAACGGCACCGACGCCATCGTGCCCTTGTGCCCTTCGAGCGGCCCGTAGACATTGAAGTAGCGCAGGCCGACGACCTGGCTGCCCGCATCCTTGCCCTTGGTGGCCCAGTAGCGGCGCAGGTACTGGTCGAACAGGAATTTCGAGTAGCCATACACGTTCAGTGGCCGCTCGAGTGGCCGCTCTTCGCGAAACACCGTGCCGGCGCCATACACGGCGGCCGACGACGCGTAGATGAACGGAATGTCCTGGCGCTGGCAGAATTCGAACAACGCGACCGTGTAGTCGTAGTTATTCTTCATCATGTAGCGGCCATCGGTCTCCATCGTGTTCGAGCACGCGCCCTGGTGCAGCACGGCCGTGAACTTGTTGTCGAATTCACCGGCCTTCAGGCGCACCAGGAAGTCTTCCTTGTCGGCGTAGTCCGCGATTTCGGCGTCGACGATGTTATGGAATTTTTCGGGCCGCGACATATTGTCGACAGCGAACACGCTGAACGGCTGGCGCGCTGACAGCGCATGCACGAGGTTCGCGCCAATAAAACCTGCGGCGCCGGTAACCAGAATCATGATGGGGTCCTCTGTTAGATCGTTTGGCTTGCCCGCATCACGCGGCGGCAAGCATGGATTGCAAGGGCTGCCAGACTGCCTGCGGCAGGATCTGCTTCATGCAGTTCTGGTGGCCCAGCGGGCATTCGCGCTGCTGGCACGGCGAGCATTCGATGTGCAGCCACAGGATCTGCGCCAGTTGCGACAGCGGCGGCGTGTGGCGCGGATCGGTCGGGCCATAGATGGCCACCACGGGCCGCCCCAGCGCCGCGCCGATGTGCATCAGGCCCGAGTCGTTCGTGACCACGGCAGCGGCGCGCGAGATCAGCGCGATGGCTTCGGCCAGCGAGGTCGAACCGGCCAGGTTGTGCGCCTGCGGCGCAATCGCCGTGATCTCGTCGCAAACGGCGCGGTCTTTCGGTGAGCCGAGCAGCAGTATCTGCACATCCGGGCGATGGGCCAGGATGGTCTGCGCCAGCTCGGCAAAATACGTGGATGGCCAGCGCTTGGCCGGGCCGAATTCGGCGCCCGGCGCAAACACGACGTGCGCACCGCCCGGCAGTTGCAGGCGCGCGAGCGCGGCCTGCGCTTCCTCGGGCGCCACCGCCATCACCGGTTCGGGCAGGCGTTCGGGCCGCGCCAGGTCGCGCACCGGCGTGTCGGCCAAGGCCTGGTAAAACTGGGCCATCGGACGCGGCGCGGTCTTGTCGTCGTGGTGCATGACATTGACCAGGCCATAGCGCATCTCGCCCTTGTAGCCCACGCGGCGCGGGATGCCGGCCAGCCACGGAATCAGCGCAAACTTGAGCGTGTTGGGCAAGACGTACGAGTCGGCGTAGCCGCGCGCGCCCAGCATCTTCGCAAATGCCTTGCGCTCTTTCCACTGCAGCGCGCCATGCTTGAATGGCGACTCGAGCACCGTGTCGACTTCGCGCATCGCGCGCCAGACCGGGGCGACCCAGGTGGGCGCCACGACATCGATCGGGCGATCGGGATGGCGCTCCCGGAGCCGGCGCAGCAAGGGCTGGGCCATGACGGCGTCGCCGATCCAGTTCGGGGAAATGACAAGGGTGCGCGGCATCGTGTTGGTCGTGGGTAGCGGGATGGTAGACCGCGATTATATCAATCGCACGCCGTATTGCTCGTGCCCCAGTCGCCCTTGACCTGGCAAGATGGACAAATTGACCACCCGTGCGCCGCGGCGCGCTGCCCCGACTATAATTTTCATATGCACAGGCTTCGCACAACCCGCGCGCTGTATGGCTGGACCGTCCTCGTGGCGTTCCTGTTCGGCCTGTTCACGCCCGTGCTGTCGCATGCAATGGCCCTGGCCACCGCGCAGCCAGCCAATGCCTATCTGTCCGAGATTTGCAGCGCCACTGGCACCCGCCACGTCCTGGTCGTGGACGACGCGGGCCAGACGACGGCGCCACCGGTGCCCGACATGTCGCACTGTGACCTGTGCTGCTCGCACCAGCATGCCGCCATCGCACCGCCGCCGTACGCCGGCGCGCTACTGGTGGTCAGCCTGGAGCGCGACCCGTACCCGCCCCTGTTCTACCACGCGCCACGCCCGCAATTTGCCTGGACGCCTGCGCAATCGCGCGGGCCGCCTGCCGCCCTTTCCTGATCCGTCCTCATCCTTAATTCCGGCGCTGCATCCCCATGCAGCACCGGCGGACCATGCGCGGCACGCCATCGCCGTTCGTCGCGCGCACAGGAAATGCAATGACCCCATGTCTTCACGCCGGGCCGCGCACGATCGCGCTCGCCCTGGGTTTTACCTTCGTCACACCCTGGCAGGCGTATGCCCAGGCCATCCCCACCGTCGAAATCACGGCCGACGCACCGCGCGCCGGCAGCCTTCTGAACCTCGACACGCCCCTTGATACCGCCAGCCGCCTTGGCCTGAGCGCACGCGAAACCCCGGCCACCGTCACCGTTGTCGACCGCGCACTGATCGACGTACGCGGCGCCCAGGACACGCAGGAAATCCTGCGCGCGATCCCCGGCGTGACTGCCCACAATGCGCCGGGCAATATCGGCGTGAGCTACCGGGGCTTCGGCAGCGGCTCGATCAGCCAGCTGTTCAACGGCATCAACGTTCAGTACGCGATCGCCGCGCGCCCCGTCGACAGCTGGATCATCGACCGGGTCGAAGCCATCGGCGGGCCATCGAGCTTCCTGTTTGGCTCGGGCGCGGTCGGCGGCTCGATCAACTACATTACCAAACTGGCCGGGGCGCGCGAATTGTCTCAGGCCCAGGTGCGGCTTGGCGGGCATGGGTTGAAAGAAGCGTCGGCCGGCCTGAACCGCCAACTGAGCGATGGCCAGTACGCGCGCATCGACATCAACCACCGCGACACCGGCAGCCCGATCGACGGTGTCGACAGCCGCTCGACCCAGCTGGCCGCATCCCTGCTGTCGCAATTCGGGCGCGGCGTGACGCACACGCTGGCCTATGAATTCCAGCAGGAAGACGTGGACCGCCCGTACTGGGGTACGCCGCTGGCCAACCCGATCGCCGGAAAGGCGCGCATTCTCGAAGCCACGCGCTTCAAGAACTACAACAGCGCCGACGGTGTCTACGACCAGCGCGTGCACTGGCTGCGCTCGATCGGCAAGTGGCAGGTGAGCGACGCGCTGCAGCTCACGAACACGCTGTATCTCTACGATGCGCTGCGCGACTACCGCAACGTCGAGACCTACCGCTTCAACCCGTCCAACACAGCCGTGATCCGCTCGGCCGCCCTGCTCCAGCGCCACGATCAGCGCATGGTAGGAGATCGCCTTGACGGCATGTACAAGAGCCGCATCGGCGCGCGCCGCAGCGACTGGGCCTTTGGCCTGGACGTCAGCGTCAACAAGCAGACGCGCTTTCCGAACAGCCTGCCCGTCACGGTCAGCACGGTCGACCCGTACGACTTCGTCACCGAACAGTTCTTTGCTGTGCCGGGCATGAGCCCGGGCTTCCGGCCGGACCGCGACAACAAGGTTACGACGACGGCCCTGTATATCGAGAACCGCACGGCGCTGGTGCCGAACGTGAACCTGGTCACCGCGCTGCGCCACGAGCGCATCGAACTCGATCTGACCAACCGCCGCGAGGTGACCAGCGCCAGCCCGGCCAGCTTCGCGCGCAGCTACACGCCCACGACCGGCCGCCTTGGCCTGGTGTGGGACGTCACGCCCGCCATGAACCTGTATGCGCAATACGCGACGGCGGCCGACCCGCCGTCCGGCGTGCTGTCGACCGCCTCGTTCGCGGACGTGCGCAACAACAGCGAGCTGACCACCGGGCGCCAGTTTGAGGTGGGCAGCAAGCTGGGATTCTGGGATGGCAAGGGGACGGCGACGCTGGCCGCGTACCACATCACACGCAAGAACATCGCAACGCAGGACCCGAACAACAGCGCCCTGACCCTGCTCGTTGGCGAGCAGACGTCGCAAGGCGTCGAACTGGCTGTCGGCCTGCAGCCGACGCGCCGTCTGGGCCTGCAGGGCAACCTCACCTACGTGGACGCCGAATACCAGAACTACCGCCAGGGCAACGTGTCACTGGCCGGAAAGACGCCGGTCAACACGCCAGCGACCGTGGCCAATCTGTGGTTGTCGTACGCCATCACGCCGGCGCTGCAGACGAACGTCGGCGTGCGCCGGGTCGGCAAGGTGTATGCGGACGCCGCCAACACGCTGTACTGGCCGGCCTACACATTCGTCGACCTGGGCCTGGCCTACCAGATCAACCACGACGTCACGCTGGTCGGGCGCGTGCGCAATCTGACCGACCGGATCTACGCCGCCAACGTGAACAGCACGATGGCGTACCTGGGCGCGGCGCGCACGGCGGACGTGTCGCTGCGCGTGGCATTCTGACGGGGAGTCCGGCATGAAGGCACAACTCAAGCGCTGGCTGTTTCTGACCCACCGCTGGCTGGGCATCGGCGGCTGCGTGCTGTTTGCGATGTGGTTCGCATCGGGCATCGTCATGATGTATGTCGGCTACCCGAAGCTGACCGACGCTGAACGGTTGGCGCATCTGCCGGCGCTGTCGCAAAAGGCGCCGCTGCTGGCACCTAACGTGGCGCTGGCCAAGGCCGGCGTCTCCAAGCCGCTGGACGGGTTGCGCCTGGCGGCGTCCAGTGGCGGACGCGCCGTGTATGTGGCGACGCCAATTAACAGCGGCAAGCGCGGCGCCATCGTCATCGACGCCATCAGCGGCGCGCGTGTGGACACGGTGAACGCGGCCGATGCGCTGGCCAGCGCTGCTGCCTGGGCCGGCCCCGGCGTGAACGTGCATTACCAGGACGTGATCGACGAAGACGCCTTCACCCATTCGCGCGGACTCGATGCGCAGCGCCCTTTGCACCGGGTCGAGGTGATGGATGCCGATCGCACGCTGCTGTACGTGTCCGGGAAAACCGGCGAAGTCGTGCGCGATGCAACGCGCAGCGAACAGCTGTGGAATTACGCCGGCGCCTGGATCCACTGGCTGTATCCGTTTCGCGGCAACCTGTTCCAGCCTTACTGGACCAATATCGTCAATTACCTGGCCATCGCCGGCATCGTGGCCGCCCTGTCGGGCACCGTGGCCGGCATCCTGCGCTGGCGCTTTCGCGCGCCGTACCGCAGCGGCGCGCGCACGCCGTATCCGGGCGCGATGATGCGCTGGCACCACGTGACGGGGCTGCTGTTTGCGCTGGTGACGATCGCGTGGATCTTCAGCGGCCTGATGTCGATGAACCCGTGGCATATCTTTGACACGGGCGCGCCGAAGCTGCGCATGGAGGCGCTGCAGGGCGGGTCGTTGACGCTGACGGACCGTGACGCTGCGCCGCCGGCGCTGCTGGCCGCCAGCACCGGCGCCGTGCGCGAACTGCGCTGGGTGCGCGTGCTGGGCCAGAATCGCGTGCTGGCCTACCGTGCGGGCGGCGCGCCGCAGGTGCTGGACAGCCACGCCGCGCAGCCACTGACGCTCGACGCGGCGGCGCTGCAGGCTGCCGCCGCGCACCTGGTCGACGCACCCGTCGCGCGGGTCGGGCAACTGAGTGAGTACGACCTGTATTACTACGCCCGCGATGCGCACACGATGATGGGTGGCGCGGACAAGCCGCTACCCGTACTGCGCATCGTGTTCGACGATCCGCACGCGACCTGGGTGCATCTCGACCCGCGCACCGGCGCGGTTCTGGGCCACATCGACAATGGCAAGCGCGCCAGCCGCTGGCTGTTCGCGATGCTGCATTCGTGGGACTGGCTGCCGCTGCTGGAACGGCGGCCGTTGTGGGACATCGTGCTGGTCGTGCTGAGCCTCGGTGGTTTGCTGCTCAGCGTGACGGGCGTGGTGATCGGGTGGCGCCGGCTTGGCAAGAAGCTGCGCCCGGCAGGCGTCAACCCGCCGCGTGCCGCCGCGCCTGCGCCGCATCCGGTGCCGGCAGCCGGTCGACATGGTTGATGGTCACGAGGCGCACGAACGAGAGGATGCGGATGACGAGCCAGCCCGCATCGAACTCCCACCACTTCATCGACAGCTTGGCCGACGCCGGGTTGGCATGGTGGTTGTTGTGCAGTTCGGCGCCGCCGAAGATGATCCCGATCGGGAAGAAGTTACGCGACCCTTCCTTGGTCTGGAAGTTACGGTAGCCCACCACGTGGAAGATCCCGTTGATGAAGCCCGAGGCCCAGAATGGCAGGATCGAAAACTGGAACAGCCAGATCAGGAAACCGTTGGTCACGCCGAACGCCAGCATCTCGAGCGCCAGGAACAGGAACGCGCCGCGGAAGCGGTGCTTCGTGTACAGGTGCGCGTCCATCCAGTCTTCCTTGATGCCCACGCCGTAGGCCTTGATCAGGTCAGCGTTGCGGGCGGCCTTCCGGTACAGCAGCGTGCCCTTGGTCAGGATGGTCCAGAGGCCGTGGATGTGCGGGCTGTGCGGGTCGTCGACCGTGTCGCACTTGGCGTGATGCTTGCGGTGCACCGCCACCCAGGCCTTGGCGGTCACGCCGTAGGTCGTCAGCCAGATCCACAGGCGGAACAGCTGGCACAGCAGCGGGTGGAACGTGATCGCGCGGTGGCTGCGCGAACGGTGCAGATACAGTTCGCTGGCAAACACGGTCATGATGTACGACGCGGCCATGGTGAGCGCGACGCCCGTTGGGGTGAGCTGGATGAATCCTTCGAACACGTTGTTTCTCCCTGTTGTACACGGTCTGTGGACGTAATGACGTCCTGACGATGCGACAAGAGTAACGTGCGTCCACTGGTTTCTAAGTGCTGAGAAGAGCGGTATTTCAGGGCCTGTTTGCATCACAAATGCGACCCCTTCTACCGCGCGTCAGCCGATCATTCCGAGCGCCCTGACCTGCTTCACCCATTGCGGGTATTCGTTCATCAACAGGTCGTACAGCGCGGCGTCGGGATGCTCGTCGGGCGAGGCCACCGAGAAGAAATCGGCGTTGTCGACGAGGCGGCCATCGAGCTCGTCGAGTTTTTCGAGGAACGGGAAATCCGAGTCGGCAAAGCTGGCCAGCGCTTTCGCTTTGGACTTGCGCCCTTTGCCGATGCCCATGAACTGCCAGAAGATCGGCTCGCGGCTGGCCCAGCGCAGCTGGCGTTCGGTCAGCGGCTTGTCCGACGTCGAGCCGTCGGTAACGAACATCACGTATACGGGCACGGCGGCCGTGGCGACGGCACGGCGCTCGCCACCGCGCGCATCCGGAAAGTAGTGGCGGCGCACGGCCTCGATCGCAGCGCCGTAGCGGGTATCGCCTTCGAGCGGGTGCCGCGCGATGATGCCCTTGATGTAGTTCGACCAGTTCGCCAGGCCCATCGCCTCGCCCTGGTGGACGTTGCGGCCAAACAGGAACACGTCGATCTCGCCATCGTCATCGAAGCGGCAGCCCAGCGCCAGGATGCGCTCGGCGAATTTCTGGACCAGGCCCTTGCTGTACAACGCACTCATCGAACCGGAGATGTCGAGCACCAGGCAAACCTTGGCGCGATGCTGCGCCAGCCCCGCTTTTTCGAGCGACACGGCGGCCGACTTGACCAGATTGACCAGCTGCGGCGCGGCCTGGGCCACGCGCTTTTCGAGGTCGACCGATGGTGCTGAAGGCGCCGGGGACGCCTCCTCGGCCACCGCGCCGCCGAAGTGGCGCACCAGTGCATCCAGGCCGCCGTTGAAGCCCTGCCCCACTGCCATGAAGCGCCAGCCGCCATCCTTGCGATACAGCTCGCCCAGCATGACGGCGCGCTCGCCAGCGAAGTCACTGCCGCTGAACGTGAAGCGCGCGAACTCGCCTTGCGGGCCAACCAGGCGCAGGTAACCGGTCTGCAGTTGCGCCATCGTCGCTGCGCCCTCGGTGCTGGCGACGATGCTCACCCGCTCGACCCAGGCCGGCAGCCGCGCAAGCTGCATGCCAAAGCCCGCAGCATCCTGGCCGACCGCGCCCAGCGCCACGCCGCCGCACGGCGTCGCGGGCTGGTTGAAGAACGTCATGTAGCGTTCGTCCGCCAGCTTGCCGGCGGCGCTTAGCGCGAAGCACGCGACGTCGAGCGCCAGTCCCTGAGCCGATACGCCCGCCTGCAGGACGCCGTCTGGCGCCACGGTGGACAGGGGCAGGCGCTGGCCCCGGGAGAGTGCTTGCATGATCGTGTCCCTGTCAAAAACGGTCGTTCAACTTGTCGTCAAAGCGGATCGGCGATGCGCGTGACGAGCACCGACGCGATACGCCGTTCCAGCACCTCTTCGACTTCCATGCGCAAGCCTTCGATTTCGATGCCGTCGCCCACCAGCGGCAAGGTGCCGAAGCGCTCGAGCATCAGGCCGGCCAGCGACGTGTAGTCGTCGGTGTCGCCCACCAGCGCATCCACCTCGAGCACCTGTTCCAGGTAGTGCAGGTCGGCCGTGCCATCCACGCGCCAGCGCCCGCCGCCCAGGTCCTGCACCACGGGCTGCTCGTCTTCGTCCGGGAATTCGCCGGCGATGGCTTCGAGGATGTCAATTGGCGTGACCAGGCCCTGCAAGGTGCCGTATTCGTCGGCGATGAGAACCAGCTGGCCGTGCGAGCGCTTGAGGCGGTCCATCACCTTGAGCACGCCGCTGGCGTCGGGCACGATGATCGGCACGCGGATATGGTTCGCATCGATCGCGCCCGACAGCGTCAGGTCGGCAATCAGATCCTTGGCGCGTGCGACGCCGATGACTTCATCAAGCTCGCCCCGGCAGACCGGGAAGAAGCCGTGCGGCGTGGCCAGGAGCTGGGCGCGGATCGTGTCGGCATCGTCCTCGATATTGATCCACGAGATGTCCGAGCGGTTGGTCATGATCGAGCGCACCGAGCGCTGCGAGAGGCTCAGGACCCCGCTGACCATATTGCGCTCTTCGAGCTCGAACGTCGGCTCGTCGGGCTTTTGCTTCTGCTGCTTGCTCGTCACCGGGTCCGGCTCGTCGCCCGGCTCGATCCCGCGCGTGCTGCCCAACAGGCGCAGCACCGCATCGGCCGTCCGATCGCGCAGCGGGATGTGTGCATCCTGCTTGACGAAGTTACGGCGCGCCAGCTGATTCAGCAATTCGATGACCACCGAGAAGCCGATCGCGGCGTACAGGTAGCCCTTCGGAATATGGAAGCCCAGGCCTTCGGCGATCAGCGACAGGCCGATCATCAAGAGGAAGCTCAGGCACAGCACGACGACGGTCGGATGCGCGTTGACGAAGCGCGTGAGCGGTTTGGACGCAAACAGCATGACGCCCATCGAGATCACGACGGCGGCCATCATGACGCCCAGCTCATCGACCATGCCGACGGCGGTGATCACGGCGTCGAGCGAGAACACGGCGTCGAGCACGATGATCTGCGCGACGACGGCCGCGAAGCTCGCGTAGGCACGCTTGCCGGTGGCAACGTGCAGCTTGCCTTCGACACGCTCGTGCAGCTCCATCGTGGCCTTGGCCAGCAGAAAGAAGCCGCCCACCAGCAAAATCAGGTCGCGCCCGGAGAACGTCAGCGGACCGAGGGCAATCAGGGGCGCGGTGAGTTTGACCAGCCAGGCGATGACGGTCAGCAGGCCAAGACGCATGATCATGGCGAGCGACAGGCCGACAAGGCGGGCTTTGTCACGCTGGTGCGGGGGAAGTTTGTCCGCCAGGATGGCGATGAAGATCAGGTTGTCGATGCCAAGGACGATCTCGAGCACGACAAGGGTGAACAAGCCGACCCAGATATTTGGGTCAAAAAGCCATTCCATTAGGTGTGTTTGGTAGTGATTGGCCCGTCATTGTACGCGATCACGCCGTCAATCAACCAGATCCGGGGGGCCGCCGTTGTATTGGCGTCGCCCTTCAAAACAGCCGTTCGGCTGCCGGTCTGGCCGTCGGTGCCGGCAGCAGCGGCTCGATCAACTGGCGGCTCAAAGTGGGCGCGAGCGGCGTGTCCGTCCCCACTTCGGCCGGCCAGTGGCGCGGCAGGTAGTGGCTGCCGAACAGGCGGTCCAGGAACGGCAGCGTGGACGCGTAGTTACGGTTGATGTGTTCGTGCCGGCTATGGTGCCAGTGATGAAAGGCCGGTGTCGTGACGAACCATTCGAGCGGGCCGAAGCGCCACCGCAGGTTGGCGTGGATGAAGAAGCCCCATAACGTGCCCAGCACGATCAGTGCAGCGGGGGCGGCGCTGCCGGCCGCGGTCGGGCTGGCCAGCCCCAGCAGATACAGCGGCACGATGCCGAACAGGCGCGTGATGACCATGTCGACGGGATGGCTGCGCGTATTGGCCAGAAAATGCATGCGTTCGGTGCTGTGGTGCAGCGCGTGGAAGCGCCACAGCCACGGCAGCTCGTGGCTCAGCCGGTGGCCCCAGTAGAAACCGGTCTCGGCGATCACGAAGGCCAGCACCATGCGCACGGCGAGCGGCAAGCCGGCGATGGCGGTGATCAACGCATCCGGCACCACCCAGGCGGCCAGCGCAGCCAGCAGCGCCATCGGCGCGCTGAGCAGCACGATGGGCACCAGGCTGCTCAGGAAGTAATACGCAAGGTTGTGGCGCAACTCGCCGTTCGGGCCGTCGTGGCGCACGCCGAACCAGCGCTCCAGTGGCACGAACAGGGCCGTGAGCAGGATCAGCCAGACGCACAGGCGCAGTGCGGTGGCGGCAAATTCGGCGGGAGAAACGTTCATGGCGAATGCAGCGTGCGAAATGAGGAACAACCAACAGCAAGCCGGTAGCGGGAAGCGCCTTTGTGGGCAAGCTTGAGGCTACCGGGGCTGCAAAATCACACCCGTGCGTTGCGGCGGCGGCGTGCGTTGAAGGCTAGCAGGCCCAGGCCACCGATCATGAGCATCCACGTTGCCGGCTCCGGCACTTCTGCATTCAGCGCGACATTATCCAGCAGCATGAATGGTGGAGCGCCCGGTGCGGTGCCCCGCGCCAGGAACGACAGCATTTCGCTGGCGTTGGTCGCGGTGAACGCCATGGTGGCCGTTTTCCATCCACTGAATGCATTGTCGGCAATGGTCAAAGGCGCGGTGCTGGCCGTGGCATTACCGAAGCCCACTTCCCAGAAATTGTCGTAGTTGGCGCCATAGAAACCGACCTGCTGCGCCAGCGCGTAATCAAACGTCAGCAGGTAGCTGGTGCCGATCGTCAGGCCACTGATCAGCTGAGACAGCATGCCCGGATGGTATTGCGAATCCGATGCAAAGAAATTGCCGCCGGTTGGCGATGCAGTGTAGCCATTGCCCTTCCCTTCGAGCCACAGCGCCGATCGAGGGGTGTTCGCGATCGAGCCATCCAATACAAAGTTATATCCGCCGCCCTTGCCCCCGTTTTCGCTGCTGGTCCAGCCGGTCAGCGTCGTGCGGTCGGATTCAAGATGCGTACCGTTGACCTTCTTGTTGCCGCCTTTGGAGGTCAACTCGAAGTCGCCGTTCTTGACCAGAATCGGGCTGCCGTGGGCGATCCCCGCACTGAACGTGATGAAGGCGGATAGGAACAGCAGGACTGACTTGATGCGCATGGGACGGACTCCGTGGAATATCGACATTGGTGACAGATAGCGGCATTTTCCTGGGATCGGCAGGCGCCAGACAATGCAACTTCTGTGGATGATGATTAACTTTTATTGCCTGTAAATATTCTAGCAGGTTCTTAATGCGCAAGATCAATATTTATATTGCAATTTTGTTGTCTTTTATAAACTTTAGCAAAGCACCGGGCAAACGGCAGTGACAGGACACCCACGCTGGACGAATTGCATAAAACATTGGACGAACAGCATGCAGCGAAAACAACAGACAGCCAGCAATACGCCGCCGGATGGCAGGCATGCCCTGGCTGTCTTTGACGTTGCTTATCCGCACGAGACAACGTCATGTCGCGATGAAGTTGTTAAGCGGTTCGTGAAATCGCGCACTGACTCAGTACTCTCTGGCCGCGCATCCTGCAGTTTTGAGGAGATAACCCATGTCAGATAATCTTTCGAACAAAGGCAACCCGGACCGCAACCTCATCAGTCTCACCGAGGCCCATGAGGTCCGCTATTGGACCGAAGCCCTGGGCATCAGCAAGGAAGATCTGGAGCGCGTGGTTGGCCAGGTGGGCCACAGTGCAGCCAAGGTGCGCGAGCACTTGAACAAGTGATGCAGGGCTTTCCGGAGCAGGACAACACGCCGGTCTGGTTCATCACCGGCTGTTCAACTGGCCTGGGCCGGGCTCTGGCTGAACTGATCGTTCAGCGCGGTTGGCGCGTGGTCGTCACCGCGCGCGACAAACATGCCATCGCAGACATCGAACGCAGCGCACCGGAACGCGTACTCGCGCTGTCTCTGGATGTCACGCGTCCTGCCGACATCGATGCAGCCGTTGCTGCGACGCGCGACCAATTCGGCCGCATCGATGTCCTGGTCAACAACGCGGGCTACGGCTACCAGAGCACCGTTGAAGAAGGTGAGGAAGCGGAAATTCGTGCGCAGTTCGATACGAACGTCTTCGGCCTGTTTGCCATGACGCGGGCGGTACTTCCCCTGATGCGCGAGCAGCGCAAGGGCAATATCCTCAACATCACCTCGGTCGCTGGCCTCATGGGTTATCCGGGGTCCGGCTACTACGCCGCATCCAAGCATGCGGTCGAGGGATGGTCGGACGCGCTGCGCGCCGAAGTGCTTCCGCTGGGAATTGGCGTCACCTGCGTCGAGCCTGGGCCATTTCGCACGGACTGGGCGGGCCGTTCCTTGCGCCAGACAACGAGCGGGATCGCCGACTACGCCGACACGGCGGGAAAACGCCTGGCTGGAACCAAAGAAACCAGCGGCGCGCAGGCCGGTGACCCGGTCAGGGCCGCGCAGGCCATGGTCACGATCGCGAATGGCGCCGACGCGCCACGGCATCTCGTGCTCGGCGCCTGGGGCTTCAATGCGGTTGTTGAGCGCCTGGAGCAACGCGTTCGCGACATCTCGATGCAACGTGATCTGAGCTTGTCTGCCGACTTTGATGACGAGGCATGACCCTTTTAATTGACGAGCAATTTGTTGATGTCTCGTTCTGGAGAATTTAATGAAACCCTATGTTATTTGCCACATGATGTCGTCCATCGACGGCCACGCACTGACCGATGGCTGGGATCGGCCATTCAAGAACGCTGCGGGCGAGCTATACGAAAAGCTCGCCGCGACGTTTGACTTTGATGGCTGGATTTGCGGACGCACCACCATGGAAGAAATCGCGCATGGCGAAGGTTATCCGAAAGGATTGGCGAAGGAGCCGATCCCACGCACGCCCTACTTCGCCAAGCGTGACGCGAAGACCTACGCCATTGCGATCGATGGTCACGGCAAGGTTGCCTGGAAGAGCAATGAGGCGCTCGGCTCCCACGTCGTTGCGGTGTTGACGGAAGCCGTGTCGGACGACTACCTGGCCTATTTGCAGTCGATCGAGGTGTCGTATTTTTTCGCAGGCAAAACCGATATCGATCTGGCGCAGGTCGTACAGACCCTGGCCGATGAGCTGGGCACGAAGCGACTGATCGTCGAAGGCGGCCCGCACGTCAGCGGCTCGTTCGTCAATGCTGGCCTGGTTGATGAAGTCAGCGTGCTGATACTGCCGCTGATCGACGGGCGTGGCCATCATCCTGCGTCGTTTGAAATTGGCGAAGAGGCCTGGAAGCAGCCGAGTTACCTGAAGCTCGATTCGGCAGAGGTTCAGGACGGTGGCGGAGTGTGGCTGCGTTACAAGCGGTCGTGATGCGTTCGGCGCGCGGAGATCAATGATCAACGCGCGCCAGTGTTCGATCCACGGTCTGTCTGAATGAATCGAAGGCCTGAGACTATCAGGGTCGGCCAGGGATCATGTGCTTCGCTTGCCAAGTCGCTTGCCCAGAGCGATCCCTGGCTTCTCGACGTAGTGATATGCCATGCCAGACAGGGCGAGAGTGACCAGCGCCAGCACCGCAATGAACATCCAGTACATCGACACCGACATATCAGCCGCCACATCTTTGCCGACAACGAAATTGATCGCCACAAACAGCACGATGCCGTGAATTAAATAGATGCCGTAAGCGAGTTCGCCGAGCCTGTGAGACGTCGGTAACGAGAACAGGCCGAACATATCGGCACCGCCGGCAATCACGCAAAAGGCAGCGATCAGCGCGATGCACGGCGCAATCTGCAGCAGATTTTCAAATTGAAGCGCTGCAGCAAAACAAATTAGCACCAATACTGATGCCACCTTTTTCTCACAAAATCGGGTAAATCTCGGATCACGCACCAGATACGCGGCCAAGATGCCGCCTACAAATACGGCTGCAAATCGAATATTTAATCCGATCCGCCAACCGATGATCAACGCTGCGAACGAGACCAGCAGCAAGAGCCAACCTGGACGTTGCCTCACAGCTAGCGAAATCAACGGCAGCGCAAGATAGAAACACCACTCGTAGCGGAGCGACCATGTCACGCCAGCCATGATGATCCAGGAATCGGTGTGGCCGTTGAGCGGCGCGGCGGTAGGAATGGTGAACAACAACCACTTTGCGACGGCGAGTGAAATCTCTTGCAGACTGTCGACGACGCGCCAGTCTGACAGGTAGGCAACGGTTAGAAAAACAAATACCAGGACCACGTAATAGAGCGGCGCAATACGGAAAAAACGGCCGATGAAAAATGCTTTCCAGTCAAATCTGCGGTCCCGCGCATTCAGTAGCTTGTCATAAAATAAGAAACTCGTGATCATGAAAAACATTAGAACGCTCGCCTGACCAAGAGGTCCATATAGATTTGGCCGAGGCACATCCCATTTTCCTGTGTGGACTAATACGAACCACATGCACGCATGGTGCAACATCACGAAGAGTGCGAGATAGCCACGCAAACCATTGATCGTGCCAAACCGCATCGGTGGAGGACTCTTGCCTTCAAATACAAACGTGATTTTGATCGCCAGGAATGCCAACAGCGTTAAAGCGACAGCGAAGACAGGATTAGAAATATTCATACAATTGGCAAAGTTGGCTACTTTGCAATTATATATGGTGGCGTGATGCGATCGCCCGCCTCGACCTGCACCCCATCTTGCGCGAACCTCGAGCCTGCGCTGACCTTCAGTTGATCGCTTTTTTGCCGGGGGAACACCATCTCGGCACAGCCTCGCGCGAAGGTATGCCGGAAAATGCGGACGCGTTGTGCGCCAGGCCGACTCAAATCAGCAGGTGCGAGCCTCTAAAGCTTATGCAGGCCGTGAACGTCAGCGCTTTGCCTGCGTTTGGCTCACTGCGTCATAGAAGTAACCTTGCCAAAACACGACGATCTTTTCTCTCTCTTTTAAAAACGCTTCAGTACAGTCCAGGTCTACTACCGTGACGATGTCCGGCAAACCGAGACCGCCGACTCGAGCGTGATAGCCTTCACGGACGTACTTGGCTGCATCGTGGCGGCGGCGCGTCAATTCTGGCGCACGGCAAGGCTGTCCATCGAACATGACACTGTCACGCCGGACAACCATGACCTTGCCGACCAGTGCCGCAGCTTGCTGATCAGTCAGCGAGGCGATGTCAGCCGAATCCAGGACTTTAATCAGCGTCCATGTCCCAAGAATGTCGGCGTCCTTTTCTGGATTCTTGGCATGCGCTGTGAGGGCGACCAATGCCAACAGGGTAGTCATGACGACCAATCTTCCAACGATGGATAAAAACGACATGATCGGCTCCTTTGTTTATTTTTTTGCCAGCGCGGCGGATTTGGCAGCTGCGTCAAACGGCGCACTCTCTTCCGCTCGGCGCGTATTCAGGCCTCGCGCCACCACACTTTTGCCGTTCACACGTGCTGATGTCATCGTGCGAATTTGACGAGCAGTTTCAGCTAAACGGCCAGTGTCTACCAGTGTGTACACGTTGCGTGACCCGTGGACACCCGCGTTATAGGTCAGACTAACCAGCGCATCGAACTGGTCTTGCGGCAGCTTCTGCACGCGCACCATGCGTATAACGCCGGCTTCCGCTTCCACGACCCGGCGGGCGAACTCAGCCTCGACGGCAGCTGCGCTGACCGGCCTCGCCAGTTCCTCTTTGCTACAAGGGCCTCTGTGGGCAAGGATGCCGGGGCCCCATGTACAGTTTCCCTTTCCAGTGCCCATATCGTCGTAGTATTTGAATACATCCCGTTCCAACCGACGCATTCGGCCCGCGCTTCAGAACTCATTTTCATCCCGGCATTTACAGAAGGCGTGGCGGTTACTTGTGCATGTTTTATCATTGGCTTGCCTTGGTCAGTGGGTCAAGATTGTCAATCTAGACCGAGCACGTCACGTGTTTGTTGCGACCTGACAGGCAGCCTCATCTTAAGCATTCGAATAATCGCAGATGACAGACGCAGTCCGGTCACATAGCCAGGGTCACATAGCCAGCATAGCCAGGGTCAGGTCTGACATTCGGACACAAGCTCTGCCTTAAGGGCAAATATGCCGCACTACAGTTCAGGCCGTGTCCGAATGTCAGACCTGACCCCGGCTTGCAGCGGTTTGTGTTGGTAGAGATGGGGGTAGGCAGAATTGAAAAAGCCCCTTCATAGGGGCTTTTTAGTGTTTTTGGCGGAGAGAGGGGGATTCGAACCCCCGGTAGGCTATGAACCTACACACGCTTTCCAGGCGTGCGACTTAAACCACTCATCCATCTCTCCTGATGGTCGACGTGAGCTTTCCACGAAGCCGCTCATTATAACAACAATTCCTGGTAGTACAAGACCGACCTGACAACGGTCAGGCGAGGCCCTTCCCCCCAACCACCCGCGAATGGTATCGTTCCCGGCTGGCCTGCCCATCCGGCACGCTACCCGCAACGGATACGTCGTGAAACGCACATCACTTTATCTCATCATCTTCGCCGTGGCTGCTGCTGGCGCCGGCGCCGGCTCCTGGCTCGTGAACCGCACCCCGAGCGGGACGCCGGAAACAAAGCCTGCCCCCGCAACCGCCACCAACACCAGCACGCAAGACGCCAGCGCCATCGCAACCGAGCTGCGCGCCATGCTCGACGCCTACCGCAAGATCATCGTGCTGACCCACGACGAGGCAACCTTGCCCGCCGCCGAGCGTGCCCAGGCAAACCGCATCGGCCAGCAGCTGTTCCACGAAAACCAGGAACGCATCGGCCGCGTGGAGACTGCCCTGGCCACCCTGATCGCGTCGAACAACCCACGTCGCTTCGATGCCATCAGCACCCTGCTCGACTATATCGAGTCGGGCGACGGCCTGTACGATGCGGACCGGCTGGCATTTCGCGAAACCCTGCGCAGCCTGCAGGCGCAGGTCGCCAGCGATTCGTCGCTCGCTGCGATCAAGCTGCACAAGCGGATCTCGGAAGACCTCGACGCGCTGGCCGAGATCGAGCGCAATTACGAGAAGGAGATCCGCGCCATCTTCGGGCGCTACGACACCCGCGCGATCGAGCTGAAACGCGAGAAGTGGGACAGCTACATCGCCTACCTGAAAAAGCGCTACACGCGCGAACGCATCCTGAAGGAATATGGCGTCGTGCTGCCCTACCCCGCTACGCCCGAACCGGAACCTGCTGCTCTAGAACCGGGTGCGCCAGCGCAGGCCGGGCGCGAAGGCGCCGAGATCTTCGGCAAATCGCTCCCTAAAAAGACCGTGCTGCTTACCTTTGACGACGGCCCGCACCGCCGCTACAGCGAAGAAATCGCCGCGATCCTCAAGCAGTACAACGCGCCGGCGATCTTCTTCAACGTCGGGCGCAACCTGGGCGCGCTCGATGCGCAGGGTGCAGCCAAATTGAGCGCCAATGCCCAGGTGAGCCGCAAGCTCAAGGACGCCGGCTACGTGCTGGCCAATCACAGCCTCACGCATGCGCAGTTGTCGAAGCAGACGGGCGCGAAGCTCAAGTCCGAAATCCTCGATACCGATACGCTGCTCAAGGCCGTCGATCCGCAGCGCTCGTCGCTGTTTCGCTTTCCGTATGGCGCGCGCAATCGCGAGGGCATGCAATTGCTGGCCGATGCGCAGCTCACATCGATGATGTGGAATATCGACTCGCTCGACTGGGCCGACCCGGTGCCGTCGTCGATCGCCGACCGCGTGCTGCGCACCGTCGACAAGGAAGGCCGCGGCATCATCCTGTTTCACGATATCCACGAGCGTACCGTCAAGGCGCTGCCGATGATTCTCGAACGCCTGGCAGCCGAGGGGTATCAATTTGCCGGCTGGGATGGCGCGACGTTCAAGGTCGACAGCAAGGCAGCGCCCGCGCCGGCACCACGCGCCGCGGCCACTGGCTACGCCAATTCGTGGGCGATCCTGGTGGGCATCGACAATTATCCGAAGTGGCCACACCTGGAATATGCGGTGCGCGATGCCGAGGGCGTCGAGCGGCTGCTGGTGCAGAAGTTCGGCTTCGCGCAGGAACGCGTGATCACGTTGAAGAATGAGCAGGCCACCCGCCAGGGCATCCTGGCTGCGTTCCATGATCGCCTGGCCCATGGCGGCTTGCAGCCGAACGACCGCGTATTCGTGTTCTTCGCGGGGCACGGCGCCACGCGCAAACTCAGTTCGGGGCGCGATCTCGGCTACATCGTGCCGTTCGATGCCGACCCGAACAACCTGGCCACCGATGCGATTCCGATGACCGAAATCCAGAACATCGCCGAGAGCCTGCCCGCCAAGCACGCGCTGTTCGTGATGGATGCCTGCTATAGCGGCCTTGGCCTGACGCGCGGCGCGGCCAATGCGTCGTTCTTGCGCGATAACGCGCGCCGCCTGGGCCGGCAGATGCTGACTGCCGGCGGCACCGACCAGTTGGTGGCCGATGGCGGGCCAAATGGGCATTCGGTCTTTACCTGGACCCTGATGCAGGGCCTGGGCGGCAAGGGTGACCTGAATGGCGATGGCCTGATCACGGCCACCGAGCTGGCGGCGTATGTGGCGCCGGCCGTGTCGAGCGTGTCGCAGCAGACGCCGGCCTTTGGTAGCTTGCCGGGCTCTGAAGGCGGCGACTTCGTGTTCGAGCTTCCCGAAGAAACCGAGTTCCTCACGGCCGGCACGGCGCAGTTGTCGAACGATGCGATTGCGCTCAATACGCGGCTCGATGCGCAGGCGTCGAAGGCAACGGGCACCGTCGTGGTCAAGGATCTGCAGGGCGGCGAGACGCGGCTCAAGGCGCCGGCGGCGGTGCCGGTGTCAAGCCGGCAGCAAGCGCAGCGGGCCAATGATCTGGGGTTGCAGCTGTATCGGGAGAAGCAGTATGCGCAGGCCGAGGCGCAGTTTACCGAGGCGCTCAAGCTGCGGCCTGACTTTGCGCTGGCGGCCAATAACCTGGGCTTTGTGTTTTACAAGCAGGATCGTTTTGTCGAGGCGGCGCGCTGGTTTGAAAATACGGTGAAGATCGATCCGTCGCGGGCGATTGCGTATCGCAATCTGGGTGATGCGTATGTGAGGTCGAAGCAGCCGCAGAAAGCCAGGGCGGCGTTCACGACGTATCTCGAATTGGCGCCGACCGGTGCGGGTGCGGCGTATGCGAAGGAGCAGTTGCAGAAGTTGTGATGGCGGTTGGACGCGTGGATGGCGGAGCCATCCACCCTACGCGATGCGCCAACAGTGCAGCATGTTCGAAGGGCGCAGTTGATAAAAAATGCCCGTGTTCGCAGTGCGAAGACGGGCATTTTTCTGCCGGCCCGGAGGCCGGCGCCAGTGGAGTAATTACGCCGATTCTTTCAACTGCTCCAGAATCGCTGGATTCTCGAGCGTCGAGACATCCTGCGTGATGTTCTCGCCCTTGGCCAGCACGCGCAGCAGGCGGCGCATGATCTTGCCCGAGCGGGTTTTCGGCAGGTTGTCGCCGAAGCGGATTTCCTTTGGCTTGGCGATCGGACCGATCTCCTTGCCCACCCACGCACGCAGTTCATTGGCGATTTTCTTGGCTTCTTCGCCCGTTGGCCGCGCGCCCTTGAGCACGACGAAGGCGCAGATCGATTCGCCCGTCGTGTCGTCCGGCCGCCCCACCACCGCCGCTTCGGCCACCAGCGAATTGGCCACCAGCGCCGATTCGATTTCCATCGTGCCCATGCGGTGACCCGACACGTTCAGCACGTCGTCGATACGGCCCGTGATCGTGAAGTTGCCGGTGTCCTTGTTGCGGATCGCACCATCGCCCGCCAGGTAGTATTTGCCGCCCAGCTCGTCCGGGAAGTAACTGGTGCGGAACCGGTCCGGGTTATTCCAGATGGTACGGATCATCGACGGCCATGGGCGCTTGACGACCAGGATGCCGCCCTGCCCGTTCGGCACGTCGGCGCCGGCTTCATCGACAATCGCAGCCATGATGCCCGGCAGTGGCAGCGTGCACGAACCCGGCACCATCGGCGTTGCGCCTGGCAGCGGCGTGATCATGTGGCCGCCCGTTTCGGTCTGCCAGAAGGTGTCGACGATCGGGCAGCGTTCGCCGCCGACGTTCTTGTAGTACCACATCCAGGCTTCCGGGTTGATCGGCTCGCCGACCGAACCCAAGAGGCGCAGGCTCGACAGGTCCGAATTCTTCGGATGGACCTTTTCGTCCACGTCCGACGCCTTGATCAGCGAGCGGATCGCCGTTGGCGCCGTGTAGAAGATGCTGACCTTGTGCTTTTCGATCGTTTTCCAGAAGCGGCTGGCGTTCGGGAAAGTAGGCACGCCCTCGAACACGACCTGCGTGCCGCCGACGGCCAGCGGGCCATAGGCGATGTAGGTGTGGCCGGTGATCCAGCCGATGTCGGCGGTGCACCAGAAGACGTCGTCCGGCTTCAGGTCGAACGTCCACTTCATGGTCAGCGCGGCCCACAGCAGGTAGCCGCCGGTCGAGTGTTGCACGCCTTTCGGGGTGCCGGTCGAGCCGGACGTGTAGAGGATGAACAGCGGGTGCTCGGCGTCGACCCATTCCGGCTCGCAGTCGGCCGACTGGCCTTCGACCAGCTCGTGCAGCCACAGGTCGCGGCCTTCCTGGAAGGCGACGTTGCCGCCGGTGCGCTTGTAGACGATGACGTCCTTGACCGTATTGCAGCCGCCCATGCCCAGGGCTTCATCGACGATGGCTTTGAGGGGCAGCGATTTGCCGCCGCGCTGCTGCTCGTCGGCCGTGATGACCGCGACCGCGCCGGCGTCGATGATGCGCTCCTGCAGCGACTTGGCGGAGAAGCCGCCAAACACCACCGAGTGTGTCGCGCCGATGCGGGCGCAGGCCTGCATCGCGCTGATGCCTTCGACCGACATCGACATGTAGATGATGACGCGGTCACCCTTCTTGATGCCGCGCGACTTGAGCGCATTGGCGAATTTGCAGACACGGGCGTAGAGCTCGCGGTAGGTCACGCGGTTGACGGCGCCGTCGTCGGCCTCGAAGATGATCGCGGTCTTGTCGGCGTTGCCGTTTTCAAGGTTGCGGTCGAGGCAGTTATACGACGCATTGAGCTGGCCGTCGCCGAACCATTTGTAGAACGGCGCGTCGGACTCGTCGAGGGTGCTGGTGAATGGCTTGTGCCAGTCGAGGTTCTCGCGCGCCAGGCGCGCCCAGAAACCTTCGTAGTCGCTGGCGGCTTCGGCGCACAGCTTATCGTAGGCGGCCATGCCGCTGACCGTGGCGTTGGCGGCAAATTCGTGCGGCGGCTGGAACACGCGGTGCTCTTGCAGGCCCTGGGATTGCTCCTGCGTTGTCTCGTTGTCGGACATATCAGTCTCCATTCTAGTTAGTGGGTTATGCCGATACCATAGGGGCGCTCGCTTACTGAGCCCTTACACATCGCCCCCCGGCGACTGGCTGGCGCCGCCCGATTCATTCTAACGCCGTCCGTTGCAAAGCGGGCAAGTGCTCTGCCGACGACACCGTAACGCCAGCGCCGGTGTAAAATGCCGTGCTGAATTTTCTCGCATTTCCTGGAGTTCCATCCCGATGTCGTCTCTGCCCCCGAACCAGCCTTTTCGCAAGCTGTCGCCCCTCAATTCGCTGATTTTCTCGAGCCGCTGGCTGCAACTGCCGCTCTATCTGGGCCTGATCCTGGCCCAGTGCGTCTACGTCTTTCATTTCTGGGTCGAACTCGTCGACCTGATCGGCGCTGCCATGGGCAACGCCGATTCGCTCAAACACATCATCGATGCCGTCAGCGTTCCGGGCGCTACTCGCCCTACCCGGCTCAATGAAACCATCATCATGCTGGTCGTGCTCGGCCTGATCGATGTGGTGATGATCTCGAACCTGTTGATCATGGTGATCATCGGGGGTTACGAGACGTTCGTGTCGCGCATGCATCTGGATGGTCACCCGGACCAGCCAGAGTGGTTGTCGCACGTGAACGCGTCGGTCCTGAAGACCAAGCTGGCGATGGCGATCATCGGCATTTCGTCGATTCATTTGCTCAAGACTTTCATCAACGCGTCGTCATACGATGTGAAGACGCTGTTCTTCCAGACCCTGATCCACTTCGCGTTCCTGCTCTCGGCCATGGCGATTGCCTACACCGACCGCATCGTGATGAGCACGCACAACGACAAGCACGCTTAAAACAAACATTCCTGGTACCCCTGAAAGAGCGAACATGGCAACCGTGATTACCCAAGACGACCTGATCGAATCGGTCGCGGCAGCACTGCAGTACATCAGCTACTACCACCCTGCGGATTACATCCAGCACCTGGCGCGCGCCTACGAGGCCGAGCAAAGCCCGGCCGCCAAGGATGCGATCGCCCAGATCCTGACCAATTCGCGCATGTGCGCCGAGGGCAAGCGCCCGATCTGCCAGGACACCGGCATCGTCAACGTGTTCCTGAAAATCGGCATGGGCGTGCGCTTCGAGGGTTTCACGGGCACCGTCACGGACGCCGTCAATGAAGGCGTGCGCCGCGCCTACAACTTCGCCGACAACAAGCTGCGCGCCTCGATCGTCGCGGACCCGCATTTCGAGCGCAAGAACACCAAGGACAACACCCCGGCCGTGGTCCACATGGAGCTGGTCGAGGGCGAAACCGTCGACGTGAAAGTCGCGGCCAAGGGCGGCGGTTCGGAAAATAAAACCAAGTTCGTCATGCTCAACCCGTCCGACTCGCTGGTCGACTGGGTGCTGAAAACCGTGCCGCTGATGGGCGCGGGCTGGTGCCCGCCGGGCATGCTCGGCATCGGTATCGGCGGCACCGCCGAAAAGGCGATGCTGATGGCCAAAGAGTCGCTGATGGAAGACATCGACATGTACGAGCTGCGCCAGCGCGGCCCGAACAACAAGCTCGAAGAGCTGCGCATCGAGCTGTGCGACAAGATCAACGCACTGGGCATCGGCGCGCAGGGCCTGGGCGGCCTGACGACCGTCCTGGACGTGAAGATCAATATGTATCCGACGCACGCGGCCTCGAAGCCGGTGGCGATGATCCCGAACTGCGCCGCCACGCGCCACGCACACTTCGTGCTCGACGGCTCGGGCCCGGTCTACATCGAACCGCCTGCGCTGTCGAGCTGGCCTGATGTGAACTGGACGCCGGACACGCAGAAATCCAAGCGCGTCGACCTCAACACGCTGACCAAAGAAGAAGTCGCTTCGTGGCAGCCGGGCCAGACGCTGCTGCTCAACGGCAAAATGCTGACGGGCCGCGACGCTGCGCACAAGCGCATCCAGGACATGCTGGCCAAGGGCGAATCGCTGCCAGTGGACTTCACCAACCGCGTGATCTATTACGTTGGCCCGGTCGACCCGGTCGGCGACGAAGTGGTCGGCCCGGCTGGCCCGACGACCGCCACGCGCATGGACAAGTTCACCGACATGATGCTCGAGCAGACCGGTCTGATCTCGATGATCGGCAAGGCCGAGCGCGGCCCGGCCGCAATCGAGTCGATCAAGAAGCATCAGTCGGCGTACCTGATGGCGGTCGGCGGCTCAGCGTACCTGGTCTCGAAAGCGATCAAGTCGGCCACCGTGGTCGGCTTTGCGGACCTGGGCATGGAAGCGATCTACGAGTTCGACGTGACCGACATGCCAGTGACCGTCGCCGTGGATTCGACCGGCACGTCGGTCCACACGACCGGCCCGAAGGAATGGTCAGCCAAGATCGAATCGCTGCGCGGCGTGCCGATCAACGTCGCATAACACCTCTCCCCTTCAGCATGGTTTCCACCACGCTTTCCCACGACGCCCCGGTCGGCATTTTCGACTCGGGCGTCGGCGGTCTCTCGGTGCTGCGCCACATCCAGGCGCAGCTGCCGCATGAACACCTGTTGTATGTCGCCGATTCCGGCTATGCGCCGTATGGCGACAAGCCCGAGGCGCTGGTCATTGCGCGCGTGCTGGCGATTGCTGATTTCCTTATTGGGCAAGGTGCGAAGGCGATTGTCGTGGCGTGCAATACAGCCACCGTGGCGGCCGTGCGCGTGCTGCGTGAGACGCATCCGGGGATGCCGGTCGTGGGGGTGGAGCCGGGGTTGAAGCCGGCCGCTGCACTCACCCGCAGTGGCAAGGTGGGCGTGCTGGCGACGGCGCGCACGCTGCAAGGCGCAAAGTTTTTGCTGTTGCGCGACCAGATCCATCGTGAGACCGGCGTGGATTTTTTGCTGCAGCCATGTGTGGGCCTGGTGGACCAGATCGAACTGGGTGAGCTGGACTCTAGCGCCATGATGGCCACGCTGGACCACTTCATTGCACCACTGTTGGCGCAGGAAGCCGATACGCTGGTGCTGGGCTGCACGCACTATCCGCTGGTGCGTGGGGCGATCGAGCGGCTGCTGGTTAGCTCTGGACATGGTGATGTAGCGCTGGTGGATACGGGGAATGCTGTGGCGCGGCAGCTGGCGCGCTTGCTGGTGGCTGGGGGGTTGGCGCGGGCTGCTGGTTTGGATGCGCTGCCAGCTGGTCTGACGGGCTATACGACGGCCAGTGCGGCCGCGCTGACGGCAGCGTTTCGCAGCCTGCTGGGGATCGATCCGCCCGTGTACGCGGTCGACATTGCCGAGCCGCAAGCGCCCTCTGCTTCGACATGCAATTAAATTTGCAAGCGCGGGCTAAAGTTTATATAATCTTGTTCTGTCGCGGAAACAACGAGACAGATGTAGTAGTTCAGTGGTGGCTGTAGCTCAGTTGGTAGAGTCCAGGATTGTGATTCCTGTTGTCGTGGGTTCGAGCCCCATCAGCCACCCCACAGAATGCAAGTAAAAAGCCCAGTCTTCGGACTGGGCTTTTTGCGTTCTGATCCGAACAAAAGCCGGTGTCAGGTCTGACATTCGGACACGTCCTCAACATTGAGCCTGTAGTCCTGCTCTCTGCACGGCATCGAATTTCTTTGCTCAGCAAATTTCCTCGGTTATTGCTGTTATGTTAAGCCCGGGTCCAAAAACCGGTGTCAGGTCTGACATTCGGACACGTCCTCAACATTGAGCTCTAGGAGCGTCCGCATGCGCGGACGCTGTTTTGATTGACGAACCTCACGTAGCGCTATTGAGCGCTTATCCCAGGCGTAGAATTCGGTGTGCTGGAAGGTCGACAGGTAGTTGACACCGGCAAGGTGCTCGCTTGGAACAAGCACGGAGGAACCGCCAACGGCGGGCATTGGCGCACACGAGGAGCACAAGTAGATGAAGTACAAACTTATCCGCGCGATGGCGCATAACTGGTCGCACTCCTTCATGAGCGGAATAAACTACGTAGACGATGCTTTCGTCTTTGAGGACGTGTACAGGCTGGCCAGAGCGCGAAGCGGCGAGAAGGTCATCATCAACTGGATTCCTGCCGGTGGCGAAGCTACGCGCGACCTCCCGCCACGGGTACACAAATGTATAGAAGCTTACCGGGCTGGATTAGCGGAACACCTTCAGCGACATCACGTTGACGCCTCGGCACTCAAGACTTTTCGCACCGAAGTGTATGTCGCTGAAGATTTTCGAATGTACGTCCGAGCTTTCGTCATTGACGATAGAGACAAGGAACACGTTGCCTTTGTCTGGGGCTAGCCCGGACACGTTTAGCGATAGGGTCCTCGTCACCAGTGATATGGACCAGAAGCGGCATTGCAACCGGATTGCTTTTGAAACACAGTCAATCACACAGACTGTTGGAGCAACTGCCATGATGCCCCGCGCAAGCAGTTACTTTGCTATGGCCAGTGGTCCCCCAAAGCCATCCTAAAGAATACAAATAAAAAGCCTAGTCATCTGACTGGGCTTTTTGCGTTTTGATCCGAGCAAGCCAGCTATATCTGTTCGCGCATGCAAAGAGTGCACCCCACTCCAAGAGCTTATACGGGGTGGTGTGGACGGATGCGATGTTCGGCTTGATTGCGTCGCTCAATCAGGAGGTGGCGGTAGCACTGGTCGCGAAGCGGGAGTGGGAAGCTGAGTACAGAGCGGCACACAAACCCGGCACCAGCTAGCCCCTTACGATGGCTAAAAGCTGACTGAGCATCCAAAGTAGCTCGCGCTGTTCGACGTCCGGCCGGCGGCGATCACGACAAAGCTCAGGAATCGGACAGGGGACGGCTAAGACTTCGCCGCGCACGTGAATTCGGGGACGACGCACCGGCACTATCATCGACGGGAAAGAGCGCCGCGCTAAGCACATAGAATAATGAGCGACGACGTATTTCACGATCAGCTGGTCGCCCCCCGGAACCCGTTCTGAAGAATTTTCCAAGTCCCTGGATCATGCTTCCAAACTGCAAGCTCATTGCTGACATCGGAAAACTGAACGCTGAGATTCAAGGTAATTAACTCGCCCGGCGCCTTTTCTCCAGTTTGCAGCTCGACGAGAACGTTAGACATAGCAGCCGACTTATCCACTACTGAGATAATTCGATAGCTTGACAGATGTTTTTTACCAAATTCCTGTTTTACACGACCGGCCCTTTTTCCTATCGGCCGGTTCAGGAGATCGACCAGAGCTGCTGCCATCGGAGCATAACGACGATGAACCCAATTATCGAGGAAGCTCGCTACTACTTGTTCAGGCGTTCCTTCGGGCAAAAAGTTTGGCGGCCCATCTGAGGGGATATGAGTAAGTTCACTCTCACTGCGAGGCCGCCAAGCCTCTAGAGCACGCGTCAGTTGTTGTGTTTTCGATATCTGCCTAATAATATCGCTCCATTTAGTTTCAGCTTTTGCTTGCGGCTCGATCTTACTGTTCGCCAACGCGGTAGCCCAATCTCTCAATGCAAACAAGGTGCCCCAACATTTCGCGGCCACTACTCTATTATCAAAAGCGAGCTCACGTCCATGAAGGATGCCATTTCGAAAAGGAATCGAAATTTCGTCCTCGTTTGTTTTTTTACGTGGCAGCCCCATGATTTTCGCGAGCGTTTTCAATCCAGTTTCGTGGGCTGCGATACTGTCCCAAGCTGTTAATTTTGCGCCTTCAGCAAAGAATCCGATGTGCTTTGAGACATCATTGGCCAGACCATCGATTAGTGCCAGAAGAAGCGGCACGCACGCATGGTAGCGTCCCGCCAAGTAGTCAGATGCGGCCAATTCTAGTAGCCGCACACGCTTTCGGAAATCACTCTGACCGTTACAACGCATGATCCCGAATTTAAGCACGTTATCATCGTATGTGTTCGCCAAGAACTCTTCCGCCGCAGGATAGCCTTCTTCTTCAGCAATCTCTATAGCCTGAACCATTGATTTTAAATTCATAGATTCATAAGCAATCCACCCACGCTTAGAGAACGCTTCGTTGAATCGGTCAGGGACCTCAAGGATCTTCACTCGCTCCGCCAAGCCTTCCATTGATTCAAACGCCTTGTGCCATTCGGGGAAAATATAGGCGCCGAAAGGAACGCAGTTAAACACTGTTTTCAGCATATTTAGACTCTTGACCGAATCTCGAATTCCTTGTACTGACGGGTTGTTTGCGATCTTTTTCATGGATTCCTGATTTTTCACCGGAGTAGTTTGACTACTGTAGAACAAGTACGTATGAGGTATCGGAAGTATCGGAAGTATCGATTTTCCAACGTCTTTCGTGAAATCCGCATGATTGCATAATAGTTTGAGGATCAGCTTTGGAAAAAAATCCGAAGATATCGATCATAAAGAAGAAATAGCGTTTTACGTCTGAATTTTATTTCTGTTGTCGTGAATTTGAGCCACATCAGTTTTAAAGAACGCAAATAAAAAGCTCACTTCTAGGAATGGATTTTTTGCGTTTTCCCCCAAGCAAATGCTGTGTCTCGAGCACAAGATCGAAAAGCTGGAGACTGATATTAAGACACTTACTTTAAATTCGCGACGCAATTCTTACTACACGCATCGAATTTTTTCGCTTAGCAAATGCCTTCAATCTTCGATGCTCTTTAAACATGAGCTTGTGTCCAAATTTCAACCCTGACTTTGGCTTTTTCCAGCTTTAGCCTGACCCACAGAATTAAAGCAAATAGCCCAGTCTGCGAGACTGGGCTATTTGTTTAGGACAACGGGGATCAGGCTTAAAATTTGGACACATGCCATGAATTTATCCCGCTTTAATTTTATTTCAGCAACTACATTAGTTTATAAAAAAAATTTTCAGACTTCGGCGCTATGAAAACCTAAGCTCGTGTCCGAATGTTAGACCTGCCTTTCGCTTCGCTGGCTTGCGGCTTTGGCTTAAGTCAACGGTTGGCAACCATAATCTGCTCCACCCCATTCCACACTAGCTGCGTATTCATATCCCGCGACGCAGACAGCTTGCCATTGACGTACAAATTGGTCCGCAGCGCATAGCGTCCCTGCGACGCATCCTTTGGCAGCGTGATTTCAAACGAGTTCTCAAAGCGCCCGCCCGAGTTGTTGGTGAGCGCCTTCGAACCTGATTTGAATTGCTTCCCATCCTGGTCGAATACCACTAGCTCTTCGCGCACTTGCATGACGGGGGTCGTCGCACCGTTCACCAGTTCAACGGTTGAGTTGACCACCACCGGCTTGCCACGCTGTACCGTGCTGGCGTTCAGGCGTGGCTGGTACGACACCACTTGCGGCTCGGCTGGCAGGCGGCCGCGGGTGCGGATGAAGTCGTTGTCGACCTGGGCGGCGGTGCGGGTCTGGCGCGATTGCGAGTTGATCGCCACGCAGCCGAGTGCGGCCACGATGCCGCCGGCAGCGGCGCCGCGTGCTGCGCCGCGTTTGCCATCCATCAGGGCGCCCAGCAGTGCGCCGGCTGCGGCGCCCATCAGTGCCGATGAGCCGACGGCGCACGGGTCCTGCTCGGCGGCGACGCCGCCTTGCGGGTACTGCGTTTGCGACATGCCGCTCTGGCCCGTCGTGGCGCAGCCGGATACCAGGCTCGTCAGCAACGTCAGGACAACGATCTTTTTCATTGGCGTTTTCATGTATTTTCCCTGATGAGACTGTTTTATCTGATGGTGGTTTCTTCTTGCAGCATCTGGCGTTCGCGGTCGCGGATCTGCTGCATCATGCTGTCGAGCTGCGGATTGTTCGGGTCGGCCCGGCGTGCGCTTTCTACATAGGTTTTGGCGGCATCAAATTTTCGCTGCAACAGCGCCTGTTCGGCATCGCGCAAGAACATCGTCGCCATCGACGTGCGCTGCGCTGCGCCCGCGTCTTGTGTACCTGGCGCAGTCGGCGCAGTCGGCGCCCGCGGCGCCACCGGCTCCTGCACCTGGCTTGGCGCACGCTGGACCGGCGCGGCGCCTGGCATGAAGACCTCGGCAGGCGGCGCCGGTTGGGCTGCAGCCGTAGCGGCGGCATCCAGCGCGTCGACCTCCCATTTCAGCTGGTTCAGGCTAGGTTCATCGCGGTTCAGGCCAGTCAGTTTGGCCAGTGCGGCCCTGGCTTGCGCCTGATCACGTGCATCGAGCGCACTGCGCACGTCAGCCAGCGCTCCCTTGATGGCTTCCTGGGTCGCCTCCAGCCGGGTGCGCAAGGCTTCGGCCTCCGGCTTATTTGAACACGCCGCCGTCAATTCGTTCAGTCCTGCGCGCGCGCGACCGGGCCGGCTGTCCTGCAGCAAGCCGTCGATTGCACGGAAATTGCGCTGGCAGGCGTTGTCGGTCTTTTCCGCTGCCGCAATCGCACGTTGCAAGGTGTTGACCTTGGCGCGTTCCTTGTCGCCGCATTCGGCGCTGGCCCGCAGCGCCTGGGTGCGCGCGGCGGCAAGGTCGCCCGAGGTAACCGCCTGGGTGCCCAGGTCGAAGGCCGATTCACAGGCATTTTCCTCGATCACCGGCTTGTCATTGGAGCCCACGTTGTAGAGCACGACCAGCAGCAGTGCGATCCCGCCGGCGATCCACTTGCCCTTCCCGCCTTTGCGCGTTGCGGGCGGTATCGGCGCGCCATCGGCTGCAGGTCGGGAAGGTGTTGCGGGTGCAGATGGCGGCACGGCAGCAGCCGGCGGGACGCTTGCCGTCGGCGCCGCAACTGGTTGCGGTGTCACGACAGGCGCCGCAGGCACAGGCACACTCGGCGGCGCTGGTACCGCAGCAACCGGAGCGGCATTCGATGCCGCAACCGGAGCAGCAACCTGCCCCACCTTTCGCACCGCCCCATCCACCCCTTCACCACAGAATGGACAAAACGCCACCTCACCCTGCAGCGTCGCACTGCAGCCAGAACACTGTTTCAAAGTCTCGTCCTCACAGCATCGGTGGCAACGGCGGCGGCGATGCCGATGCCGGCGCTGCAAACAGCATGGTCAATTCCGGCAACTGCCCCAGCTCACCCCAGGCCGCAAGACCCGCACGCCATACCTTCGTGCCAGCGACCACAACCTGCCCCGCCTGCACCATCTGCACGATCTGCTGCGCGGTGTACGGGCCGAACTGCTGCCCACCAATGCCCAGATGATACTGATGCTCGACGAGCGGTGGCGGCATGCCCAGTGGCGGTGGCGTCGCGCCCAGCGGCGGCGGCATGCCAGGCATGCCCGGCGCGCCAGCCGGGAACGTAGCAACAGGCGCAGTAGCTTGCGGCGCCAGCAACGCGTCTAACTTGCCAGCGTTGAACGCGTCCGGCTTGATCACGTATTTCAGGCGCAGATGACCATCCTCGCCCGGCTCGCGCACTTCCCAGTCATACGCGTCTTCATCCGAATCCGGCACAACGCTCGCCCACTCCGTCAGCACTTCGAGCAATTGCTCATCGGCGCGGTCGATGTCGCGCTGGCTCATGCCCTTGCGGCGGGCCTTTTCGGCCAGCTCGCGTTTGGCTTCCCCGGCAATCGCGCTGGCAAAGCCCTTGCGATCATCCTGCGCGCCGGTCGCGTCTTCCACCAGTTTCGGCGTGTAGACGGCCGTCTCGTAATAGCTGGCCAGCGCTGCCAGGGCAACCGTCTGGCTCGCGTCGAGTTCAGCCAGGCGTTCCTGCACCCGCTCGACGATGGCGTCGCGGTAGGTGGCTGGCAAGCCGTTCTGGCGGATGGCGCGTTCGTTGCCGATGCGGCGCACGTCACCGCGCGCGACGGCAAACTGGTACTGCCCGCGCGGGATCACGCGCTGCGTCGAGCGGGTCAGGATGCCCAGCATGATCGCCTGCAGGTACTGCTTGAAGTCTTCGGCCAGGCGGTTGATCTCGTCGGTCGTCGGCGCCATCGGATGGCTGAACTGGGTCGAGTCGATATGCGTGTGGGTCGGGTTCTTTTCGGCTTCCTTGCGGTAGCTGGTGCGCCACCCTTCCATGCCGCGCAGCACCGTCATCGGGATGCCGGACAGTTCGCAGTAGCAGACGGCGCGGCCCGGCACGCCGGTCTCGACAATGGACAACTGCGCCGCGGTGATATTGGCCTGGGTCGGCACGCAGGTATTGAGTTCGGCGCCGAACAGGCGTTTAAAACGGTCGGCATTGGCCACGCCTACGAAGCACTTGAACTGGTCGGCCTTCACGGTGAAGTCGCCCGACAGGTTCGCATCGATCCACGGCATCGCGCAGGCCAGGAGTTTGCGGAAGCGGTCCATCCGTTCGGCCGGGTTCATCTGTTCCAGGGCCTCGATCAACGGATCGTGGTCGACGTTGTCCGCGTCGCCCGCACCGGCCAGCGTCAACTGCCGCTCGGCCATGCGTTTTACTTTGTTGATGATCTCGCTGCGCTGGGCGGCGTCGCCCAGCATCGGGAACAGCACCTTCGAGCCGCCCAGGTCCTTGAACGCTTCGTCGGCCCATTCGCGCAGTTGCAGCGCGCCCGGCATCGGTACGTTGCGCTCGGCCACCGGCACCGTGATCAAGGTGGCGTGGTCCTTGTTCAGGTCTTGCTGGATGATGGCGTTGGCGTGCTGCAGCTGCCCCAGCATGGCCAGCACGGCTTCGCGGCCGGCCTGCAATTCGCCGACCAGGCCGTTCCAGATGGCGCGGCCCTGCGCATCGACGCCGTTCTTCTTGCCCAGCCATGCGGACAGGTCGGCCATCAGGATCGCCGCTTCGTCGGCCGCCTTGGCGCGCAGGTGGAACTTGAGCGCGTTGGCGATTTCGGTGCGCAGGTGGTCCAGCACCGTGACTGCCTGCTTTTCGTTATTGCTGCTGAAGAAGCCGCCCCGGGTCTGTTCGAGGTTGGCCAGCAGACGTTCGTATTCGCGGGTGCGCACCGCTTCCTTGATTTCGCGGTAACGCTCGCTGTTGAGTTTCAACGCACTGATCAGGCCGGTGCCGGGAGCCTCTAACCGGTCCTTGATCTGCTCGACCAGCGACAGCACGTATTCGAGGCCGCCGAAATCCTTGTTGTCGAGGTAGGCGTAGAGCTGGTCGCGGATCGCGTGCTTGATGCGCTCGAGCACTTCGCGGCGGCGCTTCACGACGCGGTCTTCGGTCGTGTCGGCGGTGGAATCCTGGTCGCGCACCGAGTCGCGCTCGAGCTGCTGGACGGTTTCGCGCACCTGCGTGGGCCACTCGGCACGATCGAACCCGGTACGGATGCTGTCGATGCGCGCATTGACGCGCTGCTCGACGCCGGCCAGCAGCAGGCCGTGCTTGTCCTGCAGCAGGTCATCGACAAGCGCGTAATCGAGGAACTCGCCGCTCGAGCGTTTCAGCTCGACGTTACGGTCGGAGAACGTCGGGAAATCGCTGAACGGCGCGGCGCGCAGCGCCATCTGGGCCGCCATGAATTCGTCGCGCTGCTTGTCGGTGGCGCGGTTCACGCCGGTGTCGGCGCCGCCCACGCCAAAGAAGGCCTTGAGCATCGCGCCGGCCCAGCGGTGCGCGCGCTCTTCGCGCCGCGCTTCCTGGCGCGTGTCGAGCACGGCCTGGCCAAACGACGAGAAGCGCTTCGAGTACGACAGGCGCATGTCGGCAAAGCGGTTCTTCGGCACGAGGGCGTCGTGCAGGAAATTCTTGTGCTGTGCCTGGTTCACGGCCACCGAGCGCTTGCGGCGCGCGAAGTCGCCTGACGCAAAATCTTCGAACAGCGTGTCGGCCACCATGTGGTAGACATCCTTGACGTCGTTCGTGTGCTGCTGGGCAAGGTTGCCCGAGTCGATCAGATAGACTTCGCTGTACGGTTCGCGCGGCAATTCCGGCTGGTCGTAGGCATCCCAGCGGCCCACGTAGCCCTTGTTGCCGAGCATGGCCGATTCGAGTTCCATCAGCGCGGCGTAGCCGTTCGCTTCGGTGCGCTCCTTGTTGGCGCCCGCGTAACCGGTCGGCAAGAACAGCATCAGTTCGACGTCGGCATTGCCCACCTCGGACTTGGCCAGCCAGCGCGCCAGCAGACCCATGTCGAGGAAGGCGCCGGAACCGGTGCCGCCGGCCACCGAGCCCACGATAACGATGCGGAACTTCTCGGTTTCCATGCGCAGGCCGAGGCGCGCCAGTTGCTGCTCGTGCGACAGGCCGGCCTTGAGCGTCTTGAGCTTCAGGCGGATCTTGTCGCGGATCTTGGTGTACTTGTCGAACAGGTACAGGCGCGAGACGGCGCGGATCTGGCCCGCACCCTTCGACGGGTCGATACCCAGCTCGCGGATCTTCTTCGGCGTCAGTGACAGCCATTCCTTGATGTGCGGGTATTTCTCGAGCGCGTCGTCGTCACGGCTGTACTTGTCCATGTCGAACGCTTCGACGATTTTCTCTTCGTCGGTGAACTTGACCTGGTCAAATTGCAGGTCTTCGGCCTGGGCGCGGCCGCTGTCGATGACGGCGCCCGTGTCGAGGTCGAACTGGATGAACTGCGCGACCGGAAATTCGGCCAGGCTGTCGACGCGGGTGCGCGCCCCGTTGCCGCCCCACAGCGTGTTGAGGATGCGGCGGCGTACGCGCATCAGCACTTCCATGCCGGTGCCGCCGATGCCGATGAACAGCGTCGGGCGCAGGTCGATGCTCTGCTCCTGCTTGCGTTCGCCGGTGCCGGCGCCGATCGTTTGGTTCAGATTATCTGCCATGTCGCGTAGTTCCTGGTCTGGGTACTTATTTGCGGGAAGACAGCAGCATCAGCACCAGCGCAATCAGGCCGATCAGCGTCAGCGGTCCGATGATCAGGGGCGCCATGAACTTCGGTGCATTGATTGCCGCCAGCACGACGCCGGTCGACAGGCTGGCCAAAAAGATGAACAGCCACCAGCCAGCCGCATTCGCCTTGCCCGGTTGAATACGTTTTGCCACCAGCGTGTTGGCGTAGGCATTTTTGGCAAAGAAGAACGCAATGAACAGCACCAGCAGCACGCCGCCACCGATCAGCGCGTCGCGCGACGACGTGTCGACGTCGGTGGTCACCGGCAGCGATTCGACCGTCTCGGGCGTTCCCGTTGCCGGGGTCGCCGGGGTCGCCGCCGCTGCTGGCGCCTGCCCGCCTTCGACCGGTGCCGGCAGGGCAAAGCCTGCGTTATCTTTTGCTTGCTGCGTCATGCCACGTTCTCCTGAATGGGATAAAGACTACTTGAATGGATTACGACGCGATCGTCAACGTCTGGCCCGGCTCGACCTGGACCACGCTCGGGCGGCCAAGCCCGCGCCGGATTTCGCCAACTGCGGCGCCGTCGTCGGCCTTGATCGCCAGCGACTTGAACGGCTTGAGCAGCACGTTGCGGCGCACGCCGTTGACCATGATCGGATAGCGTGTGGTTTTCATCGCCAGAAACGCGAGCGCAGCCAGCGCCAGCAGCAACGCCAGCACGCCGCCGACGATCACCAGCACCGGCGTCAATGGATATTGCACGCGCACGATCAGCGGCACCTGCGCCGTCGACGATTTCACGCTGTCGGGCGGCACGAACATGTCCGACAGCGGATCGCCCGGGAACAGCTCCTGCATTTCGGTCTTGAACGATGCCGGCAAGGCCAGCCGCTGATTTCTCAGGCCCAGGCTCACCGACATCGGCATGATCACTTGCTTGCCCATCGCCGCAATGGCCTGGCTCGACCACGCCGACGGCACTTCTTCGAGCGGCAGCTTGAAGCTCACCTCGATCGACTGGCTGGCGCCCGGCGCGAGATTTCTTACAGCTGTCGGTGTCACCATGAGCGGCGTCGTGCCCGCGCGCGTGCGCAGTTGCCCATCGACTGTGGCCTGCGCGATCAGGTAGGGATAGAACAGGTTCTGCAACGACGCCTTCAGGCGCACTTGCGGGATGAGTTTGTCGGCATCCACGTCGAGCACGACGGTGCGCTTGTCGGTGCCCATCGAGGCCGTCATGTTCGGGGTATTCAGCACGGCCTGCGGCACGATGCGCACGCCGTCCTGGTCCACCGGTTTCAGGCGCGCCGGCGGCTTCGTCAGGATGTTGGCAAGCCGGCCTTCCGCCACCATGCGGCCCAGCTCGTCGCCGGCTTCCTTGCCGTAGGCCAGCCCGTAGACCATCAAACCTTTTGCGGCAAAGAACTTGCCCTGCACCGGCATGCGCAGCGGGAACACCACGGTGCGCGTGATGGATGGCTCCAGGTGCAATAGCCGGTAGAACTCCAGGTTGCGCGCCGCCGTGGCGGGATCGTTGCCGGGGCTATTCTTGTTGTTGGTGAAAATCCAGATGATGCCGGGGCGCGACTTGAACGTCTCACCGATGGTTTTGGTCACCGCTTCGCGAAAATCCGTGTCGGCCAGTGCGCTGGCGCTCTTGCGCGCAGGCGCGAGCGGCGCCAGCCAGCCGGCCACCCGGGCGGCGCCATCGCCCTGCCCCAGCAATTGCGGCGAGACATTGCTGCCGCTGGACTGGCTGAACGCGAGCACCATGACCTTGTCGCCCGGACGCGCGGCGGCATTGGCCACGGCGGCGATCAGCGGCTTGAACTGCGATTGCGGATCGGCGTAGAACGGCTCCATCCAGCCGGAGTTCTGCACCAGAAATGCTTGCTGGATGGCCTGCGCCGGCACCGCACACAGACCCAGGACGACGCTCGCGAGCGCCGCACACCACGCGCGCGGCATCATTGCTGGACGTCCCAGCCGAGGATGCGCTGCATGCCGGGGTGGTAGGCCCACAAATAACCGTTGTGCAGGAAGAGGCGCAGTTCCCATGGTTTGCTGACCGCGATGGTGTGGAATACGATGTCGTTGTTCTCATCATCGTAGACCAGTTGGGCGCGCATGCGTTCAGCCGAATTGAGCAAGGTGCCCAGGCCGGCCGTGCTGTCGATGCGCAGGGCCAGCACGGCGCTGCGCTCGCCCAGTTCGAGCAGCGGCACGACGACCGTGTTGGCCGCGCCATCGTCGCCATGTTCCGGCTCGATCCACGGATCGGTTTTCAGCTTGGTGGCAAAGCGGTAATTGATGGTGCCAGAGCCGATGCGCGGATTGAGCGCGGCGACCTGTTCGTGCTCGTTCACGCCAAGGCGCACGTACACATAACTGTCGAGGCGGCTGTCGAAGCACAACTGCCACAGTGAACCCGAGCGCGCCATGTGGGCGCTGCCAAATTCGAAATGCGGCGTGATGCCGTCTGGCCAGGCCAGGAACGTGGCCGCCACACTGCCGTCGGTCATTTTCTGCAAGCGCAACTGCCCTGCGGCACAGGGCCACACGGCGAGCCGGCCATAGGCGCACGGCGCGCCCATCTCGCCCAGTGCCCAACGGCCATCGACGCGCAGTGGCGGACCGGCCACGCCATGGGCATCGGCGAACACGAACTGCACCACGCCGTCTTCATGCTGGATCGGCGCCCAGACCTGGTGATCGAACGCCACCGGTGCGCCCACGACCGGGGCATTGCCGACGTAATCGATCCGGAACTGCAGCGCCGCGAAATCGGGCACCAGCATCGCCAGGCCATGTTCGGTGGGGATATACAGGCGGCTGTTGAATGAGGCGGCCATCTCGGCGCGCCAGGCATGGACGGGCAAATTGGATTCGGACAGAAGGCGCGTGCCGGTGCCCAGCAGCGGCTGCCATTTTTTCGATGCCGGCAGCCAGCCGAACAGCGTGCCCTTGCCCGTATCGAGCGCCAGCAACACAGCGCCGACGGTGCCGAACGTGCCCGAGAAGAATTCGTACTCGCCGGGCGGCGGCAGCGGCAACTCCATGTCGGCCATGCTATCGGCGTCGTGCCGGCGCAGGCGATCGACCGGCAGGCTGTGGCGCGTGCGCTTGAGGCCGACGGCTTCCGGCATCCCGGCGTCCGTGATGGCCGATGCGCCGCTCGGCGCGATCCAGCTGGCGCCGCTCGGGGGATTAGGCGCCAGTTGCGCGCCGTCGATGGGCGAGAAATTGAAATCGGGGGGATACAGCGTTGACGCACCGTGCGCACGGCGCATGTTCATGATGGCGGCAATATCTGCGGAACCCAATGAGGGGGCGATGGCATTACCCATCACCGTGCGATTGAGGCGAATCTCGCCATCGTTGGTTGCCACCGTCCAGCTGCCGGAAGCGAGTTCCCAATCAGCCGTTTTCTTATGATCCATCTTGTATTCCGAATTTCTCAAACACGATTACCCTTCAACTATTTTCGATAAGCTTAACCAATAATAAGCACTTATCAAAAACATAAAGGGAGCGACACTATCTTACCTTTTTTTTTGTCCAAGTGGAAACCCTGCGTTTGCCTTTCCCGCTCTGCGCACAACATCCTGCGCCGCCTGTAAATTGCGTGCAATTTCCGATGAAATCAGGCACGAATTGGGCGCCGGCAAATTCAGGTAAACTGCCGCCATCATGCTGTTGGCCGCCATGAGCGTAACCCGAAAACTTGACACCAGGTCGCCGCTTTGGTGCGCGCTATTTTCAACACAAATTAATGCATACATTTACCGATTCCCCAAGCCGCGACGACATCGCTGCGGCACTTGCCAGCGGCAGCATTACCTTTATGGATTGCATGCTGGACGATGCCGATCTGTCGCGGCTCGACCTGCGCGGCAGCAGTTTCATCAATTGCAGCATCGCCGAAGCCTCGTTCTACGCCGCCAAACTGGCGCAGACGACCTGGCAGCGCTGCCGCGGCCGGCAAGCCGATTTCGAGGCGGCCGACCTGACCGATGCGCAGTTCCAGAGCTGCGACCTGAACAACAGCAGCTGGCGCCGCGCGCGCCTTGCCTCCCTCACCTTCAAGGGCTGCAAGCTGACCGGTGCGAATTTCGAAGAAGCGGCGCACCTGGGTTTGACCTTCGAAGAATGCCTGCTGATCGGCGCCGACCTGCGCCGCATGTCGTTTCGCAAATCGACATTGAAAGGGCTCGATTTTTCGGATGCCGACCTGGCCGCCTGCGACTTTCGCGATACCGTGTTCGAAGGCGGCAGCCTGCGCAACGCCAGCTTGAAACAGGCGCGCTTCGACAACGCCGACCTGCGCGAAGCGGATCTGTCGGGCTTGACGCTGGCGGACGTCAAACTGTTCCAGGGCGCCTGGATCACGCCGCGCCAGGCAGCTGAACTCATCAGCGAGCTGGGATTGCGCGTGGCCTGAGCTACGCCGCAGTTGTAACAGGGCGGCGACAATGCGGGTGCAGCGGCGGCGCTGTGCGACAATTCGTCGGTTTTCTACAAGTAATCAGAGTCCCTGCAGCTGACGACCGTGGGCGTTTGTAGCGGCTCGCCATCCCCCACGATGCCAAACACCAGTGCCGCTCCCGAAATCTCCCGCCTGACCGCTGAAAAGCGTCCCGCCGTGCGCAATGCCGTGCTGTTCGTCGTGGCACTCTGCCTGTTACTACTAGCGATCCAGATTTCAGACAGTTGGCGCGCGCGCCAGGAACGTCTGGCCGAAGTGGCCGTGGCCACTGCCAATATGTCGCATGCGCTCGCGGCGCAGGGCGAGAGCGCAGTACGCGTCGTCGATACCGTCCTCGCCGGCGTGGTCGAGCGCGTGGAAACCGATGGGACCGACCGCGGCGCTGAACGTGCCCGGTTGCAGCTGCATCTGAAGAATATGGTGTCGCAGGTTGACGAGCTGCATGCGCTGTTCGTGTTCGGTGCCGACGGCCGCTGGTTGATGACGTCGCAAGACCGTGCGCTGGCACACAACAATACCGATCGCGAGTACTTTCAATATCACCTGACACACCGGGATCGCGGCGTGCATGTCGGCAAACCGGTGCGCAGCCGGTCGACTGGCGACTGGGTGTTGCCAGTGTCGCGCCGGCTCGATCATCCCGATGGCAGCTTTGCCGGTGTGGCGCTCGGCACCATCCGCATCGCCTATTTTTCGACGCTGTACGAAAGCTTCGACGTCGGCCGCGCCGGCGTGGTCATGCTCACGCTCGACGATGGCACGATGGTCTACCGCCTGCCGCACAGCGAGTCGTTGATTGGCACCAATGTGAGCAACGGCCCGATCCAGCAGATGTACCTGAGCCAGGGGCCGGTCGGCTCCGGCATGCGACGCTCGAAGATCGACAGCATCGAGCGACTCTACAGTTACCGCCACCTCGACACCTATCCATTGATTGTCGCGACCGCGCAATCGAAAGAGGAGATCCTCGAGAAATGGCTGCAGTCGGTGCTGACTCAGGCGACGATCACGTTCGTCGCCATTGTGCTGCTGCTGGCCTTTGGCTGGCGGCTGGTGCGCCAGATCATGATTCGCGACCACCTGCAAAACGAACTGCTGCAGGCACGCGAGCAATTGCAGGAACATAACCGGGCATTGACCGTGCTGGCCGACCACGATGGCCTGACCGGCATTGCCAACCGGCGCCGTTTTGAAGCAGTCATGACGCTGGAAAATGCGCGTGCTGCGCGTAGCGGGCTGCCGCTGTCGATCGTGCTGATCGACGTCGATTACTTCAAGCGCTTCAACGATACCTATGGCCACGTGGCCGGCGACGCCTGCCTGCGCCAGGTGGCGGCGGCGCTGCGGGACAGCCTGGTGCGCCCGGCCGATCTGGCGGCGCGCTATGGTGGTGAGGAATTTGTGGCGCTGCTGCCGGATACCGATCCGGCCGGGGCCAGGATGGTTGCCGAACGTATCCGCTGCGCCGTGATGGCGCTGCAGATTTCGCATGCCGGCAATGACGCCGGCATCGTGACGATCAGCGCTGGCGTGTACACGTCGACGGTGACCAGCACGACCGGAGAAGACGTGGCCATTGCCGCCAGTAGCCTGGTCGAACGTGCCGACGCCCTGCTCTATCAGGCCAAGCTGTCAGGCCGTAACCAGGTCTGCAGCGGCGACGGCACGGCCTCTTGAATCGTGCCCTGCGGCGCCGCTGCCTGCTTCATTAATAACGGTTCGGATTGTTCGGGCGATTGTCGTGGCGGTTCGGGACACCGTCACGATCGCGGTCGCCGCGTGGACCGTTGTCACGGCCGCGCACTTCCTGACGCCAGCCGCCACGGTCGAGGTGCCAGCCATTGCGATCCTGACGCCATTCTGCGCGCTGATAGGCGTAGCCCGGGCGAACCTTTTCCCAATGGCCGCCCACCCAGTCGTGGCGACGACCGTTCCAGTTCCAGTAACCCGGCACCCAGTCGAAACCACGGCGCGCGTTCGGCACGGCTTCGCGGCGCAGCGCTGGTGGCGCCTTCTTGATGATGATGACGTCGGCGCGCTGATGATGCGGCTGGGCTTGCACCGGTGCGAAAGCCGAGGTGCCGATCAGGAGCGCGGCAGCAGCAGCGGTGGCGGTTGAGAGGAAGGTTTTCATGGTGTGCTCCGTTTCGGTTGCTGTTTGTATGACTTCAATATACCGGGCGCATCCGTTAAAAAGCGGGATTGAACCAAGTGATTACAGCAGTAACATATGGCAACAATCTTGTAACAACCAACATTGTTTGGTGCGGAGGGGAAATGACGCGGGAGGCGGTGCTGCGGAGGGATAAAACGACGCAGCCGGCACATGGTGCCGGCTGCGTGAACGAGAGCGTACAGCGAGCGTGGATCAGTCCAGCTTGAACGCGTAGTCGATCTTGGTCCAGGTCTGTGCCGGTGCGCCGTCCTTTGTGCCCGGCTTGAACTTGCACGAGGTCAGGCCCTTGACCAGCGCGCGGTCCAGGTTCTTGAAGCCGCTCGACTTGTCGATCTTCGATTCCGTCACGGTGCCGTCCGCGGTGACCAGGAACGACGCGGTGGTCGTGCCCTGCTCTTCATTCATCAGCGACGCCTTCGGGTACTCGATGCTGCATTTCTTTGGATCGAACTGGGCCGAGGTTTCAGCGGCGAAGCTCGCGCCGGCAGCGGCGGTCAGGGTCAGTGCAACGAACAGTTTGGCGGACAGGTTTTTCATGGTTTCCCCACTTAAGGTTTTTGAATTGAACGGCAATGGTCTGGGTGTGCGCCGCACGGCGGGCCGGCGCTGGTCGACTACTTAAAAAATCAGAACTCTTCCCACTCGTCGGCGCTGGCGGTGGCGCTGACGGCGGCTTTCTTCGGCTTCGGCGCTGCAACTGCCTCGTCCGCTTTTTTCGGTGCTGCCGATGCTGCAGCCGGCTTCTTCAGTGCCGGTGGCGCCGGGCGCTTGACGACCGGACGCGCCACCACCGCAGTGGTGGTCACGGCCGGCGCTGCTGCCGGGGCCTTGGCTTGCGCCTGGGCTGGAACGTGGTGCTCTTCACCCTCTTCCAGCTTGAAGATGCTGACCACGCGGGCCAGCTCGCCTGCCTGGTCCTGCAGACTCTGTGCAGCTGCGGCGGCTTGTTCCACCAGCGCAGCATTTTGTTGCGTCATGCTGTCCATCTCGATGATCGACGTGTTGACCTGGGCGATGCCGGCGCTCTGCTCGGCGCTGGCGTTGGCGATTTCGCTCATGATGTCGGTCACGCGCTTGACGCTCGAGACCACTTCGTCCATCGTCACGCCGGCCTGGCCGACCAGCTTGCTGCCGCGCTCGACCTTCTCGACCGAGTCGCCGATCAGCGTCTTGATTTCTTTTGCTGCCGCTGCCGAACGTTGCGCCAGATTGCGCACTTCGGATGCCACAACCGCAAAGCCACGGCCCTGTTCACCGGCACGTGCCGCTTCGACTGCCGCATTCAGCGCCAGGATGTTGGTCTGGAAGGCGATGCCGTCGATGACGCCGATGATGTCCGAGATCTTGTTGGCCGACGTATTGATCTCGCCCATCGTGCCGACCACTTGCGACACCACATCGCCGCCCTTGCGGGCCACGTCCGACGCGGTTGCCGCCAGCGCATTGGCTTCGCGGGCACTGTCGGCATTCTGTTTCACGGTTGCGGTCAACTCTTCCATCGCCGAAGCGGTCTTTTCCAGCGAGCTTGCCTGCAGTTCGGTCCTCGACGACAGATCGATATTGCCGGCGGCGATTTCACGCGAGGCGGTGCCGATGGTTTCCGTACCGCGACGCACTTGCTCGACGATACCAACCAGGCTGTTGCGCATTTCTTTCATCTCGACCAGCAGGCTGCCGCGATCCGACGCCTTCGTGTCGATGACGATCGACAGGTCGCCATGGGCGATGCTGCCAGCGATCTTCGCCGTGTAGGCCGGCTCGCCGCCAAGCTGCTTGAGCAGGCTGCGGGTAATGACCACGGCAGCGACGATACCGATGACGACTGCCAGCACCAGCAGGATCAGCATGAAGTTACGGGCATTGGCAAACGCCGTTTCGGCATCGGCCTTGCTCTGGGCATTCTGTTTGTCTTCGAGGGCCGACAGCGCGTTCAGGGCGTCGGTCCACTTGCGCTGCACGGGACGCACTTCGCGGATCATCACGCGGGTGGCGTCCATCGCGTTTGCAGCCAGATACAGTTCGGTCGCACGGGCGATGGCCGGCATCGCGGTTGCTTCGTGTTCCTTGATCTGGTTCAACAGCGTTTTTTCCTGGGCATTGGCATACGTTGCGAACAGCGCAGCCAGCTTGGCCTGGGCCGCATCGTACTTGGCGGTTTGTTCCTTGAATTTGACGATTTCCGGTTCCATGTCGGCCGGGTCGGTCATCAGGGTCAGCACGCGCAGCGAAGCGAGGCGATCGCTGACGTTGTTGCGCATTTCGACCACGAGCCCGGTCGATACATTACTGACGCTCACCACGTGATCGAGGCGATCCTGGATCTGCGCCATGCGCAGGATGCCAACTACCGCGACTGCGACCAGCAGTACCAGAACCAGTGCGAAACCGAGGGCCAGACGGGTGCCGACCTTCATGTTGTTCAAATTCATTCGTGTTTTCCCTGTAACTTATTGATCGAAACTCGTCCGGTAGAGATCGCGTCCCGCGATACGCCGTACGATGCGCAAGTGAAATCTATGTTTCTTATAGTTTTCAGCTATTTCCTAAAGGATAAATGAAGATTTCCTCGCCGAACGAGAAAATCTCTTTCTCCAATGAATTGTTTCATCACAACAACAGGGTTGATGTGGCTCAAGAATTGGAACAGAGAAACATTATGGAACTGACGTTGCCCTTCGGCAAGCAAATTTGAAGCCTCAAGATAGTTTCGGTATGGAAATGTCTCGCTTTGTCGACAGACGAAAAAAAAGCGTGCCGAGGCACGCTTTTTGTCAGTGAGGTGTGCTTACGCGGTTGCAGGCATCCGGGCGGCGGCAGCCAGCAACAGGCGTGCATCGCCCAGTGCCAGCTGTTTGGAGTCCGATAGCGTCTGGCGGAAGGCGCGTGCGCCCGGCAAGCCCTGCATCAGGCCCAGCATGTGGCGCGTGATGCTGTTCAGTTTCAAGCCCAGCGGGCCGTACTGGCGCAGCTGCGCTTCGATGTACGGGATCATCGCTTCGAGCACGTCAATGCGCGTGCGCGGTGCGCCGGGGGCATCGTAGAAACGTGCGTCCCAGTCAGCCATCGTCCACGGGTTGTGATAAGCCTCGCGCCCGAGCATGACGCCATCGACGTGTTGCAGGTGCAGCGCGATCTCGTCGTCGCTCTTGATGCCGCCGTTGATGATGATTTCCAGATCGGGAAACTCGCGCTTGAGTTCATAGGCCACCGCGTAGCGCAGTGGCGGGATCTCGCGGTTTTCCTTTGGCGACAGGCCTTTCAGGATCGCATTGCGGGCGTGCACGATGAACGTGTTGCAACCGGCATCGGCGACCGTGCCGATGAAGTCGCGCACGAAGCCGTATTCTTCATTGTGATCGATGCCGATGCGGTGCTTGACGGTGACGTCGATCGAGACAGCGTCGCGCATCGACTTGACGCAGTCAGCCACCAGCTGCGGCTCGTTCATCAGGCAGGCGCCGAACGCGCCCTTCTGCACGCGCTCGGAGGGGCAACCGCAGTTCAGGTTGATCTCGTCGTAGCCCCACTGCTCGCCGAGCTTCGCACTCTTGGCCAGATCGGCCGGATCGCTGCCGCCCAGTTGCAGCGCGATGGGATGCTCGATGTCGTCGAAGCGCAGGTGACGCTCGGCGTCGCCATAGACCAGCGCGCCGGTGTTGACCATCTCGGTGTAGAGCCAGGTGTGGCGGGTGATCTGACGGTGGAAGACGCGGCAGTGGCGGTCGGTCCAGTCCATCATCGGGGCGACGCTCAGGCGCCGCCCGCCATAGTTAGTTGCTGTCATTGCGATGTATGCTTGTATGCGCCTGCCCCGCGATGCACAACGCTCGTTGCCGCGAATTGGGGATGGCCTCGATCAGGAAGAAAGAAGAAGTTCGTCTGCCGAGCGAAATACGGCGACAATCGAACCGCGCATTCTATCGCATCCGGCCACCTGTTGGACGGGAGCAGACCGGCGCCAACAACCCTACATCATCAACTGCAAGAAAGCCCCACTGAAATCCACCGCCTTCTCCAACACCATATCGGCGCAATAGGCGCCGTCGAACTTGATCTGTTGCTGCACGATTGCTGACATCGCGCCGTCACCGGCATGGCTGGACGCCGATATCACACAGTCCCATTGCTCTCCAGCTTTTTTCACTGTAGTGATCGCAAGGGAACGATCACTGATTTCAAAGGTTATAAGTTTCATCACATGTTCGCAGAATATGGGAAGAACTATACCCTAGAGCAACAGAATACACGCGATTCAGTTACCGCAAAACAACGCCTGGAACAGATTTTTGTTACGAATCTCGTGCTTCACATCGATGCTGCCCAAAAAGCTCGGACCTGCCTGCATTCGCCATGCAGGCAGGTCCCGGCAGCCAACGTAGTACTACTTAGAAGTCGACCTGCGCCGACAACAGCACCGTGCGCGGCGCCGCGGCCGTGCCGACGGTCGCCAGCGTGCTGCTCGACAGCCAGTAGCGCTTGTTGCCTGCATTCTCGACACTGGCACGCAGTACGACCGGCTTGCCCATCAGCTCGGTGCGATAGCGCGCGCCGAGATCGAAGCGCGTCCACGACGAGATATACACGGTATTGGTGACATTCTGCGCCAGCTCGGCAGTGTGGATCGCGCGGGCATTGAGGCTCAGGCCGCTAATCCATGGCAAGTCCCAGTCGACACCGGCGTTGAACGCGTTCTTCGGCACGCCCGTGGCTTTCTTGCCTTCGTTGATGCCGCCGGCGGTGCGCTGCTGCTTGGCGTTGTAGAACGTGGCGCTCGTCATCAGGCGCAGGCCCGGTGCGGCTTCGCCGACCGCCGACAGTTCCAGGCCGCGGTTGCGTTGCGTGCCGTCCAGGCTGTAGACCGTCGTCAGCGGGTCGGTGATGGCGTTCGGACGGTCGATCTGGAACACGGCGGCGCCGAGCAGTACGCGGCCGGTATCGACTTTCGTGCCCACTTCATATTGCTTGGACTTGAACGGGGCGAAGACTTCACCGGCGTTCGCGGCCGTAGGCGGGGCAACGCTGCCGCGGCTCAGGCCCGACGTGAAGTTGGCATATAGCGACACGTTTTCCATCGGCATGACGACCAGACCAGCCAGCGGCGACACGGCGCTTTCGCTGTACGAACCCGTCACCGCGCCGCTCGACGCCAGGTTGTCGAGCGATACCTTTTGCTTGCGCAAGCCGCCGGTAAACAGCACGCGCCCGTCCAGGAACGTCAGCGTGTCGGTCAGCGAGACGCTCGACAGTTCGGTTTCCGAGGTCTTGGTCGGCGCCAGGCGGTTGCCCGTCATCGGCGTGATCGCGACCGGGTTGTAGATGCTCGAGAGCTGCGACGAGCTTGGCGCGGCCGACAGGTAGAAGCTGCCCGCTTCGCTGTCCAAACGCGAGACCGAGGCGGTGATGAAGTGCTTGATGCCGGCCGTGTCCAGGCTCAGGCGGGCGCCGACTTCGCCGGTCTTGCTGCGCGCATAGGCGTCGTACCAGGCGTTGGTCAGGCGGAAGTTGCCGGCAGCGTCGACCGCGTTCAGTGCGCGCGCTGTGGGGAAATCCTGCTCGCTGGCGCCGTAGTGGTAGCCGGCCGTCGCGTAGACCATCAATTGCTTCGACACGTCGTATTCGAGGCGCGAGGCGATCGTCGCATCGCGAAACTCGAGGTCGGCGCCGCGGTACACGGCGCGGTGGCCCGACGGCGGCGCCGGGATCGACGCAATGTCGGGCCGGAAGCTGTTCTGCGCGCGGAAGTTGTCGGTCTTTTCTTGCTGGCCGTAGCTGTCCAGGGTCCAGCGCAGTTTCGGCGAGCGGTAATCGAGTGCGATTGCGGCCAGGCCGAAGTCCTGCTTGCCGTCGTCGATATTGGTGTCGCCGCTGCGGATCACGCCATTGACGCGCACGCCCCAGGCGCCGTTGTCGCCAAAGCGGCGGCCGACGTCGACATGGGTACCAAACAGCGCCTGGCTTTCATACGTGGCCGTCACGCGCGTCAGCGGCTGGTCGCCGGCGCGCTTGGTGACGATATTGATATTGCCGCCGACGCTGCCGTTCGGGCTGATGCCGTACATCAGCGTGCCCGGGCCCTTGAGCACTTCGACGCGCTCCATGATGGCGGCTGGCATCCGGTTCGAAGACGACAGGCCGTACAAGCCGTTCATGCCGACGTCGCCGCTGGTGACATTGAAGCCGCGGATCTGGAAGTCTTCACTGAAGCCACCGGTCGAGGTCATCACGCGCACCGAGGCTTCGTTGACGACCACGTCGGCCAGCGTGCGCACCTGCTGGTCTTCGAGGATCTGCGATGTGTAGTTGGTGGTGGAGAACGGCGTCTTCATGATGTCCGCCTCACCCAGCACGCCCAGGCCGCCACTGCGCCCGATCTGGCCGCCTGCGTAGGCAGGATCGGCTTGCATCTTCGCACCGGTGATGACGACCTGCTCGACCGGGGCGCTGGTGCCGTCCTGCGCCTGTGCGGCGAGCGGGAACAGGAGAATCGGCGCTGCTGCGACGACGCCGAGGGCGCTCTTGATGCGGCGCGTCAATTCCGATTGCGCAGGGAGTGTGGCGCCGAATGGTGCGCAGCTACGTTCGAGGGTCATATGAAAAAATTTGAAGACTGAAAAGGAGAATTTTAACACTGAATGAGAATGGTTATCATCACCATTCTCATCTATTTGGGTCAAATCCGTACTCGCCTGCACGATCTGACACTGAGGTGACGGTTGGTTGGTTGTTGGTTGGTCGCTGGCTGGCCACCAGTCGGCGCGCCGCGCTCTGCCCGGCCACGACTACAATGGCAATTGTTGCCACGCATTCGCCTTTCTCATGACACGCTGCACACCGATCCGGCCATCCGCATTGTTCGCGCTCGGCCTTCCTGCATGGTGATGGCCCCGCCCACGTTATCGGCGCCGTCGGCGAACGACGCCGCCCCACCGCCATCAGCCTTCGGGCCGATGCGCGCGCCGGTGTTTCGCATGCTATGGCTGACCTGGCTCATTGCCAACACCTGCATGTGGATGAATGACGTCGCCGCCGCCTGGATGATGACGTCGCTGACGACTGCGCCAATCTGGGTTGCACTGGTGCAGACGGCGTCGATGCTGCCTGTGTTCCTGCTCGGCTTGCCCAGCGGCGCGCTGGCCGATATCCTCGACCGACGCCGCTATTTCATCATCACGCAGTTCTGGGTCGCGTTCGTGGCCACCATCCTGTGCGCGGTGATCCTGGCCGACGCGATCACGCCATCGGTGCTGCTGGCGCTGACCTTCGCCAATGGCATCGGCCTGGCAATGCGCTGGCCCGTGTTTTCGGCCATCGTGCCTGAACTCGTGCCGCGCACGCAGCTGCCGGCGGCGCTGGCGCTCAATGGCGTGGCGATGAACGCCTCGCGCATCGCCGGGCCACTGGCGGCCGGCGCCATCATTGCGAGCATGGGCAGCGCCTGGGTGTTCGTGCTCAATGCGGTGCTGTCGGTCATTTCAGGGTTCGTGATCATGCGCTGGCGTCGCACGCACGTCCCGAGTCCGTTGGGCCGCGAGCGCATCGGCGGGGCCATGCGCGTCGGCATGCAGTTTGCCCGGCATTCGACCCGTGTGAAGGCCGTGCTGGCGCGGGTAGCGGCATCGTTTTTCCACTCCACTGCCCTGATGGCGCTGTTACCACTGGTAGCGCGTGCGCAGGGCGGCGGCGGGGCGGCCGTGTTCACGCTGCTGCTGGCATGCATGGGCGGCGGCGCCATCAGCGCGGTAGTATTCCTGCCGCGCATGCGCCAGGCGTTCAGCCGCGATACGCTCGTCATGGGCAGCACGGTGCTGTCAGCAGCGACGATCGTGGTGGCGGCAATCAGCACCAACGTGGTACTGACTTCGTGCGCAATGTGGCTGTCTGGAATGGCCTTCATCGTGTCGGCCAATTCCCTGAGCGTGTCGATGCAGATGGCCCTGCCCGACTGGGTACGGGCGCGCGGCATGTCGATCTATCAGATGGCCCTCATGGGCGCGAGCGCGACGGGTGCGGCGGTCTGGGGCCAGGTGGCTACCCTCGACAGCGTGCAGCACAGTTTGCTTTATGCGGCGGGCAGCAGCGTGCTCGTGATGGCACTCGTGCTGCGTTTGATCCAGGACCGCGAGCTGCTCGAGGACATGACGCCGTCGTCGGCATTGAAAGCCCTGGCCCCTTCCCACTCGCCGCTGCAGGATGGCGGACGCCTCGTGCTGACGGTCGAATACCGGATCGACCCGGTCCGCAAGGAAGCGTTCATGGCGCTGATGGAACTGAGCCGGCGCGCACGCCTTCGCCAGGGCGCGCTGAGCTGGACCTTGCTGCGCGACGTGAGCGATCCGGGGCTGTTCACCGAGCAGATCATCGATCCGTCCTGGACCGAGCACCTGCGCCGGTTTGACCGGGCGACAGCGGGCGACGCAGCGCTGCGCGAGCGCAAATTGGCGTTTCATCTGGGGCCCGATGGGCCGGTGGTGACGCGGCGCCTGGTTGCGCGGTCATGAATCGATGGATGTAACTGGTTTCACGCAGCGCTGCCGGGGCCACGTTTTTTTGTATCGAATTGCTGGTGTTAATCTTGCAGGATCAAGAGGCACGTGGCATCCCACCAGCGACTTGTTTCAGGTCGAGCTTGCGCTCGTACGCAGCGACGTAACGCAGCGGCGGGATCACACGGTTTCTTTCGGAGACAGGCTTTTCAGGATCGCATTGCGCGCATGCACGATGATCGTGATACAGCTGGCGTCGGCGATGATCGGGGCGCCGATGTCGAGCGTCTTGATACGGCCAGGTAAGAGCCGTGGCATGCGCGTGCTGCCCAGGGTTTGTCACGACGGCCTTCTTCCTGTCCGAAGGAGCCGTCGTTGCCGCGCATTGACACGCTATTGCTGACCCATCAATTTGGCTGCCCACCCGGGCAAGCGGTTGAAGAAACAGTGCAAACCTGTGTTGAAACTGCCGAATTCAAGGCCGTGAAGAGTTGCCAGCTCGACCAGACTTTTTTTGGAGAACAAGCTGATATGCCCGTTTCGTGGCGATGCATACCACCAGTTCAGACGACCTTTTGCCTGAATATGGTCATCAGAAAGCAGCGTAGAAAAAATGACTACGCACTCGTCATCCATCAGACTGGTCAGGTTCGACATCAAGTCGCGCACGTCCGGCACATGCTCGAACACTTCGAAAGCAGTAATCAGGTTGAATTTTCCCAGCGACGAGAGCGCCAGATCGTTACTCGGGAACGGGTCATACGTCCTCGAGTCCCAGCCGAGCTCGCCGAGCTTGGCGCTCAGCAAACCATTACCTCCACCATAATCGAGGTGACTTATGACACTTCTCTGGTCGTTAAACAGTGTGCCAACAAAATCCGCATTCGAGAGGGGTCGCTTGCTGACGTAATCCGGATCGACGTTGATGTAGTCGTCGTTGTATATCTGCGACAAGAATCGCTCGCTGGGCCAGTGCTGGAACTCTGCAGCAAAAGTGAATCCACAACTGATGCAACGGTGATAGTAAATCGGTATCCCGGTCAGTGAAAGATGTGCTCCCCAAGACTCACTGCAGCTCTTGTTAAGATCAACCACGTCGTATATTAATGCGGTCTTCTCACATATTGGACAAGCGCATTCGATGCTGGTTGTCTGTTGACTTGGGGGGACGATATCCATGAAAGTTCCGGTAGTTGCAAAGTATGATTGAGCGTGATGATGCTACCCCGCTACACTACACCACGCCATATATTTCCAGGAAGAAAACCTTTCGGCATGAAGCCGAACTGCACACACCTTGACTTTCAACACCTGATCATCAAAAATACCATGAGGAATTTTTTATATCCTTAGATAAATTTAGCTTATTGCTATTTATTTTTGTATAAGAATGCCTTTTAATCAACCAAGATTAGCTCAATGAAAAATTCCGTTTCGCGCCCCACTGCATTCACGCTGGTCTCAACCAATCATGGTAGTTTGCTGGTCAATCGCCACGATTACCGCGCTGTACCTGGCGGCGCCTATGGCGTCGGATACCAGCTTCTCGAAACGTCATCGTTTGACCATGAAGAAGTTGACACCGCGCTGCAATTGCTTGCCTCGCGCCGGAAGAATTTTGGCGATGGCGTGGTGGCGATTGATTGTGGCGCCAATATTGGCGTGCATACGATCGAGTGGGCGCGTGCAATGTATGGATGGGGCGAAGTCATCGCCTTCGAAGCGCAGGAACGGGTGTTTTACGCACTCGCCGGAAACGTGACGATGAACAACTGCTTCAACGCACGGGCAGTATGGGCTGCAGTTGGTGCCGTGAATGGAACGATCAGGGTGCCCGTACCCAACTACTTTTCACCTTCCAGCTTCGGCAGTCTGGAAATAAAAAAGAGCGTGCACAATGAATTCATTGGCCAGCACATCGATTACTCGGAAGAGAAAACCCAGCTGACCGAGATGCGGTGTATCGACAGCTACGGGTTGCCCCGCCTCGACTTTATCAAGATCGATATCGAGGGAATGGAAATGGAAGCATTACAAGGCGCACAAGACACCATCGCGCGCCTGAAACCCCAGTTGATGATCGAGAAGATCAAGTCCAACGAGGCTGACATCAGCGCGTTCCTGACTGCCCATGGCTACACAATCTTCCCGCTCGGCATCAATATGCTGGCGATCCACGACTCTGACCCTGTGTGCAAGGAAATCAGCGTCGGCTGAGCCTCATGACAGGGCCAGGGTTCTGCTACCTGGCCCGAACCCTCGCCCTGCAACAGGCCTGATGCCAGGCCCTATCCCCGGGCCAGCGATTGCAGGTTAGTGTGCACTTCTTCGCGCACTTCGCTCCAGTCGTCCAGTACCCGCTGACGGTATAGGGTGACGCGAGGATACCAGGGGCTGTCGCGGCGATCGCGCAGCCAGCGCCAGTCGGGGATGGCCGGCAGCAAAATCCAGGTAGGCCGCCCCAGCGCGGCCGCCAGGTGGGCAACGCTGGTATCGACCGATACCACTACGTCCATGAGCTCGCACAGCGCGGCAGTGTCACTGAAATCGTGCAAGTGCTCATTGATCAGGGTGACATCGCCACGCTCACCAAGCGCTGCGAGGTCGCCATCACGCACGTCTTTCATCAACGATATGTATTCGGGTCCAACGGGTAGCATGCGCATGAATTCACCGAACACGATACTTCGACTCACATCGTTGCCATGCGTGGGATTTCCGCTCCAGACCAGGCCAACCCGCGGCTGCGTTTGCACACCCAGGCGCTGCGCCCATGCTTGCATCCGGCCTGCATCCGGCCGCAAATAATGGGCTGGTGCGGGAATGTCGTCGAGCTCCATTGCAAGCGCCATTGGCACGCTCATCATTGGACACCAGTAGTCGAACCTCGGAAGCTGATCGCCCCGCGCCACCACCGCGCTCACGCCTTCGATCGAGCTTAACACCTCCACCAGCCCACGCTGCACTTCCATGATGACAGTCGCACCACGCGCCGCCAACAGCGTCGCGAATCGGCTGCACTGGATCGTGTCGCCGAATCCCTGCTCTGAACTCAGCAAGATCGCCTTCCCGTTCAACGCCTGGCCTCGCCACTGCGGCTGCATGAAATTGCGACTGTCTGCAGAATTCTCGAAGTGTGGTGTCTTCCAGCGCCACTCATGATCGATCCAGCCCTGCCGGAAATTACCGTGCTCGAGGTGCAGCAGGCTGCGATTCCAATAGGCGCCAGCCATGCGCGGATCAAGCGCGAGTGCGGCATCGTAGTCTGCCAGCGCACGCGCATAATCACCATAGCCGGCATAGACGGTACCGCGATTGAGGTAGCTTTCTGGACGCTCATTATCGAGCTCGATGGCCCTGGTGTAGGTCGCTTCGGCCTCGGCGAAACGCTTCTGGTCGCGCAAGACGTTCGCGAGATTCTGGTACGCACTGACCATGCGCGGTTCGAGCTCGATGGCGCGTTCGTGCGCCGCCAGCGCGTCTTCCAGGCGTTTCACGTCTTTCAGGATGGTCCCGCGTACATCATGCGCATGGGCATCGTCTTCGAGCAAACGCACTGCCATGTCGGCACAGCCCAGCGCGGTGTCGAAGTGCTTGAGGGCCCGCAGTACTGCTGCGCAGCTCTTGTAGGCTTCCTGGTAGTCTGGCTTGAGCTTGATCGCCTGTTGGCAGTCGGCAAGCGCGTCATCGTAGCGCTTGAGATGATGCAGTACGGTTGAGCGATTGTGGTAAGCCTGGGCAAAGTTCGCGTCAATATCGATGGCGCGGCCATAGCTGGCCAGGGCATCGTCATGGTCACCGCGCGCATGCTCGGTCACCCCGCGATTGAACCAGGAATCGGGCGAGGCAGGGTCGACGAACAGCGCTGCATTGAAGCTCGCCAGTGCCTCATCGAACCGACGCAGCTCTTTGAGCACATTACCCCGGTTATTGAGCGCATCCAGGCAATGTGGCGTCAACATCAGTACGCGATCATAACTGGCAAGCGCCTGCTCGAATCGCCCCAATTCCCTCAGTACGACGCCCCGATTATTCAGCGCTTGCGTATCGTGCGGATTCATGGCCAGCGCCTGCTCATACTCGTGCAACGCTTCTTCGAAACGCCGCAGCGCCTGCAAGGCGTTGCCACGGCTGTAGTGCAGGTCCGCGCTGGCGCCGTCCAGTGCCAGCGCCCGGTCATAGGAGGCAAGCGCCAGATCAAATTGACCTAATTGCTTATATGCATTGCCGAGGTCGACGTGAATCGCGCCGATCTCGGCATTGATTGCCAGTGCCGAGCGCAGAAAGCCGGCACCCCCTTCGTAACTACCCGTCTCAATGGCAATAATGCCGACGTGATGCAAGGCACCCACATGACCGGGTACCATGCGCAGCACTTTTTCGTAGGCTTGCATCGCCTGCTCGAGCAAGTTCTCTCGGTGAAGCGCGACCCCGCCTAAAAACAGCGCATGGGCCTGTTCGTTGAGATCGTGTATGGAGATGCCAGCTGGCTCGGTTGACATACTTGTCATGGGAAATACCTTGCTGTAATGGATGGAATACGTGGTGATGGCGCCCGCAGCATCCATCATATACGGCTCGTTAAGTTTCCGTATGACAATTGCGGTACATCCCACTGAGGCTTGCGAACGATGTTGTGCTTTTTGGACAGGGAGAGGACGGCATCTGGGCGCCGCCTCCTCAAACAAAATAAAAATTTCCTTACGGAACTTAATTAACTTGCAGAAGTGGTCGCCTTGTACCTGTGAGAGCGCGCCGGAAGCGCATTTCAACCGAATTCAACCCTACCAGGAGCGTTACCATGCTGAGCCTTCACACCAACAACGCAGCACTCGCAGCACAAAATGCTTTGGGCCGCACCCAGAACTCGCTGTCGACTTCCATGACCCGTCTGTCGACCGGTTTCCGCATCAACTCGGCAATGGACGACGCTGCGGGCCTGCAGATCGCGACCCGCCTGAAAGCGCAAACCAGCGGCATGTCGGTCGCCATGCGCAATACCCAGAACAGCACGTCGATGCTGCAAACCGCCGAAGGCGCACTGGACGAAGTCACCAACATGCTGGTCCGCATGAAAGACCTGGCCACCCAGGCAGCCGACACGTCGTCGACCACCAAAGACAAGGCAGCAATGCAGGGTGAGTACGACAACCTGGGCAAAGAAATCCAGAACATCATGACCAACACCAAGTTCGGTGGCCAGGCACTGCTCAAGGCCGGCACCGTGGCATCGGCGATGACGTTCCAGATCGGTTCGGACACGTCGGAAACGATGCAACTGAACCTGGCGACCGAAATGGGCACAGCCGGTACTGTGTTCGCCTCGCTCGGTTCGGCCTCGACCTATGCAGGCCAAACTGCCAGCACGGCAACTGCCGGCACCGAACTGACCGCGTCGGCCAACGCCAGCATCAACCTGCTGTCGGACGCAATCGATAAAGTCAGCTCGGTGCGTTCGAGCATGGGCGCGACCGCAAACCGCCTGGATCACGTGTACAACAACCTGGCCAACATCTCCAGCAACACCAAGGCCGCAACCGGCCGTATCATGGACGTCGACTTCGCGACCGAAAGCGCAAGCATGACGTCGAACCAGATGCTGATGCAAGCTGGTACCGCCATGCTGAAGCAGTCGAACAGCATGTCGTCGATGGTCATGTCGCTGCTGCAATAATGGCCTAGCGCCCGGGTACCGCACCCGGGCATTGCCCAAAGGCCAGCCAAACGGCTGGCCTTTTTTCATTCTGATACAGGTCCATCATGACCAGCGTCGCCATTCCTCCCCTGCCTGCGCCAAGCGCGCCCACCCTGCATGTGACGCCGGTCATCGCGGCCTCGCCTGCCGCCCTGCTCACCGGCAGCGGCGATGGGCCGCCGTTGCCGTTTTCACAGACGCTATCGAGCACTGCCGGTGCAGCAGGCCAGCCGGCGCCGGAGACCGGCGCCGAAGGCGCGGCCATGCGTCCGGACCAGGTCTTGATGGCGCGCCAAATGGCCTATCCGCAGCAGGATGGCGCCAGCCTGGCACGCAGCTGGCGCGCCCAGGTGCGCAACCACGGCAGCGCGCTGACCAGCCGCGCGCTGGCCGACAGCGGCGGCCACCTGTCGCCGGCTTTGTTGGCGGCAGCCCAGCAGGGCCAAGTGGCGCGCGCACCCGAACCACACCTGTTCCATCCGGATGCCTGGCGCTTCACGGTGCATGCCGGCTCGCACGCAGCCCAGCACCTCGCGGTGCTGGCCGAGGATGCCGAAGAAACGCCCGGACGCCGGCGCCGACCGCGCGCCGCCCTTCGCCTCGAGCTGATACTGGCTGATGGCAGCGTGGTGGTGATCCAGGTGGAACCGATGACGCAGGGCGTGGCGCTGACCATCTGCGCGGCCGACAGCCGCGCACTGACGCGGCTGCGCTGGCTGCAGCCGGTCCTGGAACAGGCGCTGGGACGCGCTGGCGTGAACGTGCTGCGCTGGCAATACCGCGCCAAGCTGCCGGAAGGCCGCTCGCACGCCATGCTGGCCAATGCCGAAGCAGCCGCACAGGCGCTCACGCCAGCCGTGTTCCGGACAGTGGCCGAACTGGCGCTGCTGCTGCCGGCCCAGGGCGGGCCGGCCGAACCCGAGAACTAGCCCACCGTCCCAACGATCGACACATCGCGGTTCTCTGGAATCTCGTTATACGACAGCACGTGCAATCCCGGCGCAAACAGGCGCGCATAGCGCGCCAGCAGCGGGCGAACCTGTGGCAGCACCAGCAGCAGCGGCGGCGTGTGCTGCCCCTTCATCTGCTCGCGCGCCACCGGCATATTGATCTGCAGTTGTGACAGCAGTTGCGGGTCGATCGGATAATTGTCGAGCGCGACCTTGCCACCGCCGGCCTGGCGCGCCTGGTTCAGCGAACCCAGCAGCATGTTCTCGAGCTCGGCCGACAAATTAAAGGCCGGCATGTCCTTCTTCTTGCCGAACAGGGTCGAGACGATCTGGCGCCGCAGCGCGCAGCGCACTTCGGCCGCCAGCAGGATCGGGTCCTTGGTCGTCTCCGAACTGTCGAGCAAGGTCGTGGCGATCACCACGATGTCCTTGAGCGAGACCCCTTCGGCCAGCAGCACGCGGAACACACGCAGCAGCTGGGTATGGGTCAGTGCCTTGTCGAGCGCGGCGGCCAGCTTGGGCGAGAGCGCGGTCAGGCGCTCCAGGATGGCGGGCACGTCTTCATGGCGAAACAGTTCGTGCAGGTACTCGCGCACCACCTTCGAGACGTGGGTGGCGATCGCACTGGGCACCTCGATCACCTGGTAACCAAGGCCCAGCGCATGCGCCTTCTGGTCGGGCGTGATCCAGGTGATGGCCATGCCATACGCCGGCTCCAGGCCGGGTATGCCATCGAGCTCGCCATACACATTGGGCGACGGGATCGCCAGCAGATGGTCGGGCATCACCTCGGCCTCGGCCACCACCGTGCCCGACAGGCTGATCGAATACTGGGTCGGGCGCAGCGCCAGGTCGTCGCGCACGGCAATCGCCGGCAACAGCATGCCCATCTGCTCAGACAGGCTCTGGCGCACGCCCTTGACGCGTTTTTGCAGCGGCTCGCCCTGGGCGCGGTCGATCATGCCGACCAGCTTGTAGCCGACCGCCACCGTCACCGCCTGCACGACCGGCAGCGCCTGCCAATCGAGATCGGGGATGCGCTCGTCGCGCAGCGCCGCCTCGATCTTGGCCACCCCGGCGACGTCGGGCGCCAGCACGCGTTTCGACATATTCCAGCCGACATAGGCCAGCACGCCCGCAGCGGTAGCGAAGAACCACCACGGCATGCCCGGCACGACGGCCATGATCAGCATCACCCCGGCAGCCGAGTACAGCACGCCCGGCTGGGCCAGCAACTGGCTGCCGACCTGCTGCTCGAGGTCGCCCGATTCGCCGATGCGGGTGACCAGGATCGCCGCTGCCGCCGAAAGCAGCAGGGCCGGGATCTGGCCCACCAGGCCGTCGCCGATGGTGAGAAGCGCATACACACGGAACGATTCGGCCACCGGCAGATCGTGCATCAGCGAACCGATCGCGATACCGCCGATCAGGTTGATGATCAGGATGAGGATCGAGGCGACGGCGTCGCCGCGCACGAACTTCGAGGCGCCGTCCATGGCGCCATAGAAATCGGCTTCGGCGGCCACGTCCTTGCGCCGGATGGTGGCCTGCTCCTGGTTGACCAGGCCGGCGTTGAGGTCGGCGTCGATCGCCATCTGCTTGCCCGGCAAGGCGTCGAGCGTGAAGCGGGCCGAGACTTCCGAGATGCGCTCGGCGCCCTTGGTGACGACGATGAAGTTAATGATCATCAGGATCACGAACACCACCAGGCCAACCACGAAATTGCCGCCGATGACCACGTTGCCGAACGATTCGATCACCTGGCCAGCGGCATGCGTGCCTTCGTGGCCATGCAGCAGCACGACGCGGGTCGAGGCCACGTTCAGCGCCAGGCGCATCAGGGTGGTGCCCAGGATCACGGTCGGGAACACCGAGAAGTCGAGCGGCCGGCGCGCCGTCACCGCCACCAGGATCACGATCAGCGCGAGCACGATGTTGAACGTGAAGAGCACGTCGAGCAGGATCGGCGGCAGCGGCAGGATGATCATGCCCAGCAGCGCAATCAGGAAGATCGGCGCGGCGAACTTGTGCCTTCGCAGCTCCGCCATCACGCCGTTGAAGGAATTCATGAAGTTCATGCTTTGGCCTCACTCAGATGAGATGGCACATCCATCTCGTTGGGGAACCGTGGGGGCGCCTGGCGCTTTCCCGAACGGAACGCATTCAGTTGTAAAACATAATTCAGGACCTGCGACACCGCCTGGTACAACTGGGCCGGGATCTGCTGCTGCACCTGGCTGGTGTTGTAGATGGCGCGCGCCAGCGGCGGCAACACCAGGGTCTCGACCGCGTTCTCGCGCGCCACCTGGCGGATGTAGAGCGCCATCTCGTCGACACCCTTGGCCACCACGAACGGCGCCTCGGCGCGCCCGGCATCGTACTTGAGCGCCACCGCGTAGTGTTCGGGATTGACGATCACGACGTCGGCGGTGGGCACGGTACCGCGCACGCTGCGCCGCGCCAGCTGCTGCTGCAACTGGCGGATGCGCTGCTTGATCTCGGGCCGGCCTTCGCTGCTCTTGTGTTCTTCCTTGATGTCGTGCTTGCTCATACGCTGGTTGCGCATGAACATGAAGTGCTGCACCGGGACATCGATCAGGGCGAACACCACGAACACCGCCACCAGCGCCATCAAGCCGTCCATTGCCAGGGCGCTGCCGGCGGCCAGCGCCTCGGGCAGCGCCATCTGCTGCAGCTCGACATAGGCCTTCATGGCGCCAGTGATGGCGAACCACAGCGCCACGCCCAGCACGACCGCCTTGGCGGTCGAGGTCAGAAAGCCGACCCAGTGCTTCTGGCCGAACAGGTTGCCCAGATTGGTGATCGGGCTGAAACGGCTGAACTTGGGCGCAAGGTTCTTGCTGCTGGCGATGAAGCCGCCCGGCACCGCGCCAGCCACGATGATTGCCAGTGGCACCAGCGCCAGCGGTATGACCATCTTCACGAACAGCAGCAAGGCGGCCGTCAATACCACCGACAACGCGTTTTCCAGGTCGCCCGCCTCACCCAGCGGCACGTACACCAGCTGGAACAGGTGGCGCAGGTCTTCCAGGTAGCCGGGCGCCATGAAGGTAAACACTTTCAGGCCGACCAGGATGCCGATAGCGGTGGCCAGGTCGCGCGAGCGCACCACCTGCCCTTCCTGGCGGGCCTTCTTGAGCTTCTGGGCCGAGGGCTTTTCGGTCTTGTCGCCGCTGCTGTTATCCGCCACGGGCCATCCTCATTTGTTCGCCCAGCATTTCGAGCACCTGGTTGGTCATGGCAATGTAGTGCTCGGGAATGAAGCGCACCAGCTGGATCAGCATCAGCAGGCCGAAGATGGTCACCAGCGAAAAGCCCAGCGAAAACAGGTTCAGGCTGGGCGCCACGCGGTTCAGGAAGCCAAAGCCCATCTGCACCACCACGGTCGAGAACACGATCGGCAGCGCCAGCAGGATTGCCGCGGAAAACACCCAGCCCACATTGAGCGCCACCGCTTCGAGCAACATCGGCTGCACGCCGGCGCCGACCGGCCAGGCATGAAAGCTCTGGCCCAGCACCGCCACCAGCACCAGGTGGGCGTCGATGGCAAAGAACACGAGCATCGCCACCAGCGACATCAGGCCCGAGATCACGTCCGACGCCTGGCCGTTGACAGGGTCGTTCATCTGGGCCATCGAAAAGCCGATCTGGCTCGATGCCAAAAAACCGAGCAGGGTGACGGCGGCCATCGCAAACTGGAGGGCAAGACCGAGCACGGCACCGATCACGGCTTGTTCGAACATGGCAATCACCCCGGCCAGCGAAAATGGATCGGGCATGACGCCGCGGGTGGTCAGCGGCAGCATCAGGAACGACAGCACCAGCGCGAGCAGCGCGCGCACCGGCATCGCAATGGCGCCGTCGCCGAACACCGGGGCGGTCACCATCATCGCCATGATGCGGCAGAACGGCCACCACAAGGCGCCGATCAGTGGCAGCAGGAAACCAACGAGCTCCATCGGCGCCGCCCCTGCCCTAGCCCACGAGGGTGGCAGCGCGCTGGAACACCGAGATGCAGTAATCCATCAGCTTGGAGGTCATCCAGTGGCCCGCCACGATCACCGCCACCAGGGTCACCAGCAGGCGCGGCAGGAAGCTCAGGGTCTGCTCGTTGATCTGGGTGGCGGCCTGGAACAGCGCCACCACGAGGCCCATCAGCAGGCCCGGGACCACCAGCACGATCACCATGATCATCACGATCTGCAGGGCTTCGACGACCAGGTCGACGGCGATATCGGGCGTCATGCCAGCCTCGCGCGGCGTTGCGCAGTGTCGCTAGTACGCATGGATGCTGCCCACCAGGGTGCTCACCGTGAGCGTCCAGCCGTCCACCAGCACGAACAGCAGCAGCTTGAACGGCAGCGAAATGACCAGCGGCGAGAGCATCATCATGCCCATCGCCATGAGTACCGAAGCCACCACCAGGTCGATGATCAGGAACGGGATGAACAGCATCGCGCCGATCTGGAACGCCGTTTTCAGTTCGGACAGCACGAAGGCGGCCAGCTTGACCGGGAAGCTATGCTGCTGCGGGGGCTGCTCGATCGACTCGCCGGCCAGGCGCGCGACCTGGGCCAGCGAGGTCTTGCTGGTCTGGGCCAGCATGAAGCGCGCAACGGGCACCTCGGCGATGCGCAGCGCCTGCTCCAGGCCGATCTTGTCCTGGTCATACGGAAGAAAGGCGTCCTTCCAGACTTGCTCGCCGACCGGGCGCATCACCAGGACAGTCAGGATCAGGGCAATGCCGGTGATGATCCGGGTAGGCAAGCCCTGCTGCAGGCCGAGCGCCTGGCGCAGCAACGAGAGCACGATCACGAAGCGGGTGAAACACGTCATCATCATGATCATCACGGGCAGCAGCCCGAGCAGCGTCATGATGACCAGGATCTGCGACTTGACGCTCATTCCGGAACTGGTAGCGTTGGCGCCCGGGATCACCCCGGCCAGCAAGTCCTGGTTCTGGGCGACCGCCGGCAGTGCCAGGCCCAGCAACAACAACCCGACGGGCAGCGCACGCACACCGGCGCGGCGTGCCCCGGCTGCGCGCCAGGCACTGCAGGTGGCCCCAGTCATGGTGCCAGCAGATCCAGGTTCAAACCATCGAGATCGATCACCTTCAGGCCGTACTGCTCGCCAGCGACAACGACCTCGGCGCGACCGATGGGCGTGCCATTGACCTTGATCACCAGCGGCTCGCCGGCAAGCGAATCGAGCGGCAACACCGACGACGGCTGAATATCCATCAGTTCCTGCAGGGAAATGCGGGTGGAGCCGACTTCGAGCGTCAGGGTAACCGGGATGCGGCGCATCATCTGCGGCAGTTGGCGCCCTGGCTTGCGGCCGGGCGCGGCGATGGCCTGCTCGACACCATCCAGATCATCAATGATCACGTCGTCAGCCAGTTGCTCGTTGAGGTTCATGTCCATTATTCGGCGTCTTCAAATGAGGTTAAACACAGTTTGCCCTTGTGTTCGGCAACAGCGGCCGTAAACAAGCGCGAGTCGTCCAGCAGCACATCGGCGCGGCCGACCGAGACCGGTATGACATCCCCGACCTTCAGATCGAACAGTGTCGCCAGAGTGACTTCCTTGCTCACCAGGCGGCCTTCGAGCTTGACTGAAAGATGCGAGGCGAGTGACTCGCGCGACATGCGCGGAGCGCGCGCTGCATTGCGCTCGGCCATCAATCCTTGCAGCACCTGCGACATCAGACCATGGTCGAGACTGATCCACAACTGCCCTTCAGGAGCGGCCAGGCCCGGCTCGTCAGAATCGCGCCTGCCATATTGTTCGCGCAGGACAGCGCGGATGACCCAGCCAGACTTGCCGGGAGCGCTCGTCGGCACAACCACCGCGCCCGTACTGGCGGCGTGTCTGGGCGCAGTCTGTGGCGCAATATCAACACGGCCGGTGCCGAGTCCCTCGGCAACCTTCCCATCGAGCAGGGAGGCGACCTGCTGGACCAAGGTTGCAGCGAGACGCTCTTCGGTCGAGGTCACGCGTTCGCCGAGCGGATCACGCTGCACTGCAGCAGAAGCCGTCGCTGGCGTGCGCCGGGCATAACGTCCTTCGAGTAGTCCCAGAAGCAGACCGCGCTCGAACGCAATGGCAGCCTGCCCATACGCACCGCTGACACCGAGCCAACGCAGCGCCGGACCCTCGGGGGCCGGTGCAAATGCGAGACTTTCCAGTCGATATGCACCCCAGTAACGGCGCCCTTCGGGCGACGCCATGGCGCGGCCCAATGCGTCGGCCAGGCGCACAGCAAAGCCCGGCAGCAGGTGCACCGGACGTCCCAGCAGGCAGGGATCGAGTACCTGGAAGTCGCGCGAACGGTCGAGTTGATTAATCGGCATGATTGTTAATTAAAAGTCCATGGTGGATGCGGTTCTTTCATTCCAGCCAGCAACAATTATACAGTCAACTGTGCTGCCAAAAGTTTGACATTCTCCTTTGATTTCCCACTTGCCCTACGGTAAGATTAATCTGTCGCATCGCAGCAACCATACGGTTTCCTGGCCTCTCAGAGGTGAAATGCACAGGAGAATAGATAAAGGCCGTGGAATGAAACGATCATTTGTTGATTTAAATTCAATAAAATCAGTACCGAATCACGCTTTTCATCGACGAAAACAGTAATTTTGTCGCGATCACACAACATCTTTAATGGAAAACACGATGGCAACTGAACTCGCTGGCCTGATCCGGGCCGACATGGCCCAACTGACCAACGACGCAAACCGCATGGCGGTTGCGCCTGCGGCTGCGTCGTTTGCCGAACTGGGTGCGCAAGGCGCAGGTGCCGACACCGCGTTTTCGTTCACTCAGGCCATGAAGAATGCCATCGCAGGTGTCGATGCACAGGATCAGGCTGCGGGCGCACGCGTGGCTGCCGTCGAAACTGGCAAGAGCGACGACCTGGTCGGCGCAATGCTTGCGAGCCAGGAAGCCAGCCTGTCCTTTTCGATGTTGATGCAAGTGCGCAACAAGGTGATGACGGCAGTCGACGAGCTCATCAAGCTCCCGGTCTGATTCCTGCGGCCTGATCCCTAGATAAGCGACGTCTCCGTGATTTCATCTCTCAAGTCCGCCTTCGGCGGCAAGCTGGCCATGCCGGCGCTGCCACCGGCGCTGCGCAACAATTTGCCACTGATGCTCGGCCTGGCCGTTGCGCTCACTGCCGCCATCATGATGTATATGTGGCAAGACCAATCCAGCTACAAGCCCGTATTCGGCGCGCGCGAAAAGGTCGCTGCCGGCGACATGATGACTGTGCTGGAAGCCGAGCAGATTCCGTACCGCGTGCACCCTGACAGCGGTCAGGTGCTGGTACCGGCAGCCAGCCTGGGCAAGGTACGCATGCTGCTCGCGGCCAAGGGCGTGACGGCCCAGCTGCCGGCCGGCCTGGAACTGATGGACAGGAGCGATCCGCTGGGCGTGTCGCAATTCGTGCAGGACGTGCGCTTCAGGCGTGGCCTGGAAGGCGAGCTGGCGCAGAGCATCCTGACCATGGACGCCATCGCGTCGGCCCGGGTGCACCTGGCGATCGCCAAGACCAGCTCTTTCGTCACCGGCAACAGCGATGGCAATTCGGCTTCGGTGGCGGTGACGGTCAAGCCCGGCCGTCAACTGACCAACGAGCAGGTAGCCGCCATCGTCAACCTGATCTCGGGCAGTGTCGCTGGCCTGAAGCCGCAACGCGTCTCGCTGGTCGACCAGGCCGGCAATTTCCTGTCGTCGCGGGTCGATCTCGAGGGCGGCTTTGACGGCTCGGCCCAGGGCGACGGCGCATCCAAACGCTACGCCGACGACGTGCGTGGCAACGTCAACGACCTGCTCGCGCCGATTCTGGGCGTGAACAACTACAAGGTCAGCGTCACTGCCGCTGTCGACAATGACCGCATTGAAGAAACCCAGGAAAAATACGGCGAAGCCCCGAAAGTGACAAGCGAAGCGATGCGCGAAGAGATGGAGCGCAGCCGCATGGCAATGGGCGTGCCCGGCACGCTGTCGAACCGTCCTCCTGCCGTCGCCCCACCGGCCGAGGCAGGCGCCGCGGCGCCTGGCGCGGCCAACGACGACGGCAGCGCGCGCAAGAACGCCACCACCCGCCAGTATGCCTACGACCGCGCGATCACCCAGATCAAGCGCGAGCGCGGACGCCTGAAGAAACTGTCGGTGGCCGTGGTGCTCAACAATGCCAGCGCCGCCAATGCGAAAGCCTGGACGCCGGCCGAACTGGCCAATATCGAGAAGATCCTGGTCGGCGGCCTGGGCATCGACGCCGCGCGCGGCGATGTACTTGCCGTGTCCGGTATGAAGTTCCCGGCCGCCCCTGAGGCCGAGCAATGGTGGCAGGAGCGCGACAACGTCGTCGACATGACCAGCTACGCGCTATGGGCGCTGGGCGCGGTCCTGGCCTACTTCTTGTTGGCCCGTCCGCTGCTGCGCGCGGCCACGACCCGCCTTGCGCCGCCAGCGCCACTGGCGCCCGGCGTGCCGGCATTGCCGGGCGCAGCAGGCAGCGCCAGCGCTGCCCTGCCGGGTGGAGTCACTGCACTGGGCGCGCCTGAACCGATGTCGGCTGGCGGACCAAATGCGGTGGTGCCTTTGCTTGAAAACTACGATCTGCCGCCGTCCGGTTCGCCCGTCGACGTCATGGTCGACCATCTGAGAGTGCTGGCCGCCAAGGAACCTGAGCGGGTCGCCGAAGTCGTCAAACAATGGGTACAGAAGAAACATGGACGAGCTGAATAACGATGATGGCGCCGAAGGCGTCCTGAGCCCTGTCGAGCAGGCAGCGATCGTCTTGCTGTCGATCGGCGAAGAACAGGCGGCGGCCGTGCTGCGCTGCCTGGAGCGCGACGAATTGATGGAACTGACCCAGGTGATGTCGCGCATGAGCGGGATCAAGGTCGATGCCGTCAAGTCGGCACTGCAGACGTTCTTCGACGACTACCGCCAGCAAAGCGGCCTGCACGGCGCATCGCGCAGCTATCTGAAGCGCTCGCTCGATCTGGCTCTGGGCAGTGATATCGCCAACAGCGTGCTTAACACGATTTATGGCGATGCGATTCGTCCCAAGATGGCGCGTCTGCAATACGCCTCGCCCAAGTGGCTGGCCGAATTCATCTCGAGCGAACACGTGCAGATGCAGGCCGTGTTCCTGGCATTTTTGCCGCCGGCGCTGGCCTCGCAGATCCTCGAGGCACTGCCGGCCGAAGGTCGCGAACTGGTGCTGCTCAATATTGCGCGCCTGGATGAGATCAACCGCGACGTGCTGCACGAGCTCGAAGAGCTGGTCAGCCGTTGCCTGGCGGCGCTCGACACCCAGAGCGCCAACGTCGAAGGTGTGCGCCAGGTGGCCGACATCCTCAACCGCCTGCAGGACAACCGCGCCGGCATGGTCGAACTGCTGCGCGCCCACGATCCGGACGTGGTCACGCAGATCGAGATGTCGATGTACGACTTCTTCATCCTGTCGCGCCAGACCGAACAGGTCATCGCGCGCCTGCTCGACGATGTACCGCTGGAACAGTGGGCGATCGCCCTCAAGGGCGCCGAGCCGGCACTGCGCGACGTCATCCTGGCCGCCATGCCGCGTCGCCAGGCGCAGAGCTTCGAAGACCTGATGCGCCGCTCGGGCCCGGTACCAATGTCGCGCATCGTCCAGACCCGCCGCGAAATCATGGCGACCGTCAAGGAACTGGCCGACGCCGGCGAGATCGACATCCAGCTGTTTGCCGAGGCGACGGCAGAATGAAGCCATTCCGGCCCTTCCACTTCCCGCCGCTGCACCAGTTCAGCACGGCGCGCCTGCCCGGATCTGCCAGCACCGGGGCCAGCGCCGACACGGCCGAGGAATGGCAAAGTGCGCTGGCCGACGGCTACCGTCAGGGACAGCGCGAAGGCTACGAGGTCGGCCTGGACCAGGGCCGGGCCGAAGGTTTCCCACTGGGCCAGAGCGAAGGATTGCAGCGCGGTGTTGAAGAAGGCCGCGCCATGGCACTGGATCAGTTCGAACAACTGGCCAAGCCAATCGACGCGATGCTCAAGAATCTCAAGAAGCTCAAGACCGACCTGCGCGCGGCCCAGCGCACCGAGGTCGTCGAGCTGGTGGGCAAGATCGCGCGCCAGGTCATCCGCGCCGAACTGGCCCTGCAACCCGTGCAGTTGTTGTCGCTGGTCGAGGAAGCGCTGGCCGTGATGCCGCCGTCGCGCGACCAGGTCGAGGTGTTCATGAATCCGGAGGAGCTGCGCCGGGTGCTCGAACTGGATCCGAAGCGGGCCAAGAAATGGACCCTGCTGCCGGATCCGGCGCTCGAAGCCGGCGAATGCCGCGTGCGCTCGGGCGACAACGAAGTCGACGCCGGCTGCCAGGGCCGCCTGGCCGCGGTCATGGAACAGGTCCATGGCCAGCTCATGGGTGAGGACGCCGCGTCATGAAAGCCCTGGCCGATTCCCTGCGCGCAGTCGACATCGGCGCCGTGCCGGTGGCCACGCCCACCGGGCGTCTGGTCGGCGCCCAGGGCCTGCTGCTCGAGTCGGTCGGCTGCCGTCTGCATACCGGCCAGCGCTGCCGTATCGAAACGGTCGATGGCGAGTGGCTCGATGCGCAGGTGGTCGGTTTCCGCGAAAAGGTGTCGTATCTGATGCCATTCAAGAAAGCCTCGGGGCTGTCGACCGGCGCGCGCGTGCTGCCGGCCCCCGACAAGAGCGAGCTGATGATCGGCCCCAGCTGGATGGGGCGCATGGTCAACGGCCTGGGCGAGCCGATCGATGGACTTGGCCGCCTGGGCGGCGACCAGCCGCTGGCGACGACGCCGCCGCGCGTCAATCCGCTCAAGAAGACCCCGGTCGAGGAGCCGCTCGACGTTGGCGTGCGCGCCATCAATGCCATGCTCACCATCGGCAAGGGCCAGCGCGTCGGCCTGATGGCCGGCTCCGGGGTCGGCAAGTCGGTGCTGCTCGGCCTGATCACGCGCCAGACCGTGGCCGATGTGATCGTGGTCGGCCTGATTGGCGAACGTAACCGCGAAGTGCGTGAATTCGTCGAACGCTCGCTGGGTCCCGAGGGCCTGAAACGCGCGGTGCTGGTGGTGGCCCCTGCCGACGAAAGCCCGCTGATGCGGGTCATGGCGACCGAGCTGTGCCACGCGGTGGCGGCGCATTTTCGCGACCGCGGCCAGCACGTGCTGCTGCTGTGCGACTCGCTCACCCGCTACGCGATGGCGCTGCGCGAAGTGGCGCTGTCGCTGGGCGAGCCGCCGGCCACACGGGGCTACCCGCCGTCGGTCTTCTCGAACATGCCGCAGCTGGTCGAATCGGCCGGCAATGGCGAACACGCGCAAGGCAGCATGAGCGCGATCTACACCGTGCTGGCCGAAGGCGACGACCAGCAGGATCCGGTGGTCGATGCCGCGCGCGCGATCCTCGACGGCCACATCGTGCTCACGCGCGAACTGGCCGAGCGCGGTCACTATCCGGCGATCGATGTCGCGCAGTCGATTTCGCGCTGCATGGCCCAGGTCGTTGACCAGGAGCACTCGCTGGCCGGCCGCCGCCTGAAGGCGACCATGGCGCGCCACGCGCGGGTGCGCGACCTGATCCCGCTGGGCGCGTATGTGCCGGGCGCCGATCCGGAAACCGACCGCGCGGTCCAGTTACAACCCCGGATCGAAGCCTTCCTGTGCCAGGGCACGCGCGAAGAGGCGCCGCTGGGCGGCTGCGTCGAGGCCCTGAAAGCGATGATGGCATGAGGAACCTGACATGAAACGACAGTCCACGATCCGCAGCCTGGGCACCCTGGTGCAACTGAAGTCGACCCACGTCGACCGGCTGCAGTCCGATTTGTCGAGCCAGCAGGCGACCCGGGCGCGCTACCAGAACAACCTGGACCGCCTCACCGCCCTGACCGAAGGCAGTGGCGCCTCGGGCAACGCGCGCAACGGCAGTTCAGCCAGGCCAGCGCTCTCGCTGGCCCTGGCACTGAACTGCGGCGCCTACAAGCAGGGCGTGATGGCACTGGCCGACAGCCACCGCGTCGACCTGTCGCTGCACGATGCGAATATGGCCGTCTCCCAGGCACGCCTGAAAGAAGCCTGGGTGCGACGCGAACTGCTGGGCAAGGTGCTGGTGCGCGAGCAGGATGCGCAGGCCAGCGATAAACAACGCGCTATCAGGAAAGGCGAAGACGAACTCGCCACCCAGGCGTGGATGGCCGGTCAAACGGGCGGCATGACCGCAACATGAACGACGTACGCAAACTAGACAAGGACTGACTCATGGCGATTACCGCACCAACCTACGACCCGATTCCGACCTCAACTGCGCTGGCCGAGGCCTACGTGGGCGCGCGTCAGCAGATACTGACCCAGCAGATCGCTGCGGCCACTGCTGCCGAACAAGGATTGAGCGAGCTCAATTTAGCAATGACATCGTTTCAAGGCAGCCTGTCCTCCCTCACCGGTCTGAACAAAACCGTATTTGCGCAGGCGGCAACGTTTGGCGACGCCACAATCGGCACGGCCGTTGCCGCAAGCACCGCTGCAAGCGGGAGCTATTCCTTCTTCGTCAAGCAACTTGCTACCGCCGGCCAGGTTGCCTATCGGAGCCTGGGCGATACCGCAGCGGTGAGCGGCAAGCTGACGATCGAGATGGGCGGCGTGGCCGCCTTCGACGTCAATCTCGGCACCACGGCGCGCAGCCTGACGCCACGCGAACTGGCAGCAGCCATCAATGGCGCCAGCGGCAATGACGGCAAGGTCACGGCCTCGATCATCACCACTGGCGGTACCGCCGAACTCGTGCTCACGGCCAGGGACACCGGGACGGCATCGAAGATCCGGGTCAATACCAGCGGTCTGGGCGGTGCAGACGGGGCAGCGCTCGCCACGAAATTCCTCGAGGCGAATGCCAGTGATCTGGTGAAAGCGCAGAATGCAGAAATCCATGTCGGCGCCGAAAATGGCACCGTCATCAATCAGGCCAGCAATACCTTCACCGCCGTCGATGGCGTCAAGATGACCTTCACCAAGGCCCAGGCCAGCGGCGCGGCCCCGGTCACGCTGACCGTCGGGGCCGACAACAAGGCCACCACCGACAACGTACAGGCCTTCGTCGAAGCCTTCAACAAGCTCAAGGCCGTCCTCAGCAAGCTCACCAGCTCAGGAGACCCGTCCAAGGGCGTGGCAGCCGGCGCGTTCGCAAGCGACAGCGGGATCCGTTCGCTCAACGAGCGCCTGGGAGCCCTGCTGCGTCCAGCAGGTGGGGATTCGCTGGCATCGTTCGGTATCATCGCGACCCGCAGCGGGACGCTGGAACTCAATTCCAGCCGGCTGCTGAGCCAGCTGGCACGCAATCCGACCGGGCTGGACACGCTCATTGGCAGCAGCTCATCGACTGCCCCGACCGGCATTGCCGGCGCGCTCGACAAGTATCTGAAAAGCTGGAGCAATGGTGTGGATGGCCAGATCAAGCAGCGCCAGGAACAAACCAGCAATCAGCAAACGCAAATGGCCAGCCGCCAGGTCGATATTGACCAGCAGTACGATGCCGCCTACAGCCGCTACCTGCGCCAGTTCACGCAACTGCAGAGCATGCAGGGGGTGATGAACCAGAACGTATCGCTGTTCGACGCCCTCTTCAGCAACGACAAAAACTGACGAAAGCCGCCATGTCCTACCAAGAAGCCTACGGCGACTATCACGCCGTCAACCTCGATGCCCAGACCTCGCGCGCCTCGCCGGTCGAACTGGTGCTGCTGCTCACCGACGGCCTGCTCGACGAGCTGGCGCGCGCCCGCGCCCACATCGTGGCGCGGCGCTACGAACAGAAAGCGGCCAGCATCGACAAATGCATCGAGATTATCAACGGCCTGTCGAGTTCACTCGACTTCGAGAGCGGCGGCGAAACGGTCGTCAACCTTGCGCGCATCTATGACTTTTGCGCCAGCCACCTCCATGGCGCCGGCATCAAGCTCGACCCCGTCATGGTGGATGAGGTTACGGGTGTCCTGAACACCATCCGCCAGGGCTGGAAAGGCGTGCAGGAACGCAATGGATAGAAGCACTGGCCTCGCGCAGTTGACGGCGCGCCTGCAGGATGCCAGCACGCGCCGCGACTGGGACCTGCTCGAACGCGCGGTGCGCGAGCTCGGTCCGCAAGTCCAGGCACTGGCAGCGCGCGGGCCGTGGAGCGCAGACGAACGCGTCGCCCTCGCGCAGCTGCGCACAGCCCATGACGGCGCCGTCAGGGAAAGTAGTGAAGCTGCAGCCGGCCTCGCGGCCCGGCTTGCTGACATGCGTGACAACAAAGAAGGCTGGATGGCCTATGCCCTCGCGGGCGAACCCGAACCTGGTGATACCCCAAGATGAATCTGTCGATCTCGATGAACAACGGCATGAACAACGCCATGCATGCCACCGCCAGTCCGCGTGCCGCCAGCGGCGCGGCAGACGCGCCGACTGCCGGCGTCGCTCCTGACGGCAGCGGCGTGCTGCCCTCGGCCGAGCTCGCATCCGTGCCCCAGGCCATGCCGTTCCAGCAATGGATCGCTGCCGACGCTCCCCTGCCCGAATTCGTCAGCGTTCCAGCTGCCGAAGGCGCTCCTGTCGATAGCGTGGCACCAGCGCAGCCGACCGATCAGGAGGATCAGGACGATCCGGCCGGACTCGCCGTCGGCGCCGACCAGAGCGCCGTCTTCGATACGCGCTTTACAACCATGGCGATGGCAATGGCATTGCCGATCTCGCCTGCTGCAATGCCGGCCATGATGATGGCGATGGCGGGGACCAAAACGGATGCCGCCAACGATGGCACTGGCACGACGGCCGGCACGCCCGTTGGCATGCCGGCCGCAGTGGCCGCTGCCGGGGCGGGAATCGCCTCGCCGGCATCGACGGTGCTGACTGCGCTGACCGAGTCGCGTGCCGTTGGCGCATCCCCTGCGCTGGCGGATGCTGCAGCGAGCCCTGCGCCGACGGCGCGCGTCCTTGCCACCCCGGCGCTGCCGGACACCGCAGCGGGCGCAGCGCACAGCGCGTCGGCCACTGCCCTGGCCGGCACGCCGGCTGCCAGCGCGGGCGCAGAGTCCGCGCGCAGCGAACGCATCGAGGCAGCGCCCGCGAGTGCCGCCAGCGTGATCGCCGGCACTGCCATCCAGCCAGCGCCGGCGCGCGGCGCCGACAGCCTGACCCTGACCGGTCCACCAAGCGCCTGGCGCCAGAGCCTGCACGAAGCGCTGGGCGAGCGGCTCCAGCTGCAGATCGGGCGCAACGCCGAGCAGGCCACGATCCGCCTTGATCCACCGATGCTGGGCCGCATCGACATCTCGGTCCGCCACAGTGGCGGCAACCTGGAAGTGCACATCGCCGCCACGAATACCGAGGTGCTGCGCCAGTTGAATACCGTCAGCGACAGCTTGCGCAACGACCTGGCCGGTCGCCAGTACAGCAATGTCTCGGTGAACGTGACTGAGGCGCCACGGGCCCAGGCCAGCACCCAGGCCGGCAACCAGCCATCGGGCCAGCCCGGCGCCGATGCCCAGGGACGCGGCCGTCAACAAGAGCAGGAACAGGCGCGCACCCCCGGCCTGGCCCTGAACGATGCCGGCGAAGCCGGTTCCCTGTTTTCCCTGTATTCACGCGACTAGACCATGAAAGCCAAACTGATCATTGCATTTGCCGCCGTCGCCCTTCTGGCCGCCGCGGCAGCCGGTGGGGCCTTCTGGTACCTGAACCCGGCCGCGGCCACCGCGCCCGGCGCCGCAGCCGCCAAACCGGTCCCCGAAAAAAAGCTGACCAAGTATGTCACGCTGGACAAGGTGATCGTCATGCTGCGCCGCGCCCCGAACGAGCAGGCCGCGCATTACCTGTCGGTCGACCTGGTGCTGGCCACCACGCCGGAAGAAGAAAAGGAAACCAAGGAACAATTGCCGCTGCTGCGCAGCATCGCTGTCTCTGCACTCTCGGCACGCACGCTGGCAGAAGCCTCCGGCATGACGGTCGACCAGTACGCGGCCGACCTGAACAAGGTATTCAACGCCAACTATGAAAAGGAAAACCATGCCAAGCCGTTTTCCGAAGTCATGGTTGGCAAGCTGATCATCGAGTGAAGCGGCCACGCCTCGATCCGGAAATCCTGTGTCCTATATGACCGATTACGTCGACCCTGGCGCCGCCGCCGACTATGGCGAAGTGGCGGCCAGCGCAGGCATGAGTTCGCTCGAGGAAGGGCGGCACCTGCTGGCCTTTGCGCCGCTGGTCAAGCGGATCGCGCGCCAGCTCGGCAGCCAGGTATCGGGCGCGATGGGGCGCGACGACATGGAGCAGATCGGCCTGATGGGACTGCTGGAAGCGCTGCGCCGCTACGGCCAGCCCGACACCGGATTTTCGAGCTATGCGGCGCTGCGCGTGCGCGGGGCCATCCTGGACGAACTGCGGCGCCAGGACTGGCGCCCGCGCGCGATCCGCCAGGACAGCCATCGCCAGCGCGACTTGCTGCGCGCGCTCACGCGCAAGCTCGGGCGCGAACCGGACGAACAGGAAGCGGCCAGCGCACTCGGCCTGAGCGCGGCGCAGTACCAGCAATACCTGCTCGACGACAGCGCCGAGGAGATGCTCAGCTTTGACGAAGTGCTGCAGGATGCGGTGGCGCAGTCCAACCACACGCCGGGGCCCGAGGAGCAATACATCGTACGGCGCAGCCTGGAACAGGTGCTCACGGCGCTCAATGAGAAGGAGCAGCGGGTGATCCAGATGATCTACGAGTTCGAACTGAGCTACAAGGAAATTGCCGCCGTGCTCGACCTGTCCGATGCCCGCGTCTGCCAGCTCAACAAGAGCGCGCTGACGAAGATGAAAGCCGCGCTGCAGCGCGCCTGAACCGAATTTATACAAGAGAACGCCAGAAAGGCACTACGTCATGCAGCAATTACTCGGTATCGCCATCGTGCTCGGCGCCGTCTTCGGGGGCTTCACCCTGATGGGCGGCACCTTTACCTCGATCTTCCACCCGATCGAACTGTTGATCATCGGCGGCGCCGCCCTGGGCGCCCTGGTGCTGGGCAATCCGAAGCACGTGCTGGCCGAACTGGGCCACCAGCTCAAGAAAGTCGCGGCGCGCAAGAAGCACGATTCGGAGTTCCAGCGCCAGTTGCTGCTCCTCATGTACGAGCTGCTGCAGACTGCCGCCGGCGGCCTGAAGGCCCTTGACGCGCACGTCGAGGCACCCGCCGAAAGCCCCCTGTTCCAGCGCTATCCGGCAATCCTGGATGAAACCAAGCTGCTGGCCTTCATCGTCGACAACTTCCGCCTGATGGCAATGGGCAAGATCAACGCGCACGAGCTCGAAGGGGTGCTCGAGCAGGAGCTCGAGGCCATCCATGAAGAACTGACCCAGCCTGCCAAGTCGCTGCAAAAGATCGCCGAGGCGATGCCGGGCTTCGGCATCCTCGCTGCGGTGCTGGGCATCGTGATGGCCATGTACTCGGTCTCGGGCGGCGCCGATTCTGGCGAGATCGCCGAAAAGATCGGTGCGGCCATGGTCGGCACCTTCATCGGCATTTTCGCCTGCTACGGCGTGCTCGAACCGCTGGCCAACCTGATGAAGCAGACGGTCAACACCGATGCTTCGACCATGGAAACCGTCAAGGTCGTGCTGTGCACCCACGTGGCCGGCAAGCCCGCCCTGCTGGCGATCGACGCCGGCCGGCGCCTGATCCAGCTCAATACCAAGCCCAGCTTTGCCCAGCTCGAACAGTGGATCAACGCCATGGGTGGCGAAGACGAATCGCAGAACAAGCGGCGTCGCGCCAACGACCGCATGACGGGGTAATACGTGTCGAAGACGAACGACAAGCACGAATCGACCATCGTCAAGCGCGGGGGCGGCAAGCACCAGCATGACGAGCACGGCGGCGCCTGGAAAGTGGCCTTCGCCGACTTCTGCCTGGCCCTGATGGCGCTGTTCCTGGTGTTGTGGCTGATCGCCTCGCGCGAACAGCAGAACCTCAAGGCCATCATCAGCGAGGCGACCGACAGCGGCATGCTCGAGGGCCAGGGCCAGAAGCCCGCCATTGCTAGCGAGCCCAGCGGCAGCATGATCGAGCGCTTCCCGGTGCCGAATACCGGTCGCGGCGGCACGGGCGACCCGGGCAGCCCGGCCGCGCCGAAAGTGGGCTACGAAACGCCGGCCGACCTCTCGGCACTGTCCAAGGCCCTGACCGAACTGTCGGTGGAAGCGGGCCTGGCATCGAACCTGGCGACCGTGGTCACGCCGTATGGCCTGCGCGTGATGTTGCACGATACCGACAAGCAGGGGATGTTCATGCGTGGCAGTGCGCTGCCGACCGGACGCTTCGCACGCCTGCTGCAAAAAATGGGGCCGCTGTTCGCGCGCATGCGCAACCAGATGCTGATCGTCGGCCACACCGATTCGAGCCGCTATGCCGGCGCCGACAAGGGCGGCTATTCAAACTGGGCGCTCTCGACCGACCGCGCCCTGAGCGCGCGCGCCCAGCTGCTCACCGGCGGCATGCAGAGCACCACCGTGCTTCAGGTGGTCGGCATGGCCGATCGCGGCCCGCTCCATCCGAAAACGCCGCTTGACGGCATGAATCGCCGCATTGAACTATTGATCCTGACCAGCGCCCAGTCGCGCGCTGTCTCGAACATGTTCGGCGCGCCCGGCGCCGGGGCCAAGACCCCACTGGGCAGCGGCGCCACGGTCAGCCTGCCAGACGAAGCGGATCTGGAACAACTGCGCGGCCAACTGCCGGACACGCCATGACGATTCACACCAAATCCCGAGGACAGCGTATGAAAATCTCCGCGTCATCTTCCAGCGCCAGCGCCGGCGTGACTGCCGGCGCCCCGAGCGTGGCGGCGCCGCTCCCGGGCGAGGCGTCGGCCGCGCCCGCCGCTGCCCTGCAGTCCGAGGTGCTCAGTCCAGCCACCCAGGCCATGCGCGCCATGCCCGACTTCGATGCGGCTCGTGTGGCCGAGTTGCGAGCGGCCCTCACGCGCGGCGAGCTGCCTTTCGATCCCGCCCGCCTGGCTGGCCTGATCCAGAAATTCCACGGAGGACGCTAGCATGGCCACCCTCACCCGCCAGCAGGCCAACGCGCTGCTCAGTGACGGCGTGGCGCTCGACCTGGCCCAGGCCGCGACCATCGGGCGCCTGCTCGAAGAGCAATTCGACGCCGCCGTGCGCCACCGCAGCGCCGTGCTGGGTACACTGGCCGACGAGCTGCTGCCGCTACTCGAAGGAATGGAAGCGCGCCGCCAGCAGCGTCTGCAACTGGTACGCGCCCTGCTCGGCCCCCAGGCGACAATGGCGCAGTACATTGCCAGCCTGGCCCCTGGCGCGCGCGGCGCGTTCGAAGCCACCTGGCAGGCGCTGGAATCGGCCGTGCGCGCCTGCCAGCAAAGCAGCCTGCGCAACGGCCAGTTCCTGGCCGACCAGTACAGTGTGATGCAGCGCGTGCTGCACGGAGAGGAACAGACCTATGCGCCACGTTGATTTCAGCACCCGCCCGGCCAGCCCGACTGCCGCCACCAACGCCACGGCGCCGACGGCGGCCACAGGCGGTGGCGATGGATTCGGCAGCATGTTCAAGCAGCTGCAGGGCGAAGTGAATGCCTACATTCAGCATGGCGATCAGGACAGCAGCAGCGCCACCCGCCTCAATCCGGAAGGCGCACTGTTGCGCGCCCGGGCGAGCGGTCTGATCATGAACGAGGGCGAGGCAGTGGAAGGCGCACCGGGCTCGGCAGGCAGCAGCAAGAAGCCGCCCGAACAGCAGGCATTCCTGGACAGCATCGCGCCCTGGGCGCGCCAGGCTGCCGTCCGCCTGGGTGTGGCGCCAGAACTGGTCCAGGCCCACGCCGCTCTCGAATCTGGCTGGGGCCAGCGGCCGCTACGCACCGAAAGCGGCGCCAGCAGTCACAACCTGTTCGGAATCAAGGCCAGCAGCCAGTGGCAGGGCGCCACGGGCGATGCCACCACCACCGAATATGTCAATGGCGCGCCGCTCAAGACACGTGAACGTTTTCGCGCCTATCCGGACGCGGCCAGCGCATTTCAGGACTACGCCCGCGTTCTGCTGGAAAACCCGCGCTACCGGGGCGCCCTGAACACGGGCAACGATGCCCAGGCCTTCGCCGACGGTCTGGCGCGCGGCGGCTACGCCACCGACCCCGCTTATGCCGCCAAGCTGACGCGCATCGCGGGCAGCCTGCAGAATGATGGCCAGTAAAGCCTGACCGGGACAGGCTCTTACTCGCCCATCTGCATGTCGAGCGGCTGGACCGCGCCCGCGCCCAGCACGCGCATGCGCACCGTCTGGCCGCTGGTGTGGTTCTTGACCCGCACCACGGCGCCACGCGCGCCAGCGTCGAGCGCTTCGCCCGACATGCTGACCTCGATGCCGTCGTGGCGCGCCACCATCATCACCGCATCGCCACGCTTGACCACCACGGGCGCGCTTAACTGACTAGTGCGTAGTACTTCACCGGCGCGCAGACTGCGCCGGCTCGACTGGCCGATGGCATCCTCTACCATTCCGATCGGATCGCTGATCTGGCTGATGTCGCGCCGCTCGAGTGTGACGTCGGATGCGGTCAGGGCACGGTTCGGCTGCACTGCCGTGGCGCTGACGGCCACCAGCGCCGAGATGCGCGCCCGCACCACGAATTCATGGCGCCAGCCGGCTCCATCCGGGCAGCGCGCCACGAAGCGCATGCGGGCCGGCTGGCGCATATCCAGTGTCTCGACGTCCACCGGCCCCTTGCAGGATGGCGCAGGGCGGCTGCTCGACACGCTCAGCTCAAACTCGGGTTCGCTCAATCCGGCCGTGGCAGCACGCCTTTCGAGCTGCTCTCGCGCCGCCTGTTGTATCTCAACGGAAACAGTTTGCGCTGACCACGCTGTGGCGCACAAAAGACAGGTTACAATGGTTAAGGTTGCCCTCTGGAAAGCAATCATTGGACAATACCGTTCAGGCGAAAAGACCCATTCTAACCAATACCACTGCAGTTCACCGGAGAATCCCATGTCGATTAATTTCAAGGATGCCCTGGGCGTGAGCGCCGATGCGCTGATGGTGCGCGCCGAGCGCACACGCGTGCTGGCTGCCAATATCGCCAATGAAAGCACGCCCGGCTACACCGCGCGCGACCTCGATTTCAACGCCGTGATGCAGGACCGGATGGATGAAGGGGATGGCGCACCGACGCTGTCGAACGATGGTCCCCTGTACCGCGTGCCCTTCCACCCGAGCGCCGACGGCAATACCGTCGAGATCGGCGTCGAGCAGGCAGCCTTTTCGCAGAACGCCTCCGACTTCCAGACGAGCCTGACCTTCATTAACATGAAGTTGCGCGGTTTGAACAAAGCCATTACCGGCCAATAAGGAGCGCTCGATGAGTTTCAAGGACATTTCCCAAATCGCTGGGTCGGCCATGGCGGCGCAGACCGTGCGCATGAACACGATCGCCAGCAACCTGGCCAACGCCAACGCCGTGTCAACCACCGAAGCCGAAGGCTATCGCGCCAGGAAGCCCGTGTTTGCCGCCGTGCTCCAGAACGATGGCGTGGCCAAGGTCCAGGTGCTGGACGTGGTGCAATCGAGCGAACCGCTGCGTCGCATGCACGAGCCGGACAATCCGCTGGCCGACGCCGATGGCATGGTCTTTTACGCCAACGTGAACGAAGTGGCCGAGATGGCCGACATGATGGCGGCCTCACGCGCCTTTGAAACCAACGTCGAAGTGATGGGTCGCATCAAATCGATGCAACAGTCCCTGATCCGCATGGGAGAAAGCTAAGCATGGTGACAACCTCCAATTCCTTCGGGTTCAACAGCAACGCGGGCAATACGGGCGTCAGTCCGGCCGCCTCGCCGATCAGCGCCAACAAGGACATGTTTACCAAGCTGCTGGTGGCGCAGATTCGCAACCAGGATCCGCTCGCGCCGTCCGATCCGGCCACGTTCGTCAACCAGCTGTCCCAGCTGTCGCAGACTGAGGCGCTGGAAAACATGACCCAGACCACCGCCGCCAGCGCCACCATGCTGCAAAGCCTGCAGGCGCTGGCCATGGGCGGCCAGGTCGGCAGCGACGTCTCCGTCGAGACCAGCCGCGTTCAGCTGGGCCAGAACAGCATTGCCGGCAGTGTGCAACTCGACGGCGCCAGCAGCCTGACCCATGTGGTGCTGACCGACCTGACGGGCAAACAGACCCGCATCGAGCTGGCGCCGCACGCGGCCGGCGGCCAGGCCTTCACGATCAACCCGGCCAAGCTTGGCCTGGCGCCAGGCAAATACAGTATCGCGTCCGAAGCCTCGGACGGTACCAAGCCGGCAGTCGAGATCAATGGCCGGCTCGACGGCGTCCGCCTGTCCGCTACCGGCGGGATCATGATGCAGGTGGCGGGCGTCGGCGACGTCGAGCCAGGCTGGATCACCGGTTTCAACGGCAAGCCGAATCAAACCAGCAATCTCGCCACTGCGGCGCTGACCAACTAAAGGATTCCCCATGAGCTTCAATATCGCCCTGTCGGGCATTCAGGCCATCAACGAGCAGCTCACCACGCTGTCGAACAACATCGCCAATGCCGGCACCTATGGCTTCAAGAGCAGCCGCGCCAACTTCTCGTCGGTGTATGCGGGCGACCAGGCCAACGGCGTACAAGTGTCGTCGCTGACCCAGAACATTGGCCAGAACGGCGGCCTGCAAACCACCGGGCGCGGCCTCGATGCAGCGATCCAGGGTCGCGGCTTCTTCACCAGCCGCGACGCCCAGGGCGTCGTGTCGTACTCGCGCGTGGGCATCTTTTCAAGCAACGCCGACGGCTTCCTGGTCGATGCCACCGGCAATCGGGTGCAGGGCTATGGCCCTACCGTGGGCGGGGTGCTGGGCACGATGGGCGACATCGCCATCCCGACCGGCCAGATTCCGGCCGTGGCGAGCACCAAGGTCAGCTACACCGGCAACATGTCGAACGACTGGGTGACGCCGACCGCAGCGTTCGACATGACCAATGCCAATACCTACAATATGGTCAAGCAATCGGTCGTCTATGATTCGCTCGGCTCCCAGCACACCGTGTCGCAATACTTCCGCAAGACCGATGCCGACACCGTCAGTGTGTATTACAGCGTCGATGGCGCTGCAACGACCGGACCGCATGCGATGGACTTCGAGACCAGTGGCAAGGTCAACGCTGGCAGCACGACCGGTCCGGCGCTGACCGTCACGGCGGCGGGCGCAGCGCCGCTGACAGTCCGGTTCGACTACACCGGCACCTCCAAGTTCGCCGGTGAAGCCACCACCACCACCAACCGCGCCGATGGCTATGCTTCAGGCACCTTCGTTGGCGTGGAACTGGCTGAGGACGGCTCGATCGTCGCGAAATACAGCAATGAACAGCAGCAGGTCGTGGGCACGGTGGCGATCGCCACCTTCCCGGACGAAGGCAGCCTGGCGCCAGCCAGCGAAACGACCTGGGTCGCCAATGCCGGCTCGGGCGCGCCCCTCTACAGCACTCCGGGCGTGGGCCTGGCTGGCAAACTGGCCAAAGGGACACTGGAAGGCTCGAACGTCGACATCACCCTGGAACTGGTTGGCCTGATGACCTCGCAGCGCAATTATCAGGCCAACTCGAAAGTGATCACCGCCGAGAACCAGATGATGCAGTCACTGATGCAGGCGCTGTGATCCTGAAAGCCATCCATGGATAAGATGATCTTTACCGCCGTCAGCGGCGCCGAGCGCACCTTGCGCGCGCAGCAGGTGCGCGCCAACAACCTGGCCAATGCCGATACCGCCGGTTTTCGCGCGAATATCGAACTGGCCTCGACCCAGGCGCTGGCCGGCTACGGCTATGACGACCGGCATCTGTCGCTGACCCAGGCCGACGCCATCTCGACCCGCGACGGCGCGGTGCGCGACACCGGCCGGGCGCTGGACGTGGCCGTCAATGGCAACGGCTACCTGGCAGTCCAGTTCGATGGCGCCGAAGCCTATACCCGCTCCGGCGCAATCGACATCGACGCCACTGGCGCGCTGTCGGTGGCTGGCCGACCGCTGCTGGGCGAAGGCGGCCCGATCGTGCTGCCGCCACACAGCGCGGTCGACATCGCCAAGGACGGCACGATTTCGGTGATTCCCGAAGGCGGCACCCTGAGCCAGACGATCGACCGCCTGCGGCTGGTCAGCGCTGACGCTGCGCAACTGACCAAGAACGAGGCCGGCCTGATCGTGCCCCGTGACGGCCAGCCGCTGGCGGCTGACCAGAATGTCAGCGTCCGCGGACGCGCCCTCGAAGGCAGCAATGTCTCTGCGGTCGAAGAAATGGTTGCCGTGATGAGCCTGAACCGCAGCTTCGAGTTGCAGATGAAAATGTTCAAGGCCAGCGACAGCATGAACGAGTCGGGTAACCGGCTGCTCGGCGCGTAATTTACGCCCCGCCACCACCAATAGGGAGCAACCATGAATCCAGCAATGTGGATCAGCAAGACCGGCGTACAGGCACAGGATGCCAAGCTGCAGGCGATCGCCAACAACCTGGCCAACGTCAACACCGTCGGCTTCAAGCGCGACCGCGTCGTCTTCGAGGACCTGTTTTACCAGGTCAACGCCCAACCCGGTGCCCAGAACGCGGACAATACCGTCAGCAATGGCGTCCAGCTCGGCAACGGCGTACGCGTAGTCGGTACCCAGAAGGCGTTTACCAATGGCAGCCTGCAAACGACCAGCCAGCCACTCGATGTGGCCATCTCGGGCGCCGGCTTCCTCCAGGTGCTGCGTCCGAATGGTGAACCGGCCTATACCCGCGCCGGCCAGTTGCAGGTCGACCCGAACGGTACCCTGACCAATGCCCAGGGCATGCCGGTGGTGCCGCAGATCACGATTCCGCAAGACGCGGCCGGCATTACCATCGGCGAGAACGGCGTGGTCTCGGTGACCTTCGCCAACCAGCCGGCGCCGCAGGAAATCGGCCAGCTCAACCTGACCGGCTTCATCAATCCGGCCGGCCTGCTGGCCCTGGGCGAGAACCTGTTCCAGGAAACCGCGGCCAGCGGCGCGCCGAACGAGGGCCGTCCGGGCGACGCCGCCTTTGGCAAGCTCAAACAGGGCGCGCTGGAAGGCTCGAATGTGCAGGTGGTGGAAGAAATGGTCGACATGATCGCCGCCCAGCGCACCTACGAGATGAACACCAAGGTGCTCTCGGCGGCCGACAATATGCTGCAAACCTTGGCACAGGCGGCGCGCTGATGACGAATCTGGCCGCCCTGGCGCTGGCGCTCGGCCTGGTGCTGCTTGGCGGCTGCGCCACGCCGCTGCCTGCACCGAGCGCCGGCTACGACGACATCATGCCGCCCCAGCGCATCGCGCGCGGCGGCGTCTCGGGCGGCGTGTTTGCCGCCGATACGGTTTCTCTGACCTCGGACAGCCGCGCCTACCGCGTCGGTGACGCCGTCACCGTGATCCTGCAAGAGACGACCCAGGCCAGCAAGCGCGCCGGGACCAGCATCTCGAAGGCGTCGTCGGTGGGCATCTCCCCGCTGGCCGCGCTGGGCAAGATCTACGACAAGGCCGCGATCGACCTGAGCGCCGAGCGCGGCTTCCAGGGCGACGCCACCAGCACCCAGCAAAACGCCCTGTCGGGCGCCCTGACCGTGATCGTCCAGGAAGTGCTGCCCAACGGCCTGCTGCGCGTGGCAGGCGAAAAGAACCTGATGCTCAACCAGGGCGAAGAATTCGTGCGCCTCAAGGGGTTCGTGCGCGCCGCCGACGTCGATGCCGACAACCGCGTGTCGTCGCTGCGTGTGGCAAATGCCCGCATTGCCTATTCCGCGCGCGGCGCGCTGGCCGACGCCAACTCGCCGGGCTGGCTGACACGCTTCTTCAACAGCCCCCTGATGCCGTTCTGAGGACCGCCATGAACCTGCGCTATCTTGCTCCCCTGCTGCTCGCCCCCTTGCTGGCCTGCGCCGCCCTGCCCGCCCACGCGGCGCAAGCGCTGCGCAACCTGGTCAGCGTCGAGGGCGTACGCGACAATCCGCTGGTCGGCTATGGCCTGGTGGTTGGCCTGAACGGCAGCGGCGACTCGACCCAGGTCAAGTTCGCCAGCCAATCGGTGGTCAATATGCTCAAGCAATTCGGCGTGCGCTTGCCGGAAGGCGCCGACGCCAAGAACAAGAACGTGGCGGCCGTGATGGTGTCGGCCACGTTCCCGCCCGGCTACCGGCGCGGCCAGAGCATCGACGTCACTGTCTCTTCGCTGGGCGATGCCAAGAGCCTGCGCGGCGGCACCCTGCTGCTGACGCAATTGCGCGCTGCGGACAATGAAATCTACGCCCTGGCCCAGGGCAATGTGGTGGTTGGCGGCCTGAGCGCCACCGGCAACAGCGGCTCGTCGGTCACGGTCAATACCCCGACCGCCGGTCGGGTGCCCAATGGCGCCCAGATCGAGCGCGAGATCGAGACCGATTTCGCCACCCGCCCGCAAGTCATGCTGCGCCTGCGCCAGCCGCATTTCGAGACCGCCACCAATGTGGTCGAGGCGATCAACAAGCGCTTCGGGCCGATCGCCACGACGCAGGACGGTACCAGCGTCGAAGTCATCGCGCCGGAAAACCCGACCGCGCGGGTCGCTTTCATGGCGCGCCTCAATGCCCTGTCGGTCGAAGCCGGGATTGCGGTGCCACGCGTCGTGTTCAATTCGCGCACTGGCACCGTCGTCATCGCCGACGGCCTGCGCGTCAAGGCAGCGGCCGTCACCCACGGTTCGCTCAAGGTGATCATTTCGGAAAGCTCGCGCGTAAGCCAGCCGGGACCATTGTCGCGCGGCCAGACCGCGGTAACGCCCGAATCGAAACTGTCGGTCGACCAGGGGTCGGGCCAGATGTTCCGCTGGCCGCCAGGGGCGCGCCTGCAAACCATCATCGATACCGTCAACAGCCTGGGCGCGTCGCCCGACGACATCATGGCGATCCTGCAGGCGCTCGACCAGGCCGGCGCGATCGAAGGCGAACTGGTGGTGATCTGATGCGAATCGGCGACCTTGCCCCCATTCCCCTCGGCGCTGGCAACGACGCGGTCGCGCCGGCCGCCGACGGCGAGCGCAACGAACCCGCCTATGTGGCGAAAGCGACCCAGGCCGCTGTCGAGTTCGAGCGTTTCTTCATCAGCCACATGCTGCGCACGATGCGCGCTTCGACCCGGGAAATGGCCAGCGAAGACAGTGTGTTCAACAACCGCGTGAACCAGGACATGCAGGACATGGCCGACGACCTGGTGGCCGGCAAGATGGCGGGCCAGCGCGCCTTCGGCATCGCCGACGCCATCCTGCGTCAACTGGTGCCTGCACCGACCACCGCCAGTGCGCAGCGCCACGACCTGCATCCCGTACCGGCCAAGCCACTTTCGATTAAAACTTAATAAACGGCAATAATTGGTCGCCTTTATTGGTTAACGAGTCTCCAGGACGAACCGCACCATGACGATCATCAATAATGCCCTCTCCGGCGCCCTTGCCGCCCAGATTGCCCTGTCGGCAAGCAGCCAGAACGTCGCCAATCTGCAAACCAAGGGTTATACCCGGCAATCGGCGCTCTTCACGGCAGTGGGCCCCGATGCCAGCGGCCGCTCGGCCGGCAATGGCGTGCAGGTCAGCTCACTGCTGCGCTTTTCGGACGGCTACAAAAGCCAGGCCATGTGGCGCGCTGCGTCCGAACAGGGCATGTACTCGCAATCCCAGGCTTATCTGACCCAGCTTGAAAGCGTGATGGGCGATGCGTCGGCAAGCCTGTCGGCCGGCATCGACGAGTTCTTCCGCGCCGTGAATGCGGTGGCGGGCGACCCCGGCTCGAGCCCGTTGCGCCAGCAGGTACTGACGGCAGCGAACCTGATGGGCGAGCGCTTCAATGGCCTGAACAATATCTTCAATTCGCAGCTGACTTCGGTGCGCCAGCAGCGCAGCGCGCTGGTCGATTCCGCGAATGCCGATATCAGCACCATCGCGCGCCTGAACCAGCAGATCATCGAAACCCGGGCCAGCGGGGTATCGGCGTCGAGCCTGATCGATGCGCGCGACCTGGCCATCGACGACTTGTCGTCCAAAATGGCGCTGGAAGTGTCGGACAATCCCGACGGTAGCCGCGATATCTCGCTCAAGAGCGGCCAGGCGCTGGTCATCGGCAGCATGAGCGGCACGCTCAAGGCGGCTGCCACCACCGGCTCGCCGCAGGGGTTTTCCATCACCTTCGCCAATTCGACCTTCGTCCTCGACGCCAGCAAGATGGGGGGCCAGATGGGCGGCCTGACCCAGTTCGAGATCACGACCCTGCTGCCTTTGCAGAACGATGTCGACGCGCTGGCCAAGGAAATCGCCTTGCGGGTCAACACGCAGCTGCAAGCCGGCTATACCGGCAAGCCGCACCCCACCGACTCAACCCAGCCAGGGGAATCGGGCAAGCCTGTGTTCGTCTATACAGCCGGCAGCGGCGCCGACATGCTCAAGACCGTGGCCGGCTTCAAGGCCGAGGATCTGGCGTTCTCGCGCGACGGCTTGCCGGGCGACACTGGCAACCTGCAACTGCTGGCCGGCTTCAAGAGCCAGACAGTGACGCTGCCGGGCATCGGCACGGTGCTGCTGGGCGACGCCAACACCCAGCTGCTGGGCAAGCTGGCCGTGGACAGCAAGCTCAACAAGGCTGCTCAGCGGACCACTGAAACGGTGCGTATCCAGTCGATCAACGACTGGCAATCGACCAGCGGCGTCAACGAGGACGAAGAAGCGGTCAAGCTGGTCGAATTCCAGCGCATGTACCAGGCCAATATGCAGGTCATCTCGATTGCCAACTCGCTGTTCGACGCCACGCTGGCGATGATGGCTTAAGGAACATACCATGCGTATCGCAACGTCCCAATACCAATCCACGATGAACCAGTCGCTCCAGGTCAACCAAGAGCGCGTCAGTTCCATCATGCAGCAGTTGGCGACCAACAAACGGATTCTGCTGCCCTCGGATGACCCGGTCGACAGCGTGCGCCTGTCGCGCCTGGCCCGCGAGCAGTCGACCGTCGAACAATACCGCAGCAATATCGGCTCGCTCCAGTTGCGCCTGACCCGGTCCGAGGGCTACCTGAGCAATATGGTGTCCGAGATGCAGCCGGGACGCGACCTGCTCGTATGGGCTTCGGATGGCAGCAATGCGCCGGACGACCTGAAAGCGATGGTCACGCCGCTCGAGTCGCTGCGCGAGAGCCTGTTTTTCACCGCCAACACGGTCGACCAGGAAGGTAACCAGTTGTTTTCAGGCACGCTGACCAAGACCGCGCCGATGGCCTACGACGGGACCAAGCCAGCCGGTTCGCGCTACAGCTACGTCGGCAATAGCAATGCGCAGAATGTGGTGGTCGGCAACGGGCTGACCCAGCCCGCCAACGAAAACCTGGGCGGCCTCGAAGCCCTGCTCAACCAGCTCGACAAGACCATCGCTACCCTAAAGACGCCGGGCGTGTCGGCCAACGATCCGGCCGTGCGCGCCGTTCTCAGCGACAACCTGCAGGGCTTCGACACAGCCCAGGAGCTGATCTCCGGAAAGGTCGCCAACCTGGGCGGACGCCAGAACATCATCAAGACGCTGGACGACAACCACGCCAACATCAGCTTGTCGAACAGCATGGCGATCACCGACATCGGGCAGCTCGACGTGGGCCTGGCGGCTACCGAACTCAACGGCTATTCCAGCGCGCTGCAGGCAACCTACAAGGCATATGCCAAGATCGGCACCCTCTCGCTGTTCAATGCAATCTGATGACCATGGACGCCCTGCTCAAACCAGCCAGTCCGCCTAACCAGCCCGCCGGGGCCGGCAGCGCCGCGATCGGTGCCAACCCGGTTGCGCGAAGCGCCCCGGCCAGTACGCGCACGCAGGCCGCTGGGGGCGACAACAACGATGGCGTGGCGCGCGCCTTGCCCATTGCCAAGGCGCTGCGCAGCACGAGCCAGCCGAATCAACACTTGCAGGGCGAGGTTGCACGCGCCCAGCAGGCGCTCGACTATCTCAATAACGTGGCGAGCCAGCTCGAAGCGCTCAAGTCGGATCTGAGCGCCCGCCTGTCGGGTCGCGCCGCCGCCTCGCGCGGACTCGAAGCGCGCGCCATGCAACTGGCGGACACACTGGACGCGCGCCGCACAGAAGGCGGCGCCAGCCTCGATGCGCAGCTCGATTTCGACGCCGACCGCGGTGCCCAGAAGCGCTTTCGTATCCGCGGGCTAGACATCGCCGCGCTCAAAGCGGGGGGCGATCAGAGCCTGGGCTTTTCGGTTGGCAACGCCGGCGGCCCACAGCTGGCGACCCGTATCGAACCGGGCATGACCGAAGAAGAAATTGCCCGACGCCTCGACCGCACGCTGGCCGCAGTCAAGGTGCGCGTTAGCCTCGACCAGAATCGCGAGCTGGTGTTTTCGACCCCGGAAGCGCTCTTCGATGGCGTTAAGGACGCCATCGCCGTGACCGGTCGCGGCCGGGTCGAGACGGTGGCATTGCCGGCTTCACTGGCGCCGCAAGAATGGGAATCCGGTAATCCGGACGCCCTGCGCCAAAGCCTGCGTGAAGTAGTGCAGGCCCTGGCGCGTGTGCGTCGCTCCCAGGATGCGGCATCGCTGGCGCTGAGTACAGCGATGGCGCACACTGCCCAGCCCGATATGCCGAGCGCCGAATTGGCCTCGATCGCCAGCGATTTTTCAGCAACGGCTGCTAGCCATGACTATGCTTCGCTGCTGGCCATCACGTCGGCCCTGGTGGGCGTGAGCCGTGAACGGGTACAGGCGCTGCTGGGGTTGCGCTGACACACCCGGCTCAGGTACCTGCCACAGCAACTGCACAGCATCCTCGCGCAAACCCGCGCCGTCACCCACATCGTCGTGTCCGACGATTGTTCCACCGACGGCACCTGGGCCTATCTGGAAGCCTGGGCCAGCGAGGCGCCCGTGCGCGTCACCCTGATACGCAACGATCCCCCGCTGGGCGTGAGCGCCAACTTCGAGCAGGCCATGCGCCTGGTGGACGCGGATATCGTGTTCCCGGCCGATCAGGACGACGTCTGGATGCCGGACAAGGTCGCGCTGCTGGCCGGCGTGTTCGAGGCCGACGACAGCGTGCAACTGGCCCACACCGATGCAATTCTGGTCGACGCGAACGGACACGAGCTCGGGTCGACGCTGTTCGGCGAACTCGAAATATCGAGAATGGAACGACGCGATATCCGCAGCGGCAACGCGTTTCGCGTGTATTGTCGCCGCAACGTGGTCACCGGCGCCGCGGCCGCGTTCCGGCGCCGCCTGATCGGCCTGGTGCAACCCCTGCCCCCCCCAAAACAATGTTCTACCACGACGGCTGGCTGGCGCTGATGGCGGCCGCCTCGAGCCGTGTCGTCATGCTCGACACGCCGTCCATCCAGTACCGCCAGCATGGCGCCAACCTGGTGGGTGTCAAGCGGCTGGGGCTGCTCACCAAGCTGCGCCGCCTGTGGTGGGCCATTCCTTCGCGCACGAACCCTGGTTCGATGCGCTGCGCGACAGCCTGAATCGCTGATCATCGTGCCCGATGCGATGCACCAGACGTAAAAAAAAACCCGCTGCAGGCAGCGGGTTTTTTACATTCGAAGGACTTAACCTTCGCGGTTGGCTTTCTTGCGCTCGTGCTCTTTCAGGTAGCGCTTGCGCAGACGAATGCTCTTCGGGGTGATCTCGACCAGTTCGTCGTCCTCGATGAATTCGACCGCGTATTCCAGCGACATCTGAATTGGCGGCACCAGGCGCACTGCTTCGTCGGTACCCGACGAACGCACGTTGGTCAGCTGCTTGCCCTTGATCGGGTTCACGACCAGGTCGTTGTCGCGCGAGTGGATGCCGATGACCATGCCTTCGTACACCGGATCGTTGTGCGACACGAACATGCGGCCGCGGTCCTGCAGTTTCCAGATAGCGTAGGCAACGGCAGCGCCGTCATCCTGCGAGATCAGCACGCCGTTGCGACGGCCGGCCATTTCGCCCTTGCTGTTGTCGACAGGTGCGTACTCGTGGAACACGTGGCTCATCAGGCCGGTGCCGCGGGTCAGGGTCATGAATTCACCCTGGAAGCCGATCAGGCCACGCGCCGGGATCAGGTACTCGAGACGCACGCGGCCCTTGCCATCCGATTCCATGTTCTGCAGGTCGCCACGACGGCGGCCCAGTTCTTCCATCACGCCGCCCTGGTTGGCTTCTTCGACGTCGACCGACAGGCTCTCGAACGGCTCATGGCGCACGCCATCGACCATCTTGAAGACGACGCGTGGACGCGACACAGCCAGCTCGAAGCCTTCGCGACGCATGTTTTCCAGCAGAATCGTCAGGTGCAGTTCGCCGCGGCCCGAGACTTCGAAGATCGTGTCGTCGTCGGTTGGCGCAACGCGCAGTGCGACGTTGGCTTTCAGTTCGCGGTCGAGGCGTTCGCGCAGCTGACGGCTGGTAACGAACTTGCCTTCGCGGCCGGCCAGTGGCGAGTTGTTGACCATGAAGTTCATGGTCAGCGTTGGCTCGTCGACGGTCAGCATTTCGAGTGCGTCCGGGGTGTCCGGTGCGCAGACGGTCGAACCGATGCCGATTTCTTCGATACCGTTGATCAGGACGATGTCGCCGGCGACGGCTTCATCGACCAGCACGCGCTCCAGGCCCTTGAAGTTCAGGACCTGGTTGATGCGGCCCTTGATCGGGGTCGAACCAGGACCGTTCAGGACGATGACGTCCTGGCCAGCCTTGATGCGGCCGCGCGAGATACGGCCAATGCCGATCTTGCCGACGTACGACGAGTAGTCGAGCGAGGTCACTTGCATCTGCAGCGGACCATCCGGATTGTCGTCACGGACTGGCACGTGTTGCAGGATGGCTTCGAACAGTGGCTTCATGTCGCCGCTGCGGACATCTTCGGTCAGACCGGCATAGCCGTTCAGGCCCGATGCGTAGACGACAGGGAAGTCCAGCTGTTCGTCGGTAGCGCCGAGCTTGTCGAACAGTTCGAACGTCTGGTTGATGGCCCACTCGGCGCGCGCGCCTGGACGGTCGACCTTGTTGACGACGACGATTGGCTTGAGGCCCAGGGCCAGTGCCTTGCGGGTCACGAAGCGGGTCTGTGGCATCGGGCCTTCCTGCGCATCGACCAGCAGCAGCACGGAGTCAACCATCGACAGCACGCGCTCGACTTCGCCGCCGAAGTCGGCGTGGCCTGGGGTGTCGACGATATTGATGTGGGTACCTTCGTACTCGACAGCGCAGTTCTTCGACAGAATGGTGATGCCGCGTTCTTTTTCGAGGTCGTTCGAGTCCATCACGCGGGTTTCCACCTGCTGATTTTCACGGAACGTACCGGATTGACGCAGCAGCATGTCCACCAGGGTGGTTTTGCCGTGGTCAACGTGGGCGATGATTGCGATATTACGAATCGCGCGTTTGGTGTTTGACATGGTCTCTGAGAAGTTGCGTTGTACGGAAGTGTACGATCTGCCGAGTATCTGCTGCGCTGTACCGCGATGTTTCCACAGTACTGCTGCGGTGCTGCCACGATCTTGCCGCGATGCTGCTGCGATGGTGCCGCGAAGTTGCCGCGCACTTGCTGATTTCGGAAACCGACTAGTATAGCAGGTAAAGTCCCGCTCTAACCGGGGTGGCTGGAAATAGCGAGGTATTTCAAGAGCTTGCCCGGTCATTGGGCAGACGGGGCGCTGCCTGCAAGGGTAGCGCCCCAATATGACTGCCCCGTGACATCACCCCTGCGGCGCGGTGGAGATCAGGCGCTCGGGTGCGAGGATCGCATACTCACCGAGAATACCGGTGCCCAGCAGGCTGCCATCGTGATAGATGCGCACCCTGCCCTGCTGTTCAGGAACGACGATGTCTTCCTTGCCGAGCGCCAGGCGCTGCCCTTGCAGGAAGCGGCGCGCCAGCTCGGGCGTCAGTTCAAGGGCGGGAAAACTCGACAGCAAGGCATCCACCGGCTGCAGCAGCGACAACGGGTCCGGGTGCGCCAGCAGATCGTCCAGCGTGATCATGCCCTCGATCGTCAACGGCCCGACTTCGGTGCGGCGCAGTGCATTCAGGTGCGCGCCGCAACCGAGCGCGGCGCCGATGTCCTCCCCCAGCACGCGCACATACGTGCCCTTGCTGCAGGTGACGGCGATCTTCAGGAACGGCGCGTCGTACGCAACCAGCGTCAGTGAGTGGATCGTGACAGGCCGCGCTTCGCGTTCGAGCACGATGCCTTCGCGGGCGTATTCGTACAGTGCCTTGCCGTCGCGCTTGAGCGCCGAGTACATCGGCGGCGTTTGCAGGATCGGGCCGCGGTAGCGCGCCAGCGCGGCTTCGATCTGATCCAGCGTCACATCGACCGGTTTCGTCTCGACGGCCTCGCCTTCGGTGTCGCCGGTCGTGGTCGTGATGCCCAGGTGAACGGTTGCCAGATAGGTCTTGTCCGACTCCAGCAAGTCCTGCGAAAACTTGGTCGCTTCACCAAAGCACAGCGGCAAGAGGCCGGTGGCAAACGGGTCGAGCGTGCCGGTATGGCCAGCCTTCTTCGCGTTGAGCACGCGCTTGGCCTTGATCAAAGCGTCATTCGACGAGAAGCCCACTGGCTTGTCGAGCAACAGCACGCCATTGACCAGGTCGCGCGGTTTTTTGGCGGGCCGGCCGTTCACGCTTTGTTCGCCTTGTCGGCGTCGTCACCAGCATCGCTATCCTGATCCTGCTCCTGCGCCTGGTTCAGGTCGACGTCCACCTCGGGTACCGGATTCGATTCCGGGTCATCCTTCGAGCGCGTTGCATTGGCCTGGTCGATCAGGGCCGACATCTGCAGGCCGCGCACGGTCGACGTGTCATGCACGAAGTGCAGCGCCGGCAGCGTGTGGATGTGCAGGCGCTTGCCCAGCATATTGCGCAGGTAGCCGGACGCCTTGTTCAGGCCTTCCTGCGTCTGCTTGACTTCTTCCACGCCATCCTTGAGCAGGGTGAAATACACCTTGGCGTGGGCGTAGTCGGGGGTCAGTTGCACCTCGCTGATCGTGACCATGCCGACGCGAGGGTCCTTCAGTTCGAAGGCGATGAGTTCCGACAGATCCTTCTGGATCTGGTCGGCCACGCGCAGGCCGCGCTTGGGAATGCTTTTGCTGTGTTTAGCCATGATGTTGCTGCATCTTTTTCTGGAAAATCAGAGAGCCAAATAAAAGGGCCAGGCCCTTCGCGACGTTGCCGCGAAGCGTCCTGGCCCCCATGTTACGCCAACGTGTCGCTTACAGCGTACGTGCCACTTCGGTGACTTCGAACACTTCCAGGACGTCGCCGACCTGGATTTCGTTCTGGCCCTTCAGCGACAGGCCGCACTCGAGACCGGCGCGCACTTCTTTTGCGTCGTCCTTGAAGCGCTTGAGCGAATCGATCTCGCCAGTCCACAGCACAATGTTATTGCGCAGCAGACGGACCGACGACGAACGCTTGACGACACCATCGGTGACCAGGCAACCGGCAATCGCGCCGACTTTCGAGACCAGGATGACCTGGCGAATCTCGACCTGACCGGTAATGGTCTCGCGCTTTTCTGGCGCCAGCATGCCCGACAGCGCGGTACGGACTTCGTCGATTGCATCGTAAATGATGCTGTAGTAACGAATGTCCACGCCGTTCGACTCGGCCAGCTTGCGCGCCTGGGCATCGGCACGGGCGTTAAAGCCAATGATGACTGCCTTCGACGCGGTTGCCAGGTTGACGTCCGACTCGGTGATGCCGCCGACCGCTGCGTGCACGATCTGGACCCGCACTTCCGAGGTCGACAGCTTCTGCAGCGAACCGACCAGTGCCTCTTGCGAACCCTGCACATCGGTCTTGACGATGAGCGGCAGGTTCTTGATTTCGCCTTCGGCCATTTGCTCGAACATGTTCTCGAGCTTTGCGGCTTGCTGCTTGGCCAGCTTCACGTCACGGAACTTACCTTGACGGAACAGGGCGATTTCACGCGCCTTGCGCTCGTCGGCCATGACCATGACTTCTTCGCCAGCGGTCGGCACTTCGGTCAGACCCTGGATTTCGACCGGGATCGATGGGCCAGCCGAGGTGACTGCCTTGCCGTTTTCGTCCAGCATCGCACGAACACGACCGAACGACGAACCCGCCAGCACGACGTCGCCGCGCTTCAAGGTACCCGACTGCACCAGGATCGTTGCCACCGGGCCGCGGCCCTTGTCCAGACGGGCTTCGACCACCAGGCCACGGGCCGGCGCTTCGGTCGGCGCTTTCAGTTCCAGCACTTCGGCCTGCAGCAGCACCTGCTCCAGCAGATCGTCGATACCGGTACCGATTTTTGCCGACACTGGCACGAATGGCGATTCGCCACCGTATTCTTCCGGCACGACGCCTTCAGCGACCAGCTCTTGCGTGACGCGGTCGGTGTTGGCACCCGGCTTGTCGATCTTGTTGATCGCCACGACCAGCGGCACACCAGCGGCTTTTGCGTGAGCAATTGCCTCTTTGGTTTGCGGCATCACGCCGTCGTCCGCCGCCACCACCAGGATGACGATGTCGGTCGCCTTGGCACCACGGGCACGCATGGCGGTGAACGCCTCGTGACCCGGGGTGTCAAGGAAGGTGATCATGCCGCGTGGGGTATCCACGTGGTATGCACCGATGTGCTGGGTAATACCACCGGCTTCGCCCGAAGCGACCTTGGCGCGACGGATGTAATCCAGCAGCGACGTCTTACCATGGTCGACGTGACCCATGACGGTGACGACCGGCGCGCGGGAGGTCGATTCGAACTCGGCGTGCTCGCCGTTATCGGCCAGCAGTGCCTCTGGATCATCCTCGGCGGCAGCGAAGGCCTTGTGGCCCATCTCTTCCACCAGGATCATCGCGGTCTCTTGATCGAGCACCTGGTTCATCGTGCACATCTGGCCCAGCTTCATCAGTTGCTTGATGACTTCCGACGCCTTGATCGCCATCTTGTGGGCCAGTTCGGCCACGGTGATGGTTTCCGGCACGTGCACATCGCGCACGATCGCTTCGGTTGGCGCCTGGAAGTTGGTCTCGCGGTCATCATGACCACGACGACCGCCACGGCCGCCACCAGCACGCCAGCCATCACGGCCACCGGTGCTGCTGCCTGCGCCGCCGCGCGTTTTCACGCTCGGGCCGCCACGCTTTTTAGCATCGTCCGACCAGGTCGACGACACATTGGCCGACTTGATCGACTTCTTGTCGCCAGGCTTCTTGGCGTCGTCTTTCTTGACTTCACCAGGCTTCTTGTCGGCAGGCTTGTGCAGCGTACCAGCTGGGGCCGCTGGTGCGACGACCGGCTTTGGTGCTGGCTCAGGTGCCTTGATGACGCGGCGCGGCTGACTCATCATCAGCTTGATCTGCGCGACTTCGTCGGCCACGGCCTTGCGTGCGCGCTCGGTAGCAGCAACGCGTTCGGCCGCTTCCTTGCTTGCCGCTTCATTGCGGGCCTTGACTTCTTCAGCGGCGCGCTTGGCCGACTCATCAGCAGCAGCACCGGCAGCGGCTTCTTTCGCGCCGGCAGCCGCTTCCTTGGCAGCACCGGCAGCCACGGCAGCAGCAGCCGATTTCTCGGCGGCGTCACGCTTGGCTTGTTCAGCCGCATCGCGCTTGGCCTGCTCTTGCGCTGCCTGGGCTTGCGCCTTTTCTTCGGCTTCGAGTTTGATCAGGCGCTCTTGCTTCTCGCGCAGATCAGCCTCTTGGCGGGCAATCGCTTCATTCTGGCGCGCTGCTTCCTCTTCGCGACGTGCTTGTTCAGCAACGTCGACGACTGGCTCTTCAGGTGCTTTGGTCGTGACCAGGTCGTCACGCTGCACGAAGGTGCGCTTCTTGCGGACTTCAACCTGGATGGTGCGCGATTTGCCCGACGAATCAGCTTGCTTGATTTCGCTGGTTTCCTTGCGCGTTACCGTGATCTTTTTCTTTTCACCGGTGTCGCTCGCGCCGTGGGTACGACGCAGATGGTTCAGCAGCTTGTCCTTATCATCTTTCGACAACGGATCTGACGTCGAACTTTTTTCGACGCCGGCCGAGCGCAGCTGCGTCAGCAGCAGGTCTGCAGGCATCTTCAGCTCGGTGGCAAATTGGGCTACGTTGTTACTCGCCATTCAGTCCTCTTTTCTATGTGTCGCGACAGATGATAAAGATTTGCTCAAGCTTTGGCCGTTTCAGCCAGGCTCCAGGCTTTCGCCTGCAGTGCTTTCGCCCGGTCGTCGTACTTGCCATCGACCAGCTTCATCTCGTCGTCGGTCACATCATTAAATTCACTCTTGATCAGGTCGCGGGCACGTTCCGACGGCAGCGCCAGGATGGCGCCAAACTCGTCATAGGCCAGTGCCGCGAATGCGTCGACCGTCTTGATACCAGCCAGGCCAAGCTTGCCGGCAACGGTACGGTCCATGCCTTCCAGATTGACCAGAGCTTCTTCCATGCCTTCGAGGCCTTCTTCGGAAGCAATCGCCTCGGTGACCAGCGCATCGCGTGCACGGGTACGGAGTTCGTTGACAGTGTCTTCGTCGAACGATTCAATTTCCAGCATTTCGGAAATTGGCACATACGCGATTTCTTCCAGGCTCGAGAAGCCTTCTTCCACCAGGATGTCGGCCACTTCCTGGTCGACGTCCAGTTTTTGCATGAACAGCGCGCGGATGGCCGCCGATTCCTGCTCCACCTTGTTGGCCGATTCCTCGGCCGTCATGATGTTGATCTTCCAGCCGGTCAGCTCGGACGCCAGGCGCACGTTCTGGCCCGAACGGCCGATCGCGATGGCCAGGTTTTCTTCGTCCACGACGACATCCATCGCGTGCTTTTCTTCGTCGACCACGATCGACGAGACATTCGCCGGCGCCAGGGCGCCAATGACGAACTGCGCCGGATCGTCGGACCACAGCACGATGTCGACGCGCTCGCCGCCCAGTTCACCGGTCACGGCCTGGACGCGCGAACCGCGCATCCCGACGCAGGTACCGATCGGGTCGATGCGCTTGTCGGCCGTGAACACGGCGATCTTGGCGCGCACGCCGGCATCGCGGGCAGCCGATTTAATCTGCAGCAGGCCCTGCTCGATCTCTGGCACTTCGAGTTCGAACAGCTTCATGATGAAATCAGGCGCGGTACGCGACAGGATCACCTGCGGGCCACGCATATTGCGGTCCACACGCAGGATGAAAGCGCGCACACGGTCGCCGATACGCAGGTTCTCTTTCGGGATCATCTGGTCACGCGGCAGGCGTGCTTCGATCTTGCCCGATTCGACAATCGCGTCGCCGCGTTCCATGCGCTTGATGGTGCCGGTGACGAGCGAATCGCCACGCTCCAGGAAGTCTTGCAGGATCTGCTCGCGTTCGGCATCGCGCACGCGCTGCAGCACGACCTGCTTGGTGTCCTGGGCAAAGCGGCGACCGAAGTCGACCGATTCGATCGGCTCTTCGATGTATTCGTCGACTTCGATGTCCGAGATCTGCTCTTTGGCTTCAAAGTGCAGGATCTCCTGATCAGGCAGCTGCAGGCCGGCTTCGTCGGGAACGACGTGCCAGCGGCGGAAAGTCTCGAATTCGCCGGTGTCACGGTCGATTGACACGCGAATGTCGACTTCGCCTTCATAACGCTTCTTCGTGGCCTGTGCCAGCGCGAACTCGAGCGCTCCGAAAACGACTTCCTTGTCGACGTTCTTTTCGCGCGCAAGCGCATCCACCAGTAACAAAATTTCGCGACTCATGCTTTGCGACTCCTAAAATCCACCTGCGGCACTAAACGTGCCTTATCCAATTCGGCCAGCGTAAATTCCATCAACGCCGGGCCATCTTTACTGTCAAATTCCAAGCCGACCTTGTCGTTCTCGACGCCGCGCAGGATACCGGTGAACGTCTTGCGGTTATCACTGCCCGGCACCGCGACGCGCAGCTTGACCGTGCACTCAAGGCCGGCAAAGCGCGCGAAATCGGCGAGGGTTCGTACCGGGCGATCGAGGCCCGGCGACGAAATTTCGAGTCGTTCGTAATCGACGTTTTCCACGGTGAAGACATGCGACAGCTGGTGACTCACCTTGGCGCAATCCTCGACCGTGATCGGGCCCTTTTCGTCCGCGTCGGCAGCCGGAAAATCGATATACACACGCAGGATCCCGCGGTCGCCTCGTTCCACGTCGACGAGTTCATAACCGAGACCACTGACTGTCGTGGCGATTAAATCAAACTGCTGCACGGCACTTCTCCAGGGCTTCTAAAACGATTTACCAAAAAAAAAATGGGCATCTGCCCATCTTTTTGTCATTACACCCCAATCAAAATATGACGCTTACACCGGATGCACGCTGAACAACACGTCGGGAAGGTCTTCGATTAGGCTGCAAATTATACTGCTTTTCGGCGTGCCTCGCAATCCGCACGCCAAAATGAGCAGCTATACAACAGTTAGCAGACTGCCATCGGCAGCCCGCACTGAATAAGGCTTAGCCGCGACGGCCGCGGCGTGGTGCCGCATGCTCGGCGCCGCCGCGCGGACCCTGGCCGCCACCCGCACCGCCACGGCGTGCGCCGCCACCGGTGTTGGCAAAACCGAACGTGGTCTGCAACGGATCGGGCTGACGTGGACGGCTGCTGGCGCCAGCGCCACCCGTCTTGCCGCCCTGCCCGCCGCCGAAACCGGCGCCGCGGCCCTTGCCGCCGCCCTGGCCACCCGGACGGCCGCCGACTGGCTTGTTGCCAGGCACCGGACCATTCAGGATGCCCTGGCCGCGGGTGCTGCCCACGCGCGTTGCTTGCGGACCGAACGGATCGACATTGCGGTTGGCGTCGGCGCGGTCGATGCGATTGCCATCGCTGCGGTCGTTGCCACGTTCATCGTCGCCGCCGGCGCTGCGCACGTTGCCGCGCTCAGGGCCGCGGCTGTTGCCGCGCTCACCGCCACGTTCATTACCGCGCTCGCTATCGCGCGCACCGTTCGGACGCGGACCCTTGCCCGGCTTGCCGCCCGACTTGGCGTTTTTCTCCGGCGCCGCTTTTTTCTCGACACCGAAGGCCGTCATCAGCGAACGGACATCGTTTTCTTCGAATTCTTCCCAGCGACCGCGCTTGAGGCCACTTGGCAGCGTCATCGCACCGTAACGGGTACGGATCAGGCGCGAGACGGTCAGGCCGACCGCCTCGAACATGCGGCGCACTTCGCGGTTACGGCCTTCGCCGATGACCACGCGGTACCAGCGGTTGATGCCTTCGCCGCCACCGTTCTGGATTTTGGAGAATGCCGCCTTGCCATCGTCGAGGTCGACGCCGGCCAGCAGCTTCTGGCGCATGCCTTCTTCAAGCTCGCCCAGCGTGCGCACCGCGTATTCACGGTCGATATTATAACGCGGGTGCATCAGGCGGTTGGCCAGGTCACCCGACGTCGTAAACAGCAGCAAGCCTTCGGTGTTGAAGTCGAGGCGCCCAACGGCCAGCCACTTGCCTGCTTTCATCGACGGCAGACGATCGAACACCGATGGACGGCCTTCCGGATCGTCGTGGCTGACGATTTCGCCGGCCGGCTTGTGGTACACCAGCACGCGTGGCGGCTTGCTGCTCACGCGGCGCTGGATCAGCTTGCCGTTGATGCGCACGGCATCGGTCGGCAGGATGCGCTGGCCGATGTGGGCCGGCTCACCATTGACCGACACGCGGCCGGCAACGATCAGGTCTTCCATGTCGCGGCGCGAACCCAGGCCCGCTTCGGCCAGCACCTTGTGCAGCTTCGGCGCGTCGTCGTCGGCGGTCAGGTCGCGGCGCACGGCCTTGACCGGCGCATTGCGGCGGGCGCCGTCGTTGGCGTCGAAGTCGTCCGACGTGACGAACGAGAACACGTTGTCGGCCTCGTCCATTGGCTGCGGCTTGCCGCCGGGTTTACCCGGCTTGCCGTTGCGGCCGATCTGCTTGACCGGCTGGCCCTGGCGACCGGCGCCCTGCACCGGACGGTTGCTCTGCTGGTTGCGCATGCCCGGCTTTTGCTGACCACGGCCGCGGCCTTGTGGCGCGCCGTCGACGGCGGCAGCCGCCTCGGCGCCTGCACCCTCAGCCGGCGTGTCGCCTTCTGGCGCCGCGTCGGCAGCAGCAGGGGCAGCCAGCTGCTCGAGCGCTTCGCGTTCGGCGCGCTTTTCGCGCATCTGACGGGGACCGCGTGGCTTCGGTGCAGGAGCAGGTGCAGCCTCGGCGCCGTCGGCGGCCGGCGCTGCCGCCAGCTCTTCCTTGGCGGCCTGGACTTCTTTCGCGGCCTTCATCGCGCGCGGCTTGCGCACTTTCGCGGCTGGCGCGTCGGCAACAGGCTCGGCAGAAGGCTGGGCAGACGGCTCGACTGCAACCGCAGCCAGCGCGTCGGCGCCTGCTTCTGCGGCGACGGCGACCTTGCGGGTGCGCTTCGGCTTGGCCAGCGCTTCGGCGGCAGGGGCTGCACCACCAGCGGCTTCAGCAGCAGCATCGGCTGCAATCATGGCCTTGGTGCGGCGCTTTGGCTTGGCGACGGCGGTCTCGGCTGCGTCGACAGGCTTGTTTTCGGTTGGTTCAGTTGGGTTCATCATTCGTATCTTTATTGTGCTGACCCGCCTCGGCAATTCCGTCGTCTGTCAGGTCTGGTATCGACACTTCAATCGGTGAAGTGTCCGGATGTAAGACGGGCGCGCCGGCGTCCGCCTTCTCAAAATTGTCGTTCAGTGCTGCTTCCAGTGCTTCCAGGCTGCGTGCATCCGGCCCTTCGGCCAGCGCCTGCAGCGGCGGCAGTTGCGATAGCGACGCCAGGCCCAGGTCATCCAGAAACTGGCGCGTCGTGCCCAGCAGCGCCGGGCGCCCTACGACTTCGCGGTGGCCGAGCACGTCGATCCAGCCGCGGTCTTCTAGCATCTTGATCGTCTGCGAATTGACCGCCACGCCGCGAATTTCTTCGATGTCGCCGCGCGTGACCGGCTGGCGATAGGCAATGATGGCCAGCGTCTCAAGCGTTGCCCGCGAATACTTCGGCGGCTTCTCGGGTGACAGCCGGTCGAGATACGGCTTCATCTCGGGCCGGCTCTGGAAACGCCAGCCCGAGGCCAGGCTGACGATCTCGATGCCGCGCCCGTCCCAATCCTGGCGGAGTTCTTCCAGCAATATCTTGATCGTATCGGCGCCAACGCCGGCGCCCTGGCTGCGACCGCTCGCATCGACGTCGGCGAACAGCTTTTTCATGCCGTGGATCGACATTGGCTCGCGGGCGCACAGCAAGGCGGTTTCGAGGACGCGCTTGGCCTCGTCAGTATTCATAGTGCGATGTCGTCAATCCACAAACAATAGCGGTAGCAGAAACAGAATCCGCGCAACAGAACAAGGGCAAACACGGTTACCGCCCGGCGACCACGCAACGAGCGGCGCCGGCGCGTGGGCGGCTAGCCTGCTGTTTGCGATCTGCTGCCTGATACTGGAATCCGTGGGTCCGGGGCTGATGCGCCGGACAGTCTATTACACGACGGGCAAGGAACCCATCGCGGGCAACCTGCCTCTGAGTGTTGATGCTCGTTGGGAAACGCGGCGCATCGGCGCACTCGCCATGTTCGGGAGGCGCCGGAGAGCGGCCTGTGCGGCACGCGGAGGGACGACGACGTTTCTTGCAACTGGCGGCCATTGTACCCGATAAAACCGCGCAGTGGACAAGCGACCATCCACGCGGCGGATAGCTAGTGGCGTCAGCCTGACAGTTTTTCCGACAAAATCGCTGACACGCCAACAAAAGCCGGGTACTCGGCAGTGATGACGTAGGTCGGCACGGCTGTCAGGTAATGGACGAAGCGCCCTTTTTGTTCGAAACGGCGGCGGAACGACGAGCGGTCAAAGCGCGCGCCCAGGCGCGGAACGATGCCGCCACCAATATAGATACCGCCCTGCGCGCCGAGCGTGACGGCCAGGTTGCCGGCCACGGTGCCAAGCATGCCGCAGAACGCCTCGAGCACGTCGTCGCACAGCGGGCATTCACCCGACAGCGCGCGGCGCGAAATCTCGGCGGCGCTGAGGCGCTCGTTGGGGCTGCCGGCACGGTCGGCCAGCGCGCGGTAGATGAGTTCGACGCCGGCGCCGGACAGGAAGCGCTCGAACGAGACGTGGTCGTATTCGCGCCATGCAAATTGCAGGATCGCGATTTCGTCATCGTTGATCGGCGCGAAGCTCACGTGCCCGCCTTCACTGCGCAATGCCGTCCACGAGCTGGCGCACGGGATCAGGCCCGACACGCCCAGGCCGGTGCCGGCGCCGATCAGGCCCAGCGCCGTATCCGGCTGGGGCACGCCACCGCCGACCTGGCGCTTGTGCTCGCCCAGATGCGGCAGCGAACGGGCCAGCGCCGAAAAGTCATTGACCACCATCAGGATCTCGAAGCCGCATTCGACCCGCAATGCCTCGGTCGAAAATTCCCAGTGGTGGTTGGTCATGCGCACATAGTCACCCGTGACCGGGTTGGCAATCGCCAGCGCCGCATGCCGGATCGGGCTGGACGTCAGCGCCTGGACGGTCGGACTGGCCAGATAGGTGCGCATTGCATCGCCCAGCGTGGCATAGGCCGCGCATGGCAGAATCTCGACGCCCTCGAGCTGCCCTGGACCACGCTCGAGCGCGAAACGACAATTGGTGCCGCCGATATCGGCCAGCAGGCGGGGGCCGCCAGCATGCAGGTGGGAAATCTCGTTCATGGACATGGACATGGAAGCAGTCATTGCGGGCACAGTGGAGGCGAAGCCGCAAGCTTACTAAATATTTTGCCTCCAAGACAAGAACTATCTGTAGTTTTGCTACAGACAATGGCATGTGTCAGGGCTTACTTACGTAAAAGATGGGCTTTATCACCGTAATTGCACTACGCCGCCAGCTCTGCTACGTGCCAGGCCGATCAGCAGGGAGCCGGGTCCAGCGAGGACGGAGTGTCACCCCGCCCATTCCAGGCATCAAGCCCGCCCTTGAGCGCGCGCACGCGGCGAAAGCCGTTGGCCGCGAACTGGTGTGCGACCTGGGCGGCCGTCACGTCGTCGGGACAACTACAGTAGACCACAATCTCGCGCTTGCGGTCGAGCGACGCCATTAATTTACCCGGCTCGCACGCCCGGAAAATGAGCGCGCCGGGAATGGGCGCTTCGAGATCCTGCGCGGTCAGGCTGCGCGCATCGATGAGCACCGGCTGTGCGCCGCTGTCGATCAGCGCCAGCAATTCGGCCATCTCGATACGCTCGGCGCCGCTGCGCGAACGGTGGCGGCGCCGCTCGGCATACTTGAAGGCGATGAACAGGCCCAGCACGCTGGCGACGACGACCAGCGCCGTGCTGCCCATCGTCGACAGGATGTCGAGCACGTCGTCGACGCTGTCGTGGAACCAGGCGCCGAGCAGGATGCCAACGCCGCTCCACAGCGCCGCGCCGGTAACAGCGTACAGCAGGAAGGGCTTCGGGGCCACGCCCATCGCGCCCGACAACGGCGCGGCGATGGTATTGAAGCCGGGGATGAACTTGGACACCAGCAGCGACCTGACGCCAAACCGGCTGAAGCGGTCTTCGGTCTGGTTGACGCATGAATCGGGGGAAAGGGAAATCTTGCACAGCAGCCGCAGGATGCGCTTGCCATAGAAGCGCCCGGCGCGGAACCAGAACACATCGCAGATCAGGCAGGCGCTGATGGCGGCCAGCCACACGAGCTGCCAGCTGACGTCGGCCTCGACCGACAGCGCGCCAGCCACGATCAGGATCGGGTAGGCGGGAATGGGCAAGCCAAACTGCTCGACGAGAACGATGCCGAACACGATCAGCACGCCATAGACTTGAATGAGTTCGACTAACTGGGGCATCGTCACAGTGTACGTGAATTGCGCCCGCGCCACCGGAATGTGGCCTGTTTCGGTAGCCTGTTTAGCATATTCGCAACGGTCTTTTCGCGGTGCCGCCGACGATCCGGCGTTACACCCCGCGCGGGATCGCCGCCAGCAGCGATTTCGTGTACGGATGCTGCGGGTTGCGGTACAGTGCGTCGGCATCGGCCACCTCCACCACGCCGCCGTTCTGCATCACCATCACCTGGTCAGAGATGTACTTCACCACCGATAAATCATGCGAAATGAAGATATAGCTCAGGCCAAATTCGTCCTGCAAATCCTGCAGCAGGTTCAGCACCTGGGCCTGGACCGACACGTCCAGCGCCGAGACGGATTCGTCGCAGACGAGGATCTCAGGCTGCATCGTCAGGCAGCGTGCGATCGCAATGCGCTGACGCTGTCCGCCCGAAAATTCATGGGGATAGCGCCCGTAGGCCGCGTCCGGCAAGCCGACCCGCCCCAGCAAGGTACGCGCCAGTGCCGCACGCCCGGCCTCGTGCGCGCCGATACCGTGGATGCGCATCGGTTCGAGCAGGATCTGGCCAACCGTGAAGCGGGGATTGAGCGAGGCATACGGATTCTGGAAAATAATCTGGATGCGCCGCTTGTAGGGCTGAAATTCGCGGTCGGACATGGCCACCAGATCGCGCCCTTCGAACAGCGCCGAGCCGCCGGTTGCGCGGTGCAGCCGCAACAGCGTCAGGCCCACCGTCGTCTTGCCCGAACCCGATTCACCAACCACGCCCAGCGTCTTGCCGCGCGCCAGCGTGAACGACACATCCTTGACGGCCCTGAATTCGCGCTTGCCGAACAGGCCCTCGCGCGTCCAGAAGCTCTTGGCCAGATTCCTGACCACCAGCAGCGGTGCATCGTCGGCGCTTGTACCGCGCACACGCTGCGGCAGTTGCGCACCCGGAAGCACGCGCCCCGCCAGGTAATCGTCGATCACCGGCAGGCGCAGCGGACGTGCATCGAGGGATGGCCGGCAATGCAGCAGTGCCCGGGTATAAGCGTCCTGCGGCGCGCCGAACACCTGCGCGGCGGCGCCCTCCTCGCGCACCTCGCCGTGGCGCATCAAGATCACGCGGTCGGCGATCTCGCCCACTAGCCCCAGGTCGTGCGTGATGAACAGCACGGCCATGCGCCGCTCGCGCTGCAGGCGCGCGATCAGGTCCATGATCTGTTTCTGGATCGTCACGTCGAGCGCCGTGGTCGGCTCGTCGGCAATCAGCAATCGGGGCTCGCAGGCAATGGCCATCGCGATCATCACGCGCTGCTGCTGGCCGCCCGACAGGTGGCCGGGGTAGGCATCGATCTTGCGCGCCGGATCGGGGATGCCCACTTCGGCCAGCAGGTCGAGCGTGCGGGCACGCGCCGCGCGCTTGTCCATGCCCATGTGCTGGCGCAGTACTTCGCCGATCTGGAACCCCACCGTGAACACCGGGTTGAGCGAGGACATCGGCTCCTGGAAAATCATCGCGATGTCCTTGCCGCACAAGGCGCGCCGCGCCGCCAGCGGAAGGCCCAGCAGCTCGCGCCCGGCAAACGCGATGCGCGAGGCGGGATCGACGATCGTGGTCTCGGGCGGCAGCAGTCCCATCACGGCCAGCGAGCTGACCGACTTGCCACTGCCCGATTCGCCCACCAGCGCCACCGTGGTGTTGTCGGGTACGTCGAACGAGACGCCTTTCAGCGCGGCGCTGGTACGGTGCTTGTCGACCCGGAACGCGATGCGCAGGTCGCGCACGCTCAGCAAAGGCATGGTTTCGTGGGTCATTTGATCTTGGGGTCGAGCGCGTCGCGCAAGGCGTCGGCAAACAGCGAAAAACTGGTGACCAGCACCGCCATGGCGCCGGCCGCGGCCGCCAGTTGCCACCACTTGCCGAGGATGAGTTCATTCTGCGCCTCGTTGAGCATGCTGCCCCACGAGACGGTACCCACCGGCACGCCAAAGCCCAGGAACGACAAGATCACTTCGGCCTTGATGAAGCCGACCACGAGGATCGACATCTGCACCAGCGCCACATGCGACACGTTGGGCAGGATGTGCCCGAACATGCGCTGCCAGTTCGAGGCGCCGATGGCGTTGGCCGCCATCACGTATTCGCGTGCGCTGTGCTTGATGTACTCGGCGCGCATCAGGCGAAATGGCCCTGTCCAGCCGGTCAGGCCCAGGATCAGCACGATGGTCGTTACACCCTTTTGCTGCAGCACCGCGGCCACGGTCAGGATCATCAGGATCGACGGAATCGACGTGAAGATGCTGTAGAACCAGTTAAACAGGTCGTCGACCCAGCCACCGAAGAACCCGGCGACGGCGCCGAACAGCGTGCCCAGCGTGACGGCCAAGAGCGCCGCAACCAGGCCCACGACGATCGACGTTTCACCACCCTTGATCGTTTTCCTGACGATGTCGTGGCCCCATTTATCGGCGCCAAACAGCAGCGTCGTGCGCTTGGCGACCGGCGGGTGAGAGGCTGCCACCTGGGCCTGCAACGCTGCCAGTTCGGCCGCGAGCGGATCGAACGCATTCGGCGGCGTGGCGCGTGGCAGTTGCGCCTGCGCCAGGGCGCGCGCCGTCGCATCGGCGCCGACAAAGCCTGGTGGCGCGTAATTGACGGCCACTTCGTCTTCCCAGTCGGCGGCCACCAGGCCCGTACTCGAAAGGAGCACCAGCAGCAAAAAGCCGGCCACGACGGCAAGCGCCGCCATCGCCACGCGGTCCGCCCGCAGGCGGCGCCAGGCCAGCGTCCACAGGCCGGCTGAATCGTCGGATGTCTGCATTGTCATCATCGGAATTGCACGCGTGGATCGACGGCGCGGTACAGCAGGTCGGCCAGCAGGTTGAACACCATCGTCGCGGCCGCGACGTAGACCGTGATCGCCTTGATCACCGGGAAGTCGCTGCGTTCAACGGCAAGAATGACTTCGCGCCCGATGCCGGGGATGCCGAAGAAACGTTCGAGGAGAAACGCGCCGATCAGCAGCGCCGGCAGGTTCGCCATCACGTGCGTGATGATGGGAATGGCCGCGTTGCGCAGCACGTGGACCCAGACGATGCGGCGCTCGCTCAAGCCCTTGGCGCGCGCCGTGCGCACATAGTCCTGCCCCACTTCGTCGAGCACGAAGCTGCGGTACAGCCGCAGCGTCGGCGCGATCGAGACCGCCAGGCCAATGATGATCGGCAGCAGCGCGTAGTGCAGCAGATTCTCGCCCAGACTGCTGCCCCAGCCCTGCACGGGAAACAGGCCCAGCTGGTAGGCAAACACGTACTGGAACACCGAGATATACACGAGGATCGAGATCGACATGCCCACCGTGCAGGCAATCATCACGGCGCGGTCGGTCAGCGAGCCGCGCACGAAGGCGATGCCCAGCGCCAGCGCGATGCCGAAGAACACTTCGAGCACGGTGAGCGGAATCAGGACAGTGAGCGATGGCCCCAGGCGGCTGGTGATGATCTGCGCCACCGGTTCGCCCGTACTCCACGCATTGCCGAAGTCAAATGTGACGATTTGCTGCACAAAGATCCACAGCTGCACCGGATACGGCTCATCCAGGCCGAGCTGGCGCCGGATGTTCTCGATGGCGTTCGCATCGGCCATCTTGCCGGCCAGCAGATAGGCCGGGTCGCCGCCGACCCAGTTGAACAGCACGAACACCAGCAGCACGACGCCTGCCATGGTCGGCAACATTTGCCACAGGCGCCGGACGATATAAGCAAGCATGACACTCCCGAACCGGGACCAGGCAAATGTGCCATTTCCCGCGAAATTCACCAACCCGATACAGGCGTTGCGAACCCGACACGATAGCGCATATCGGCGTGCGCTGACAGGTGCAGGATGTCATGCAGGGATAGATACGGGTTATCCAATGTACTGACATTTGTGACATTTAAATCGTGTCGACAACGCGTCACATATGATCTCGCATACATACGTTCAAAAAGCAATCTCTGCCAAAAACTAGGCTTTCCACCGCATTAAATACCGAGCAAACTCTATTTTCCTTCATATATTCCACATATTATTTTTCATATCGGAATCATGACTAGCACCAAAATGCATACTTGTACAGACTAGTTGGCGCACAGTTGTATTTTTGATTCGTAAAGACTTTATACGTTGACACTGCCTTGCTGGAAATGTTTTTATTGCCAAGTAGTAAAAATTCGACACCGCTATTCGCGGTGGCAATCCAATGACATTACTGCAGGCGACATCCGCCCTGCAGGTCTTACCTGGGAAAATCGACATGATGGTTGAAACAGTGTTATCTCGATCGGTTCGACTGATCTGTGCAGGCGGCATGGTCGTCGCGTTCTCGGCGGCTCACGCCCAGGACACGGCGCCTGCCACAGGCGAACCTCAGCGCGTGGAAGTGACCGGTTCACGCATCGCCACGGCCAACCTGGAAAGCATCAGCCCGGTTACCGTCGTCAACGCCAAGGACATCAAGCTCGAAGGTGTGCGCTCGGTCGAGAGCCTGCTGAACAACCTGCCCCAGGTCTTCGCCGACCAGGGCGGCTCGGTCTCGAACGGCTCGACCGGCACCGCGACTGTCAACTTGCGTAACTTCGGCGCCGATCGCACCCTGGTGCTGGTCAATGGCCGCCGCCTGCCAGCAGGCAGCCCGCGCAATCCGGCCGCCGACCTGAACCAGATCCCGGTGGGCCTGGTCAAGCGCGTCGAAGTGCTGACCGGCGGCGCCGGCGCCATCTACGGCTCCGACGCCGTGGCCGGCGTCGTCAACTTCATAATGGACGACAACTTCCAGGGCGTCCAGATCGACAGCAACTACCAGTTCTACAACCACCAGCAAAACGGCGGGCCGGCAGCCGATGCCGCCACGCGCCGCAATTTCGCGCTGCCAGGTGACAAAAGCGCCGATGCCAAGGTCAAGGACATCAGCCTGACGATGGGTGGCAACTTCGCCGACGGCCGCGGCAATGCCGTGGTGTTCCTGGGCTACAAGAAGGAAGACCCGCTGCTGCAATCGGAGCGTGACTTCACGGCGTGCTCGCTGGGCGGCTCAACCACCGGCGACACGTTCAATTGCGGCGGCTCCGGCACCAGCTTCCCGGGTCGCTTCCTGGTCGGCACGCGCAGCTTCACCGTGGCCGATGCGAATGGCGGCGTGCGTCCGTATATCGGCGCGAACGATGCCTACAACTTCGGTCCGCTGAACTATTTCCGCCGTCCGTCGGAGCGTTACACGTTCAGTTCGTTCACGCACTACGACATCAACGACAAGACCCGCGTCTACGGCGAGGCCAGCTTCCACGATGACAGCACTGTCGCCCAGATCGCACCGTCCGGCCTGTTCGGCCTCGACGCTTCCGGCGCCAATGCGATCACCTTCGAAAACCCGCTGCTGTCGAATGCCTGGCGCCAGACGCTGGGCCTGAACGCGCCTGGCGATACGGCCGACCTGGTCATCTTCCGCCGCAACGTCGAAGGCGGTGGCCGCCGCGACGACCTGAACCACACGTCCTACCGCGGCGTGGTCGGCGTCAAGGGCGATGTCGGCAACTGGAAGTACGACGTCTTCGCCCAGGTTGGCAAGGTCCGCTACGCCGAAACCTACTTCAACGACTTCTCGGTGGCGCGCAGCGCGCGTGCCCTGGACGTCGTCCCCGGCGCCAACGGTGCACCGGTCTGCCGCAGCACCCTGAACGGCATCGATCCGAACTGCGTTCCGTACAATATCTGGAGCCTCGGCGGCATCACCAAGGAAGCACTGACCTACCTGCAGACCCCGGGCTTCCAGCGCGGCAGCACCTCGCAGACCGTGCAGGGCGTCAACCTGTCGACCGACCTGGGTGAATACGGTCTGAAGCTCCCGACCAGCACCGAAGGCATCGGCCTGGCGCTGGGCTGGGAACACCGCACCGAAAAGCTGACGCTGGACAACGATGCCGCCTTCGAATCGGGCGATCTGGCCGGCCAGGGCGGCCCGACCAAGAACGTGAGCGGCCAGTTCAGCGTGCGTGACTACTACGCCGAAACCCGTATCCCGATCCTGCAGAAGCAGCCGTTCGCCGACCAGCTCAACGTCACGGCCAGCTACCGCAAGTCGGATTACTCGACCGGCCAGAAGACCAGCTCGTATGGTGCGGGCATCGAATGGGCGCCGATCAAGGAAGCGAAGTTCCGCTTCAGCTATCAGCGCGCCGCGCGCGCCGCCAACGTGGTCGAACTGTACACGCCGGCCGGCCTGGCCCTGTACGACATGTCGTCCGACCCATGCGCGGGCGAGACCCCGACCGCCACCCTGGCCCAGTGCGCACGCACCGGCGTCACGGCTGCCCAGTACGGCAACATCGTCGATTCGCCGGCCCAGCAGTACAACCAGATCACCGGCGGCAATACGAAACTGGCGCCGGAGGAATCCGACTCGTACACGCTGGGCCTGGTGCTGACCCCGACGCGCAACACGTCGGTCACCATCGACGCTTTCGACATGAAGGTCAAGGGCATCATCGGCGGCCTGCCGGCAACGACCAGCCTCGATAGCTGCCTGGCAACGGGCGACCCGACGTTCTGCTCGCTGATCACGCGTGACCGTCTGGGCACCCTGTGGGCGCTGGAAACCGCGCAGATCGTCGCCACCAACCAGAACCTGGGCATGTCGTCGACCAAGGGTATCGACCTGGGCGCGAACTGGAACGCCAAGCTGGGCGACTGGGGCAGCCTGAACCTGTCGCTGATGGGCACCTACCTGAAGGAGTTCAAGGAACAGGACTTGCCAGGCGGCGAGACGCGTGACTGCGCCGGCCTGCACGGTCCTACCTGCGGCGTGCCGCTGCCAAAATGGCGTCACAAGGTGCGCGCTGTCTGGGGCACCCCGTGGAATGGCGTGGAACTGGGCGCGACCTGGCGCTACGTGCGCGGTGTGGACCTCGACACCGAATCGGAACCAGCGGATGCAAGCCTTGGCGCACGCAACTACCTGGATCTGGTCAGCAGCTGGCAGATCAACCGTAACTTCACCCTGCGCGCAGGCGTGAACAACGCGCTGGACAAGGACCCACCGCTGTCGGGCGTGGTCGCTGCGGTCTTCGGCAACGGCAATACCTACCCACAGGTGTATGACGCGATGGGCCGTCATATCTTCCTGAACCTGACCGCCAAGTTCTGATCGCAGTAAGTTAGAACGAAAGGGGCGCACCTCGGTGCGCCCCTTTGTCGTTGCCGCGGCGCATCGCGCGCCGTCTGGTTTATTCCTGGCGCAAACGGCGCTGGCGCACCGCCGCTGCCAGACCATCGAGCACCTGCAGGCTGCTGTCCCAGTCGATGCAGCCATCCGTCACCGACTGGCCATAGGTCAATTCCTTGCCTGGCACCAGATCCTGACGCCCACCCACCAGGTTCGATTCGATCATCACGCCCACGATGCGATCGTCGCCGGCCGCGATCTGGGTGGCGATGTCGGCGCACACGGGCACCTGGTTCTCGGGTTTTTTCGAGCTGTTGGCATGCGACGCGTCGATCATCAGGCGGCTGGCCAGGCCCAGTGCCGCGATCTGGCGGCAGGCTTCGTCGACGCTGGCGGCGTCGTAGTTCGGCGCCTTGCCGCCACGCAGGATGATGTGGCAATCCTCGTTGCCCGAGGTCGACACGATGGCCGAGTGGCCGCCCTTGGTCACCGATAAGAAGTGGTGCGGCTGCGACGCAGCCTTGATGGCCTCGGTCGCGATCTTGATATTGCCATCGGTGCCGTTCTTGAAACCGACGGGGCACGACAGGCCGGACGCCAGCTCGCGGTGCACCTGCGACTCGGTCGTGCGCGCGCCGATGGCGCCCCAGCTGATCAGGTCAGCGATGTACTGCGGGCTGATCACGTCGAGAAATTCGGTGCCGGCCGGCAGCCCCATCTCGTTGATGTCGCGCAGCAGCTCGCGCGCCATGCGCAGGCCGTCGTTGATGCGGAAGCTGTTGTCCATGTACGGGTCGTTGATCAGGCCTTTCCAGCCCACCGTCGTGCGGGGCTTTTCAAAATAGACCCGCATCACGATCTCGAGTTCACCGGCAAAGCGGCGGCGCTGTTCCACCAGGCGACGCGCGTACTCGATCGCGGCCTTCGGGTCGTGGATCGAGCATGGCCCGATCACCACCATCAGGCGGTCGTCCTGGCCGTGCAGGATGCGGTGCAGGTCGACGCGCGCGCCGGCCGCGGTCTGCTCGGCCGCCGGGGTGACGGGGTACTCGCGGATCAGGTGCGAGGGTGGCGTCAGTTCCTTCATTTCACGGATGCGTAGGTCGTCGGTGCGGGGCATGCTGGACTCTCTTTCGTACTCGGTTGAGTTGGTTTTATACCGTCTGAAAATAAAAAAACCGCCATTGCTGGCGGTTTGTCTGGATGCTGCCGGGACTTTTACTGCGCGTACCCGCTGCTGTTCCACCGCCTGAGGCTGGAATGGCTAAAGTAAAAAAAGCGGGTAAAGAAAGCGTGGCGCATGATGTCGTCCGTGTTTGGTCAATTGACTATAGCAACAACCCGCAAAACTTGGCAAGCCCTTTATCGGTCGATGACGGCTTGTACAGACAGCTTGTTACCGCATACCACAGCACTACAGGCTCAAGCCGTGCCGCCAACGGTCACGCCATCGATGCGCAGGGTCGGCTGCCCCACGCCCACCGGCACGCTCTGGCCTTCCTTGCCGCACACGCCCACGCCCGAATCCAGGCGCATGTCGTTGCCGATCATCGAGATGCGGTTCATGACTTCGGGGCCATTGCCGATCAGCGTGGCGCCCTTCACCGGATAGGTGACCTTGCCGTCTTCGATCATGTAGGCCTCGCTGGCCGAAAACACGAACTTGCCGTTCGTGATATCGACCTGGCCACCGCCGAAGTTCACCGCATACAGACCATTCTTGACCGAGGCCAGGATTTCCTGCGGGTCCTTGTCGCCGGCGAGCATATAGGTATTGGTCATGCGTGGCATCGGCAGGTGCGCGAACGATTCGCGGCGCGCGTTGCCGGTGACCGGCATCTTCATCAGGCGCGCGTTCATCGTGTCCTGGATGTAGCCTTTCAGGATGCCGTCCTCGATCAGCGTCGTGCACTGGGTCGGATTGCCTTCGTCGTCGACATTGAGCGAGCCGCGGCGGTCCTGCAGCGTGCCGTCGTCGACGATGGTGACGCCCTTGGCGGCCACGCGCTGGCCGATCATGCCGGCATACGACGACGAGCCCTTGCGGTTGAAGTCGCCCTCAAGGCCATGGCCGACGGCTTCATGCAGCAGCACGCCGGGCCAGCCCGGGCCCAGCACGATCGTCATCGGGCCGGCCGGGGCCGGCCGTGCTTCCAGGTTGACGCAGGCCGCCTTGACGGCATCGGTCGCATAGCGATCAAGCACCTCGTCAGTGAAGTAACCATAGTCGAAGCGCCCGCCGCCGCCGGACGAACCGACTTCGCGCCGCCCGTTCTGCTCGGCGATGACGGTGACCGACACGCGCACCAGCGGCCGGATATCGGCCGCCAGCACGCCGTCGCTGCGCAGCACCAGCACGACATCGTATTCGCCGGCCAGGCCCGCCATCACCTGCACCACGCGCGGGTCTTTCGCGCGCGCCATCTTTTCGACGCGCTCGAGCAGCGTCACCTTGGCCGTCGCATCGAGCGAGGCCAGGGGATCGTTGGGCAGGTACAGCGAGCGCCCGCCGCTGTGCCGGGTGCTGCGCGCGATCTTGATGCGCCCGGCGCCCTGGCGCCCGATCGTGCGCGTGGCGGCAGCAGCGTCCAGCAGCGCCTGTTCGGAAATCTCGTCGGAATAGGCGAACGCCGTCTTTTCACCCGACACGGCGCGCACGCCAACGCCCTGGTCGATCGAAAAACTGCCGCTCTTGACGATGCCTTCTTCGAGGCTCCAGCCTTCGCTCTTGGTGAACTGGAAGTAAAGGTCGGCGTAGTCGACCTTGTGCGTGAACATCGTCCCCAGCGCGCGCAGCAGCTTGTCTTCGTCCAGGCCAAATGGCGTCAGGAGGACGTCGCGGGCAACAGCGATGGAGGACAGGTTCGGTTCGAATGGCGTCATTGTGGATCGATTCATGCGGTCGGTTGGAACGGGCATTGTGCCATATCCCGTTTATTCGCATCGCTGCGCCCGGTACAGGCGACGCCGTTTTTACATCTTCCGGTGCCGCAGCGCCGGCAGGCTGTCGCGCACCCCGAGCAGGAACACGGGATCGAGCTCGCCCGCAATCACGCCCTCGCCTTCCGGCAGCACCGCCTTGACCTCGCCCCACGGGTCGACCAGCATGCTGTGGCCCCAGGTGCGGCGGCCATTGACGTGCATGCCGCCCTGGGCCGCCGCCAGCACATAGCACTGGTTCTCGATGGCGCGCGCCCGCAGCAGCACTTCCCAGTGCGCGCGGCCGGTGGTGTAGGTAAACGCGGCCGGCACGATGATCAGTGCGCACTCGCCCATCGCGCGGTACAGCTCGGGAAAGCGCAGGTCGTAGCACACCGACAGCCCGACGCGCCCGAACGGCGCATCGAACACGCCGACCGTATCGCCCGGCACGATGGTGCGCGCCTCGTCGTACGATTCGGTGCCCTTGTTGAAGCCGAACAGGTGGATCTTGTCGTAGCGGCTCATCGACACGCCCTGCGGGTCATATACGAGCGTGGTATTGAGCACCTTGCCGGCGCTCGGCGAGACGATCGGCAGCGTGCCGCCCACCAGCCAGATGCCGTGCTCGCGCGCCAGCCCGGCCATGCATTCCTGGATCGGCCCGGCGCCCGGGTCTTCGGCCAGCGCCACCTTGTCGACGTCGGTCATGCCCATGATCGGCCAGTACTCGGGCAAGGCCACGAGCGTGGCGCCCTTGCCGGCGGCCTCGGCCACGAGGCGGCGCACGGTGACCAGGTTGTCTTCAAGGTGGGGAGTGGAAACCATCTGGATCGCGGCTACGGTCGTCATGTCATTCCTTGCTGGCGGTGGGGGTGGCAGAGGTGCTGGCAGGTGCGCCTTGCGGTGCACTTTCAGGTCCGTTGGGGATTTTGGTAATGGTCGGCGATTTCCACGGCCCTGTCACCTGCATCTGGTAAGTCAGCGCCTTCATCACCGGTGCGCGCAGGAACAGCTGGGCCAGATAGCCGCCCAGGCCCAGCACCGGATTGACGGCCAGACCGTATACGAGCGGACCAGTGCCCAGATTGAATTCCGGGATCACGACCACGCGCAGATTGGTCGACTCGTTGGCGATATCGGCCGTGCCGTTCATGAGCACCGTGGCCGCCACGCCATGCATCCTGAGGTTGTCGGTGCGCGCCACGCCGCGCGTGATCAGTGCGTTGGCGGTGATGCCGTCGAATGCCAGGCCATCGGAAAACACATCATGGAAGTCGAGCTTGAGCAGGCGCGGCAGGGCTTGCAGGCTCAGCACGCCCAGCAACTTGGCCGCGCCCGGGTCCTGCTTGAGGAACTGGCCCGACTCCACATTCATCTCGATCTGGCCCGACAGGCTCGGGATGTCCATCGCATACGGCAGGCCGGCCCACGAAATGTCGCCGCGCAGGTAGCCGTTGCCGCGCCCGATCGTGTCCGGGAAGCCCACGCGGTCGAGCAGGCGCCCCGCATTGTCCATGTCGAGCGAGAAGTTCAGGCTGGTATTGCTCTTGCCATCCTTGGTCAGCCAGCGGCCCGACCCGCTCAGCTTGCCATCCGGATTGCTCAGCGCAAGCCGGTCGATGCGCCACTCGCGTCCGGCCAGTGCGCGCACATTGCTGGCGTTCAGTTCCAGGCGCCCCAGGTTCTTGTTGAACAGCTCGAAGCGCTCGGCCACGATGTCGAGCGACGGGATGCTGGCCGTGCCCTTGTTCGATTCGAGCAGGTCCTTGACTTCGGCCTCGGCCGATTCGGGAATCACGAGCGACGCCAGGCGCGCCGTGACTTTGCCCAGGCCGCTGGGCGTCTCGGCCCAGGTCAGGTAGCCGCTGGCCTGGCGCGAATGCAGGTTGGCGCGCCACGTGTCGCCCACGTGCGTGGCGCCGATGACCACGTCGGCCACGCGCCGCTCGCCGACCGTCAGTTCGCTGACGCGGCCGGCCACCACGGCCGGCAGCACGTACTGGGTGACATCGGCGCCGCTGGCGGGGGCTGCATCCGCTGCCGGGGCAGCCGGGTTGACGTCCATGCCGGCAATGGCGCGGCCCGCCGCCAGCCAGTGGTCGACGTTCAGTGCCTTCATGTCCAGATGCACCATCAGGCCCTGGTCCGGGCGCGGCGCCGGCACGTTCACGCCAATGCCGCCATGGGTCACGCGCCAGGCGCCCTTGCCCTGCTTTTCGCGTTCGTAACGCGCGGCCAGGCTCTGCCCCACGCCGACGCGGATGACGTCGCGCGCCAGGCCCTCGACGGTCGGCTCGCCTTCGAGCACGAAGTGCAGCGGCAGGCTGGCGTCCTGCAGCTTGTTCAGCGGCGCCGGCAGTTCGATCCCCAGCCCGGCCAGCGCCGAATCGATCGTGATCGTGCGATGCCCGGCCTTGACGACGATCTCGCCCCGATACGGCGTGCTGCCCGACAGGCGTTCGGCCAGGCGCCCCAGCGCGGGCACCGGCGCCGTGCGGCGCATGCCCTCGGCCGACAGCGTGCCGGCCAGCGTCACGCGTGTGCTCCCCTCAGGCGTCGTGCCGCCACCCACTACCAGCGGCGCGCCCAGGAAATCGGCGCCCACGCCTTCCAGGCCAAAGCCGTGGTCGTGGAACGCGATCCGGCCCTGGGCATTCTGCAGCGCCGGCAGTTCGGGGAACAGCACCACGTCGTTGCCCTGCAACTGCAGACTGCCCTGCACTTTCGCTTCGTTCATGTGCGCCAGCGGCAGGCGCAGCTTCAGGTCGAGCTTGGCGTTGCCGGTGCCCTGCGTGTCTTCGGTGAAGTGGCCGATCCAGCCCAGCACGGGCGTGGCGGCCACGTAGCGCAAGAATTCCTGCAGCGGCCCGGCACCGGCGCCGTCGATCTCCAGCATCATCTTGTCATGCGCGCCCAGGTCGGGGATCACAGCCTTGACGTTCGACAGCGCCACGCCCAGCGTGCGCAGGGTCTTGCCGTTGATTTCCATGCGCGCGCGGTCGAACACGATGCGCCCGTCGATCGCTTCGGCCAGCGGCCACAGCGGCGTGCCGTCCGGATGGCGGTGGCCAGGCGCGTATTCGAGCCGCGCGCCTGCCAGGCGGCCGGCGACGCGGAATTCGCCGGTGTCGGCAGTCTTGAACGGAAACTGCGCGAGGTCGCCGCGCAGGCGCAGCGTGGTGTCGTGCAACTGGCCGCCCTGCAGCGCGCCGACCAGCCAGTCGTGCAGGCCGTGTGGCGTGGCCAGCGGCAGGAAGGCGCCGATCCTGTTGATCGGGAAACCGTCGAGGCTGCCGGTGAAGTCGGCCGTCCCTGGCCCGTGACCGGGCGTGAGCGGCATGGTGTGGCGGCCCGAGACCGAGCCCTTGAACGCGCCCTGCGCAAAGTCCAGGTCGTCGATATCGACCTGCAACTGCCGGCCCGCGTCAAACTGCCAGCGCGCATCCAGCACCAGGCGGTCGAATGGCATGCGCGGTTCGGCGAACCAGGCCGGCATGCTCAAGGCAAATTGCTGCGAGTCGAGCTTGACGCTGCCGGCGCGCTCGTTGGCGTCGATGCGCCCGCTCAGGTTCTCGAAGCCGGGCGTGGCGGCCCGCCCCGGACGCGCGGCCTGGGCTTTCAGTGCCAGCCCGGCGACGTCGCCGCGGATCCGCCAGCCCGTCACGCCGGGATAGCGCCCATCCCATTCGACGCGGACATCCTGCAACACCCCGCGCGGTGCGTAATCGGCCAGCAGGCCGCGCTGCACCGGCGAGATCGGCAGGTACTGGGCCAGCGCCGCCAGCGCGCCGATATCGAGGCCTTGCGCGCGCAGCGTGCCTTGCTCGGGCTTGCCGTTCGCGGCGGGGCGCCAGGTCTGTTCGAGCGTGGCGGGCGGCAAGGCGCGGCCATCGCGCGCGACCACCGTGAAACCGTCGAGCCGCATCGCGTGGCCATTGGCACCGAAGGTGGGCTTGCCATCGCCTTTGCCAGTCAACAGCGTTTCGCGGGCGCTCAGACGCCCCGACACGCGCGCCAGTTGCAGCGGCGCGATGTCCGGGCCCAGGCGCGCATTCACGCCGGCCAGCGCCAGGTCGGCGGTAAAACCGGCCAGGCGGGCCTGGTCGACGTTGATCCAGGTGCGCAGCGAACCACGGCCCCGTTCCAGCTGGATCGGATAATCGACGAAGCGCTTCCACGCGCCCAGGTCGACGTCGCGCAGGTCGGCGTACAGCTCGCCCTTCCAGCGCGTGACGTCGGACGGCTGCTGGCCGAAGCGGTGCCGGAAGCGCGCGCGGATGTCGACCGGACCGCCCAGCCGCGCCGGCGGCGTGGCCGTCAGCGCCAGGTGGTGCGCGCCCCAGCGGTTGAGCAGCGCCAGCGTAACGCCCTGCAGTGCCAGCGGCGGCGTGCCGCGCAATTCGTCGACCCAGTCGACGCGGCCATTGCGGATGACAATTTCGCGCTGGCGCAGCAGCCAGTCGGCGCCGGCGCCATCGCCCTGCTGCTGCTCGAGCCGCACGCCGGCCACGACCAGCACGCCGTCGCGGCCGCGCCGCACGGCCAGGCGCGGGCCGATGATTTCAAGCGATGCAAAACGGGGTTCGAGCGCGGCGATGCTCCACCAGCCAACCGTGGCGTTGACTTGCGGCAAGGCCAGCACTTGCCGGCCCCGGCGGTCGTGCAGGCGCACGTCGCGCAGCGACAACGCCGGGCGCATGCCATGCCAGGACGCGGCCAGCTGCGAGATCGTGACGCGGCTGCCGAGCGCATTGCCGGCCACGCGCTCGATGTCGCTCTTGTACAGGTCGATGTTGGGAAGAATGGCGTAGCGCAGCACCAGAAACAGCACGGCCAGCGCGAAATACACGACCAGCAGCAGCTTGACGGTGAAGCCCAGCACGTGGTGCGAGGCCAGGTTCGCGAAGCGATAGCACGCGCGCAGCCGGCGCCAGCGTACGGCCAGCGGCCGGGACGCGGACGTCGCCTGCGGATCCGGGTTGTGCATCAAGGTGCTAATAACAAAGGCTCGCCGAAAAATGTACAGCTCAAAAAAACAGGTCGCTTGCGTGCGTTGCGGCGTCTACCTTACCATCGGTGCTGACCCGGGCAGCAGCGACGGCCTGTTAGCGGGCCATTTTAACGCATCGACTGCCTGCCGGCCCCGACTAATGGCCTATTGAAACGGCCATCCATCGCGTTTCCCAGGATCAACGATGACCGAAGTTTCCCCTGCACCACAGTCTGTCCCAGCCACCGTTCCTGTCACCGCGTCGCGCTTCGTCGCGCGCTGGCTGGGCGCCGCGCCCGAGCGCGCTGAACAGCTCGCCAGCCTGTCCGCCGTATCGCTGGCCGACGCCGATTTCCGCGCGCTGCTGGAGGGTGAACTGGGCAAAGGCTTGCCGCTCGAGCGCGCCATGCGCCGGGTGCGCAACCTGTTGATCTCGACCATCGTTGCACGCGATCTCGGCGGCCAGGCCGACCTCGATGAAGTCGTCACCGCGATGACAGCCTTTGCCGACTTCGCGATCCAGACCCATGTCACCAGCCTGATGGCCGAGCTGGTCGCGGCGCACGGGATGCCGGTGGGCGAGGATTCGGGCCGCCCGCAGTACCTGATCGTGCTGGCCATGGGCAAGCAGGGTGGCGGCGAACTCAATGTATCGTCGGACATCGACCTGATCTTCGTGTACCCGGAAGACGGCGACACGGCCGCTGCACCCGGCCAGCGCCAGCTGTCGAACCACGAATTCTTCATCCGTCTCGGGCGCCGCCTGAGCGCGGCCTTGTCCGAAGTGATCGAGGACGGTTTCGTGTTCCGGGTCGACATGGCGCTGCGCCCCAACGGCAAGTCGGGCCCGCTGGCGGCCAGCTTCGGCATGGTCGAGGAATACCTGATCGTCCAGGGCCGCGAATGGGAGCGCTATGCATGGGTCAAGGCGCGCGCCGTCACGGGCGAGCCGGACGACATCGCGGCGCTGGACGCCATCGTGCAGCCGTTCGTGTTCCGGCGCTACCTGGACTTCGGCGTCATCGACGCGATCCGCACGATGCACGCCCAGATCCGCGCCGAGGTGAAACGCCAGGAGCGCCTGCACCCGGAGCGCAGCCACAACGTCAAGCTGGGCCGGGGCGGTATCCGCGAGATCGAATTCCTGGCGCAAGTCTTCCAGCTGATCCGCGGCGGGCGCGATCCGGCGCTGCGCGAGCGCTCCACGCGCAAGACGCTACTGCTGCTGGCCGAGCGTGAGCTATTGACGGTTGACACCGTTGAGCGCCTGCTGGCGGCCTACACCTTCCTGCGCAACCTCGAACACCGGCTGCAATACCTCGAAGACGCCCAGACCCACACGCTGCCGGTGAGCGACGACGACCGCCTGACAGTGGCGCGCATGATGGGCTGCCCGGACGAAGCCACGCTGCTCGCACGGCTGGAAGAACAGCGCACCTACGTCGCGCAGCAGTTCGACGCCATCTTCGCCGACAAGGAAGCGCCTGAACCAGACCCGGACACCCCGGCGCTGGTCGACGACCTGGACAACCTCGATACGCTGGCCGCACGCCTGGCGGGGCTGGGCTTCAACGACACGCGCGCCGCCGCCGGCCGCCTGACCAACACGCTGCAGGGCGCGCGCCTGGCCAGCCTGCCCGACTTCAGCCGCGTGCGCCTGCTGGCGCTGGTCGAGGCCGCCCTGCCCCTGATTGCCACGGTCGTAGCGGACGCGGGGATGGGCAGCCACGCCGCCACGCTGGGGCGCCTGCTCGACCTGTTCGAGGCGATCGCGCGCCGCTCGGCCTATCTGGCGCTGCTGACCGAATACCCGCACACGCTCGAGCGCGTGATCCGCATGATCAATGCCAGCGGCTGGGCCGCCACCTTCCTGACCCAGCACCCGATCCTGCTCGACGAGTTGCTGGACGACCGCAACGCCGGCGCCGAAGCACTGCCGCAACTGGCGGCCACCCTCGACATGCAGCTGACCGACGCTGCCGGCGACACCGAGCGCCAGCTCGACATCCTGCGCGAGACGCACCACGCGCAACTGTTTCGCCTGCTGGCGCTGGACCTGGCCGGCGAACTGTCGGTCGAGCACCTGGCCGACCACCTGTCGGCGCTGGCCGACACGATCGTCGGCGCGGTGGTCACGCACGCCTGGCGCGCGGTCAATGGCCGCCACCGCGAGGTACCGCGCTTTGCCGTCATCGCCTACGGCAAGCTGGGCGGCAAGGAGCTGGGGTATGTGTCCGACCTCGATGTGATCTTCCTGTACGAGGACGACGACGGCGACGCGCCGCCCCTGTACGCGCGGCTGGCCCAGCGCTTCATCACCTGGATGACGGCGCCGACGCCGGCCGGCATCCTGTTCGACATCGACATTGCCCTGCGCCCGGACGGCGCCAGCGGCATGCTGGTGTCGTCCATTGCCGCCTTCGAGCGCTACCAGAGCGAAGCGGCGTGGATCTGGGAACACCAGGCGCTGACGCGGGCGCGCTTTTGCGCCGGTGACGCCGCCATCGGCGCGCGCTTCGAGGCAATCCGCGAACAGGTGCTGCGCAAGGACCGCGCCGGCCAGGCAGACGTGTTGAAAAACGAGGTGGTGCAGATGCGCGCGCGCATGCATGACGCGAACCTGAACCGCAGCGCCCAGTTCGACCTCAAGCACGATGCGGGCGGCATGATCGACATCGAGTTCATCGTGCAATACCTGGTGCTGCGCCATGCGCACACCTACCCGCAGCTGACCGCCAACGCCGGCAACATCGCCCTGCTGCACCTGTGCGGCGAACTGGGCCTGATCGACGCGGCCCTGGCCAGCCAGGTCGCGGCTGCGTATCGCGCGATGCGCAAGCTGCAGCACAGCGTGCGGCTGCAGGGCCACGACAAGACCCGGGTCGAGCCGGCCCAGGCGGGCGCCCATCCCGACAGCGTGCTGCGCCTGTGGCACGCCTGTTTTACCGGTTGATTCCATGCGCACCACCCTGGTGCGCATGGTTTTTCCCCGCACCACCTCCATCCAGAAGCAGTAATTATTGCACCCCAAAAGTACATGCGAGCTGCTGACTTTTTAGTCATTTAATTTCTTTTTATTAACTGTTGTATTTGCAACAGAAATGCCCTCCTGACATATTGACACCCGTTAATACCGAATGGTTTGATACCTGCGGAGTATGCATGTCCAACAAAAAGTATTGCCGTTTGTTGAACACGCCTCAGTTCGCCGATCAATCATAAGACTGCCCCACACCATGGGGCTCAGGATGGAGAGCACATGCAACAACGTACCAAGATCGCACTCGCCGTGACGCTGGCGCTGACGTCGATGACCGCCATCGCACAAGAGACCTTGCAACGCGTCGAAGTGACCGGTTCCCGCATTCGCCAGGTTGATCTGGAAACGGCGCAGCCGGTTCAGGTGATGAGCCAGGAGCAGATCCAGAAGAGTGGCCTGGTCACCGTCGGCGACATCATCAACAGCATGTCCTCGGCCGGTGTGCCAGCCTTCTCGCGGGGTTCGTCGCTGGGCGCGAGCCGCGAACAGGGTGGCCAGTTCCTCGACATGCGCAACCTGGGCGCGCAGCGCCTGCTGGTGCTGGTCGATGGCAAGCGCTGGACCCAGTCGGTCAGCGGCTATACCGACATGTCGACCATTCCGTCGGCACTGATCGAGCGCGTTGAAATCCTGAAGGACGGCGCCTCGTCGATCTACGGTTCGGATGCGATCTCGGGCGTGGTCAACATCATCCTGAAGAAAACCATGCAGGGCGGCCAGGTCAGCGTCTACCACGGCCAGAACGAAGAAAACGACGGCAAGACCAAGGATTACTCGGTCACCTACGGCGCCGGCGACGACAAGGCGTCGCTGCTGTTCGGCCTGACCCACACCGACCAGGGCGGCGTCTGGGCGCGCACGCGCGACATCACCGCCACCACGAACGGCCCGACGCGGCCGAATTCGGCGCTGGGCAGCGGCCCGTGGGGTCGCATTCGCCAGGTCAGCCCGACCGGCGCCGTCACCGGCTTTGACCGCGTGCTGAACCACACCGGCGGCCCGCTGGGCGATGGCGTGGGCCAGGATTCGCGCAATCCCGCCAACTACCACACCTTTGCCAATGCGCCGGCCGACCTGTTCAACTCGACCAGCCAGATGCACTTTTTGACGCCAAGCAAGCTGACGTCGCTCTTCGTCAAGGGCGAAGTCGAATTGCCGGCCAATATGCGCTTCAAGACCACCGCGATGTACGCCGACCGCAAATCGTCGCGTCAGGTTGCCGGCTACCCGCTGAGCTCGACCTCGCAGGCCAGATACCCGGTGTATGTCGACAAGGACAGCTACTACAACCCGTACGGCAACGCCGTGGCCGGCGCCGGCAATGGCCAGGACCTGTTCTTCTACCGCCGCACGATTGAAGTGCCACGCGTGACCGACAACAGCAACCGCAGCCTGCACATCGACGCCTCGCTCGAAGGCGAGTTCTCGCTGCGCACGCTGCCGTGGAACTGGAGCGTCGGCTACAACCACAGCAAGGTCGATGGCCAGGTGACCGGCTATGGCGACCTGAACCTCATCAACCTCAAGCGCGCCCTCGGTCCGTCGTTCCGCAATGCGGCAGGCGTCATCCAGTGCGGCACCGCCGCCGCGCCGATCGGCCTGGGTGAATGCACGCCGTGGAACATCCTGGGCGGCCCATCGGCCTCGACCCCGGAAGCGCTCGATTACGTGATGTCGACTGCCCAGGCGACCTACAGCTCGGTCGTCAACAGCGCCACCGCTGACCTCAGCGGTGAACTGTTCACGCTGCCAGCCGGCGCGGTCGGCATTGCCGGCGGCATCGAGCACCGCGAAGTGCGCGGCGACGACGTGCCGGGCCAGTTCGAACGCTCGGGCTACTCGTCGAGCCTGGCCGGCAATCCGACCTACGGCCGCTACACGGTGCGCGAAGCGTACCTGGAAGCGAACATCCCGCTGCTCAAGGACGTGCCGTTTGCCGAACTGCTCAGCCTGAATCTGGCCTCGCGCTACTCGGACTACTCGAACTTCGGCTCGACCACCAACAGCAAGGCCAGCTTCATGTGGAAACCGGTGCGTGACCTGCTCACGCGCGGCACCTACGCCGAAGGCTTCCGCGCCCCGACCCTGGGCGACACCTTCGGCGGCGGCTCGCAGACCTTCGCCAGCTACCTCGACGCCTGCGACAGCGTCGTCGGCGAAGCGGCGGTCAACCCGACCGTGGCCCAGCGCTGCGCGGCGCGCGGCGTGCCTGCCGGCTTCCGCCAGAAAAACCAGACGGGGGCAAACGTGCCGGCAACCGGCGGCCAGACCCCGTTCCCGTTCACGACCGGCGCCGGCAACAGCTTCCTGCTGCCCGAGACCGCCAAGACCCGCACGCTGGGCCTGGTCCTGAGTCCGTCGAGCGTGCCGGGCCTGTCGGTCTCGGTCGACTGGTTCAACATCAAGATCGACAACCTGATCACCGGCGTGTCGGCCACCGACACGATCGAGGAATGCTTCCTGTACAACGTGGAAAACTTCTGCTCGCTGATCACGCGTGACGCCAGCGGCCAGGTCGTCGATCTGCAGATCGGCAACACCAACCGTGGCAAGGTCGAGACCGAAGGCGTCGACGTGGCGATCAACTACCGCCTGCCGCGCACGGCCTGGGGCCAGTTCGGCATCCGCAGCGAAACGACCTACACGGACACGTACAAGCAGCAGTCGACCCCGGATTCGGAATGGGTCGAATACGCTGGCGAATACGACACGTTCCGCGTCAAGTCGAACACCTCGCTGGACTGGAACATGGGCAACTGGAGCGCGACCTTCACGGCCCGCTTCTACAGCAGCCAGAAGAACCGTTGCTTCTCGCTGACCTTGCCGGGCGAATGCTCGGACCCGACCGCCAAGACCAGCTGGGGCACGGGCTACACCCGCGCCAAGGAGATGTGGTACGGCGACCTGTCGATCGGTTACGCGCTGCCATGGAATGCCAAGCTGCTGCTCGGCGCGAACAACATCTTCGACAAGAAACCGGTCATCAACTACAGCGCAGGCTCGGCCACCGGCGGCAACTCGTCGTCGTCGTCCGTCAGCCCGGAACTGCCGATCGATCGATTTGTCTACGTTCGCTACAATCAGGCGTTTTAAATGAATCGTCGGTAAACCGCAATTTAATTGCGTAAAAAGCCCGCCAGGCGCAAGCCTGGCGGGCTTTTTGCCGTCCAGCCAAACTTAGATCAGCAAGTAACCCCCTAGTCAATTACATGTGATATCGAAAATGAGTAAATACACATTTCTGCAACAAAACGGTCACATTCTCACCGTTCTGGTGCGTATGCATTGACAGTGAAGTCCCCCGAATGGTTTTATTGCTGACTTGAAAAGCCGTTTGACCAATTAGTTGGCGTTTTTCAGCGAGTCGCACCGCGACATTTTTTCGGTGGCAGGCCCTTACCCAGGTCCAGCCGCGCATACACCCCTAGGAGTTCTGCAACATGATGGAAACACTCTTGTCCCGTTCGGTCCGCGCTATCTGCCTCGGCGGTATGACCCTTGGCATGACCGCTGCGATCGCGCAGGAAGTCGCTGCGCCACAGCGCGTTGAAGTGACCGGTTCGCGTATTCGCCAGGTTGACCTGGAAACGGCGCAGCCGATCCAGATCCTGAACCAGGAACAGATTCAGAAAACTGGTCTGGTGACCGTCGGCGAAGTGCTCAACAACCTGTCGTCGGCCGGCGCACCGGACTTTTCGCGTTCGGGCTCGCTGACGTCGAACACCGAAGCGGGTGGCCAGTATGTCAGTCTGCGTAACCTGGGCGCAAACCGCCTGCTGGTGCTGGTTGATGGCAAGCGCTGGACCCAGACCGTTGCAGGTTACACCGACTTGTCGACGATCCCGTCGGCGATGATCGAACGCATGGAAATCCTGAAGGATGGCGCCTCGTCGATCTACGGCTCGGACGCAATCGCAGGCGTGGTCAACATCATCCTGAAAAAGAACATGCAGGGCGGCCAGCTGTCCCTGTACACCGGCCAGAACGAAAAGAACGACGGCCGCAACAAGGACTTCTCGCTGAGCTACGGCGCTGGCGATGACAAGGCATCGCTGATGCTGGGTCTGTCGCACACCGAAACCGGTCGCGTGGGCACGCAAGAGCGCAACATCACCAGGACGCAATATGGTCCTGACCATCCATTCGACGGCCTCGGCGCCGGCCCATGGGGCCGTATCGCACCGGTGAATCCGGCAACCGGCGGCGGTCTGACCGGCGCGGGCGGTTTCAACCGCTACCTGAACCACACCGGCTCGTTCGACGGCCGCGGCCAGGGCGCGGATTCGCGCAACATCGCCAACTACCACACCAACTCGTCGGCGATCCAGGAAGACAAGTACAACAGCAGCCAGGACATGGACCTGCTGTCGCCTAGCGAACTCGACACTCTGTTCGTCAAGGGCGAAATCGCGCTGCCAAAAGACATGCGCCTGAAAACGACCGCAATGTACTCGCAGCGCCAGTCGGTGCGCCAGATCGCCGGTTACCCACTGCAGTCGACCTCGCAAGCCAACTTCCCGGTCTATGTCGACAAGGACAGCTACTACAACCCACTGGGCAGCAGCGTCGTCGGCGCCGGCCTCGGCCAGGACCTGTTCTTCCAGCGTCGTACGATCGAGCTGCCACGCGTCACCGACAACGAAAACCGCACCCTGCACATCGATGCCACCCTCGAGGGTGAGTTCATGGTCAAGGACCTGGCGTGGAACTGGAGCGTTGGCTACAACCACAACAAGGTTTCGGGTACCGCGACCGACACCGGCAACATCAATCTGCTGAACCTGAAGCAAGCTCTGGGCCCATCGTTCATGAATTCGTCGGGCGTCGTCCAGTGCGGCACCGCAGCGAACCCGATCGGCCTGGCATCGTGCACCCCATGGGATATCCTGGGTGGCCCATCGGCATCGAACGCAGCAGCGCTTGACTACGTCAACACGACCGGCACCAAGACCTACGGCTCGACCATCAACAGCGCTACCGCTGACCTGGCCGGCGAACTGTTCCAGCTGCCAGCCGGCGCACTGGGCCTGGCAGTCGGTATCGAACACCGCGAAGTCAAGGGTTCGGACGTTCCTGACCAGTTCTCGCAGTCGGGTTACTCGACCAACCTGTCGGGTCAGGCAACCTACGGCCGCTATACCGTGCGTGAAGCGTACGCCGAGTTGAACATTCCAGTCCTGAAAGCACAGCCGTTCGCAGAACTGCTGAGCTTCAACCTGGCAACCCGTCACTCGGACTACAGCAACTTCGGCGTGACCAACAACAGCAAGGCCAGCTTCATGTACAAGCCGGTCAAGGACGTGCTGGTCCGTGGTACCTGGGCTGAAGGCTTCCGCGCCCCAACCCTGGACGATATCTCGGGCGGTGGTTCGCAGTCGTTCGACACCTTCACCGACGCTTGCGACACCCGTTTCGGCGAAGCATCGCGTAACCCAGCAGTGCTGGCACGCTGCACCAGCGGCTTCGGCGGCGTGACTGGCACCCCGGTCAACTACCGTCAACTGATGCAAGCCGGTGGCGCGATCACCAGCGCCGGCGGCACCCAGTCGCTCGTCGCCTTCAACAGCGGCACCGGCAACCAGTTCCTGAGCCCTGAAACCGCGGTCACCAAGACCCTGGGCTTCGTGTACAGCCCATCGTTCGTGCCTGGCCTGTCGGTCGGTCTGGACTGGTACAACATCACCATCGACAACCGCATCACCGCCATCGGCGCTGATTACGTCATCGACGAGTGCTACATCGGTGGCAACGCAAACTACTGCAACTCGCTGCGTCGCGATCCAGTCACCGGTAACCTGACGGCCCTGTCGCGCGGCAACGCCAACCTGGGTCAGATGGAAACCGAAGGCGTCGATCTGGCAGTGTCGTATCGTCTGCCACGCACCGCCTACGGCCAGTTTGGCTTCCGTAACGAAACGTCGTACACCGACTCGTTCCGTACCAACGACGGTCCAGGCACCCGCTGGAAAGAGTATGTCGGCGAGTACTACTACAACCGCGTGAAGTCGAACACCTCGATCGACTGGGCACTGGGTAACTGGAACGCCACCTGGGGCTTCCGTTACTACAGCCCAACCAAAGACACCTGCTGGGATGTCGAAGAGCTGATCGAGTGCAACATGCCTAACTTCGTGCTGGCTGACGGCAACACCGGCGCCAACAAGCTGGGTTCGGTCACCATCCATGACGTGAGCGTCGGCTACAAGACCTCGTGGGACGGCCGCTTCCTGTTCGGTATCAACAACGTCTTCGACAAGTCGCCACGCATGGTGTACAGCACCCTGGCATCGGCCTCGAAGATCGACGCCGACCAGTCGCTGGACCGCTTCTTCTACGTCCGCTACACCCAGAACTTCTAATGGATCGGGGTCGCAAGACCCTGTCCTGAAAAGTTCAGTAAATGCCCGCCCGGCTCTGCTTGGCGGGCATTTTTACATCCCGGCCCTGCCCGCCCTGCGCCAACGCGGTATCATGGCGGTTTGCCTGCGGCGCTGCCGCGTGACTCCCTCCCCGTATGACCATCAAACTCAAGAACGACAAAGACATCGCCAAGATGCGTGTAGCCGGCCGCATGGCCGCCGAAGTGCTGGACATGATCAAGGAATTCGTCGTCCCCGGCGTCTCTACCGAAGAACTCGACCGCCGCTGCCACGACTACATCCGCAAGGTGCAAAAGGCCACGCCGGCCAATATCGGTTACCACGGCTTCCCGAAAACCCTGTGCACGTCGATCAACGGCGTGGTCTGCCACGGCATCCCGAGCGAAAAGGACATCCTCAAGGACGGCGACATCGTCAATATCGACGTGACCGTGATCAAGGATGGCTGGCATGGCGACACGAGCCGCATGTACTTTGCCGGCACGCCATCGCCCGAAGCGAAGAAGCTGGTCGAGGTCACCTATGACGCCATGATGGCGGGCATCCGCGCCGTCGGCCCGGGCGCGCGCCTGGGTGATGTCGGCCACGCGATCCAGACGCTGGCCGAAGGCGCCGGCTTCTCGGTCGTGCGCGACTACTGCGGCCACGGCATTGGCCGCGTCTACCACGAAGAACCGCAGGTGCTGCACTACGGCCGCAAGAACACGGGCCTGCTGCTCAAGGAAGGCATGACCTTCACGGTCGAGCCGATGATCAATATGGGCGAAGACGACGTAATCCAGTTGGAGGACGGCTGGACCGTGATGACGCGCGACGGCTCGCTGTCGGCGCAGTGGGAACACATGCTGGTGGTGACGAAGAACGGCGCCGAGATCCTGACCCCGTGGCCGGACCAGCGCTGATCAGACCACAGCAAGCAACGCGAAGACAAAAAAAGGGCCGGATCCCGTCAGGAATCCGGCCCTTGTTCGTTCAACTCAAGCCCTGATCAGAACTTGTAGTTGCCCGTCACGTACAGCTGACGGCCAAGCGGATCGGCGTAGCGCGGATCGAACCCGACCTGGTGACCCGACGAGGCGCGCAGCGACAGCGGCGGCTTGCGGTCGGCGATATTCTTCATGCCGGCGCGCAGGATGAAGTTCTCGGTGAAGGTGTAGCGGCCTTGCCAGTCAATGGTCAGGAACGATGGCACATCCAGGCGGAAGCCGGTTTCGTTGCGGCCGGTGTCCAGGTTGCGCACCGTGGCGGCTGCATCGACATAGCCATTGCGGTAATTGACGATCAGCGAGTTCGACAGCTTGCCCGTATCAAGCGAGCTCGACAGGCGGACAATGTGGCGGAACGTGACGGCATTGTTGGTGCCGAAGTAGTTCATGCTGTTGGTCCAGTCGTTCGCCGTACCTGCACGCGTGTAGTCCGACTTCATCATGTACGTGCCGTTCAGCGTCGTCGTCCAGGTGCCGAAACCGAAGCGCTGGCGGCCGGTCAGATCCCAGTCGATACCACGATTGTGGGTCTTGCCGATGTTCACCGACGACTGCAGGAACGCCCAGTAGGTGTTGCCGGTTGCAGGTTCCGTGTAGGTCTGGAACAGCGCGCGGAAGGTAGCCGGGTCAGCCCATGCCTGCTGTTCGCTGACGGCGCTCACGGCATCCTTGATCTTCACGTCCCACAGGTCCAGGCCTGCCGAGAAGCGTGGCGACGGCTCGAAGCGCATGCCGACGGTGAACTGCTTCGAGGTTTCAGGACGCAGGTCTTCGTTACCGGTCGAGAGCACGTTGTACTGCGTGGAACCTGGACGGCACAGCGTCGGATCGGGGATCGGGCAGGCCCACGAGGACGCGGTGAAGCCGGCGTTGACCGTTGGCTGCGCCAGGCTGAGCATGTCAGGCGCCTTGAAGCCCGTGCCGTACGAACCGCGGAACAGCAGTTCCGGCATCGGCTGGTAACGGGCGGAGACCTTGTACGTGGTCTTCGACTGGTCGCTGCCGACCTTGCGGCCGCGCACGCCATCATCGATGGCAGAGATGCTGTCGTAGCGCAGCGCCGCCGTGACCTCGATCTGCCTGGTCAACGGGGCCAGCATTTCGGCAAAGGCGCCGACGTTGTCGCGCTTCATGTCATACCGGGCCGGCGCGTTGAAGTTGTAGATCACGCCGTTGACCGCATCGGCCGATGGATCCTGCTGGTAGTGGTATTCGCGGTAGTCCGCGCCGAGGGCCAATTGGGCTGCGCCGCCGCCGAGGGCGAACAGCTCGCGCGAACCGCGCACGTCGGCCGCCTTCAGGGTGGTCGAGGCTTCACGGATCGAACCGTTGAAGATCGAGGCGTCGATCAGTTTCTGGGTCGCTTCGCTTTGCGCGCCGATCGGTGCAAACGGATCGAACAGGCGGTTGGTCAGCATGTTGCGGAACTCGGCGTTCTTCATGTAGCCGCCGACATAGCGCTCGTCGATCGAGTTTTCCGACCAGGTCAGCGCGCTGTTGATGTTCCAGCCGGCGAACTCGCCTTCAACGCCCGCCACCGCGTGCTTCGACTCGGTAATCGTCTGGCTGTCGCGGGTGCCCCAGTCATAGGCGCGGTAGTTGCCCGAGACGGTGTTGACGCGGCCAAGCTGGGTCGCGTTCAGGTACGGCGCCACATACTGGTTGAACTGCGGCGAGCCGGCGACGATCGTGAACGGCGCGGTGTTTGGCGCGATGCGCGCGGTCAGGTCGAAGCGCGAGTAAGCGATGTCGGTGAACGCTTCCCATTTGTCGCCCAGCTTCTTGGTCCCTTTCAGGAACAGGCTGTCACGCTTGTTTTCCGGAACCATTTCGACGGTCTGGATGTAGTCGAACGTGCAGTTGCGTGCCGTGGTGCCGTTGTTGTTGATGCTCGCCACGGTCAGCGTCGGGCAATTGCCGTTGGCCAGCAGGTATGGCGAGAAGCCGACCGATGGCAGCGCGGCGACGCCGGCCGGGTTGCGGAATGCGACGGTGACATTGGCCGGCACCGACGCGGTACTGGTGTTGTCGTAGACGTAGTTGGTGCCATTGCGCGAGAACTTGCGGAAGGCCGTGTTGGCGAAGTCGCGTTCGGTCGAGCGGATCTGGTCCTGCTCGTCGCGGCGGTAGCTGGCCAGCACGTTCCAGCCGTCGGTGTCCAGGTCGCCCATGCCGTAGGTTGCGGCGATATAGCGCGAACCGCCTGCCTGGCCGGCCGTCGGCTGGCTGTAGTTCGCTTCGATGTCGCCGCCCTGCTGGTTCTTCTTCAGGACAAAGTTGATCACGCCGGCGATGGCGTCCGAACCATACAGGGCCGAGGCGCCGTCGGTCAGGATTTCAACGCGCTCGACAGCGCTCATCGGGATGGCTTGCAGGTTGACCGTGCTGCCCGAACCTTGTGGCGCCAGGCGGCGGCCATTGAGCAGCACCAGCGTGTACGATTCGCCGATGTCGTGGATCGAGGCCGAAACACGACCGCCCGAGTTGGTGCCGGCGGCAATGGCGCCAATGGTAAAGCCCTGCATCGCAGGCAGGGTCTGGAGCAACTCGGCAACGCTGTTGGCGCCGGTCTTGGCGATCGCTTCCTGGGTCAGTGTCTGGATCGGCAGTGCGCCCTCGACGTTGATGCGCTTGATCGCCGAGCCGGTGACTTCGACGCGCTGGATTGGCGCCTCTTGCGCCATGGTGTGGGACACGGCCAATGTGGATACCAGGCCAAGGGCGAGGCGCACTGCACGCACGCTCATCTTTTCGTTGAACTTCATTGGATCATCCTTAGTTGCATTCATAAGCGCGCCAAATTGGAGCATGCCTGTTGCCGCTCTCTGTCCAGCGTCGATTCATTATGGCAACGACGTTTCGGCTTACCAAGGAGAAATCCTTCCTGCAGGCATCCCAGGTTCCTGTGGATGTTACGTTGCAGTGTATGTACTCCTCGTAAATTCTCGGAAATACATGCAAAGTGGAGCGATCGATGTTTCGAAACTCTCGGCACATCTACCGGAATCGTCATCAAATAGTCACAAATTCGTTGTTAAATAACAACCAGGGATCGGTTGCGGTCGCAATTTGTCCGGCAAGTGAGTCGATTTTTCTGCAACTCGACCGCGCTTTGACGCGAACCCGACACGATCTGCCTCCCCGCCGAGGTGCATACCTGCCCCACACCGGTGCCGGAGGGTGGCCTGCAGATACTGGCGATACCACGACTGCGCACAAGAAAAAACCCCGGAGGCCAGGCGGCGTCCGGGGTTTGATGAAGCTGGAAAAACGTTACTTGGCGTTCATCAGCGCAACGGTGGTGTCGAGCATGCGGTTCGAGAAGCCCCACTCGTTGTCATACCACGACGTCACTTTGACCAGGCGGCCCGACACTTTGGTCAGGGTCGCGTCGAAGTTCGACGACGCCGGGTTGTGGTTGAAGTCAACCGACACCAGTGGCTCGGTCTGATAGGTCAGGATGCCGTTCAGCGCGCCGTCGGCGGCCGTCTTCATGATCTCGTTGATTTCATCGACAGTGGTATCGCGCTTGGCGATGAAGGTCAGGTCGACGATCGACACGTTGATGGTCGGCACGCGGATCGCGAAGCCGTCCAGCTTGCCGTTCAGCTCTGGCAGCACCAGGCCGACTGCAGCGGCAGCGCCGGTCTTGGTCGGGATCATCGACTGCGTGGCCGAGCGGGCGCGGCGCAGGTCTTCGTGCATCACGTCGGTCAGCACCTGGTCGTTGGTGTACGAGTGCACGGTGGTCATCAGGCCGGTTTCCAGGCCGATGGCGTCATGCAGCGGCTTGACCAGCGGGGCCAGGCAGTTGGTGGTGCACGACGCGTTCGAGATCACGGTGTCCGAGCTTTTCAGCACGTCCTGGTTCACGCCGAACACGATGGTTGCATCGACATCCTTGCCGCCCGGGGCCGAGATGATGACTTTCTTGGCGCCGCCCTTGATGTGGGCCGATGCCTTTTCTTTGGTGGTGAAGAAACCGGTGCACTCGAGCACGACGTCGACGCCCAGCTCGCCCCATGGGATTTCTGCAGGGTTACGCTGCGCGAACACGCGAATTGGATCGCCGTTCACGATCATGTTGTCGCCTTCGACCGTGACGGTGCCAGGGAACTTGCCGTGGGCCGTGTCGTAGCGGGTCAGGTGGGCGTTCGACTCGGCATTGCCGAGGTCATTGATCGCCACGATCTGGATGTCCTGTTTCTTGCCGCCTTCGTAGAAGGCGCGCAGGATATTGCGGCCGATACGGCCATAACCATTGATTGCAACTTTGATCGTCATGCTTGGCTCCTGATTAGAAAAAAAAACTTTTTTCGTAACGAACATAGTAAAACGGACCATCCCTTCGGGACAGTCCGTTTTCTGGCGAATGCTTACGCTGCGATAACTTGTTTGGCCTTGGCAACCACGTTTTCGACGGTGAAGCCGAAGTGCTTGAACAGCACGGGCGCCGGCGCCGATTCGCCGAAGGTGTCGATGCCGACCACGGCGCCTTCGAGGCCCACGTACTTGTACCAGAAGGCGGTGATGCCGGCTTCGATGGCCACGCGCGGCGTGCCGCGGGTCAGCACGCTGGCCTTATAGGCGGCGTCCTGGCGGTCGAACACGTCGGTCGACGGCATCGAGACGACGCGCGCGGCGATGCCTTCAGCAGCCAGTGCGTCGAAGGCCTTCACGGCCAGCTCGACTTCCGAGCCGGTGGCGATCAGGATGACTTTGGCATCCGGCGTGTCGCGCAGCACATAGCCGCCCTTGGCGACGTCGGCGACCTGCTGGGTGTCGCGGGCCATGAACGGCAGGTTCTGGCGCGAGAAGATCAGCGTCGTCGGGCCATCCTTGCGCTGGACTGCTGCGCCCCATGCCACGGCCGATTCGACCGTGTCGCATGGACGCCAGTTGTCCAGGCCCGGAATCAGGCGCAGCGACGAGACGTGCTCGACCGACTGGTGGGTTGGACCATCTTCGCCCAGACCGATCGAGTCGTGGGTAAACACCGAGATCGAACGGATCTTCATCAGCGAGGCCATGCGCAGCGCGTTGCGGCTGTAGTCCGAGAAGGTCAGGAACGTTGCGCCGAACGGGATGAAGCCGCCATGCAGCGCCACGCCGTTCTGGATCGCGGCCATGCCGAATTCGCGCACGCCGTAGTTGATGTGGTTGCCGGCGATGCCCGAGCGCACGGCGACCGATTCTTTCCAGTTGGTCAGGTTCGAACCGGTCAGGTCGGCCGAGCCGCCCAAAAATTCTGGGAGGCTCGCGGCCAGCGCCTGGATTGCATTTTGCGACGCCTTGCGGGTGGCGATGGTTTCCTGCTTCTCGATGCAGCTGGCAATCGCAGCGTCCAGTGCTTTGGTGAACTCACCCGACAGCTCGCCCTTCATGCGGCGCTCGAATTCGCTCGCCAGCTCGGGGTGCGCGCCGCGGTAGGCCGCGAACATCGTGTTCCACTCGCCTTCGGCCTGGGCGCCGCGCTCTTTCGCGTCCCATGCTTCGTACAGTTCGGCAGGAATGTCGAACGGGATCGGGTCCCAGACCAGGTGCTGGCGCACAGCGGCAATTTCCTTGTCGCCCAGTGGGGCGCCGTGGACCTTGTCGCCACCTTCCAGGTTCGGTGCGCCCTTGCCGATGATCGTCTTGCAGCAGATCAGCGTTGGACGGTCCGACGTCTTGGCTTGTTCGATGGCCGCGTCGATGTCTTTCACGCTGTGGCCGTCGACCTTCGGGATCACGTTCCAGCCATAGGCTTCAAAGCGCTTTTGCGTGTCGTCGGTGAACCAGCCTTCGACCTTGCCGTCGATGGAGATGCCGTTGTCGTCGTACAGCCAGATCAGCTTGTTGAGCTTGAGGGTGCCGGCCAGCGACGCCACTTCGTGCGAGATGCCTTCCATCAGGCAGCCGTCGCCCAGGAATGCGTAGGTGTAGTGATCCACCACGTCGTAGCCCGGACGGTTGAATTCGTAGCCCAGCAGCCATTCGGCCAGCGCCATGCCGACCGAGTTGGCGATACCCTGGCCCAGCGGGCCGGTGGTGGTTTCCACGCCCGGGGTGATGCCTACTTCAGGGTGACCCGGCGTCTTGGAGTGCATCTGGCGGAATGCGCGCAGGTCGTCCATCGTCAGGTCGTACCCTGCCAGGTGCAGCAGCGCGTAATGCAGCATCGAGCCATGGCCGTTCGACAGCAGGAAGCGGTCGCGGTTCATCCAGCCCGGATTGGCCGGATTATGACGGTAGTGCTTGTCCCACAGCGCAACGGCGATCTCGGCCATGCCCATTGGCATGCCCGGGTGGCCCGAGTTGGCTTGCTGAACAGCGTCCATCGCCAGCGCGCGGATCGCGTTGGCCATCAGGGTGGTGGTTTGTGTAGATTTCATGGAGATCGTGGATCAGGGATTGGAAAGCTGGTGGCGTGCGGCTGGCCGTAGCCCGTTATTTTACCAGACCACCGTAGCGAGGATTTAAAATGCAGGCCTGTCAATGTCACTTCCAGGACCGTCATGCCGCGTTTTTATTGCCCCCAGCCGCTTGTCAACGGTAGCACCATCGAGCTGCCGGAAGCAGTCGCGCATCACCTGCATGTTGTGCGCCTGCAGCCAGGGGCCACGCTGACGCTGTTCAATGGCGAAGGCGGTCAGTACCGCGCCACGCTGGCCGAGACCGGCAAGCGGCGCGCCACCGCCGTCATCGACGCGCACGAGGCGGTCGAGGCCGAAGCGCCCTACCCTGTCACGCTGGCCCAGGGCTTGCCGGAAGGCTCGAAAATGGACTGGATCATCGAAAAGGCCGTCGAACTGGGCGTGGCCGCGATCCAGCCGCTGGCAGCGGCGCGCAGCGTCGTGCGCCTGTCAGGCGAGCGGCTCGAAAAACGCCAGGCGCACTGGCACGGCGTGATCGTGGCCGGCTCCGAGCAATGCGGGCGCAACCGGCTGGCGCAGCTGCTGCCGATGATGGAGGTGCAACCGTGGCTCGTGGCTGGCGCGGGCACGACCCGCATCCTGCTCAGTCCGCGCGCGACCGAATCGCTGGCCGGCTGGGCGCGCGCGAATGCGCCGCAGGCGGTCACGCTCCTGATCGGCCCCGAAGGCGGGCTCACGCCGCACGAAGAAGACGCGGCCGTTGCCGCCGGCGCGCGGTCGCTGTCGATGGGGCCGCGCGTGCTGCGCACCGAGACGGCTGGTCTGGCCGCGCTCGCCGTGCTGGCGGGGGCATGGGACGCCATCTGAGTAGATAGAGCGCGCATGAAAAAACCCCGCCGGCATCGCTGCCGGCGGGGTTTTTTTATACAGCGACAGGCTTAGAACGTGTAGTTCGCGCCCAGGCTGAAGAAGCGGCCCACTGCGCCTGGCTGGTGCAGCGACGCGTTGTACGACGTTTGTGCACCGGCGTTGCCGTAGGTGGCGACGTCATATGGTGCTTCCTTGTCGAACAGGTTCAGGATCGCGCCGCGAATCGTCAGGTTATCCGTGACCTTGTACGACAGGTTCAGGTTGGTGACGGTGAACGACGACACGTTGCAGTAGCCAATCGGCTGGACCAGACCCTGGAAGTAGGCACGGCCACCAACGTCGGCTGCGGTCGATGCGCAATCGGTCGCGCCCAGTGCCGGGTCGAAGGTCGAGAAGCCGCTCGTGTAGTTCACGGTGGCGGTCACGTCAAGAGGACCACGGTTGTAGCCGAGGGTGAACTGCGCACGGTCTTTCGGATTACCCGTTGCGCCGCCAACCGACGATGGACCTTGCGTGCCGGCCAGCTGGTACGAATCGCTGCCCAGTTCGGTCACATAACCAAAGACGTGGGCTGCGCTCAGGTTCGCGCTGACAGTGCCCATGTCGTTGGCCAGGCGCCAGCGGTAACGGATGTCCGCTTCGATGCCGTGGGTTTCGGTGCTGCCGGCGTTGATGTAAGGCGACAGGCCATACAGGATCGGACCGGCGACCGGGATGCCAGGCACCGTGTTGTTGCCCACGCCGGTGGCGATGTCGATCGTGTTGGCAGGACCGCGGACCCAGGTTGGCGTGAAGCTTGGATCGTTACCTGCTTGCGTGACGACCAGGTTCTTGATCTGGATCTTGTAGTAGTCCAGGGTCATGTTCAGGCCGCGCATTGGCTCGACGATGATACCGGCCGTGAACGACTTCGACTTCTCTGGCTGCAGATCAGGATTGGTGGTCTGGACGTATGGCGGGCTGAACGAGCACGCCGACGGCACGTTGCCGGCCGTGGTCTGGCTGCCATTCGCGCACAGGATCGGATCGCGGATCGCATTGAACGTGAAGAACGAACCGGCATTGCCGACTTCGGCCGGGTTCGGCGCGCGGAAACCGCGTGCGAACGTGCCGCGCAGGCCGAACTGCTGGATTGGCGCCCACTTGAAGTTGGCCGATGGCGTGAACGAATTGCCGTAGGTGTCGTAGTGATCGTAACGGCCGGACAGGCCGATTTCCAGGTTCTTGATCGGCGTGGCCTGCAGCTCGGCAAACACCGCGCTGTTGGTTTCGTCACCAATGGTGAACGCTGCCGTGTTGGCGACTGCGCCGTTGAGCGTCAGGCTCGATGGTGGCGCATTCTGCTTGCGCTCATGCCAGTGCACGCCAGCGGCGAAGGCCAGTGGACCGGCGCCGAAATTCGACAGCAGCTCACGCGAACCGATCAGGTCGGCGTAGTTCAGCGTCGATTCGATTTCGTTGCTGAAACGCGGCGAGACGGCATCCACGACGCCCGGCGCATTGTTGCCCAGCACATTGAAGGTGCCATTGCGCAGCAGGTTGTACAGGTTGGTACGGTTGACGTAGCCGCTGTAGTTCAGGTCGCTCTTGACACGGGTGCCGCCGATCGCAGCATTCACGTCCCAGCCGTAGGCACTACCGACGAGGTCAGCTGCGAAGCGGGTCGCGGTGGTCTTGTTGTTGGTGGTCAGGGCGGCGCCGACATCCGGGATGTAGCCGTACAGGCGGGCCGGTGCGCCCAGTTGGTTGGTGATATTCGCGCCGACCGGTGCGCCAGCGGCAAAGGTCGTATTCGGAATGGCGCCCACGCGCGATGTCAGCACGCCATTGACCAGGGTCGTGGTGCCGTTGAAGCTGGTCGGGCTGAACGCTGCCGGGGCCGCATTGCGGTTGTTGGTGCTTTCGCGCTGGAACATCGAGCCGTTGAAGCGCACTTCCCAGTCTTCGCTCAGCTTTTTCGTCATGCCGATCATCAGGTTGACGTTTTCGGTCTCTGGCTGGATGTTCGACAGTTCGTCGCGCACCGAGCAGCCGCCGGCGCGGTATTTGGTGAAGTTGCAGTTCGTCGGGTCGAGGAACTGGTAGTTCGCAGGGTTGTTGACGTTGGTGACGCCCGCCGGGTTGTTCGGGTTCGCCGCGTTGTACAGGAACGGGCTGCTGGCCGGGGTCAGGAAGTTGTTGATGTTGGTCGGCACGCCCAGGGTCAGGTCGTTACCACCACGTGCACGCCAGTCGCGGTTGGCGTAGCCATACTGTTCGCGGTCGACGACCTTGATCGCATTCTGCTTGCGGTATTCAGCCGTGATGAAGGCGTTGTAGCCATCGTTGTCGAGGTCACCGATGCCGGTGCTGATCGAGGCGCGCTTGGTCTTGCCGCCGCCGTGCTGCGTGTCGCCGACTTCGGCCGACAGGCGGGTGCCGTTCAGGTTTTTCTTGAGCTTGATGTTGATGACGCCGGCGATGGCGTCCGAGCCGTACAGCGACGAAGCGCCGCTTTTCAGGATCTCGATGCTTTCAATGGCATCGAACGGGATCGACGAGACGTCGACGAACGAACGCTGGGAGTCATCCGACAGCGGATACGGGGCCATGCGGTGGCCGTCGATCAGCACCAGGGTCGCGCCCACGGTCAGGCCGCGCAGCGAGATGCCCGATGCGCCATTGGCGAACGCGCCGGCAAAGCCGGTGCCCAGGGTACCGGCGCCGTTGGCGGCCAGGTCGGTCAGGAGCTCGGCAACCGAGGTCTTGCCGCTCTTCTGGATGTCGGCTGCAGTCAGCACCTGCACCGGGGTCGGCGTTTCGGTGTTGGTGCGGCTGATCAGCGAACCCGTCACGACCACGCGCTGCGCGGCTGGTTCGGTGCTGCCCTGCTGGGCTTGGGCAAACGCCGGCGCTGCGCAGGTCAGGGCGCCGCTGGCAATTGCGCAGGCAATCGCGAAAGGCATCGACTTCAGTTTCAACATCATGTGTACTTCTCCTTGGGCTTTTCTTGTGAGTAATTACGTATCTTGTTTCGCTGTGTCGGCCGCCTGCGATCACATCGGTCCATTCGGCGTCGCACTTTCATGCATTAAGCATTACCGGCGCGCATCCGCAGCCTGGTTGAATGACGCGTGATCAACTCTTGAATATTAAATCTGCCTGTAGATACATTTGTGAAAATGTTTTTTATACAGACGTCTTATAAAGGACGAACAGCCTCAATTAACGCTTATTAATGAATTAAACGTTATTTGCGTAGACACATAAAAACATATTGAAACAATCAGTGTCAACCAAACCTCTTTCGTGCAGCGTGACAAATACAACACCGGTTTTTCGACCGCGATCTGCAGCACTGTCAATACTGCGGTGCAGCACTGCCGTGGTGCGAATTCATGCTGCCTGACCCAGCGCGTGAAAATAATACTAACCCCTTGTATTGACGAGAGTTTGACGACAATACAGAAAAAGTTGGCGTGCCCGATATCGGTGCACTCCAGAAAAACAAATGCTGCCGTTCTTGCACGTGCACCAAATGGATGCATCGGTGCCCCACCCACGATGAGGGTGGCGTGAAAACAACACTCGTCCGTTGCGATGTCCCGCCTCACCATTGCAAACGCAAAAAAAGTCGCCCGAAGGCGACTTTTGACGATGTTGACCGCAGTCCGGTCAGAATTCGTACTGCGCCATGAAGCGGAAACTGCGCGCGCTCTGGATCCCGAGTGGCTGCAGGTAAGTCAGGCTTGGCGTACCAAGTGCGGTTTCGCCGCCCTCTTCCACCGAAGTGACGCCGCGTTCGTTGAACACATTGAGCACATCGACCGAGAACGTGGAGCCTTTGAGCCATTTCGGCTGATAGGTTGCTTGCAGGCCCAGTTCCTTGGTCCACTCCAGACGGCCACGCGAACCGCGCGGACCGAACTTGCCGTCGCAATAGAACGACGCGGCCTGATACAGCACGGACACTTCATCCAGATTGCCGTTGTAATAACCGATGCAATTGAGCGGGCGTCCACTCTGCACGATCAGGTTGGCGCCAAGGCGCAATTCGGGATGCACCTGGTAGGCGCCAAACAGCTTGAGCGTGTGGCGGCGGTCATTCGGCAGGTAGCCGTTGGCGCCCTCCATCAGGCCGGGATAATCCCAGTCCTGGCTGATACCGGCGTCATCCTGGCCAATGTCCGACTTCACGTAGCCTTCGGTATTGCCCTTGCTCTTGGCCAGCACATAGGAACCCTGCAGGTTCCAGATACCGTCCCAGGCGCGTTCAAACGTGAACTCGAGGGCATTGAAGGTCCGCTTTGGCTGCTCGAAACCCAGTGCCGATGCGGGAATCTTCACCAGGGTAAAGCCGGCGCCGTCGTCGAAGTCAACGTTGGCAGTCAGGTCGCCGCCCGGGTTGTACAGGAAGCAGTGGTCGATGGTCTCGCCGAGAATCGCCGCCTTGTCTTCGCTGTAGCCATTGGCCAGCGCCCATTGCTGCGCGCCGGGTCCGTTACACATATCGTCCATCACCTTGCGCAGTTTGCGGTGCGTGTACTTCACGCCCACCGACCAGCGGTCGGCCAGTGCCTGCTGGGCGCCAATGATGTATTCGTCCTGATACATCGGTTCGATGTCCGGATCGACCACCGAGCGCGGATCACCCGCTTTGCCGTTGGAGGTGACCGAGCGCGTCCCGAGCTGCGCACCACGGCCTGGCAACTGGAAACGGTCCGCGCTGTTGGTACCGGTATAAGCGTAGAACTCACGGTAATCGGACTCGGCGCCCGACAGGCGCACGTTGGTATTGGACATCACCGGAATATAGTAACGGCCGGCATTGGCAAATACCTTGGTCTGCTGATTGCCCTGCACGTCCCATACCAGGCCCAGGCGCGGCGCGATCGTGTTGTCGACCTTGATGAAGGAGGCGTCGTCGGCATTGAGGTTCTCGAACGATTCGCTGCGCACGCCGATACTGGCGACGACGTTTTTGCTGACCTGCCAGTTATCTTCCAGATAATAGGCCGAGTTCTTGGTGGTAAATTTGCCGCCGTTCTCGAAGAAGCGGGTCTCGACGTATTCGAGTGGCGCGCCGGTGTTGTTCACATAGCCGTTCGACAGGCGGCTACCCACGCCCAGCCGGCGAATCCAGATCCGTTCGTCGCCCGAGGTGACGGTGCCGTCGACAACCTTGTACTCCTCGTTGTCGAGACCAAAGCGCAGGCTGTGGTCGCCCAGCTGCCATTCGGCGTCCAGACGAATCGCCTTGCGCTCGTCATTGGCATTCGGGTCGACAATGCTGACGGCTGTTGCGCAGCCCAGGATCGGTGCCGGCGTCACACGGTTATCGGTGATGTACGGGCAGGCGACACTCTGGATGTTGGACTTGCGGTTGTAGCGGCCAAGGCCGGCCAGCGCCGACACGGTCAGGTCGTCGGTGATCCAGGATGTGTACTTGGCGATGAAGTTCTCGCCGCCGGTCGTGTATTCATCATCGCCACGCAGATCGCCCCGGGTCTTGCTGTATGGGTTCGGCGAGCGGTATGTCTTGACCTTGTCCTTGAGCTTGTCGCTGAAGGCCGTAAATTCGAGGAGGTTCTTGTCAGTGATGTTCCAGTCAAACTTGACCAGGTAGGTCGGGGTGGTGGACTTGAGAGCGTCCTGGGTGCTCGAACCGTAGGTCTTGCGCTCGATATTGGCGCCCTGAAGCAGCCCGAAGAAGAACAGCTTGTCTTCGATCAGCGGACCACCGCCCCACACGTTGGCTTTCAGGTCGTCGGTGCCGCCAGGACGATTCTGCAGGTCCCAACGACCGCTGGTGGCGCTGCGCTCGGCATATACGGATGAGCCGGACAGTGACTCCGGCGACCAGATCACGTTGGCGCCGCCCTTCCATTCATTGGTGCCGCGCTTGGTGGTGACACTGAGCACGCCGCCCAATGAACGGCCATACTCGGCGCCATAGCCACCGGTTTTGACTTGTTGCTGAGCAATGGCTTCAAACGGGACCTGGTTGAACGCCACGCCGTTGAGCGAGTTGGTAACGTTGAAACCGTTGATGTAATAGACATTCTCTGCCGGCGATGCGCCGCCGAGCGACGGTACGTTGCCGCCGCGCAGCGAAGTCTGGCCGATCCGGCTGTCGCCGCGCACAGCGCCCGGCGCCAGCAGGGCGACTGCGGTGACATCGCGCGCTACCGGAATCCGGTCGATCGCCGCTTCGCTCAGTACCATGCTCGATTCCGGGGACTTGACATCGATGCGCATCGCGCGGCCAGTCACGGTCACGACATTGGCGACGTCGTCGAAGTTGGCCGACGTGCCTTCACCGGCATTGACCTGCACCTGGCGCTCTTGCGTGGTGCCGTCCGGCCGGGTAGCGCGAACCGTATAGGTTCCTGGCGGCAGCAGCGATATCGAAAAGTCACCCTTCTGGTTGGCCGTGACGGTACGCGTCAGGCCGAGCGAACGGTTTTCGATCGTCACCAACGTGCCGGCAGCAGCGCGGCCGGCGATATCGCCAGCGGAATTGGAAGCGGCGTGTGCATTCCCCGGAATGACCATTGAACCGACCGACATCGCAAAGGCGAGCGTCAGTGCACGGGCCAGAACTGTCTTATTCAACATCATGTGATTAATCCCATTTGGATAATGGCGCATGGATACGCCACTGTGGTTTTTATACGGATCACGGTTATCAACCACCCGTTGCGCATATTCCCCTCAGAACAGCGAACAGGTTTTTGCAAGTACGTATATGTATCTCGCTCATCTATAAAAACATGGCTGACAAATTGATGTCAATACGGGAATGATATTTTGAAAAATTCATATGAAACAAAAACAACAACGCCTGCGTACAGTGCGCAATTGATCAGTACCGGCGCAGATATTCACAGTTACGGTGCGAAAAAAAAGCCGCTCCAAAGAGCGGCCCGGGACTACGAGGGAAGCACGTGCGTCCCCTTGCAAACAACGTACGCATCGTTCACTTGTGACGCGCATGATAAAAACCCCTGCCGGCATCTCTGCCTGCAGGGGTTTTTATAGGACGACTACCGCCCCTCAGTGGTGACGCTCGCAATGCGCCAGGTTAAAAGACTCGATCAATTGAACCGACGGTTGTACTCGACCGAGAACCTCGCCGCGCGTGGTGCGCTGTAGTAGGTCGGGGTCTCGTACAGAGCGTAACGATTGTTACCAGTGTTATAACGCTCGTTGACCTTCTGCGTCGACTGGTCGTTCAGCACGTTGAACACGTCGATTTTCAGTGCCAGACCAGCCAGGAAGTTCGGACGGTAGACCACGTTCAGGTCAAGCGTCTTTTCCCAAGGCAAGCGACCAAGCGTACCGCGTTGAACCAATGTGTTTTGAGCACCAGTTTCGCCAAGGCAGTAGCGCGAAGCCGACTGGTAGTTTGGACCTTCCCAGCCCGGCGCGTTGGTGGTCGGGTTGGTGCCGGAGCACGAACGCGGACGGCCAGATGCCAGCAGCAGGTTGCCGCCGATAACGACCTCTTCCGTCACATCGACAAAGCCAAAGGCCTTGATCTGATGTTTGCGGTCATTTGGCAGCAAGCCATTCGAACCGATCATCAGTTCTGGATAATCCCAGGTCTGGGTCGCCGCCACATCGCCCTGGGCGTTGACGGTATCCGACAGGGTCTGACCTTCGGTATTGCCCTTGCTGCGGCCCAGCGTGTAGTTGACCTTGGCGTACCAGCCATTACGATAGCCATGCTCCAGGAAGAAATCCAGTGCCGCATAAGTACGTTTCGGCTTGTCGAATCCCAGTTCTTCCTTGGTCAGATGTACCTTGGTGTAGGTGCCGTTATTTGCATAATCCACCAGGAAGTCGTTGGCTTCGCCTGGATTGAAGCTGGCGCAGCCGAATCCGCCGTAGTTCGACGTGTCGATGCCGTTACGCTCGGCGAACCGTTCGAACGGACGCGGGTCGCAGGTATCGTCGATCGTTGAGCGCAACGTGCGGTAAGTGAACTTGGCGCCAAAATTGTAGTCCGGCGTCAACTGGCGCTCGAGACCCAGAGTAATCTCGTCCTGGAACGCTGGCTTCATGTCCTGCGCGGCGACCGTATTCGGATCCTTGGCCTGGCCAAACTCATTATTGTTCGAACCAATGCCAGTCAGCTGTGTCAGACCAGTTGGCTGACCGTTTGCGTCGGTACCGCTATAGGCAAAATACTGGGTCGTATAGACCGAACCATTCGCACCACGAAGCGCAACCAGCGTCGGAATCTGCACGGTGTAGCGGCCAACGCTGCCAAACACCTTGAATGTGCCATCACCATTCACATCCCACGCGACGTTTGCACGTGGCGCGATCTGGTTCTTCATCTCGATGTATTTGGTACCGTCCTGATTGGCGTTGTAGAAGCCTTCGCGACGCACGCCGAGCGTGAGCAGAACGTCCTTGTTCACCTGCCAGCGGTCTTCCAGGTATTGGGCATCCTGGCCTGCAAACGCGTTCGAGATGGTCGAATAGATGGTACGGCTTACGTAATAGCCCTGACCAGCAAGGCCGCCGAATTGTCCCAGCGCCGGAATGTCATTCCCGTCACCCGCGATTGGCCTGGTCGTTTGTGGAACACCATTTTCCAGTTCACGCAGATAAGTCCAGAGACCGCCACCAGCGTAGGCATCGCCTGCACCGGTTGAGACTGCCTTGTTGTTGTCCAGACCAGCACGTAAGGTATGGTCACCAATCTTGTATTCCAGATCCAGACGCTTGGAGCTCACCTCGTCGGTCGAGCCGTTCAGCGGGACGTTGCCGGTAATACGCTGACCACCTACATACGCCAGACCAGGAGCCCGGTTCTCCGGCGATGCCGTCACTTGCAGCAAGGTCGGATCGTAACCAGTTGGAACGTAGATGTGCTCCGACTTGGTCTTGCCGTACAGAATGTTAATGGTCAGGTCGTCGGTGATATTGCCGATATAGCGCAGGCTGTTCAGTTTGCCGCCGTTCGGGTTGATCGGGCCGAATTCCTGGTGGATTTCCGAATTGACCGTTGAACCGACTTCGCGGGTCGTGTAGTTATACGACCGGTAACGAAGGTCGGTTTCCGGCAGATCGCCGATCGAGGTGAACTCGATACGATGGTTATCGTTGATGTTCCAGTCCAGCTTGCCGAGATAGCGCTTGGACGTCGTTTCTGCTTCGCGATAACCGCTGGTGCCCAACACCGTCGATGCGCTCGTGCCGTTCACCAGGTTCTGTTCGCGCTTGGTCTGTTCCAGTGCCACGAAGCCGAACAGGGTGTCCTTGATCAGCGGGCCGCCGGCCCATGCCGAATACTGCTTTTCGGTCAGCTCATTGTCTTCACGGCGCTGGTACAACGTGCCATCAGTGCGTGGGAACACGCCGGTGTTTGCATAGTACAAATCGTGGTACTTGGCGCGGGTGGATTTTGGCATGATGGACGCCAACCCGCCGACTTCCCAGGTATTGGTACCGGACTTGGTTGTGACATTGACCACACCACCGGTCGAGCGGCCGAATTCGACACCAAAGCCACCGGTCAGAATCTGCGCTTGCGCGATCGCGCCAAACGGCAGCTCCATTGCCCCCAGCTGCGTCAGCGCATTGGTCGCCACCATGCCGTTGATGTAGTACGCATTCTCTGACGCTGCGCCGCCGCCGAAACTGGCGCCGGCCGGGTAGCTCGGATCGCCGCGTGTGGTGTTCGGGGCCAGTTGAACGATTGATTCGACATTGCGGCCGACTGGCAGTTTTTCCAGCTCGCGCGCCGTGAACGTTGCACCGTTGTTGGAACTCGACACGTCGATCCGGTTGCGACGACCGCTCACCTGGACCGATTGAACGCCGCCTGCCACTGCAGTCGCGAAACTCGCTTCGATACCCTGGCCTGCCAGAACCTCGACCTGGGTGCTGCCGACACTCGCGCCGCCCTTGGTCAGGGTGGCGGTGTAGACACCGATAGGGAGGCTGGTAACGCGGAAGTTGCCGCTTGCATCGACAGTCGTCGTACGCGTTGCATTGGTACCCGCGTTAACCAGCGTCACCGTATCTCCGGCGCCGCCTGCGACTTTGCCATAGACCGAACCCGATGCATTGGACTGTGCCATCGCTGGCGACATTGCGGCCATGCCCAGCACTGCGCCGCCGAACGCCAGACTCAGCGTGTGAACTAATACGGTTTTCTTCAACATGTGATTTCGCTTTCTCGCTTATATCGGACTGCTCATGGCAATCCTGTTATCGGTCGCACCAGACAGCGCGATGGCTGCGGCGCAATTCCTTACTCCACCCGGACCAACGTGTAAGTACGCTCATGCCAATTTTCTTCAAAAGAAAAAATGAACGTTCATCTACGTTCGTTCATCTGGCGTTATGGCGTCAACAACTTTTCATGCATATCAATATGCATGATGATTTTTCAGATGCACAATGTGGCGTCCCTGACACAGCGCACCAGGCAGGTGCGTCCACTCACCAAAAAGGGGGTATTTACCCTCTGTTGCAGTGCACATTAAGGCGCATAAGATGGGGCGATTACGGGGTCACACTCTCGCAAAAATCGTTGTCTCATTTCCACAATATTCGATGTGTCCGGCCACGCTCTTGCCAAATCAGCGTACCTTTCGCCAAAAAATCCAACGACAAAATAATTCTGTAAATACAGTCTTCTTAGACAGATCATTTTTTCATTCCATAGCCCAACTCGTCTTCGGACGTCGCGGTAAAATAGCGTCTTGCCCGCAATTCTTTGTTGCCTCACTAGCAACCACTCCCATGCTGCGTATTAACGAACTCAAACTCCCCCTGAACCACCCGGACGCCGCCCTGCGCGACGCCATCCTGGCCCGCCTCGGCATCGCTGACGCCGAACTGCTCGACTTTGCCGTCTACAAGCGCAGCTACGACGCGCGCAAGAAATCCGCCATCGTCCTGATCTACTCGATCGACGCGACCGTTGCCGACGACAAGGCCGTGCTGGCAAAGCTGCGCGACCCGCACGTCATGCCCGCCCCCGACGTCGAGTACAAGTTCGTCAATGCCGCCAAACCGGCGCCCGGCACCCCGCGCCCGGTCGTCGTCGGCACCGGTCCGTGCGGGCTGTTTGTTGCGCTGATCCTGGCGCAGATGGGCCTGAATCCGATCGTGCTCGAGCGCGGCAAGGTCGTGCGCGAGCGCACCGTCGACACCTTCGGCTTCTGGCGCAAGCGCAAGCTCGATACCGAGTCGAACGTGCAGTTTGGCGAAGGCGGCGCCGGCACCTTCTCGGACGGCAAGCTCTACAGCCAGATCAAGGACAGCAACCACCACGGCCGCAAGGTGCTCACCGAGTTCGTCAAGTTCGGCGCGCCCGAAGAAATCATGTACGTCAGCAAGCCACACATCGGCACCTTCCGCCTGGTCAAGATGGTCGAGCAGATGCGCGCCGAGATCATCAACCTGGGCGGCGAAATGCGCTTCGATACGCGCATGCAGGATGTCCTGATCGAAGAAACCGGCGGTGTGCGCCAGGTGGTCGGCGTGCGTCTGGCCAGCGGCGAAGAAATCCCCACCCGTCACCTGACGATCGCCATCGGCCACAGCGCGCGCGACACCTTCGAGATGCTGTACGAACGCGGCGTGTACATCGAAGCCAAGCCGTTCTCGATCGGCTTCCGGGTCGAACACCCGCAGTCGCTGATCGACGTCTGCCGCTTCGGCCCGAACGCCGGCAACAAGCTGCTGGGCGCGGCCGACTACAAGATCGTGCACCACGCGTCCAATGGCCGCTCGGTCTACAGCTTCTGCATGTGCCCGGGCGGCACCGTGGTGGCCGCGTCGAGCGAAGAAGGCCGCGTCGTCACCAACGGCATGAGCCAGTATTCGCGCAACGAGCGCAATGCCAACAGCGCCATCGTGGTCGGCATTACGCCCGAGGATTATCCGGGCCACCCGCTGGCCGGCATCGCGTTCCAGCGCGAGCTCGAATCGCGCGCCTTCGTGCTGGGCGGCTCGACCTACGATGCACCGGGCCAGCTGATGGGCGACTTCGTGGCCGGCCGGCCGTCCACGGCGCTCGGTTCGGTCACGCCATCGTTCCTGCCGGCCGTGCACCTGACCGACCTGGCCACGTCGCTGCCCGACTACGCGATCGTCGCGATGCGCGAAGCGTTTGTCGCCTTCGACAAGCAGATCAAGGGCTACTACAAGGAAGACGCGGTACTGACGGGCGTGGAAACGCGCACCTCGTCGCCGATCCGCATCCGGCGCAACAACGACGACCTGCAAAGCCTGAACACGCGCGGCCTGTTCCCGGCCGGCGAAGGCGCCGGCTACGCAGGTGGCATCATGTCGGCGGCCGTCGACGGCATCCGCGTGGCCGAGGCGGTGGCATTGGCAATGGCTGCCCGTTGAACCCGGCCGGCCGGCACGCCGCATGGGGCCCGGGTCTGGCGATCCTGGCCTCGATGGTGTCGGTCAATGCGGGCGCGGCCTGGGCCAAGGGGCTGTTTCCGGCCGTCGGCAGCGAAGGCGTCACCGCGCTGCGCGTGGGCCTGGCGGCGCTGATCCTGCTGGCCATCGTGCGGCCGTGGCGCTTTGGCCGACCGGCGCGCGCCGATGTGGGCAACCTGCTCGTGTATGGCCTGATGCTGGGCGCGATGAACCTGTGCATCTACCGCGCGTTCGAGCGCATTCCGCTCGGGATTGCGGTGGCAATCGAGGTCACGGGGCCGCTTGCGGTGGTCGTGCTGTCGTCGCGCCATGCACGCGATTTTGTGTGGGTCGTGTGCGCCGGCGTCGGCCTGTGGCTGCTGCTGCCGGTGGCTGGCGCAACGCAGCTCGACCCGGCCGGCATCGCGTATGCGCTGGCGGCGGCGTTCTGCTGGGCGATGTACATCGTGTTTGGCAAGCGCGTCTCGACCTTGAACAGTGGCCAGGCCGTGGCCTGGGGCTTGCTGGCGGCGAGCGTGTTCGCGGTGCCGTTCGGCGTGGCGCATGCGGGCATGGCGCTGTTTACGCCGGCCATGCTGGCGGGCGGCGTGGCGGTGGCGCTGCTGTCGTCTGCCCTACCCTATTCGCTCGAGATGATGGCGCTGCGGCGCCTGCCGCAGCGGGTGTTCGGCATCCTGGTCAGCAGCGGACCGGCCATCGCGGCGCTGGCAGGCTTCATCTGGCTCGGAGAACGCCTGACCAGCTTGCAGTGGCTGGCCATCGCGCTGGTGATCGTGGCATCTAGCGGCGCGGCCGCCACGGCTGGCAAGCGCCAGCCCCTATAACCACCCCACCCGCTTGAACTTGCGATACAGGTAGCCGCACACGCAGATCATCGTCAGCATCGCGAACGGGTAACCATACTTCCATTTCAGCTCGGGCATGAATTCGAAGTTCATGCCCCACACGCCGGCGAACGCGGTAAAAACCGCAAAAATCGCCGCGTACGACGCGAGCTTCTTGCTCACTTCGTTTTCTTCGATCGCCACCATCGACAGCGTCACCTGGATCGCCGTGTTGATGGTGTCGCGCACGGCATCCAGGCGGCCGGCGATGCGGTGCAAGTGGTCGTGCACGTCGCGGAAGTACTCCTGGGTCTCGTCCACCACGCCCGGCACGCGCCCGCCGTACAGGCGTCCCAGCGCGTCCATCAGCGGCACCACGGCGTGGCGCAGCGTCTGCGCCTTGCGCTTCAGGTCGTACAGGCGTTCGACATTGTCGCGCTGCTTGCCCTGCATGGAAAAGATATGGTCTTCGATCGATTCGAGCTCGGATTCGAGGGTGTCGACCACGGGGAAGTAACGATCGACGACGGCATCGACCAGCGCATACAGCACGAAGCCCGCGCCTTTTCTGAGCTGGTGCGGTTCGCGCTCGGCGCGCGCACGCACGCCGAGAAAACCCTGATTGGCGTCGCGCCGCACCGACAGCACGTAATTGGGGCCGGCGAAGACGGACAACTGGCCGACGGACATCTCGTCGCCCACCAGTTCGACGATCTGCACGACGACGAACAGCGAGTCGCCATACTCTTCGAGCTTGGGCCTTTGGTGACCGCGCAGTGCGTCTTCGACCGCCAGTTCGTGCAGGCCGAATTCTTCCTGCATCAGGGCGATGTCGGCAGGGTCTGGGTCGCGCAGCGCGACCCAGACAAAGGTGTCCTCCAACTTGACGTATTCGCTGATATCCTCGACCGGGATATCGGACAGCTTCTTGCCTTCCTGGTAGGCGACGCAATTGATCAGCATGGGGATTGGTGCGGTAATGTCTCTGGAAAAGACGAGAGCTTACCAAAAGCGGAAGGGGCACTACAGGAATTGGCAATGCCGGTGAGAATAATTTTCTGATCACCAACAAAGCCGAAGAAGGAAACAATCGGCGCGCGGCCTGGCCAGCTCTTGCGCGCCGCAAGGAAAGAGTGCGCGAGTCACCTTACCTTGTTTGCTGGTTGTTGTAGCACCTGGCCTCGCCACATGCCGGCGCCAGGCACAACGTCAATCAGCACTTGTTTTCGTTGGAGATGACAAAGTAATCGGTTTCGACACCGCTGCGGAACCAGCGCCCGCTGCAGGTGAATTCAGACTCGCCCACGACACTGCCATACGTTGCGTCGGCGTAGTACGTCGTGGTGTAACCGTAGTCTGGTCGGGCAAAGGCAACGGCAGCGACCAGCATACCTGCGCCGGCGAACATGATTTTTCCAAGTTTCATTCGAATCAACCCTTGATGTAAAAGTTAAATGACGTGAACAGTGTCCAGAAGCTGGCGAGCACAATCAGGCTTCATGACGAAGGAAAGTTATCACCGCAAAATTGCACAGTCAACAAGTATGCATATAGGGTTGAACCCTACTCTTCGCGCGCCCCGTCGATCCCCAGTTCCACGATCTTGCGCGTGATGGTGTTGCGACCGATCCCGAGCCGCATGGCCGCGTCGTTCTTGCGCCCGTGCGTGTGCTTGAGGGCCGTGCGGATCAGGGCCGATTCGAACTGGCGGCCAAGGATATCCATCACGTCCATCTGCCCTGCGCTGAGCATGCCGGCCGCCTGCAGTTCAAGCAGGCCCAGCCAGCCTTCGGGCGACGGCGCGCCGGCGGCCTGCAGCACCACGCCACCGCCGGACGCCACCGGCAGCGCGCCAGCGCCGACGATGCCGTCGGACAGCGGCACGACATTGGGCACACCGGTGCCTGTCAGCGGCGCCGAGCCCTGGGTCAGGTCGCGCGGCAGGTCCTTGACCTCCACGGTCTGACCGGGGGCCATCACGGTGATCCAGTTGCACAGGTTTTCCAGCTGACGCACATTGCCCGGCAGCTCCAGGCCCGACAGGAAGCGCATTGCCTGCTCGCTCATGCGCTTGGGTTCCACCCCCAATTGGTGCGCACTTTGCACCAGGAAGTGGCGCGTAAGAATGGGAATGTCTTCGTTGCGTTCGCGCAGCGACGGCAGGCGCAGGCGGATCACGTTCAGGCGGTGGTACAAGTCTTCGCGGAACAAGCCGTCGCGCACGCGCTGCTCGAGGTTCTGGTGGGTGGCGGCAATCACGCGCACATTCGCCTTGACCGGCTGGTGGCCGCCCACGCGATAAAAGTGACCATCGGACAGCACGCGCAGCAGGCGCGTCTGCAGGTCGAACGGCATGTCGCCGATTTCATCGAGAAACAGCGTGCCGTCCTCGGCCTGCTCGAAGCGGCCGCGCCGCATCGCCTGCGCGCCGGTGAACGCGCCGCGCTCGTGGCCGAACAGTTCGGATTCGAGGAGGTCCTTCGGGATCGCCGCCGTGTTGAGCGCAATGAACGGCTGCTGCGCGCGCGGGCTGTGCTTGTGCAGCGCGCGCGCCACGAGTTCCTTGCCGGTGCCTGATTCGCCCGTGATCAGCACCGTGACGTTCGACTGCGACAGGCGGCCAATGGCGCGAAACACTTCCTGCATCGCCGGCGCGTGGCCAAGGATCTCGGGGGTTTCGGCCGGTGGCGCCTCGACGCTCGCTTCGCGCAAACTCTCCTCTAACGCACGCCGGATCAGCGAGACGGCCTTGTCGATGTCGAATGGCTTGGCCAGATAGTCAAAGGCGCCGCCCTGGAACGAGGACACCGCCGAGTCGAGGTCCGAGAACGCTGTGATGATGATGACCGGCAGGCCCGGATGGCGTTCCTTGACCGCTTGCAGCAGGTCGATGCCGGATTCGCCCGGCATGCGGATGTCCGACACCAGCACTTGCGGCGTGTCGGTTTCAAAGGCGGTCATGGCTTCGCGCGCATTGGCGAAGCTGCGGGTCTCCAGGCTTTCGCGTGCCAGGGCCTTTTCAAGGACCCAGCGAATCGATGCATCGTCGTCGACAATCCAGATTGGTTTCATGGTTTCGTGCTTCCCGCAACATGGATTCAATAAAGGACTTGCCGGTGCGGTCCGCTGTCTCCCGCTTATGGCAGGGGCAGCAGGATCCGGAAATCCGTCAGTCCAGGCCGGCTTTCGCACTCGATCACACCCAGGTGTTGCTGCACAAACGTTTGCGCCAGCGTCAGCCCGAGGCCACTCCCGCCGTCACGCCCGGATACGAGCGGATAGAAAATGCGGTCGCGGATATCGGGCGCGATGCCCGGTCCATTGTCGATGATATGCAAGTCTAATGCCAGCCCGTAGCGGACCTTGGCCAGCGTGACCTGGCGCGCCACACGGGTGCGCAAAACGATCTCGGCGTCGCCCTGCGCAATGCGCCCGGCGACGGCCTGCGCGGCGTTGTGGGCGATGTTCAGCACCACCTGGATCAGCTGCTCCATATCGCCGCGAAACTCGGGAATCGACGCATCGTAATCGCGCCGGATCGACAGGCCCTGCGGGAATTCGGCCAGGATCAGGCTGCGCACGCGCTCGCACACTTCGTGGATATTGACGTCGCCGACGATGTGCGGCTTGCGGTGCGGCGCCAGCAGGCGGTCGACCAGCGTTTGCAGGCGGTCGGCTTCCTTGATGATCACCTGCGTGTATTCCTGCAGCTCGAGCAAATGATGCGGCGGCAGCTCGAGTTCGAGCAGCTGCGCCGCGCCGCGGATGCCGCCCAGCGGGTTCTTGATTTCGTGCGCCAGGTTACGGATCAGTTCCTTGTTGGCCTGGCTCTGGTCCATCAGGCGCTCTTCGCGGTCGAGCTTTAACTGCTGCACGTTCTCGCGCAGCTCGATCAGCGCCATGCCATCGCCCAGCGCGCTGACGATGCTGTTCACGTGCAGCGGTTCGCGTCCGCTGCGCTGCAGCGTCAGGTCCTGGCGCAGGTCGGCGTACTGGTGCACCAGCGCCTGCGTGATCAGGACGCCGATCTCGGCGCCGTTGGTAAACAGCTCGGGCAGGCGATGACGCTGCAGCGACTTGAACGACAGCTCCATCAGGTTTTCGGCGGCGGCGTTGGCATACACCACCTCGCCGTCCGGTCCGGTCATCATCACGGCCGAGGCCAGCAAGTCCAGGCCGGCATAACGGGCCGGGTTGCCCGGGTCGTACACGGGCGGCGCCATCGGAGGCAGGGTCATCTGATACTGCCGATCTCGCGCCGGAGCGCTTCGATATTGCGTTCGCTGCGATTGATTTCGTCGCGCATGGACGCCACGCGCTCCTGGTATTTGGCGTAGTTGCGCTCGTTGCCCTGGCGTTCCGGCTCGCCGTTGTTGAAGACGCGCTTGAGGTCGGCGAGCTTGCGTTCTTCCAGGCGCAGTTCATCGCCCAGGATCTCGCGCCGCTCGTCGTCGCGGGCGCGCTGCAGCACATTGTCCACGCGCGGGAAGTTCGATTGGGCCGCGCTCGGGGTCGCCGCCGGGGCGGGATTCGATCCGCCTGACGCGCCCCCGCCGCCCGCCGAGCGCGGTGCAGGAATCGGGGGCGAGGCTGCCGGCGGCGCGCTGTAGCCGGTGTCGATCAGCTGGCACTTGCCGACCTTGGTGTCGGTATAGAGCGGCCGGCCATTGGCATCGGTGCAACGGTAGATTTGCGCGTGTGCACTGGCGCACAGCAGCGCTGAGGCAAACGCGGCGGTAAAAACGGCCACACTGGCCTGAAACACACTATTTGTCATTCCCATCCCGGTTGGTCGCAAGGGCACGCTATTGTAGATGCGCCTGACTATACCCCAAGGAATATAAACCCCAAGCAACAAAAAACGCGGGGAAAGCATGGCTTTCCCCGCGTTTGTTCTACCCGCCAGGCTGGCGCGATGCACATCCACGCCCGCCTGGATGGACCGATTACGACGAGTAGTACATATCGAATTCGGCTGGGTGCGGGGTCATGCGCATGCGCTGGACTTCCTGCATCTTCAGGTCGATGTAGGCATCGATCATGCTGTCGCTGAACACGCCGCCACGGGTCAGGAACTCGCGGTCTTCGTTCAGTGCATCCAGTGCTTCTTCCAGCGATGCGCACACCGTCGGGATCAGCTTGTCTTCTTCAGGCGGCAGATGGTACAGGTCTTTCGTTGCCGCTTCGCCCGGGTGGATCTTGTTCTGGATACCATCCAGACCGGCCATCATCAGTGCTGCGAAGCACAGGTAGACGTTGGCCAGTGGATCCGGGAAACGCGTCTCGATGCGGCGGCCTTTCGGGTTCGCCACGTGCGGGATGCGGATCGAAGCCGAACGGTTACGGGCCGAATACGCCAGCTTAACCGGGGCTTCGAAGCCTGGCACCAGGCGCTTGTACGAGTTGGTGCCTGGATTGGTGATCGCGTTCAGGGCACGGGCGTGCTTGATGATGCCGCCGATATAGAACAGCGCCGTTTCCGACAGACCTGCGTAGCCGTCGCCTGCGAACAGGTTCTTGCCATCTTTCCAGATCGACTGGTGCACGTGCATGCCCGAGCCGTTGTCGCCAGCCATTGGCTTTGGCATGAAGGTCGCGGTCTTGCCGTAGCTGTGGGCCACGTTCCAGATCACGTATTTCATGTTCTGGGTCCAGTCGGCGCGCTCGATGAGCGTCGAGAACTTGGTACCGATTTCATTCTGGCCGGCGCCGGCGACTTCGTGGTGGTGCACTTCGACCGGGATGCCCATCGATTCGAGGATCAGGCACATTTCGGAGCGCATGTCCTGGAACGAGTCGACTGGTGGCACTGGGAAATAGCCGCCCTTCACGCCTGGACGGTGACCGCTGTTGCCGCCTTCAAATTCCTTGTCGGTCGACCACGATGCTTCTTCGGAATCGATCTTGACGAAGCAACCCGACATGTCCAGCTTCCAGCGCACGGCGTCGAAGATGAAGAACTCTGGCTCCGGGCCGAAGTAGGCGGTGTCGCCGATGCCCGACGATTTCAGGTAGGCTTCAGCGCGCTTGGCGATCGAGCGCGGATCGCGGTCGTAGCCCTTGCCGTCCGATGGCTCGACGACGTCGCACTGCATGAACAGCGTGGTCTCTTCCATGAACGGGTCGATATTGGCGGTGTTTGCATCCGGGATCAGGAGCATGTCCGACGCTTCAATACCTTTCCAGCCGGCGATCGACGAACCGTCGAAGGCGTGGCCGGATTCGAATTTGTCCAGGTCGAAGTGCGACACCGGGACCGTGACGTGTTGTTCCTTGCCGCGGGTATCGGCGAAGCGTAAATCAACGAATTTGACTTCGTTGTCTTTGACCATTTGCATTACATCTGCGGCGGACTTTGCCATTCGGAATCTCCTAATTGAAAAAAGGATGTCGGTCTATGCGAACCGACAACTTGCATCATGATGAAGCACGAAATGTGCCAACTAAGTGTCAATGACGATGCCAACTTCAGTGCATGAGGCTATGCGCAAATCGTTCTTGGGCAATGGGTTAGTTTACCCATAAAATCGCCTCAACCGGGGGCATGTGGCAAGATTTACCTTTATGCTAATTTGCACCATTAACGAGCAATTCTACGTGCTTGCACCAATTGGGCGCACCACGCTGCGCTCCAGAATGGTGCATTGATCACGATCAACGATGAATGGACATCACCAACATGACCAAAGAACAGATTCTCACGACGGCGCGCCAGCGTGGCGCTGACCAGCCCTACGCTGGTGCAGTCACGCCTCAGGAAGCGTTCGACCTGCTCCAGAGCGGCCCGGACGTCAAGCTGGTCGATGTGCGCACCAACGCCGAACGCGACTGGGTGGGCCGCGTCGCGATCAGCCAGGCGCAGCATCTGGCAGTGCAGTGGGCCACCTATCCGGGTGGCGCGCCCAATCCCGATTTTGGCGCCCAGCTCGAACAGGTGGCGGGCAAGGACGACGTGCTGCTGTTCCTGTGCCGCTCGGGCGTACGCTCGCGCCACAGCGCGCGTGTCGCGACCGAGCTGGGCTACGCAAACGCCTTCGACATCCTGGAAGGGTTCGAAGGCGACCGCGATGGCGACGGGCACCGCAAGACGATCGGCGGCTGGTGCACGGCCGGCCTGCCGTGGGTTGGCGCCTGAGCTTTTAGCTACCCGGGTTCGGCAGCACCATCAGCTCCAGCCCGGACGCCATGCCTGGCGCGTGGTACACGCGCTGGGTCGCCTTCTTGAAGTCGCCCGGCCTGGCGTCGGGAATGCGCATGAACGTTTGCGGATTCAGGTCGATCAGCGGGAACCATGAGCTCTGCACCTGCACCATGATCCGGTGACCACGCCGGAAGGTGTGGTTCACCTGGCCCAGTTCATACTTGATGGGCTCGACCTTGCCCGGCACGAACGGTTCCGGCTTTTCATAGCTGTTGCGGAATTTGCCGCGCAGCGGATTGCCGCGCACCAGTTGCTGGAAGCCACCCAGACTCACCGCGGGCGGGCCGACATCGCCGCCCCGCTCCCCTGCCGGGGTCGGGAAGCTGGCCGGGTAGACATCGATCAGCTTGACGACCCAGTCGGCGTCGGTCCCGCTTGTCGACACGAACAGCTTCGGCGTCACCGGCCCGGCAACCGTCACATCCTCTTCCAGCACGGCGCTCTGGTACACCAGCACATCGGGCCGGGTGGCGGCAAAGCGCTGGTCCGACACCATGTATTCGCGCGGCACGCCCAGCGCCGGATAGCCGATGTACGGTACCGGGCGCGCCGGGTCGGCCACGTATTCATCGAAACCGGCGTCTGTGCCGGCTGGCCCGGCTGGCTGCTGCCAGCGCAGCGCGCCATTGGCGCCGAAGTACAGCGTGCGCGCCTTTGCCGTTTTCGGCGGCCAGGCGTCGTACTGGCGCCAGACATTCGTGCCGGTCTCGAACACGGTCACCGGCGCCAGCGCCGTGTTCGGCTTGACACCCTTCAGATGCTGCTCGAAGAACGGGAACTGGACATCGCGCCGGAACCATTCGCTTGTTTTCGCGTCGAACTTGACATGGCCAAGCCGGGCGCCATCGCCACGCGCCCAGCCGCCGTGCACCCACGGGCCCACCACGAGGGCATGGTTGCCGCCCTTGTTCTGCGCTTCCAGCGCGCGGTGCACGATGAACGGGCCAGCGGCGTCTTCCGCATCGAACCAGCCGCCCACCGTCAGCACGGCAGCCTTGACGTTCTTGATGTGCGGGCCGATGGCGCGCTCTTTCCAGAAGCTGTCATAGGTATCGTGCTCGATGTTCGGCATGAACAGCTCGCGCTGCGTGTCGGTCATGGTCGCAGCGATATTCGCCAGCGTGCGGTGCTTCAGAAAATAATCGTAGCCGTCGGCCACGCCGTAATCGAATTCGCTGCCGGTTTTCGGCAGCGGGGTCGGATTCGGCGCCGCCGTGAAGGCCGCATAAAAGTCGAAGTTGGCGGCCAGCTTGAAGGCGCCGCCGTGGTATGAATCGTCGCCCATGTACAGGTCGGCAATCGGCGCCTGGGGCGAGGCGGCCTTGATCGCCGGATGCGAATCGATGACGCTGGCGGCGGCGTAGAAGCCCGGGTAGCTGATGCCCCAGATGCCCACCTTGCCATTGTTGTTCGGGATGTTCTTGAGCAGCCAGGCCACCGTGTCGTACATGTCGTCGCTCTCGCGGCCCTCGCCCTTGGCGGGCGTGGCCTTGCCGTGCGGGGTCATTTCCTGCCAGACGCCTTCGGACATGTAGCGGCCCCGCACGTCCTGGCTTACGAAGATGTAGCCCGCTTCTTCGAATTCGCGCGATGGGCCCAGCGACTCTGGCAGCCAGTCCACACCGTAGCGCAGTTCACCTTCGGCGCGCACGCCGGCGCTGTACGGGGTGCGCTGCATCAGGAACGGGTAGCTGCGCGTGCTGTCCTTCGGCACGTAGACGACCGTGAACAGCTGCACGCCGTCACGCATCGGGATCCGGTACTCGTACTTGGTATAGGCTTCGCGCGTCGGGCGCTTGCTGTCCTTGGCACTGTCCTTGCCACTGTCAGCAGCGCCGGCAACGGCAGACGGGCTGGCCAGGCCAGCGGCAAGGCACAAGCCAAAAACAAGGGCGGGAAGCGTGCGGCGGATCATGACGGCCTTCGAAGAGATGACTGGGGACGCCAGTGTAATGGGATTCCCCGGTCAATTCCAAAAAGACATGCTCAAGCCAACGGCTGCGCTGTCTGCTCTTCGTGCACGCCGCGCACGCGCTCGCGCACCAGGTGGATGTGACTGCGCAGCCGGTACAACTCGTCCGCATAGGCGAGCGGCACCGAAATGTGATTGACGCGGTCTTCCAGTCCGTTCAGCCGGCCCAGCAATTCCTTGCGCACCGCGTCGGTGGCGTCCGCCCCGCTCTCCTCGAGCGATTGCTCGATCGCGCGCAGCTCGCCATACCAGCGGTAGACGCGCGAGCGTACGCGCCAGACGTAAATCGGCGGCACGATCTTGGACAGCGGAATCAACAGCGCCGTCAGCGCCACCACCACGACCCACAGCCGCTCGGCCAGGTTGGCCAGCCAGAACCGCAGATAACGCTGCATGAATGGCGGGCCGTCACGGTAGTAGCGCGCCGCTTCGGGCGCAACCGGGATTTCCGTGTACTTCGGCGATGGGAACTGGCCCTGCTGCTGGAACCAGCCAGCGCCGCCGTGGATCTCGGTCGCCGCCTTGACCAGGAGGCCCACCAGCGCCGGATGGATTTCCTCGCGCGCGACGAGCGTGGCAGTCGGCGCGATCAGGTGGTAATCCTGATTCGGGATGTTGCGGCCCAGGTCGACGATCCCGCGCGGCAGCACCACGTGCGTCAAAAATGGCAGGCGCCGCGTATAGGCCTCGGCCTGCGAAAAATCGAACAGGCGGATGCCCGGCGTTTGCAGCAGCATCTGGATCAGCGGTGCTTCGGGCGCCGAACTGAAGACCAGGCCGTCGATGCGTCCGGCCAGCAATTCGACGGTGGCCGGCGTATTGGCCAGGTCGCTGATGGTCAATGCGCCTGGCACGATATTGTTGGCGTCGAGCAGCTGGCGCACCAGGCGCGGCACGCCGGTGCCTTCCGGCCCCAGGTTGATGCGCTTGCCGCGCAGATCGGGCAGCCGCGTGACATTTGCGTCGGCGCGCACAAACAGCCACACCGGTTCGGTAAACAGGCTGCCCAGCGAGACCAGGCCGCGCCGCTCGACGCTGTCGGCGTTGCCAACCTTGTCGTCGGTCGAGCCGCTTTGCACGAACGCGACATCGGCCTGCCCGGCCAGCAATTGCTGCAGATTGTCCTGCGAGCCGAGCGTGCCCTGCAGCGTGACTTTGATGTCGTCGCGCGCCAGCACGCTCGCATATTGCTTGCCAAATTGCTCGTAGGCGGAATTTTCCTGGCCCGTGGCCAGCCGGAGCGTGCGCGGCGGCGCCGGGTCGACCCACCAGTAGGCGAGCATCACGGCCGCCGCAACCATCAGGATCGTCGGCCCGCTGGCCACGACCAGGTCGCGCAGCGAGACGATGCTGAAGTTCTGCAGGCGGGCGCGCAGCCCCTTGACCGGCGCGCCCGGAGGATCCTGCCCTGGCCTCAACGCACGCACTGCCGCGGCGCGGCGGCGATGGCCTGGCCGGGCACGGGCGCCGGCGCGACCGGCGGCTCGATCATCGGCATCAGGCTCGGCGCCAGCGTGACGAGCAGTTGCACCGGCAGCGCGCTGGTGAAGTCATAGTTCTCGGACTGCGGCCCGTGCACGTACGCCGTCATGCTGCCGTAGAAGCGTTCGCCGATGTTGAACACGAACGTCGCCGACCGGTTCACGTAGCGCGACTCGACCAGGCGGCCGCCACGCGCATACACATCGAAGCGCTGGTCGCCGGTACCGGTCTTGCCGGCCACGGCGATGATGCTGCCGTCGGCCTGAACGAACGCGGTCTTGACGCGCTTGGCAGTGCCGTCCGAGACGACGCCCTGGATGGCGTCCGCCACGGCGCGCGCGACTTCGGGCGCCAACACTTGTTCCTTGCCACCGCCCTTGTTGCGGCGCACGAGCGTTTCGTACGGCGTGGCCGCGGCAAAGTGCAGCGAGTCGATGCGCTCGATCGGTTTGCGCACGCCGCCGTTGACGATGATGCCCATCATCTCGGCCAGCGCGGCCGGCCGGTCGGCCGAGGCGCCCAGCGTGGTCGCGTACGATGGCACGAGCGAATCGAACGGGTAGCCCATCTTCTTCCACTGCGCGTGGATCTTCAGGAATGCTTCCACCTCAAGCAGGCCGGCGATGCGGTTGTCCTGCGCGTGCTTGCGGTGCGTCTTGAACAGCCATTGGTAGACTTCCTGGCGCTCCTTGACGCTTGCAGCCGTCACTTCGGACCAGGTCGCTTTTGGATGGGTGCGCAGATAGCTCACCAGCCACAGTTCGAGCGGGTGCACCGATGACACGTAGCCGCGGTCGGCCAGCGACATATTCCGTGGGTCATAGGTCTCGTACAGTTTCGGGATGCGTTCGGGATCGATCTCGTTGCTGGCCGGGACCGATGCATCGATGAACGCGCCAAACTGCGCCAGCGTGGCGTTCGGCACCACGGTGCGGTGAGCCGCCGCGAGCTTGGAGGCCAGCGGACGCACGCCGGAGAACAGCAGCGTCTCGACTTCCTGCGGCGTCTTGCCCTTGTACTTGTTCCAGAACTTGGCCATGAAGACCTTGCCCTCGTTGTCGGCAAAGCGGGCCAGATAGGCGGCGCGGCGTGGATCGTCGGCGTCGGCCAGCAGTTGCGCGGACGAGCCTGGCAACTGGAACATGTAGTAGCGCACGACGTCGCGCATCATGCGCACGAACACAAGGTTGGTCGAGCTGCGCAGCGCCTGGTTCACGTCCATGATGCGGCTGTCGTCGAGCCTGCTGAAGTTCCCGAACGTGTGCAGGCCGCCACCGGTAAAGAAGCGCTCGCCCGGATTGGCCGAGTACTTGCGTGCCATCGCAGCGTCGAGCATGGGCTTGAGGCTACGGTCGGCGCCGTCGGGCAGCGTGCGGAAGTACTCAAGGCCCCACAGCGACATGCGGTCTTTCGGATCGACTTCGACGCCCATCAGGCCGATCTTGTCCATCGCGCCAAAGCGCTTGTGCAGCTGGTCGACGATGTCGAGGTACGTCACCAGCGTGCGCAGCTTGGCCGTTGAACCCAGGTCGAGCTTGGCGCCTTCGTTGATGTCCAGTGGCTGGTCGTAGTTATCGGTCTGCACGCGCAGGTAGTTGACGTGCTCGCCGCGCTCCATCAGCGTGAAGCTGTAGACCACTTGCGCCGGGTCGCCATTGCCGAGCATACCCTTGCCGGTCAGGCCGGCTTCTTTCGCGTGTTCGGCATCGGACAGCTTGCGCAGCGCGGTCGTGACAGCTTGCTGGGCATTGCCGTCGAGGGTCGAGACCACCGACAGGTCGAGGCGGTCGACGTTGTACAGGCGCGAGTCGCCGATCAGGTAACCCACGTGGTTGCGCACCGCATTGGCTGCCTTGCGCGAGACGAACGCGTCCGCCGGTGGCGGCGCCACGCCGGTATGCAGCGCCGGTTTCAGATTGGCGCTCAGGGCTGCGTCGCGCAGTTGCGGCGAAATCACGCCCTGCTGCGACAGCACGCGCAGGTGGCTGTTGGTCAGGGTTTCCAGGTCGCTCTCGCCGGCGCCGAGGTAATACGCCGGGCGGCGCTGGGCGATCATCAGCGACAGCGCCTCTTTGTAGGCCATCACGGCATCCGGGCTCGTCATCGGGCCCTTGAGCATCGCGTTGACCTTGGCGAAATCGCGGCCGTACCAGACCCACATGCCGTCGCCGATACCGTTGACTTCGCCGTAACCCGGCTTGGCCGACAGCGGCACCGTGTTCAGGTAGTCGAGCACGACCTGGCGGCGCGAATTGGTGGTGTCTTCGCCGTCCTGGTAGGCGCGCAGCGTGGCCGATGCCATCTGGATGATCTTGTCGGTCAGCGAGCCGGTGCGGCCCTCGGCCGAGTGCCGGTATTTTTCGATCTGCGTGGCCAGCGTGCTGCCACCGGCCACGCGGCCGTCGCCGCCCAGGCCGACACTGGCCAGCGTCTTGTCGAACACGGCTTTCGAGAAGCGGTCCCATTCGACGGCCGGATTGCGGCGCGGGTGGCTTGCGTCGAGCAGTTCGCGGTTTTCGATGAACAGCAGGCTTTGCACCAGCAGCGACGGCGCGGCGTCGAATTTGTCGTAGAAGCGCTCGGGGAAGCGCGACGTGAACAGGGGCTGGGCGCGGCAATCGAGGATCTCGAGGCCGACCTTGGTTTTCTCGTGGTAGGTGGCATACAGGCCGAGATCGGCCATCTTGACCATCTGCGGCGAGATGCGCGCCTGCGACGCGATCGCGTAATCGCGCGTCTGCAGGCGTTCGAGGTATTTCGGCAGGCCGGCATAACCGAGCCGGGTGTCATACGGGCTGGCGGCCGGGAAGCGGATCGAATCGCTCGGGCCATCGGCCATGCGGAACGTGAGTTCGCTGGCCATGTCGGCGAAGATTTTCGCCTGCAGGCGCGAGGTGCGGGTTTCCATCACGGCCCAGGCGGCCGCGATCGCGAGCAGGAGCACGCCGATCAGCGCCAGCCAGAGCTTCCAGCGGCTCTTGCGCGGCGCTGGTGGCGAGCCATCCGGCCCGCCGGACGGGCCGCCCGGTACGCCGCCGCTGCCATAGCCGTTGCCGGCCAGGTGCGGGAAGGCATCGTGCAGGGGAACGTCACCCGCCGAATCCGGCGCGGACGGGGACGCAGACGCCCCCGACGCTGCAGCGCCCGCTGCGGCGACGACTGGCGCGGCAACTGCGCCGTCCATGGTCGGTTCGCTCCGCGAGGTGGCGGCGCGCTTGCCGAATACATTGTTTGGTCGCACGAGGCGACGAATACTTTCCATGATGGCTTAACCGGTCCGAATCAAAACGCTTGCAACCCCCGCCAACCTGCTCGCCATCTGTATTGCTGCTGGTCCGTTCGAGTGATTGTGGTGTCTGTTAGTTCACAAATTTCAGCAGTGCAATCCCACTCCAGATTGCCCCGTCCATAGGTAATATTCCACCACATCAATAAGATAGACGCGAGATACCGTTTAACAAATCGGCCTATACCGGAATATTTTCGCAAAAAAACAACGGGTTGGTTAAATAGCATGACTGCAAGCGATGCCTGTGCGTCACGACTGTTGGCAGCAACGCATCAAGCGCCGTATGCACGGTCGATGCTGGCAGTTAACGCGCCCGGCACGGTGCCGGTGCACAGCGCATCGCTGATTCAGATGGAAGCGCCGGCGCCGGGATGTGCTGGAAGGTGCTGCGCGCGCAGCTCTGCCAGTGCCTGCAGGCAGTAGTACTGAAACCAGAGCCCGGCAAACAAAAAGAGCATGATGTACAGCCACAGCGACACCAGCGCCAGCACCGGGAACAGCACGACCGAGATCACTGCCCCGCCCATCCACGCGATGCCGGGCAGTGCACCGGCCAGGCCCGAGACCAGGCCGATCGTCAGCAGCGCCGGACGGCAAGTGCGCATCAGCACCTGGCGCTCGGCCCCACTGGCGTGCGCGGCCAGTGCGTCGTAGCTCATCACGCGCGACGTGACCCAGGCCCACAGGCCGGCCTGCACCAGCCAGGCCAGTGGCGGGATGGCATACAGCGGCAGCGTGAAGAGCCACAACAGCGCGAACACGGCCGTACTACCGACGTTGATGGCCAGGCTGCCGATGAACGAGCCGCCCTCCTTTTTCTCGAGCGCAGGGAAGTGACGGCCGCTCACGTGGCGCTCGATGGCCGGCATCGCAACGATGCCCATGAACAGCAGGCTCGAGGCAATCATCAGCGGCAGCAGCAAGGCAATCGCCAGCAGCGGCACGACCATCACCTTGAGCATGCCCAGGCCGAGCATGCCCAGCATGCTGTTGCTTGCATCGAAGCCGCCGTAGTCGGTAAACAGCCCGTGCAGCCAGTCGAGCAGCGGCTGCAGGCCCAGCCACATTGCCACGCCCCACAGCGTGAGCGACAGCAGCAGCGGGACCAGCGACAGCAACAGCATGCGCCCGCTGAACTGCGAGCGCAGCGCGCGCCGCCAGGCAAGCAGGACGCCCTTCATGGGGGCGGTCCTCGGAATCACGGTCGCGCTGTCGGCATGCGGCATGGCTACTCCAGTTGGGAAGGTCGAGCGCACATTCTACGGGAGCGCGCCGGGCTGCAACGGGCGCACGGCTGGCCCGGACAATGGCGGTTTCCCGACCCATGCACTACAATCGTCATTCAATCTGAACAACAAGGAAGACCATGTCCACCATCACTACCGATTCTGGCCTGCAATACGAAGAACTCGTCACCGGCACCGGCGACGAAGCCAAGGCTGGCCAGCACGTCACCGTGCACTACACCGGCTGGCTGCGCAACGACGACGGCAGCCTCGGCGCCAAGTTCGATTCGAGCAAAGACCGTGGCGATCCGTTCGAGTTCGCACTCGGCGCCGGCCAGGTCATCCGCGGCTGGGACGAAGGCGTGCAAGGCATGAAAATCGGCGGCTCGCGTCGCCTGACCATTCCTGCAGCCCTGGGCTATGGCGCGCGCGGCGCCGGCGGTGTCATTCCGCCAAACGCCACCCTGGTCTTCGACGTCGACCTGCTGGCTGTCTAAGCCGCAGCATCGTTGCACTGCCATGCACCGCCCCCTCGGGTGAGTCATGGCAGGCACTGCACCGCATTTGAAGTTCCCCTCTAAAGTACGTCGCAATCCCCGGGTCGCCCCCGCCTCCTGCGCTAAGATGCCTGCCGCCTTGTCCAAGCGACAAGACTGCAACCCACCATCACAGGAGTTTCCATGAGCGTCCAAGAACAATTCACCCAGGCCCAGCTCGATTCGAAGAATCTGTCGGAGCGTCCGGACAATATGACCTTGCTGAAGATTTACGCGCTGTACAAGCAGGGTTCGAGCGGCGATGCGACCGGCGAGCGTCCGGGCATGACCGATTTCGTGGCACGCGCCAAGTTCGACGCCTGGGCCGGTCTGGCCGGCACGTCGCAAGAAGAAGCCCAGCAGCAATACATCGATCTGATCGAAGAGCTGAAAGGCTGATTCAACGAATCAATGTACTAGGCGGCGAAGGTCTTGCGCATCTTCTCCGCCACCTTGGCCTCGATGGCCGGCGCAAAGGCGCCCATCAAGAATCCCAGGTTGATCCGCATCGCCGCCTGCTGGTCTTCCAGCGTCAATGCCCCCTCCACGCCACTGCGCTCAAAGCGCAGCACGTCGCCATCCCACTGGCATGCCAGTCCATATTCGGTCGCAATACGCTGCGCCACTTGCTCGGCCGCCGTGCGCGCCGCAGCCGGGCTCAGGGTGTGTTGCTGGACGATGCTGATTTCCGCCATCGGGACATTCCTTCCTAAATATTGCGAACAATCCGCCATGATGCCAGTTGACGCGGTCGTATGCCAGAGTTCGCTAGAACTGATGCATTCGTCACGCCGCAATTGACGCGTCTCAAAGCGTGCCCGTCATGGCGGGCGACCATGAAAGCGAACGCCGTCATTACGCGAGGAGCCGTCATGGAAATACACCCCAAGCAATCGCACGAGGCGCCGCACGGTGTACGGGCTCGTCAACCTGGCCGCGTGGCGCGTTTGGTCGATGGCGCTGCCGCCAGCGCCGAGCCCGACCCCGGCCCGCCGGTCGATGCCGAGCCGCTGCCGCATGCCTTCGGCGCCCGCGTGCTGATGTGGAAGCAAGACCCGTCGGTCGGCGCCATCGGCACCCGCACGGCGTATCTGCCCGGCGCCGTGCTGGCCGGCCCGCGCGACGCCCGCATCGCGCCCGGCGTGCCCGGCATCGAGCAGGTCGAACCAAACGCCTCCGGCGACTTCGTTACCCAGGCCGACACGCCCCAGTTCGACGCCGTGCACACCTTTGCCGTCGTGCGCCAGACCCTGACCATGTACCAGCGCGTGCTGGCAGCGGCCGGCGTTGCCATGCCGCTGCCATGGCAATGGAACAGCAGTATCGACGCCAATCCGCTGCGCGTCTTCCCGCACGGCCTGCCCAACATCATGAACGCGTTCTACAGCCGCAGCCAGGGCTGCCTGAAGTTCGGCGACTTCGTCCCCGCCGGCGCCGCCGGGCGCGTGTTTACCTGCCGCTCGTTCGATATCGTCTCGCACGAGACTGCTCACGCGATCCTCGACGGCATCAAGCCGCGCTGGCTGCAGGCCGACGCCCCGCCCCAGACGGGCGGCCTGCACGAATCATTTGGCGATCTCACTGCCGTCTTTCTGGCCTTGTCGCAGTTCGACCAGTGCGAAGCCATCGTCGCCCAGACCAAGGCCAACCTGCACGACACATCCTTCCTGGCCGACGTCGCCGAGCAGTTCGGATTGGCGCTGGGCAATCGCAATGGCTTGCGCAATGCCGACAACGACCTGCGCCTGAGCCAGGTGGGCACCCAGGTGCACGCCATTTCCCAGGTGTTTACGGGCGCCGTGTACGACGTGCTGGCCGACCTGTTCGCCCATGAACGCAACCCTGAGCGCGAAGACGACGCGGCCGTGCTGCACCGGGTGGCGGCCTACCTGGGCGGCGTGCTGCTGCGCGCCCTGATCGGCGCGCCCGATGCCGCCGCCACGTTCGCCGACGTCGTCAACGGCATGTTGCTGGCGGTCGCGGCCGACGGCAAACCCGCTGCGTATGGCGGCTTCATCCGCAACCAGTTCAGCCGGCGCGAAGTGGTCGAGACCGGCGCATCGCCAGCTGGCGCAACCGAAGACGTGTACCTGCCCGGCGCGCCGCTGGCCGCCTGCGTGTGTGATGCGCCTGGCGCCCGGCAAGACCGGCGCGCCTGCTGCGGCACCATGCAATTGCCCGAATACGATGGCGCCACATACATGGCGGCGCGCCGGCACACCGGATCCGGCCACGCCAGCCCTGTCGACGCCAGCCTGCCCACGTCCACGGCCGCCCCGGCCACCGGCGCGCCACTGCGCGCATGAGCATGAGCATGAGCGTCAGCACACGCACCGCTATCGGCGGCGGCGAATGGCAAAATCTGCTGGTACCCTTGCGCCAGGCTGCCTGACGCCCGCACGCGTGCGCGAACCGCACGCCCGTGCGGTACCGCTCGTCATTTGCTTATGTCCATTGTGTATATAAGCGAGTTTGTGAGAAAACCCGAATTGCCCTAAAATACAGTGCTTTGTCTTGTCCGGCCGGCCCTCGTGCGCCCGGCAATGCGACACCCCACCAACTGATAGGACTGTTATGACCCACGTTGTCACCGAATCGTGCATCAGCTGTCGTTACACCGACTGCGTCGATGTATGCCCGGTAGATTGTTTCCGGGAAGGCCCGAATTTCCTCGCCATCGATCCCGACGAGTGCATCGACTGCGCCGTGTGCGTCGCCGAGTGCCCCGTGAATGCAATCTTTGCCGAAGAAGACGTGCCCGGCGATCAACAGCAGTTCATCAAGATCAATGCCGATCTGTCGCGTTTCTGGCCGTCGATTACCAAGACGAAAGCCGCCCTGCCAGAGGCCGACAAGTGGAAAGACGTCACGGACAAGCTCGATCAACTGGTTCGCTGATCGGGCGGTCAGGTCGCCGTCGCGCCGGCCCTTGTGCGCCGGCGCCGGTCCCGCGGGCGTTACGCGTGGCGGCTCCGGCCGCCGTCGCCTCACCATTCAAACATCACAGGATTTAAGCGCATGACTATCAGTGCCACCCACGAAGCGGGCAGCATCACTCCCAACAGTTCGTTCGCCGGCGCCATCGAAACCGATGCCGTCATCATCGGCGCCGGTCCGGTCGGCCTGTTCCAGGTCTTCGAACTGGGCCTGCTTGAAATCAAGGCCCACGTCATCGATTCGCTGCCAGCTGTCGGCGGCCAATGCGTGGAACTGTATCCGGACAAGCCGATCTATGACATTCCGGCCGTGCCGGTCTGCACGGGCCAGGAACTGACCGACAACCTGCTCAAGCAGATCGAGCCGTTCGAGCCAACGTTCCACCTGGGCCAGGAAGTCACCGGCGTGCAGCGCCGTGAAGACAACCGGTTCAATGTCGAGACGTCGACCGGTACCCAGTTCATCACCAAGACCATCTTCATCGCTGCCGGCGTCGGTTCGTTCCAGGCGCGCACGATCAAGGTCGACGCGATCGACAAGTTCGAAAACGAACAGCTGTTCTACCGTGTCAAGGATCCGGCACGTTTCGACGGCAAGAACATCGTCATCTGCGGTGGCGGCGACTCGGCGCTCGACTGGGCGCTGAACTTCGTCGGCAAGGCAGAGTCCGTGGTGCTGGTGCACCGCCGTGACGACTTCCGCGCGGCGCCAAGCTCGGTCGCCAAGATGAAGGCGCTGTGCGACGAATACGAAATGCAGCTGATCACCGGCCAGGTCACCGGCTTCGATGAAAAAGACGGCAAGCTGACCGAAGTGAAGGTCACGGGCGCTGACGGCGTTACCCGCCGCGTCCCGCTGGACATGCTGCTGGTGTTCTTCGGCCTGTCGCCAAAACTCGGCCCGATCGCCGAATGGGGCCTGGACATCGAGCGCAAGCAGCTGAAGGTGGTCGATACTGAAAAGTTCGAGACGAATGTCCCGGGCATCTTCGCTGTCGGCGACATCAACACTTATCCGGGCAAGAAAAAGCTGATCCTGTCGGGCTTCCACGAAGCGGCACTGGCTGCGTTCGGCGCTGCACCCTACATCTTCCCGGACAAGAAGATCCACATGCAGTACACGACCACGTCGCCAAAGCTGCACAAGATCCTGGGCGTCGAGACGCCAGTCTTCGACTAAACAGCCGGTAACAGTCGTTCAGTAACATCGCAACGACAACGTCCCGTTAAAACGCCCCGCATCGCGGGGCGTTTTGTTTTATGTGGGATGCCCAACGAAGCGCGCACGGGCAAATATGCTACAAGTGCAGCATGCTTCAGCGTCAGGCCCGCTCAGGTTTCCACAAGCCAAAAGCAAATCCCCTATAATCGTTGAAGCTTCAACGCAAATCTTTTGCGGCGCGCGCAGTTAATAGAAGGATTTATTTATGCTTTACCAATTGCACGAAATGCAACGCTCCTTCCTGACCCCACTCATGCAGTGGGCTGAGGCGTCGTCGAAGATGTTTTCCAATCCCGTCTCGCCGTTTGCCCACACCCCGTTTTCGCAGCGGATCGCCGCCGGATACGAGCTGATGTACCGCCTGGGCAAGGAATACCAGAAGCCGGCATTCGGCTTGAAGACCACCACGATCAAGGGCGAAGAAGTCGGCATCGTCGAAGAGATCGTGCTCGAAAAGCCGTTCTGCAGCCTGCTGCACTTCAAGAAGGACTTGTCCGACGCCGGCATCGCCGCCCTCGCCCAACCGACTGTGCTGCTGGTCGCGCCGCTGTCCGGCCACCATGCCACGCTGCTGCGCGACACGGTCAAGGCGCTTCTGGTCGACCATGATGTGTTCGTCACCGACTGGACCGACGCACGCATGGTGCCGCTGTCCGATGGCCCGTTCCACCTCGACAATTACATCTTCTACGTCCAGGACTTCATCCGTCATCTGGGCCCGGACGTGCACGTGATCTCCGTGTGCCAGCCGACCGTGCCGGTGCTGGCCGCGATTGCGCTGATGGCAAGCGAGAACGACGCCAAACTGCCGAAGACGATGACGATGATGGGCGGCCCGATCGATCCGCGCAAATCGCCCACCGCCGTCAATGACCTGGCCGTCGAAAAGCCGTTCTCGTGGTTCGAGAACACCGTGATCTATTCCGTGCCAGGCAACTACCCGGGCTTTGGCCGCAAGGTGTATCCGGGCTTCCTGCAGCACGCCGGTTTCATCGCGATGAACCCGGGCCGCCACGCCCAGAGCCACCGCGAGTTCTACCAGCACCTGGTGCAGGGCGACGACGATTCGGCTGAATCGCACCGCCAGTTCTACGACGAATACAATGCTGTGCTCGACATGCCCGCCGAGTACTACCTGGACACGATCAAGACCGTGTTCCAGGACTTCAGCCTGCCAAAAGGCACGTGGAACGTCGGCGGCAATCTGGTGCGCCCGCAGGACATCAAAACGGTGGCATTGCTTACTGTCGAAGGCGAGCTGGACGATATTTCGGGCATCGGCCAGACCAGCGCTGCGCATGATCTGTGCAGTGGCGTACCGGCAGAGATGAAACACGCGTTTGTCGTCGAAAAAGCCGGCCACTACGGCATCTTCTCTGGCCGCCGCTGGCGCGAGATCGTGTGTCCGAAGATCACGGAATTCATCCGCGGCAACAAATAAGTAACCGCTGAATAAACAATGCCATGGCAAGCGCCATGGCATTTTTTTTGTGCTCTAGATACGCTCAGCGCCCGAGCACCACCTGCTCGACCCGGCCAGTGGCGATGGCCACCAGCGCGAAGCTGCGATCGGCCTGCACCCACTGGTGCCCGCGCGGTGGCTTGGTCAGGCGCAGCTTGCGCCAGTCCTCGACCACGTACTGGGCGGCCTGATAGCGTGCAGGTAAGCGCTCGCCACGGCGCAATTCGCCGCTGGATTCCACGCTGCGGTACAGGGACGGCAGCGCCAGCGCCGCCTCGGTTTGCTCGGGCGGCGCCGTGGCATGGCTGTCCTTGGTGTTGCGCGTGTGCAGGTTGTCGCCTGCAGAAAAAATGGCAGCAAACAGCAACGGGGCGATCAATTCGTTCATGTCAGTCCTCGTCGGTGGATCGGTTTATAGTACAGCAGGTTACGGCCCACACCTCTGTTCGATTGACCACGTACGTGATCCACCAGTTGGCCGCCATGCCGGCGCGCCGGGTTTCATCGCAGCAGCCGGCATTTTGGCGGATAATGTCGGCTTTACCAGATCCGCCACACCGTGACCAAACCCCTCGCCGATCAGCTCGAAGACCTGCTGCCGCAGACCCAGTGCACCAAGTGCGGCTATCCCGCGTGCCGTCCGTATGCGGAAGCGATCGCCAGCGGCGAAGCCGACATCAACCAGTGCCCGCCCGGCGGCATGGAAGGCGTGCGCCGCCTGGCCGCCGCGACGGGCCGCGCCGTGATCCCGATCAATCCGGCCAACGGGCTCGAGCGCCCGCGCCCGGTAGCCTTCATCGACGAGGCGCTGTGCATCGGCTGCACGCTGTGCATCCAGGCGTGTCCCGTCGATGCGATCCTGGGCGCGGCCAAGCAGATGCACACGATCCTGCCGAGCCTGTGCACCGGCTGCGACCTGTGCGTGGCGCCCTGCCCGGTCGATTGCATCGCGATGGTGCCGGTCACGGGCGAGCGCACCGGCTGGGATGCCTGGAGCCAGCCGGCCGCCGATGCGGCGCGCAGCCGCCACGACTTCCGCGAAGCGCGCCTGCGCCGCGAACGCGACGAGAACGACGCGCGGCTGGCTGCCAAGGCCGTGCAAAAACTGCGTGAAGTCACGGCCGAAGCAACCAATACCCCTGAAGAGCTGGCAGAAAAAGAGCGCAAGCGCGCGATCATCGCCGCCGCCATGGAACGCGCGCGCCTGAAGGCCGCCGGCAATTCCGACCCGACCTGACCTGCATGAATTCCGCCAAACGTTACGAGATTTTCACGCGCTTTCGCGCCGCCAACCCGACGCCCACCACCGAGCTCGAATTTTCGACGCCGTTCGAATTGCTGATCGCGGTCCTGCTGTCGGCCCAGTCGACCGATGTCGGCGTGAACAAGGCCATGCGCCGTTTGTTCCCGGTGGCGAACACGCCACAGGCGATCCTCGACCTGGGCATCGATGAGCTCAAGACCTATATCGCGACCATTGGCCTGTACAACACGAAGGCCAAGAACGTGATCGCCACCTGCCAGATCCTGGTCGATCAGCATGGCGGCGAAGTGCCGCCCGTGCGCGAAGCGCTCGAGGCCTTGCCGGGCGTGGGCCGCAAGACGGCGAACGTCGTGCTGAATACGGCCTTTGGCGAACCGACGATGGCAGTCGACACGCACATCTTCCGCGTCTCGAACCGCACGAAAATCGCCCCGGGCAAGAACGTCGACATCGTCGAACAGAAGTTGCTGAAGTTCGTGCCGAAGGAATTCCTGCACGACGCCCACCACTGGCTGATCCTGCACGGGCGCTACACCTGCGTGGCGCGCAAGCCGAAATGCTGGAACTGCCTGATTGCCGACCTGTGCGAGTTCAGGGACAAGACACCGGCGCCAGCCGGCGTACTCGAGCCGGCTGCTGTTGCTGCGGCCACGGCAGCCGAGGCCGCGATCCCTGCGGCAGGTTAAATCCGGGTCTCGCCAGTCGCGAACGACGCGCGCACAATACGTCCCTCAACTACTTCGTAGACGCACAGCATCTCGACCGTGCCCTGACCTTCCGGAAAATTGCGGGTCACGATTTCGAGGTCGGTGACGAAGTTGCCCAGCACCGTGCGCGACAGCAGCCGCGCGTGCAGGTCCGGCTCAAGGAAACGCTGTTCGTAGCGCGGCCGGATCTGTTCGTGACCGCGCGCCAGCAGGTCGCCATGCAGCGCGAATTGCGCGGCGTCTGGCGCATAGGTGGCCATCAGTGCATCAAGATCTTTGGCGTTGTAGGCGTCGAGCTGCGCCTGGACCACGGCGGAAGGTGAAAGAGGCGTCATCGGATGGTGGCTCACAAGGTGCGCCACCGGTTGCCGGGCCCATCCCGGCAATACGGGCGCGCGGGCATCTTACCGCGCGCCCGGTGCGTGTCAAGCAGCCAGTGCCAGTTTGGTACGGGGCGCCACCACGGCGCCGCCCGGCTCTTCGACCTTGAACACGCTGACCACGTCCGTCAGCGCCACTGTCTGCTCGCGCAGGGACTGCGCTGCGGCGGCGGCCTGCTCGACCAGCGCCGCATTCTGCTGGGTCGTGACATCCATTTCGGTGACGGCCTGGTTGACCTGCGAGATGCCCTGGCTCTGCTCGCTGCTGGCGGCGCTGATCTCGGTGATGATGTCCATCACGCCGCGCACGCTGGCCAGGATCTCGCCCATCGTCACGCCCGCTTCGCCGGCCAGTCGGTCGCCCGTTTCCACGCAGGCCACCGATTCACCGATCAGGTCCTTGATTTCTTTTGCCGCTGTCGCCGAACGCTGCGCGAGGGTGCGCACTTCGCCAGCCACGACGGCAAAGCCACGGCCCTGCTCGCCAGCGCGCGCCGCTTCGACCGCTGCATTGAGCGCCAGGATATTGGTCTGGAACGCGATGCCGTCGATGACGCCGATGATGTCGGTAATCTTGCGCGACGACGCGCTGATCGACGCCATCGTGCCCACCACCTGCTCGACCACCTTGCCGCCCTTGACCGCCACATCGCAGGCCGACACGGCCAGCACACTGGCCTGGCGCGCATTGTCGGCATTCTGGATGACGGTCGAGGTCAATTCTTCCATCGACGACGCCGTCTCTTCAAGCGCGCCGGCCTGGCGCTCGGTGCGCGCCGACAAATCGAGGTTGCCCTGCGCGATTTCGCCGGACGCTACCGCAATGGTCTCGGCCCCACCACGCACTTCGAGCACGATGCGCTGCAGGCTGGCCGACATCTCCTTCAACGCCGTCAAGAGTTGCCCCGTTTCATCGTTGCTGCGCACCGTGATCGCGGTACGCAGATCGCCCGCCGCGACGCTGCGCGCTGCCTCGACCGCTTCGTCGAGCGGCCGCGTGATCGAACGCGACACCAGAACGCCGGCGATGACGGCCACTACGGCGCCCAGCAGCATCAGGCCATAGCTGAGCAGCGTGGCCCGCTTGCCGACCGCATCGGCCTGGGCCACGCTGGCAAGGCTGACGGCTGACATCTTTTCCTCGGCCTGCACCAGCAGTTCGGCCGGGGCACGGTCCTTGCCCTTGACCGCGATATCGCCAGCGGCGGCATCGAAACCGGCCGCTTCGAAATCCTGGTAGCCGCGCCGGAAGTCCGCGCCCATGGTCGCGTGCGCCGCGCCGAACTGCGCCACCAGCGTGCGTACCTCGCCTTCCGGCATGGCGTCCACCAAGGCCTTGACCTGTTGCGCGACTTCCGTCTCGTTCTTCTGGAACGCGTTCCAGTACTTGACGCGTTCGCTGTCCGGTTTGCCACGCAGCAGGGTGTTCTTCCACTCCTGGACCTGTTTGCGGAAATGGGACAGCAGCGCCTGCACCTGCTGCGCCTGGCTTTCGGTTGCGACCGCCTGGCGGTAGGTATCGACCGAGCTGTTCATCTGCGCCATGCCAAAGAAGCCCGCGCAGGCGACGAGCAGCGTGACGGCGGCAAAACCCAGTGGTAATTTGCGACTTAAGTTCATGGTGAACATCCTGAATATACGCATGACGCGCTTAAGCGCAGTGTATCCCCAAGCGTAACGCTTGAATCTCTGCGGCAATATTTTTGGACGAATTGGGAGACAAACTCGCTGTTGCGTCAGATTGGCGCAACAGCCGGTTGGTTAGTGCTCGCTGCCTACAACAAGACCATATTGTCGCGATGGATGAGCTCAGGCCCTTCGACGAAGCCCAGGATGCGCTCGATCTCGGTCGACGAATGGCGCATGATGCGCCGCACTTCGCTGCTCGCGTAATTGGTCAATCCGCGCGCCAGCGGCTTGCCCGCTTCGTCCACGCAAGTGACCACCTGGCCACGGCCGAACTCGCCCTTGACGGCGATGACGCCGATCGGCAAGAGCGACTTGCCCTCGCGCGTGAGCTTGGCTGCCGCGCCGGCATCGATGACGACTTCGCCGCTCGTGTGCAGATGGTCGACCATCCACTGGCGGCGCGCCGTCAGGCGACCGGTCGGAGCCAGCAACTGCGTGCCGATCGCTTCGCCACCCGCCAGGCGGGTGAGAACATCCGGCTCGCGCCCCCAGGCGATCACGGTGTGCGCGCCGGAACGCGCAGCGCGCTTGGCCGCCAGCACCTTGGTCAGCATGCCACCGCTGCCGATGCTGCTGCCGGCGCCGCCTGCCATGCTTTCCAGTGCCACATCGCCGGCCTGGGCGTGCGCGATCAGGCACGCATCGGGGTTCTTGCGCGGGTCGGCCGAGTACAAGCCGGGCTGGTCGGTCAGGATGACGAGCGCATCGGCCTCGATCAGGTTGGCGACGAGCGCACCAAGCGTATCGTTGTCGCCGAACTTGATCTCGTCGGTGACGACGGTATCGTTCTCGTTGATGATCGGCACCACGTTCAGGCGCAGCAAGGTGGTCAGCGTCGAGCGCGCGTTCAGATAGCGTTCGCGGTCGGCCAGGTCGGCATGCGTGAGCAGCACCTGGGCCGTTTGCACGCCGTGCGCGCGAAAGCTCGTTTCATAGATTTGCGCCAGGCCCATCTGACCACAGGCAGCGCACGCCTGCAGTTCATGGATATCAGTGGGGCGCTTCGTAAAGCCCAGGCGCAGCATGCCTTCGGCAATGGCGCCCGAGCTGACCAGGACCACGTCCTTGCCAAGGGCGCGCAGCGCGGCAATCTGGGACGCCCAGCGGGCAATGGCGGTATGGTCCAGCCCCCTGCCCTCGTCGGTGACGAGGGAGGAGCCAACCTTGACGATGATGCGGGAAGCTTGTTGGAGGGCGGAGTTCATGGCGACAGGAATTTTCCCCGCGGGCGCAATGCGAGCAGGGCACATCCTGCCAGCAGTTCAACCGCGCAGACAGCGAATAAGACCCCCGTGGGCAAGCCGATCGCAAAGGCCGCGGCGAGGCGGCCGGCCGGCTGGGCCAGGAGGAACAAGGCAGTCAGGTCGCCCAGGATCGGCTGATTGCCGTTCCTGGCCGCCAATAGCGCCAACCCCGCGGTAGCGAGGCGGACGCCCACATAGATGGCATAAAACTGGCTGTAGCCATTTACGCCAACCAAAAACAGGCCCATCGCCGACGCAATACGGTCGGGATCGAGCAATGCCGCCAGCGAGGCCAGCGAGCTGACGGTGGCGACCAGCTGCAACAGCTGGCCACGCAACCAGGCGCGCGACCAGGCGGCGGGCTGAGGAACGCTACCAGCCAAGGGTCAGTCTTCGAGGATCTTGAAGCGTGGATCGTCCGGATCGATCGACGAAATCCCGCGCGCTTCTTCGGTCATCGCGGTTTCTTCGGCGCGGTGCTCGGCATGACGCTTCTCTTCCAGGTGCAGGTAGATCGCGTTGATCAGTTCCTGGCAACCTTCGCGGTTCAGCGCCGAAATCTCGAACACCGGGCCCTTCCAGGCCAGGCGCTTGATCATGTCCTTGACGCGCTTCTTGCGCTCGGCCTCGTCCAGGATGTCGAGCTTGTTGAGCACGAGCCAGCGCGGCTTGTTCAGAAGCTCTTCGTCGTACTTTTCGAGTTCCTTGATCAGGGCCTTGGCTTCCTTGACCGGATCGATGTTCGCTTCGAACGACGACAGGTCGACAATGTGCAGCAGCAAGCCGGTACGCGCCAGGTGACGCAGGAACTGGTGACCCAGGCCCGCACCTTCGGCAGCGCCTTCGATCAGGCCCGGAATGTCGGCCACGACAAAGCTCTTTTCGTGCGACACGCGCACCACGCCCAGGTTCGGGTGCAAGGTGGTGAACGGGTAATCGGCGATCTTCGGACGCGCGTTCGAGACGGCGGTAATGAAGGTCGATTTACCGGCGTTCGGCATGCCCAGGAGGCCCACGTCCGCCAGGACTTTCAGTTCCAGGCGCAACGTGCGACGCTCGCCTTCCTTGCCTTCGGTCTTTTGACGCGGGGCGCGGTTGGTCGAACTTTTAAAGTGGATATTGCCCCAGCCGCCCTCGCCGCCTTTGGCGAGCAGTTCGGTCTGGCCGTGTTCGGTCAGGTCGGCAATGATTTCGCCATTGACATCGTCGATGATGAGCGTGCCAACCGGCATGCGCATATAGATGTCTTCGGCGCCCTTGCCATAGCAATCCGAGCCGCGGCCCGGTTCGCCGTGCTTGCCGGTGTGGACTTTCGAGTAGCGAAAGTCGACCAGCGTGTTGACGTTGCGGTCGGCAACCACAAAGATCGAGCTGCCCGTGCCGCCATCGCCGCCGTCGGGACCGCCAAATGGGCGGAACTTTTCGCGCCGGAACGAGGCGCATCCGTTGCCGCCGTCGCCTCCGATGACTTCAATTTTTGCTTCGTCGATAAACTTCATGATTGTGACCGCTTAAAAACTAAAAAAGGCCCTACCGTGGGCAGAGCCTTTCGATGGAAGGCTTGCGCCTTGCAAAGAAGCGCCGCTCGAAAGCGGCGCGAGTGCGTTATTACGCTGCGACTGCTTCCGCTGCTTCGTTAGCAACGACGGTCACGAATTGCTTCGAGCCGACGCCTTGCTTGACGAACTTGACGGTGCCAGTGACCAGCGCGAACAGGGTGTGATCCTTGCCCGTACCGACATTGGTGCCGGCGCGCACTGGGGTGCCGCGCTGACGAATGATGATGCCGCCGGCGTTGACTGCCTGGCCGCCGTAGATCTTCACGCCGAGGCGCTTGCTTTCTGAGTCACGGCCGTTGCGGGTAGTACCGCCGCCTTTTTTGTGTGCCATTTATTTACTCCTGGATGACGTTGCTGGGGACCGGAAACGGGATTAGCCGTTGATCGAAACGATCTGGATTTCGGTGAAGTTTTGGCGATGGCCCATACGCTTCTGGTAGTGCTTACGACGACGCATCTTGAAGATACGCACTTTGTCGTGGCGACCCTGCGAAACCACTTTCACCAGCACCGTTGCACCTTCGACCAGCGGAGCACCAAACTTGATGCTTTCGCCTTCGCCAAGGGCGAGGACCTGATCGATCGTGAGTTCGGAACCAATGTCTGCCGGTATCTGTTCTACTTTAAGTTTTTCACCAGCGACAACTTTGTATTGCTTGCCACCGGTTTTTATGACCGCGTACATGATTTGAAACCTCATCAAATGTTAAAAGAACCCCTCGGCGCGTCGACCTGCGCTTGACACGCAGGACTAATCTTAAGCCGGGGAACAGAGGATTATACATAAGTCGGTGCAGTGCGTCAAAACCATTCGGCGATCGCTTCACGGCATCGGGCGGCGTCCATGGCTGCATCGCCCGCTCTCTCGCAGGCGCACCCCTCTCAGCCCGACGGTTCGCCCTCCCATGACGTATAATCGCCTCACTCTTATAGTTAACCCAACGCTCACGCAGGTCAGCCTTGTCAGCCGCTACCCAACACGCCCAACAGAACACCATCGTCCAGTCGATCGCGCCCGATATGGAGGCCGTCAACACGGTGATCCGCCAGCGGCTGCATTCCGAAGTCACGCTGGTCAACCAGATCGCCGAGTACATCATCAGTGCCGGCGGCAAGCGCATCCGTCCAGTACTGGTGCTGCTGCTGGCCAATGCCTATGGCTACCGGGGCACCGCGCACCACGAGCTGGCCGCCGTCGTCGAATTCATTCACACCGCAACGCTGCTGCATGACGACGTCGTCGACGAATCGTCGATGCGCCGAGGCCGCCAGACCGCCAACGCGCTGTTCGGCAACGCCGCCTCGGTGCTGGTCGGCGACTTCCTCTACTCGCGCGCGTTCCAGATGATGGTGGGCCTGGACAGCATGCGCATCATGCAGATCCTGTCCGACGCCACCAACGTGATTGCCGAAGGCGAAGTCCTGCAACTGCTGAACATGCACGACCCGGACGTGACCGAAGCGAGCTACCTTCTCGTGATCCGATCCAAGACTGCCAAGCTGTTCGAAGCCGCTGCCGAACTCGGCGCGCTGATCGCCGGCGCGAATGACGCCCAGATCGCCGCCGCCGGCGAATACGGCCGCTCGCTGGGCACCGCGTTCCAGCTGATCGACGACGTGCTCGACTACGCTGGCGACGCCGCCGAGATCGGCAAGAACCTGGGGGATGATCTGCGCGAAGGCAAACCGACCCTGCCCCTGATCTGGCTGATGGAACACGGCACGCCAGAGCAGCGCGAACTGGTGCGCAGCTGCATCGAGCAAGGCGACGAGGCACAATTCGACGCCGTACTGGCTGCCGTAACGTCGAGCGGCGCGCTCGATTACACGCGGGCACAGGCCGAACAGGCAGCGCGCCGGGCATCGGAAGCGATTGCCGGTTTGCCCGACAGCCTGTTCAAGAACAGCCTGCTGCAACTGAGCAGCTTTGCCGTTGACAGGAACCACTGAGCGATTTTATATTACGACCATCCCGGGGTGGTTGTACGTACACCCCGAACCGTCGGGGTGTAGCTTAGCCCGGTAGAGCGCTACGTTCGGGACGTAGAGGCCGGAGGTTCGAATCCTCTCACCCCGACCAAAAATTCCTCAATCAAAACAGCAGGTTGTCACTCCTCTGTCTTGCTTTGTGCGGTGGCTCGTGGCAGATCAGTGGCAATTCCTGCGCAATTTGCCTCTGAAAAAATAACTGTGTGCGTCTCTAGCGCTATTTGCAAATAGCGTCCTTGTCGACGAATCATCACAACGCGATCGCCCTATACCGTACTCCATAACCTTTGGAGTAATGCACTATGGCATCGATTGAAAACCGTTCTCACCACCAAGTCTCGGTAAAGAACCGCGACGATTTGACTCGGACGTTCGCACACAATGCGAAGGCAGCAATTGACGAGTATTGTCAGTTGCTGGTCGCTCAAAAGCTCAAGCCACGTCTGAACCGTCTCGACAACTACTTCATCATCCGAGACCGAAGCATCAACCGGACCGGCCAAACCCTCCACGCTACGAGCCTGCTAGAGGCTCAGGACATCCAGGCCCGTCTTGAGAGCGAACAGCGCCGCAGCATCTTCACCGATTACGCCACGGGCTACCGAATCACACTTGCAGACCTTCTCGTCCGCTACCTTCGAGAGGAAGCCCCTCGACATAAGAGCTTCGAGGTTATTGCATACAAGATCAATGCACTACTCGAAGATGTTGGGCTTGACCGTGAAGACCTCATGTCAGTGGTGAAGTCGCATCCAAACCCACATCAGAACGTAGCGAAGATGAAGATACGGAAGCCTGCTGGCAAACGCGTGGGGCAACTCTGTGAAGCAAGCAAGTTTATTCGCAAACCCTTCGCTCGCATTGTTCCCGACGACTTTAGGGACTACATGGATGAGCGCGGCCAAGTAGTCGCACCGTCGACTGTGGACCGAGAAATCGACATCTTCTCTGCAGTCTGCCGGCATGCGATCAATACGTGGCGAATTCATGTCGAGAAAAGTCCCATGGATGGTGTCAAGCGCCCACGCTATTACAATGAACGCGACCGGCGATTGTCCCTCAGTGAGGAAAAATGTCTGATGACCGCAGCGCTGGAGGAGGACCGGCGGGCCACACTCCGGCGACGGGTTGATGAACTTTTCAATCAGAAACAAGGTGACAGCGATGACTCAGTCACTCGCTACCGACATCTCAAAGATCTTCAAACATTACAGATACAGGCTGAACAGACGCTCGATCCCATCCTCTATTTCTCAACCTTTGTTCAGTTTCAATTGATGACTGGCGCCCGGAGAACGGAGACGTTGACACTATCTTGGAGTAACGTTGACCTCAATGCTCAGACAGCGCTCCTACTAGAGACAAAGAACGGGCGTTCGCGAAAGTTGCCACTTCGAAGCGATCTAGTAGCGATGCTCGACATCCTTCCTCGTAACGGTGAACTCGTCTTTCCGATCAGCGTCGACCGATTGCGAAAGGCTTGGGCTCGGATGTGCGTTGCAGCCGGTCTGACTGGCGAAAACGAATTCCGCGTACATGATCTGCGTCACGAAGCGATTTCACGAGTTGCTGAAATGGGGAGCAGCACACTCGGTGGATTCTCACTGATCGACCTTCAACACTTCTCTGGGCACCGAGATGTTCGTATGCTTCTCCGCTATGTCCATCTTTGTACAAGGAGTCTGGCGGAGCGTCTTGACGCCGCTTTCGCATCGAAGAGCGAGACAACGATGCACAAGGGGCGTCGCCGGCTCGCAGCTAATGCATCCATAACCATGCAAGAGGCCGTCGAAACTTCCAGCGAAGTATCCAGTGCGGCGGTTCAGACCGACATATCTATGGCTATCTCAGAAACGTCAGTAAGCAAGGACGGGCGGGAGGTCGGCACAAATGTCATTACAGTAAACTTTGGCCGAAGAGCGGCTTGACGCGCAAGTCGTCATTAATTGATGAACCTACGCGAGAGCCAAGAGTTAGCTCTCGCGCTTCATTTGCTATGCTGCAGCGGAATCATGACTGAGCAGGATTTTGAGCTGCTATCGGATTCGCCAACAATGCGTGCACGATGATTGATAATTTATAAACAGCTCATCCGTTCATATTTTCCAGTAGCGTCCGCTCATGTTGTCGGAATAGCACCAGGCAGTTACAAGTAGCCGATTCGCAAACCTGGCCACGCAAGGGGATGTAGATACTCCAGCCGCGGATATCGATGAAGAATTCGACTTGGCCATGCAAGACATAAATTTCCCCGGTCTTGGAAAATTTCGAATCGAAGTCCGATGATCTCGAACAGCCATGGCGCGCGCGCAACGATTGGCTACTCTTTGTAGCGGCTGCCCTGGCCCATTGATGCACACTCGATCGCGTCAACAATATAATTTCCGAAGAGTTCCTTCGCTCAACGAATGACCGACGCCCCGTCCTTCAGCGTGAGCACGCCGACCCTTCACCACGTTTATCAGTCTGGTGACGCGCGTATCATTGCTGAAATCCCGACACGCCGCTGAGCACACCGACGGGAACACTGTTAGAGGCAGCGGAAGAGGCGCGCACCGATGGCAACACCGAGTTCGCCGCAATGCTCGACTTGTTCGGTCGAATACGTTCGAACGTTTTGCAGCGAGAAAGCCCGCGCTCTCCTCTCACCCATTTCGCAGTTTGGCCCGAAGGAACCACTTGTTTCGATCCTGAACTCCTTTAACAGCTCTGGTGCTCGATCTACTTGCGAAATTGGTAGGTCACGACGCTCACGTGCCGCTGCGTGCCCGCTTAGCTGACATAGTATGGCTGCGAGCGAAACAGCATGGCGAAGCCTATTCACTACGAGCCATCGACGATTGACGGTCAGCGCCTCCCGATCCGAAACGGTAGTACGAATATAGTTACGCCCATTAGCATCGCACGCTGCAGCTAACCAAAGACCGAAAAGGCGACGCTGGGGACCACTTGCCTGAGATCGAAAACGCGATGGTCAATCAGACGGCAACCGCAGCAAGTGCCGGGCAATGATGCGCCATATTTCCTGCGACCGCTTACCGAGGTGCGGCTGGGATTGCAGCACGTCGAACGCGTCACTACTCTGCTCGAGCGCCAGAGCCGCCAAGCAGCAACAGCTTGCGATACGTTCAATAGTTTCCGGAAATGGATGGCTAAACGTGGCGTCAGCGGCATGCTGGCTGCGTTTAGCTTGTTCTGAAGGCTTAGTTTACCCGAGTCACTCGAAAGTATCAGGTAGAGATCAAGCGTAACACAGGATTCTTTTGGGTGCCCTGTTAACTAAAACCTTGCTGTAGCTGGTCCCGCCGCCCAAATTCACGTCCTTAAACAGCCCGGAACGCTTGCAGTCATGAGCATATGGCGGCAAGTGTCTTGGTTCCTCCAAGACACCCAGGCGCTGCGCCAATAGATGGGCACTAACACGATCGATCCTGCATTTTTTGCGCGTTCAGCCTGAAGTAGCCTAGATCCATACTTATTTCGTAGAGTTTGATGAATGTCGCACCTCGACTGCGGCCAAAACCCGCTCCTTTCACTCCGGCCGCATACGCGCGCCGAGGTAGATACGGCGAAGTGCGCCGATGTCGAACTCGTAGCGGCCCGGGACACCTTCACAGGCCAGCAGCTGAACGATGTCGTCGTATACGTGACGATGAGCTGCTAAGTTGATTCAGACCCGCGCGAGTCGCGCGGCAGCGCTGAACAGATTCTCTATCGGCTCGGGTTTGTGTAGCAGGAACCCTTGCGCATAGTCGATGCCCATCTCACCCACGCGCTCCAGCACTTCAGGCCGATCCACAAACTCAGCTACCGTCTTAACCCCCAATACCCGAGCCACGTCAATGAAACAACGTACAGCGGCTGCGTCTAGCGGGTCGTCGATCACGTCGCGGATAAAGCTGCCGTCGATCTTTAGCACATCGACCTTGAGGTTTTTCAGGTAGCCAAATGACGAAGCTCCGGCCCCGAAGTCGTCGAGCGCCACCCTCGCCCCTAGAGCGCGGACCTGTTCAATGAAGGTCGCAGCATCCGCCATGTTGGTGACTGCGGCGGTCTCTGTGATCTCCAGACAGATTCGCCGGCAGACCGCGCTGCCGGCTTCCGTCAGCGTTTCGATGGCATGCCGGTGAAACGCCCGATCGCCCACCGACTGCCCCGACAGGTTAATGCAGAGCGTGTCGATAGAATTTAAATCTGAAATGGCCCGGATCTGCTGTACGGCGCGCTTGAGCACCCAGCGATCGATGCGCGTGGCCATATGGAAGCGCTCTGCAGCCGGCAGGAAGGCTCCCGGAGAGATCAAGCTGCCATCGGTATTCAGCAAGCGGATTAGCACTTCAGCGTGCATCCCAGTAGAGCCATCTCCAAGTGCTTCGATGCGCTGCGCGTAGAGCACGAACCTGTCTTCATCCAGCGCTTGCTCCAGCCGCGTGGCCCACTGCATTTCGCCATGACGTGTACGAATAGCTTGGTCAGTGTCCAACCAGACATGTACACGGTTTCGGCCCGCCTCTTTAGCGGCATAGCACGAGGTGTCAGCCGCCTGCATGGCGGCGGCTGTGTTGGCCCATCGGTTGTCTACCGGCACTAGGCCGATGCTAGTGCCGATCCGGAAGCGTCGGTCGTCGTGAACGAACCTGAACTCCTCCATGCGGTCGCAGATCTGCTGCGCCACGTGCAGGGCCTGATCGGATGGGCATTGCTCCAGGATGACCGCAAATTCGTCGCCCCCCAGGCGGCCCAGCGTGTCGCACGCGCGCACGGCTTCGCGCAGCAGCTTGGCTACCTGCTGCAGGAGCTGGTCTCCCACGGAGTGGCCGCAGGCATCGTTCACAAGCTTGAACTGGTCGAGGTCGATGTATAGCAATGCATGCTCGCTGCGTTCCTCGTATGCCTTTTCCAGCGTTCGGTGCAGCCGTGTCTCGAACTCGGCTCGGTTAACCAGGCCCGTGAGGGCGTCGTGCGTCGCGCGGTAGCTCATCTCGCCGGACAGTCGCCGTTGTTCGGTCACGTCGTGAAAGACCAGCACGACGCCGAGCAGGTCACCACTGGGGCTGTGTATCGGTGCAGCGGAGTCCTCGATGCCGAACTCGTCGCCACTGCGCGAGATAAGCACCGTATGCTTGGCCAGGCCCGCGATCTTGCCTTGTGCCAGGCAGGCGGCTACCGGGTTCTCGATGGGATGACGGGTCTCTGCGTTGACGATGTGAAAGACCTCGGTCAGTGAACACCCCAGCGCTTCACTGGACAGCCAGCCGGTCATGCGCTCGGCTGCCGGGTTCAACCAAGTCACATGGCTGTGCGCGTCGGTGGTGATCACGGCGTCGCCGATCGACTGCAGCGTCACGCGCAGGAGCTCATGCTGTTCGGCCAATTCGTTGGCCAGCTCGCGCAGTGGCGTCACATCCCAATTCACGCCCACCATGTGTAGAGCCTGGCCTGCGGCATCACGCGTCACCCTGCCAGTGGCACACAGAAAGTGTACGGAGCCGTCTCCCCAGATCACACGAAACTCAGAGCGAAAGTCGTCACCGCTGTCCAACGAAGACTTGAATTCCAGCTCGGCGCGGCGTCGATCAGCGGGGTGAAGGTGGCGAGTCCAGAGCTCGTAGCCGTTCGTACCCGAGCCCTCGGACAGACCGTACAGCGCGTACATCAGTCCATCCCAGGTGAGTACGCCGGTTTGCACGTTCAGCTCCCACACTCCGATGCCACCGACTTCCGTCGCCAGTACAATGCGTTGCTGAGCGGCGTCGAGGGCCAGGCGGCTTTCCACGCGTTGGGTGATGTCCTGGAAGATCCCGAACAGCCGCACCGGCTTTCCGCACTCGAACTCCGCATGGCCCACCGCACGTACCCAGATCCTGCGACCGCACTTCTGGATGAAGGGTAGTTCCAGGTCCCAGTCGGTGCCGTCCGCCATGGCCTGCGCCACCGCTGCGTCGATGATGGGGCGGGCTTGCGGCGCATAGAAGTCGATTGCCTCGGTCAATTGGGGCTGGTAGTCGGGCTCCACGCCGTGGATGCGACATGTCTGCTCGGACCAGTGAATGCTGCCGCTGGTGATGTCGATCTCCCAACCTCCGACCTGTGCCAGCGCGCCGGTGCGGTTGAGCAGTTCCTCGCTCTTGCGCACTCGATCTTCCTGCGCCTTGCGCGCTGTGATATCCAGATGCGTGCCGAACATCCACTCGGGCTGGCCGTTTGCTGTGCTGGTCAGCACCTTGCCGCGGTCGAGCACCCAGACCCAGTGGCCGTCGCGGTGGCGCATGCGCGCCTCGCATTCGTAGGCCGCCATCTCACCCGCAAAGTGGGCTTGAAGCAGCGCACTGGATCGCGCCATGTCCTCAGGGTGGGTCAGATCGACCCAGGTCTGGATGGTGGTAGGGGAAAGCTCATTCATGGTGGCCCCGACAATCTCGGCCCAGCGCTCATTGAAGCGCGTCTCGCCGGTCTGAACGTTCCATTCCCAGGTGCCCGCGCCGGTTCCCTGAATGATCGCTGCCAGGCGCACGCGCTCTTCGTCGAGCGCACGGCGCGACTGCAAGCGCTCGGTGATGTCCTCCACCGAACCCACGTAGCCTGTGACCTCAGCATCGCCATCCAGCAAGGCACGCGCCACAGCGCGCACGTGGAGCACCGTGCCATCGGGTCGGCGAACCCGAAACTCCATGTCGAATTCCTGCTTCAATACTGCTGCCTGCTGCCATTGGGCGAAGACTGCCGCCTTGTCGTCGGGGTGGAGGGTGTGACTCCAGCCTTCCCCATTGGCTTCAGCCTGGCTGAGACCGTAGATGGTTTGCCAATGCGTGTTGGTATATGTGCAGCCGCCGGCCGCATCGGTGGCGTACACACCGAACGGTGACGCCTCGCTGAGCGCGCGGAAGAGGATTTCACTGGCTGCTACAGCCTGTGCCATGCGGCGCGTTTCCAGCGCCTGAACGGCAGCGATTGACAGCAGGCGCAGCGCCTCGCGTTGCTTTGCGCTCAGACGGCGCGGCACTCGGTCGATCACGCACAGCGTGCCGACGTGCGTACCGTCGCTCAGGCGCAGCGTGGCGCCGGCAAAGAAGCGTGTGTCTGGCGCCACGGCAACCAGCGGGTTGTCGGCAAAGCGCGAGTCGGCCTGGGCATCAGGCACCTCGAAGATGCCGTCGTGCAGGATCGCGTGAGCGCAGAACGCCACGTCACGGGGCATGTCTCTCATCACGGGCAAGCCCACACTGGCCTTGAACCATTGCCGGTCGTGGTCAATCAGGCTGATCAGCGAGATCGGAACGCCGCACACCAAGGCAGCAAGTGCCACAAAGGCATCGAACTCGCGTTCGGGCGCGGTGTCGAGGACGCCGAGCCGTTCGAGCGCCCGCAGGCGCTCTGGTTCGTCCAATGGCATCGGTGCAGTCAGCATATGGCGGGCTCGTTCACTAAAATCTAACATATCGTCACACAGCGGCCCATCGCGAAGCGCGCGAACTGGACTGAAATTTAGTCTCAAATCGGTGATTCATTGCTTGAGTGCATTCCGGTGTAAGCGGAACTAGTAAATTTCATGACTCAAAGCGCAAGATAAGTTATATGCAGACGTTGCCCAAAGCGTGACAGGGAAGTATCCCAAACAGCACAGTGCTCCTCTAATAGCCGTGCGGCTTGCAGTTGCATTGGCCGGGGCTAACTGCGCATCTGGCTTTTAACAATTGTGCATTTTTTCATCCAGTTTGTGCAAACTGGTTTGTTGCAGTGATGGAGCGAATTGGTTGATGCGTTTAGCTTGGTGCATATCATCGTCGGCCTCTCACGTCGCTGGAAAGCAATCCCCCTGTTCGCGGTCTGGATCACTTTACAGAAGCGTACCGGGTCACCGAGTTAGCCTCAATTTCGTTCGGTCTCACTGCGGTTTCCCAAGCCGGCCCCTGTTTAACATAATTCCTGTTTCCCGCTCCGAACTTACGCTAGTTTAGTTCAGTGATAGCGAATGGCCGCTCTAGCTGAAATTTGCGTGTTGATACAGACAGTTATTTTCTTATAGGCAATCATTGTACTCGACTTACCGACTGGGTTCACCCAAGTGCAGCCCCCCATAGTGTTTGCATGAATAGGTCAGGTAGTGCGTGATCATTGTTCCTCAGATTGTGGGAACGACAGGACGAACCGATTGCCCATCTCATCGCTTTCGACACACGCTTCACCACCGTGCAAATGCATGATCGAGGCGACAATGGCCAGGCCCAAGCCGCCCGAATCACCGCCCTGGCTGCGTGCCGGGTCACAACGATAAAATCGCTCGAACACGTGCGGAAGATGGACAGCCGGGATGGGGGCGCCGGTATTGTGCACGGCAACCCTGACCGTCTCAGCATCGGTGCAGGTGTGGATCGTCACCGTACCTTCGGCAGCGCCGTAGCGCAGCGCATTGGCCAGCAAGTTAGCCAGGGCACGCCGCACCAGCGCGCGGTCAGCAACCAGTTCGCCTGCCGCGTGCACCACCACGCTGATCCCTCTTTCTTCGGCCACGCCTTCGAAATAGTCCACCAACTGGGCGCACAGCTCTGCCAGATCAATGGTTTCAACCGTGACGCCGCTGGCCGGTTGCTCCGAGCGCGCAAGGAACAGCATGCTGTCGATCATGCGTGCCAGGCGCTCGTATTCTTCCAGATTCGACGCCAGCAGCTGCTCATAGTCATCGGCACTGCGGCGCTTGCGCAGCGCGTGTTCCGTGTGGCCCATCAGGTTATGCAACGGCGTGCGCATCTCGTGGGCAAGGTCTTCGGAAAAGCGCGACAGCTGGACAAAGCCGTCGGCCAGGCGCGTCAGCATCTGGTCGAGCGCTGCGCCCAGTTGCTGCAGTTCCTGCGTTTCTTCCAGCGGCACCGGTGTCAGCTTCACCGCCACGTTCTGCTGCAGGCGCCGCACATCGACGGCGGCGGCCTGCTGCGCCATCAGCCGCACAGGCCGCAGCGCGCGCTGGCTGATCAGCCAGCCCAGTACAAACGACAGCAGCGCCCCGCCGGCCAGCGCCGCCCCCAGCGTCATGCGGTAGCTGGCCAGCATGCGCTCGCGCTCGGCCAGCATCTTCGCTGCGACCACAGTGAAACGGCGGTTGCCCTGCCAGACATCGACCCAGGCCAGCCGCGCCGCCTGGCCGGTTGCAACATCGGTGAGCCGGATCGATGGCGCGGGCGGCAGGGACGGCAGCGCCAGGCCGCCCGGATTCACGGCGATCAGCAGCTGCCCCGTGGCGTTGAGCATCCACAAGGCGTTGTCGCGGTTGCCCAGCATGTTGGCGTACAGTTGCGGGCGCCGGCGCAACGCCTCGATACTGTCGCTGTCGGCAACCAGCGCGCGCATGCGATCGATCCGGCCTGCCAGCGCGATGTCGTCGCGCCACGCCAGCTCGCTTGCCAGGGACCGGTACAAGAACACGCCGATGGCCCCCAGCAGCAGCGCGCTTGCCAGGGCAAACCACAGCGCCAGGCGCATGCTCAGCGAACGGGGCGCCAATGCAAGCTTCATGGCGTCTCTCCCAGCATGTAACCCATGCCACGTACCGTATGAATCAGTTTCAGTGGATAGGGATCGTCGATTTTCACGCGCAGGCGGCGGATGGCCACATCGACGACATTGGTGTCGCTGTCGAAGTTCATCTGCCACACGTGCGAGGCGATGACCGCACGCGAGAGCACCTCGTCGACCCGGCTGACCAGCAGGTGCAGCAGTGCGAATTCCTTGCCCGTCAGGGTAATGCGGTCGCCCTGACGCGTGACCCGGCGGCGCAGCACATCCACCTGCAGGTCGGCGACGCGAAATTCCTGCATGTCACGCAACGGCCCGCGCCGCAGCAAGGTGCGCACGCGCGCCAGCAGTTCGGCAAACGAAAATGGCTTGACCAGATAGTCGTCGGCGCCCAGTTCGAGCCCGCGCACGCGGTCTTCAATGGCGTCGCGCGCCGTCAGGAACATCACCGGCGTGGCCGACCTGGCGCGCACCAGTTGCAGCAGCGCCCAGCCGTCAAGGCCGGGCAGCATCACGTCGAGGATCACCAGATCGAAGTCGAACTCCTCGATCATGTAACGACCGTCAAAACCGTTGCTTGCCACTTCGACGATGTAGCCGGACTCGCGCAAGCTCTTTTGCAGGTAGTCGGCCGCCTTGCGTTCATCTTCCACGATCAGTATGCGCATTGCCTGGCTCCTTGTGCCGCAATCTTACTGCCCGCCGCGCGCCAGATGACAAAACTGTCATCTGGCCGTCATCTGGTTGTCGCCAGGCGCTGCGTACCATTCGGCCATTCGAACACCACCGGGATGATTCCATGTACCACCCACTGCCTGCAGGTTTGCTGATCGTGTTGTTGCTGGCCTGCCCCCAGGCCAGCACCGCCGCCTCGCTGACCGTACCCCACCGCACTATTTCACTCGAGGGCGCCAGCCGCCTGCTCGACGCGGCGATGACCGCCTGCCATGCCGACGGCAAAGTGCTGGCCGCCGCCGTGGTCGACCGCGGCGGCAACCTGGTTGCCCTGCGCCGCGATGATGGCGTGGGACCGCACAACACCGTCGCTGCCCAGCGCAAGGCCTACACGGCGCTGTCTACCAGAACGGCGACCCGCGTACTGGCCGCCAATGCCCGCGCCAGCGCCGAAGCAGCCAACCTGAACACGGTCGACACGCTGCTGCTGCTTGGTGGTGGCGTGCCACTGGTGGCTGACGGCGAGCTCATTGGCGCCATCGGCATTGCCGGCGCTGGCGGACCGGCCACAGACGAAGCCTGCGCACAGGCTGCAATCGATAACGTGTTCCGCAAGACGCCCTGATCGCTGGCGACATTGACGTTCCGATTATTTTTACACCTACCTCTACGGAGAACGCATGAAATTCATTCAGACCCTGCTCGTTATTACCCTCGGCGCTGCTGCGCACTGCGCCAGTGCCGCAGCTGTACCCACTGTCGCACCTGCCACGGCGATCAACCCGCTCAGCGTCCACGTCCTCAACCTGCAGGACGGTTTGCCATCAGCCGATGTGGCTGTCACCCTCGAACAACGCGTGGGCGACGGATGGACGATGCTCGGCGAAGGCGTCACCAATGCCCAGGGCCGCATCCCTGCCCTGTTCCCCGCCGGCGTGGCAATGGTACGCGGCACTTACCGGGTCACATTCAAGACCGGCAAGTGGTTTGCCGAGCACAAGAGCCCGACGTTCTTCCCCGAGATCCCTGTCATCTTTACGGCTGACGGCAGTGTGCCGCATTACCACGTGCCGCTGCTGCTGAGCCCTTATGGCTATTCGACTTATCGCGGCAATTAAATCCGTGCAGCGGCAAAGACTGTCAGTGGCGCGCCAGCACAGACCATCAGGCGCCTGACGTCAAATCCCGCACCAGGTCGGTCAATACGTCGACCAGTGCTTTGCTTGCCGCCGTGCGATACGCCCCTTTGCGCCAGGCGTAGACGATATGGCGCGACATCATTGCCGGCTGCAGCGCAACCGCGTGCAGATCGGTATAGGCGGCAGAGATCGGGTTGGGCAGAACTGTCCCCAGCGTTCCCTGACGGACGATCTCGACCAACGCGCCGATGGCATTGACTTCGACGGCGACCTTTACCGCGATACCGTGCGACGCGCAGTACGTATCGATTTGCTGGCGGGTGGCGAACGACTTGTTGAGCAAAACCAGCGGTTCGGCAGCGAACGCCGCCAGCGGCAACGCGGCAGACCGGGCGGCGAGTCGATGACTGGCGCCGGTCACGAAGCCGAGCTGCTCTTCGTACACCGGTGTGTGGTCGAGTTCACCCGGCTGCAGCGGGTTGAAGGCGATGCCGATGTCGAGTTCGTCGTTGGCCAGCATCGCTTCAATGTCTTCCTGCGCAACTTCTAGAAAACTGACTGTAACCCCTGGATGCAGTGCATGGAACCGGGCGATCAGCGGACCGATCAGATACAGCGATAGCGTCGGCGGCGCCGCGCAACGCAGCACGCCCCGGTGTGCTGTACCGACATCCTGGATCGCGCGGGCGCCGACGTGAAGATGCTGCATGCCGAGTTTGGCGTGGCCCATCCATGCCTCGCCGGCATCGGTCAGGCGCACGCTTTTCCCGCTTCGGTCAAACAGCTGGACACCCAGCAATGCTTCGAGCTGCTTGATCTGCTGCGACAGCGCCGGTTGCGACAGGTGCAGCGCCGCCGCGGCACGGGTGAAGTTGCGATGCTCTGCAACGGCGAGAAAATAGCGGATGTGGCGCAGCAGCACGGAAGTTCCAATGATTCGTTTTACTTATCGACATCATCGCATATCGGTCTTGGACCTTATGGTTGTGGATTGTTATATTCGCAGCCCGAACAGCCCACTCAGTTTTTAGAAAGAGTTCATCTTGTCGTCCTTTCAGCAATGGTGTCGCGACTTCCTCCCTGCCCCGATTCAAATAGCGCCTCGTGAACAGTTACGTAGCAGCCTTGGCGCGCTGATCGGGATATTTTTTACGGGCGTAATTGCCTGGTTTTTCGGCGGGCCAATCGACAATCTGCCATTGCTGGCAGCGCCGTTGGGCGCGTCTGCCGTGCTGTTGTTCGGCGTACCGGCAAGCCCGCTGGCCCAGCCATGGGCGATCATCGGAGGAAATCTGCTCGGCGCAGTTACAGGCGTCAGCTGCGCTTACTTGATTGCGATGCCGCTCCTGGCGGCCGCAGTTGCCGTGGCAGTCACGGTCATGCTGATGTTTTCGTTTCGCTGCGTGCATCCACCGTCCGGTGCGGTGGCGATCACAGCGGTGCTGGGAGGCAGCAAGATTCATGCACTCGGCTATGCATTCGTACTGTTCCCGATCGGCCTCAATTCTGTTGCCCTGCTTGCCGGCGCCCTTGTTTATCACAGGCTCACCGGGCATCGCTATCCTCACCGCGCGATTCACAAGACACCTGCGGCCGACCATGACGCGACGGAGATGTTCACACGTGCGGACCTTGATGCGGTATTACGTAGGCGCACCGAGATACTGGATGTCGATGTCGATGACCTGGAATCGGTGCTGGAAGAAGTGGCGCAGGAAAGTCAGCGACGTCGTATGAGAATCTCCAATTAATCTTGAGATGGGAGGGTCTTGGGCTGTTAGGGGTTCAATCCAGACTCATAGTGCCTATATTCGCGCGCCAACTTAATGCTGCCTCAAGAATCTTTACGTCAGCTGCGGTAACGCAGCGAAACCGACCGCGTCGTTTGTGAAAAAAACTCTCTTCGTGTCGTGCCTGAACTAGCCGGGCCAACTGGAAAAGGCCGAGAGGCCGCTTCGACTAGATTCCTGCATGTCGCGGTGGTCGGTGGGTTTTCAACCTGACAAGCTGCTTTACTGGTCCGACTGGCTGGATTTGGTCTAGTCTGTATAAAAAAGGATTGGGTGCAGACATAGCGACACTCGACCTTTTAGACCGATCGCCACGGTATTTTCTTGAGGTCGGGGATCGTAAAGGGATCCCTGAAAACACGCGAATTTTGTGTTTTTAGAAAGCTTGGGCCGGAAGTAGTAAAAAAACAAATGATATTAGGGAATATATCGCAGATTTCCTCGAAAATTTCTGATTTTATCGTGGCTCTTAAGGTGGTTTTTATCAAGGTAGGGCGGCCAAGATGGGCTTTTCAGCCCACATTCTCAAAAGATACTAGTGGCAGCGCTGCCAACGAAATACGAAAACCAAAGCTCCTAACTGGATAAAGCAAAGAGCCAGATTTCCACGGCGGCATTCGCAATTACTCCGGCCCCAAGAAAAGCGAGATAAACTCAAGAACCCACTATATTTTAATAGCAAGACCCAGGAAGATACTCGTTCATGAAATAGTAACTACACGAAGTATTGCCAGTAAAATTTCGACACGCTTTAAAAGAAGCTCGGGTTGAGTCCAATGTGTGGTGGCGTCTACTGCGCCAACTGTGCCTTTAGTAAGCCATCATAGGCTGACGAGATATTTAGAGTTTTTTTAACGCACATCACTTATATCAAGCAGATCGGAATGCTGATGCATTCCGATTGTCATTAATAACTCTTGAGCATTCTCGAAAAATCAGCCCTATTAATGAGCGCCCTTCTAAGAAATTCTACTTAATTCTTAGATGCAATTTTCTCTAATTATAAATCAATGAGTTAGACATGGGATTTCTAAAAATTTGGATTAATCAGCATTTCCGCTAGTCGGGTTGGATGCGATGTTAGGTATTCTTGTTCGCGAAACTAGCCAGATCCCGGCGCATACCAGCACTAACGCTACGAGGTTCTTCCATTCTAAGATGCTCTCGCTCAGGAAAAATGCAGACATCGCAGCGCCGAATATTGGCACTAGGAAAGCGAAGGCACTAACATTGCCTACCGGGTTGTACTTCAGGAGAAGGCTCCACAAGGTGAACGCGACCGCCGACAGCAAAGCCAGGTAGACCAGCAGAACAATCGACGCTAGCGTCATGGAACCTAAGCTGCCACTGGTTACGTAGCCGCCTACTAATAAAACTAAGCCACCGATAGCCAGCTGCCAGCCGGTCATCACCATCGCGTCGATGTGTTGGGAGACGTGTTTGCCATAAATTGACGCAGCCGACAGCACGAACGCGGCGATTACTATGAAGCCCTCGCCCTGTAGGGACGGGGGAGTATCGAGCTGACCGCCGTTAAAGTTGACGGTCAATACGCCAGCAAAACCGAACAGGCAACCGATACTCTTGCGCGCGGAAAGCTTGTCGTCATAGTAGATAATGTGTGCCAAGACAATGCTGAAGAAGGTGGTGGTGGCGTTGAGGATCGAGGCGCGAACCCCGGTCGTGTAAGCCAGGCCAATATAGAAGAACACGTATTGGATACCAGTTTGTGCCACGCCAAGCATGGCTAGCTGACTGAACTGGTACCTGCTTAGCCGCCAAACTGGTTTATCCATAACGACCGCTAGTACCATGAGGCACATGCCTGCCAGCAGGAAGCGGAAGCCAGCAAAAACAAGCTTTGACGGGACATCCTGCTGAGCGATACCCAGCATCTCATAGCCGCTTTTGATTGCCGGATACGAGCTGCCCCATAGTACACAGCAAAGCGTTGCCAATGCCAATACCACCCTGGGTTCTGAGAAAAACTGCGGTCTGTCGTGCAGAGCTGCTTGATTCATTATGAAACTCACTAGTACGATAACAAAACGAATAAGGAAACTAAATAGTCGACAACCCCGTTGAGATCCGAACTCACAACAAGCAGCGAGGCTGCGCTGCTTAGCACGAGCATGAAATAGTCCATACCCTGCGATTAATCTTAAGAGAAAAAATTTTCTTACCGACTTGGGAGTGCATGGCGGGTTCTTCCCGCCATCTCGCACCTTTATCTATTCGGAGCAAACAACTTATTGGGGGCCGAGCTTTGCAATCAGAGAGGCTAACTGCTCGAATTCCTCCGGCGTCAAGTCAGTCAGCGGTTCACGCACGGGACCAGCGCTGTATCCGACAATGCTGGCTCCGGCTTTCACAATGCTTACCGCATAACCTGTCTTCTTGTTGCGAATAGCTAAATAAGGCAGGAAGAAGTCATCGATCAGCCGGTTCTGAGTCGCGAAGTCGTCAGAACGTACGGCTTCGTAGAACTCAATTGCAGTCTTGGGAATGAAATTAAACACGGCCGATGAGTAGACAGGCACGCCCAACGCCTTATAGGCCGCTGCGTAGACTTCCGCAGTTGGCAGACCACCTATGTAAGTGAATCGGTCGCCCAGCTTCCGGCGGATGGCAACCATCGATTCAACTTCACCGATCCCGTCTTTGAACCCGATAAGGTTCGGGCAGCGGTCGGCCAGTTTCATGAGCGACGCAGCGTTTAATTTGCAACGGTCGCGGTTGTAGACGACTACGCCAAACTTCACTGACGCGCAGACAGCGGCAACGTGCTCCACAAGGCCATCTTGGCTAGCCTCGGTCAGATAGTGCGGCATCAGAAGGATGCCGTGGGCACCAAGGCGCTCAGCCTCCTGAGCGTACTTTATTGCCACGCGGGTTGGGCCGCCGGCGCCAGCCAGAATTGGTACCTTCCCGCGGCAGGTTTCAACGGCGACAGTCACCACTTGGGTGTAGTCCTCTGCGGTGAGTGAGAAAAATTCGCCCGTACCACCGACGGCGAAAAGGGCAGTGGCGCCGTACGTAGACAGCCACTCTAAGCGCTGGGTATAAGTATCTGGCCGAAAGTCGCCATTGGCGTCAAAGTCGGTGATTGGAAACGAAAGTAAGCCAGATGAGAGTATCTGTTTAACATCTTGCGGAGTGTACATGAGCGGTGATTTCCCGGATAAAAGGTGAGAGTAGCGTAGCCGTTGGCAAGTTATAGGACATCGTACAACACTACGTTTGTCATACAAATCTTCTATCACTCGAAGTGCGCCACTTACCATACGAGGAGCACTAGTTCCAGAAGTCGACTGATCTTAAGTTGTATGACATCGTACAACTAAACGCGATTGAATGCAAATGATTCAGCTAGCGGCTTTGTTTCAACCATACATACATACATACATAGCAATACAGGTCCCCCGAAACTAAGGTTATGCTGTCTCGTCAAAATCTTGCAGAGAAAACGTGTAGTGCGTGCCGGCTTAATTAACACCAGATAAAGTTGCGGTAGCCATCCTATGGTCTCTTTGCTGAACAGTGGCTTCCTTCAAGTCGGCTGTTACGGTGCGCTGCCAGTGTGACAGTTGTCACAAAGGGGCCAGCATGGAAGGTGCCAGATCGCGGTTCTGAAGTCCTATACTGCTTAATCGATCACGAGTGCAATGCGTGCGCCTCCTACCCACTACCCTCCAAATGAGGGTAATGTCCATGCCTGCGCCAGACGTGTACATGCCGTTATGCATCATGCCACATCGTACGCAACCGCCTCGCGAGCTTGCCTTTCTATCGCGGCGTATGTCAGCCTCGACATACTGAGTGTTCCTGAAGCACGCTACCAGACCATTGCTCGGTGTGAATCCTGTGGCCGGGTTCGCTATCCTGATGTGGTAAGTGCATAGTCTTGACATTGCTCGCGGCAGCGCTGCTTACAGTAGCCATTAGGCCTGGGCCGCCGGCTGAACCGCTTTGATCGTTGACGGTCGGGCTGTTGCCCTTACCAGCGTATTTGGTACCTGGCTTTTTTTACATGAGGCGCTTTCTGCCCGGCGGCGCCTTCTACGCCATTCATCGCGGTTTGCTGCTACGGGCCGCATCAGTGACGATCGGTAGCCTATTCAATGCTGTGCTTTATGCCAGATAGTGAAAATCGGTGACGCCGGCGAAAAACCACTTTGGATCGAGCTACCCACACGCTAAACGGTCGCCGAAACTGCCGGCATCTTGGTTATCGTATCAGCGGCTTAGTGTCTACTTAACGTCGAGCTGCCCCTACAAGAAGTACAGGAATTTGCTACCAATTGGCTGTGGACCTACGATTTCGAGCGGCAGAACATGGTGCTCGGTGGTATAAAGCCAAAACGGAAATTGGCGCTCGCCACTTAACCTACACTTTTACGTGCTCTAAAAATGGGGGGAGTACCAGTTCATGCGAGCGGTCCAGACCATGCCAATGCACGCTCGGGGCAAGCAGGCTGGTAAGACATGGCGCGGTAATTATGTACTGCACCACCAGCCACTCAGTAACCTTTCCGGCTTGGTCCGCGCATTCACCCGCGCGCTTGACTGCCAAGCATCTACCCTAACATTCAGCCCCGCGTAGATTGCATGCCCCTCGCCCGCACGAATCTCTTCCCCTGCCTGCAGGCTTTCTCCGGCCTTTATGGCGCCATGAGCGAAGATGCCGGAGCGTGCCTTGATTCCCCAGTTCGCTTCTAGGTGGTTTTCGCACAAAATTGCGGCACCGCTTTCGATACCTTGGGCTGCGCGGATCACGTCACGGCCAGTAATCGCTTGTCCTGCACGGATACCTTTGCTGCACACGACAGGCCCTGAGACATCGATGTCATGTCCTGCTAAGCAGTTCCCGCCAATAAACAAACCGTCGTGGCAAACGATCGACCAGCCGCAACGAAGGTCGCCGCGTGTACGGATCACGCCTGTCGCATCGACGCCCCATTGCGCGTCGATGCCTTCGCTGGACTCTATGACGCCTCCACACCGGATGCCGGCACCGGCGATCAGGTCGCCTCCACAAGTGATCGACGTCCCCGCGACGATTGCCCCATGCGCGTGAACAGTGCGTCCTGTACGCAATTGCGTGTCGACGTTGATATTTCCGCGTACTTCGAGGCGACCGGCGAAGACAACAGCCTGCGCATCGATATCGTCGACGATGCGAATCTCATTGGTTGGTCCGAATTGGGTCAACAGCCAGGCAGCGTCGTCGACACGGTCCGCATCGACGAGAGCGTCGAGCAGCTTCTGATAATCAGATCCTTTTTCGTAGTGGCGCAGAAACCATCGCAGTCCGCTGCCACAAGGCTGCTTCATCTTGAGAAAGTTTTTAGTGATATCCATTGGATGTTGAATGCGTTAGAGTGCGGCTTCGTCCTATGTAGCGAAACACCGCGGCGAGTATCGGCCATTCGGAATGGCTTGACTATTCGGAACTGCCCGTAGGGGGATCACGTAGTGCGCCGCTCACTGCAGCCTACTAAGAATGTTAGCGTGCTGCCGGCGCACAGCCAATAGAGGGTGCATACGGCGTGTGTCGAACGCAGAGTTCCGAAGCCGGTTCCAATAGAAGCATGTCGCAGCGTGTATCGTTCAATACCGTCCACGACGTAGACTCGTTCAGCCAGCCAAACAGCAGTGGATGAGCACCGTCGGCCAACGCGATAAGGTCTGGCTTCACCGTGCGCAGATAGGTACGCGTGGCAATCGCTTCCGGCTGGGCGGTCAGGACCAGCGAAAATTTCGTCAGCGGCCGGCCGAGTCGCTCGAGGAAGATAGAAAACGCCGCATGTGCCCGACGCTGCGCTCGCAAGCGAAAATTGTCGACAGTCTGGTCCATGACGCCTGCACTGGCCATTGTGCCCTGCCCCGCTATTCGATAACTATGTAGGAAAGTGATGTGCGCTTCGGGCAGAAGCCGCATGACGGTTTCCGTGACGCGCAGGGCGTCGTCCGAAAAGTCGACCGGAATCGCGATCCGCACATAGGCGCTGCTCGGCTCGTTACGCACCAGCAGCACCGGGCGTCCGCTCATGTGTGCAATCTTGGCTGCTTCGCCGGCCCCGGTCGAGGACTGTGTCCAGCGAGGGTTTCCAGCCCCTAATACCACTATGTCGGCCGCGGTTGTCCTGACCCGCGCCGCCACCTGGGCCGCCAGCGCCCCGACGCCGGAGGCGACCGTACAACGTATGCCGTACTGCTCGCGCAGATATGCCGACTGGCAGCTCATGCGCCGCATCGCACGCTCCTGCTCCGACCGCTCGGCGTGATGCTCGGACCTGCGCATCCAGGACACGATGCGGCGCGTACCGGCCGGTGTCACCACCGAGAAGATATCCAGCGTGGCATCCTTCAAACCGCCCGCCAGCATGGCCGCACGTTGCGTCACGTGCTCCGCATCATCTCCAGATTTCGTCGCGACCAGAATCCCATACAACATAGCAAGCTCCTCATCAACGTGATGTGCGCAGGACCTTGGCACGATGCCAGCGCTACACACAGATCTAGGGATTGGCAGTGCCATCCAATGCCTATGACCACAGAACAGTATGACGACCGTATGCCGTCTTGCCCATTCGCCAAGCCACTTAAGGGCTTCCCTCAGGTGGTTCGGTTTTGTGGCGGTAGCCGGCGAAAACGGCAAGCGATCGGCGCAAGGAGCTGCATGGGCGGCTGTAAAGCCCTATACTGCCGAACCGAACACCTACAGAGTGCAGCTCATGTTCAGCCTTACGTTTCGCCGCCCAATTTTTATACCTGCTGCCAACCCCACAAATGCGTAACGCGCTCGGAGCGATCTGGCGCGCCTGTCTTTTTATCGCCGTGTATATCGGCCTCGACATCTTGAGCGGCCCCGAGGCGCGTTACCAGACCATTGCTCCGGTGTGGCATCCGGCGGCCGGACTGGCCGCCTATACCGTGCTCAGGCATGGCAAGGCCGCGATCTTGCCGATGCTCGCTGCGGCGTTGCTAGCTGCGGCCATCACGCCAGCAGTGCAGGCGCGGCCGCTCTGGTCGCTGGTGGTCGGCTTGTTACCCTTGCCGATGTACGTGGCGCTCGGCCTGTACATGCGCCGTTTCTTGCCCGGCAGTGCATTCTTCGCCAGCCATCGTGGCCTGCTGCTCTGGGCTGCGGCGGTGACCCTGGGCAGTCTGTTCAGCGCGGTGCTGTATGCGCAGATGGTGCCTGCCGATGGCGCTGGCCAGGAATCGGCATGGATTGCGCTGCTCACTCGCTACACGATTGCCGAGACCGCCGGAATCCTGGTTATCATGCCAGCTGCATGGTGCCTGCTTGCGCCCGAGCTACGCAGTAACTTCACGTCTCGGATCTTCAATTGGGACACTCTGGCTTACACCGTCCTGATCGCAGTGGTGCTTGGCGTAGCGCTGGAACGAGTGGCCCCCGAGTCGGTTGCCTACTATCTGCTGATCCTGCCGCTGGCCTGGGCGGCAGCACGCCAGGGCATGGCCGGTGCGGTCAGTGCCGCCATTGTGCTCGAAGTCGGCGTGACCTTGGCAACGCTGCGTCCGCTGGTCTATGCCGAGCAGATGCCGAACGTCCAGATGCTGGTGCTGACCCTGACGCTTTCTGGATTCCTGATCGGTATCGCCGTCGATTTGGCGCGCCGCGCCAGCGACGAGCTTCAACAGTCTCTACGGCTGGCTGCGGCGGGCGAAATGGCTGCGGCAGTGGCACATGAGCTGAACCAGCCGCTTACTGCACTGTCGGCCTATGGAAGCGCATGTCAGCGCCTGATGCAACGCGATGGTGGCAATCCGCTGCTGCAAAAGACGATCCAGGCGATGGCGGCGGAGTCGCAACGTGCATCGAACGTACTCAAGCGACTGCGCGAATTCTTTCGCACCGGCTCCACCTTACTGGAACCGATCGCGCTGGCAGATCTAGTGTGGGACGCGGTCAGTTCGTTCGACGAGCAGGCCAGGATGAATGACGTCTGCCTGCAGGTCGACCACTTACCCCACATCGAGCTGCTGGGCGACCGCGTGCAGCTCGACATCGTGCTACGCAACCTGCTGGCCAATGCAGTACAGGCCCTCGCCGGGATATCGGCGGCGGCCGACCGCACCATTACGGTCGATGCCGGCGTCGACGGCGAAGCGATCTGGATCCGGATCGCCGACACCGGGCCCGGTATTGCCGACAGTATCCGTGCGCGCCTTTTCGAGCCATTTGTCTCGCTCAAGTCGAGCGGGCTCGGATTGGGACTGGCCATCAGCCGTTCGATCGTCGAAGCCCATGGAGGCACGCTCACCGTCCAGCCCAGTCGGCATGCCGTCCTCAAGCTCACACTACCGGCCCGCGCAGTCCAAGAAATCTCAACACAACAACCATGAGAATCGAAAATACCGTTTACATCATCGACGACGATGCGGCAGTACGCGATGCATTGGGTCTTCTGCTGAGCCTAAACGGCTACCGCACCGCCTTTTTCGCTGACGCCGCCGCGTTCCTAGGCGCCTGGACCAGCGACTACCGGGGCTGCATACTGATGGACATTCGCATGCCCGGCATCGATGGACTGACCTTGCAGAAGCTGTTACTGGAACAAGGGTGCAAACTGCCTGTGCTGATCATTACGGGGCACGGCGATGTCGATTCGGCGCGCGCAGCATTTCGCTCGCAAGCAGTCGATTTCCTAGAAAAGCCGCTGCAGGAAGAACAGCTGATTGCAGCGATCGAGGAGGCAGTCGCTCGCCAGTCGGGGCAACGGGAGCAGACCGAGGCGCAGCGCGAGCACCGCCGGCGCGCGGCGACGCTCACCCCACGCGAACGCGAAGTCATGCTGCTGGTGTTCGCAGGTAATCACAACCGCGAGGTTGCGCAAGAGCTCGGCATCAGTGTACGGACAGTCGAAGTGCACAAAGGGAGGGTGATGGAAAAGTTACAGGTGACATCGGTTGCCGACCTAGTACGCCAGCACCTCCAGTATGGTACCGATTAAGTCCGGTCAGGCCTGCCTGTCTGTCGGCAGGTCATTCACGGGTTTGGTGTCGTTGTCGGTGTCGGGTTCAGGTTGAGCCATGATCTCGAGGATGCGGATGTTGACGATGCCGCCCCCCGGACGCGGCCAGGCTATCGTGGCCCCGACGGCGAGGCCCAGTAGCGCGCTGCCAACCGGCGCCAATACCGAGATCCTATCCTGGCCGTTCGCATCCTGGGGATAGACCAGGGTCAAGGACAACTGGGTCGGCGGCACGTCCATTGAAAATCGCACCCTGGAGTTCATCCTGACCACGTCGGGCGGCATCTCGGCCAGGCGCCGAATTTCGGCACGCTCCAGTTCATTAATAAGGTCGTGTTGAGCCTTGCCCGGCCCGCCCGGCAGTGTGTCGAGCAGGGCTTCCAGCTGTTGCAGATCGCAGGAAGACACGATGAGGTTTGATAGGTTTTTCATGATAACCCTCGGGTAGTGAATATCGGTTGACCGCCCCGTTGCCGAAACGGTTTGAAGAGGACAAGGCTAATCTCTGGCGCTGTCAGGCGTACATCCCGTATTGCACCAGTGAAGCCAATGCGGCCAGCGCACCGGCTACTGCGCTGGTGGCCATCAGACGTGCCCATATTCGGCGCGTCTTCACGCGCCGTTGCAGCAGCTCCTTGACCAGTCGCCGCTTGCCGCGACGTTCAATGCAATGTTTGGCGTACACGCCGCAATCGGGGGTCAAGCTGGCCTGTTGATTACTCACTGAAATACTCCTGAATACCGGAACAACCGGTAAAAAACTGACAATGCCGAGTTCTAATAAGACGGCGCGGTAATGGGCATGATGTGGCTCGAAGGATGTGAACTACCTGGGTAAAGAGCAGGCGGACATACGCTTCGAGCCTAAAAAAGGCCGGCGCGATCTCGCAGGAGGGGAGAGCAGCAGTTACTCAGCAATACTAAAAAAACAGCGGAAGGATATAGGAAAGCGTCCAGCAGCACGGGGCGGCCGGACGTATCATTGCGATTCGCCTTATATCCTTGCCTAATCATGTCACTCACTTGAAAAATGACGCGCTGCGCCCTGATTGTGATGTAGCCGTAGCAGCTGTACCTGTGCAGTATGGTTTATCTATGATGTTTTCCACATCCGGGAACCGCGTACGGGCTTCCCCTATCAAGTCGCCAGCACTTACTATGTCGAAAGTGGCATTCCCCCATCGTCACGGACTCTTCCATTAGGCGTATTTTAGATTTTCAAACTGCACTGTACTTATATAGCCGATAGTGGAATGACGCTGGCGTCGATTGTAGAACCTTTCGATTTAGTCAAACACGTCTGCACGTAATCATCCTTGGTTCGGTTATTGCTTCTTGCTCAGACGCTTGGCCTTGAGCACGAAGAACAATTTTTCCGTTGCAGTATTACGTTTGCATGTCAAGAAGTCACTTCGCTCATCCACAAATCCACCAACATACAGAGGTGCAACTCCCTGATGAGATATCGCTTCAAGCAATAATTTTCTTTGTTAGGCATGTCTTGAATCGATCGTCGCTAAGCATACGCACGTGTTCATGGCTCGCTTCGCATAAAAACCATGGCAATAGTCAACAATGCATGGTTGGCTTGTCTATCGCCGCTTTAATTCAGGTGATGACGGATCGTCTTCCCCGGCAACGCTGGTAACGGGTTTACACCACACAGTGCGGCGAGTGCGGCCTTACTACGTAGACATTCAGGATTATCACCTGCTACAGCAATCAACATTGCAGCCGTCTGAGGCGCCACGCCGAACTGCTCACGTAGATGTAGTACATACTGGGTCGTTAATTGTTCGAGTGCTGCTTCCAGTTCCTAGAGCTCGGCCGTGAGCGTGGGCCAGCGTTTCGCAAGCTAGAGAAGTGTCTTTGTCAATGTCTCCCGAAGCGGGTTTCGACGAGCTGGCGAAGACGTGCGCAGCAGTAGCGCACTGGTCAGCCTTAGCTTTTAGAAGACTTTGCCGTACTTCTTGCGGCGTGCTGACCAATATCGCTTGCAACTGATTAATAGCCTGTGCGTTTTCCTTAACACCGCTTTGTCTGGCAACAGAAATAGTGTACATACCCTCGACACCTTACATAGGCAGGAAAATTCGAGCGACAAGATAACAAATTTGCTACCTTCCTAACGATGGAACGTCATTTTGTGCTGCCAACGTTTCTTGAATCTTGGCAAATGTCATAGGTCTCCCGAAGAGCCATCCTTGCGCGTATTCGACCCCCTGTTCGGCAACGAATGCCGCCTGTTCTTGTGTCTCGATGCCTTCGGCAATCATCCTTAAACCAATGGTTTTAGCCATTGCAATGATGTGTCCTACCACTTGACTGGTCGGGGCGCCAGTACCGATGGTCTGGACGAATGACCGGTCGATCTTGAGCAGGTCCAGGTCGAGTGACTCAAGATACGACAGGCTGGAATAACCGGTACCGAAGTCGTCCACGGCGACTAGAATCCCGCGCGCTCGCAGGGCCGCAAGGGCCCGCGTTGCGAGCGCAAGATCGATAAAGCCACGTTCGGTAATTTCGACAATGAGATTCGATGGCACAGCACGGGTGCGCTCTAAAAACCTGTCGATCGCATATAACAATTTTTCGCTCTGGAGGTCGTCAGACGAAATGTTGATCGCAATATGAAAGTTCGGGTGCAGTGCAAGGAAATTGCCTGTATCTTGTTCGATCAGTTGTATAACCCGTTCAGTTAACCGGGTGATCAAGCCAGTTTCTTCAGCAATTGGGATGAATAAGTCCGGTCCAATTATCTCACCCGTGCCACGGCGCATACGTAGCAGGGCCTCCACACCAACGCACCTGCCTGTCGCAAGATCGATCAAGGGCTGGTAAAGAAGAAAGAACTCATTGTGGCGTAAAGCGTATCGTAAAGAAGAAGCAACCGATAATTGGCGTCGCGTCAGTAGTAAAAGCATACCGGCAACAGCAAGCCCTGTGACAAAGCCAGCGGGAATCAGACGAGCCGCAATCTTGTTGGTTTGCACATGGACATGGGAAATGGGGAGAGCCACAATGGCGACGGATGGGACACGCACCGAACGCACAATCGCGACCAAATAGCCTCGGTCGACAAATGTCGTTTCGATGCCGAAACTCAAACGCCTGCCCCAATTGCTGTCGATATAACCACGAGTGATGGCAGGTCTGGCGCTCTTGGGACGCTCCAGGTGAATTACCGCGACAGAAACTCCAGACTTTTCAATCCAAGTATCTAAAGGCAGATCTCGGTGAGCGATTACTGCAATGCCACCTCGTTCGATAGCAACCAGGGCACTGCGGGTTTCCTGCCCCAAAGGAATGTCCAGATACAGTCTGACGCCATTTGAAGTTCGGAACGAAGCACTACCAAGAGGTGTTGGGATATCACCTTGTGACGAACAGACCAGCGTACCGCTTCGGACATAGCCGATGGCTTGTAGATAGGTGGAATTAAGATCGATCTCATACGGCTTTGTTGCATAAATCAGCAGAGTTCGTAATTCCCCAAACCCCAGGCGGAATTACGGCATGCTCACCGCCATAGTCGTAGGCGTGCCCAACCGGGTGAACCGATTGAGAATGGCG